>NZ_JBHTHC010000010.1:0-295827 GCF_042676285.1 Paenibacillus sp. GCM10027626 | reverse complement strand
CTCGCGTTTGGCGTAGCTGATCCCGGTCGTGTCCTGTATGCACAGAAACACGGTCTCCCCGGTTTGTTTCATCTGCCGCAGCGTTTCCTGTCGATAGCAGTCCATGACGTTTTCTTCGGTGAGCTCGAGATTCTGTAGAAGGCGGTAAATGGCTTTCGCCTCTGCTGCGTCTGCACTAGCTGCCGCTATGGAAGCCCCAGGGTGACGAGACAAAGTCGTCATTGTTTGGATAAAGCGATTCAGAACACGGGTGCTGCGAATATACATGCGACGGAAAAAGTTGAACTGTGGCTGAAGCAACGAGTATGGAAGAAGTGGACATGAATCATTCCTACCTTTGTATGAAGAGTTGTCTCTATCCTACCACGTTGTATGGTATATCGCATACCAAAAAATGGAACCCTTGTGGGGCAAGCTTAGTCGTTAGATTCGTTACAACCCACAAGGCCCCTTATTGAGCGGGATAAGGGTTATCAGGTCTAAGCTTGCCCCACATGAAGCTGTCGGCTCAGGTAATCGGCCAGATGCGGGAGCTAAGACGGTTTTTCGTGATCAAGCTGATTCACGGCGAGATACGTGAAGCGCAGCTGCGGTATTTTTTGGAGGAATATAACTACCCGCTCGATTGGTCGTGGCACGCAGCGCTCGCCATTCAGATTGATGCACTGGAAGCTTCGCGTTACGAAGAGAAGGATCGCGACTTGCTGCTGTTTGCCCTCGCCAATATTGCGGGTGAGCTGATTCCGGACAAAGCGCGGCTCGTGCCTGTACTATTGGAGCAATCGCAAATTACGATTGTTGGAGGCAGCGGCGGTTCGCGAGCAGAGCAGAAGGCACAGCTTTTTGCCTGGGCAGAAGGGGTCCAGCAGGCTGCGCGCAAGTACTTGGGGCTGCAAGTAAGCATCGGCATTAGCCGTCCGCAAAGGCGGTTAATCGAGGCGGCTGACTCCAGTGAGCAAGCAGTTGAAGCGCTTCGTTATCGGATACGTATCGGTTTGGAGTCGATTTTGTTTAATGACGATGTTACATATGGCGACCCGGTTGCTAGTGTGTTTCCACAGCGGGCAGCCAAGGAGCTGTACAATGCAGTCAACGTGAGCAGGCCGACGAGTTGCTGGCTCAATGTATCGGATTAATCTTTCAAGAGCGGCGGATCGGGGCAATATCAGCTATCACTCGTTCGATTGTATACGATGCTGACAGAGCTGGGACAGACCAGAGGGCTGGTCACCCCTTTCTCGCGTTTAAGGTGAAGTGTACGGTTACTCGATCTTCATTGCTTCTCCGTCCACATACCACGTTCGTTTCCCGCTGCTATCTATTTTCGATTTGATGTCAATTGCAACGATTTCTCCGCTTGCTTTCTCCCAGGTGAGGATGGCGCGATCCTTTGCCTCGTTTAGCAGAACTGCAGGGAAGTAGTCTCCGTAACCAAGATTGCTTTTTCTTTGATCGCTGAATAAAGCGTCTGCAAAGGAAGTGGATTCTGCCGCAGAAAGCCCGTTCGTTAGTTCCAAATCAATATCCGAGCTGGGGATAATACGCCATTCTTGCCTAGTTACATTGCTTTCTTTAGACAATTTGTGCTTGATAACTTTTTCTTTTGCTTGTTCCCATCTTTTCATCATCGCCTCGTAAATTTCCGGACGTTCAGTTTCTTGGTAGGTTTCATGATCGTTAAGATGAGAGATAGGTTCGCTTTCAAGAACATAAGGATTGGATGGAGAGGTGGAGCTTGCCCATACGCTTACTCCTGCTGTCAGCAGTAATATTGTACTGCCAGCAATCGCAACGGTCTTTTTCACTAGATGCATCTCCTTTTACAAAAGTGGAAAATACTTCCCGATTATAAGACGTAATTAGCCTCAAAAAAGTTTAGGCCATTTTTGGGGCTGTTGGGCGGAAGGTTTCTTTGCCATGTTAATGAATGGTAAAATAGAGCATGAGCTTTGGTGGATGAACACGAATATCCGAATGCAGAGTAGATAGATTAGGAGGTTGAGCGGCGATGAAAGGAATGCAGATTACTGCCCTGCAAATCGATGAGGCGGCAGAAATATGCAGGTGGCGGTATGAAGGGGAATATGCATTTTACAATTTAGAAGAGTGTCAGGAGACGATAAGCGAGCTGCTGGATGGAACCTATTATGGAGTGCGAAATGCTGAAAACGAATTCATCGGTTTTTGCTGCTTCGGAGCGAACGCGCAGGTGCCGAGCGGCCGCCGTGCAGGAGTATATGGCGGCGACCATGTTGTCGACATCGGTCTTGGCATGAAACCTGAGTTGACTGGCCAAGGCAGCGGCATGGCGTTCTTGTCCGCTTGCCTTGGCTTTGCCCGCGAGACGTTCGAACCGCAGCGGCTGCGGCTGAGCGTGGCGGCGTTCAACGGGAGAGCCATCCGGCTCTACGCCAAGGCCGGATTTGAACCGTCAGGCAGGTTTGACAACAACGGAACCGAGTTTCTGGTAATGGAGCGGAATGCTTGAGCGGCTTACAAATGTAAGCGAATGAGCCTATGAGGCTATGAAGTGAAAATTATCGCTCAAAACACAACATTTTAAGCTGATTTCACTAAATTCCATGGAAATGCTGCACGTTTTGCAACAATGTGGCCCTTCTAAGAGCCCTGCGAGGCCAGATTTTTGCATTTTCTACAATAATTCGGCCGGACGGAAAGTTACGAGCGCTGATTTGTTGTACGTCGTGCAAGGCTGTTGATTTACCACAATATGGGTTGTGATTTGTCGCTCTTTTTTACTGGGAATTTATTCATATTGGCCAGCTAAATGGATTTTCTACAGTTCGTTTTATGTTTTGTTCGTTAGATAGCCGGACTAGATGGAAAACCTACAGTTAGAATGGGAGTTAGAGATGGATAGACTCGATTTGGCCCATACTAGCTGGATGATTTCCAGTTAGACTGCAAAAATCCTCTGTTCTGGCGTATATACCTACATAAAATCCAGTTAGTTTTGGGGTAAAGGAAGTCGAGATCAGCTTTTAAGGTTGAGCTCTATGTATTACTTTTTTTGGATAATCAACAGACGTGTATGACGTGCGATATTTTCGCAAAAACAAGCCGAATCCGAAAGCAAAGGAGGCTTACTGAATGCTGGCTAGCTTACTTTTAGCGCTACTTCTCGGAGTCCCATTTACTATAATAAACTTCACTGCCTATTTGAAAGGTTCTCCGCCTACAGGCATGAATATCGCGAGTACAATACTATTTTTAATAATATGGTTGATTTGGGGATTCTATATGAACGATAAGAATAAGGGAAATGCGAAGTTTCTAAAATTTAGTACACTTTATTGGCTGCTAGCCTTTGCTTTTGTCCTTGTTAGCTACAGTATGGATTGGCTTGTGCTCGCCATCCCCGCAGTTATTGTGTTTCTAGGCCCCTTATACGGGCTGAGGCAATTTCTTCCCAATCTTTCATACGAGTCATTTGCTTATATGAGTCTAATTATGGCGTATGCCATCAGTCTAACAGGTTACTGCTTGGGGCATATGATGAACAGCGTGTTTGACTGGAGGGGTAGACGGCAGTGACCGTTTGCAGCCTCCGTTTTTTTGTTCTCGCTCAATGCGCCGCGCATGCACCGCCAGCTCTTCACTCGATAGAGGGTGGCGCACCATTTGCTCCTGATGGAAGCGCGGCAAACTTCAGCACCATCGATTCACAAAGCGGGCTATAGGACGGCTTTTATTCTGTTCAAAGACGGTAAATGCGGGATAGACAGATGGAAGGCTCCTTGCTATAATCAACTTAATTAATTTAATAAATAAGATAAATATGACTTTATTCGTTTTTTAAGCTCTATTATTAGAGGAGGATGCGTTTATGACAAAGGAAAACGAATTATCACAGTTAATAAGAAAATATCCGGAACTGGCGGTGTGCGAAGCGGATATCACTGCGGCAGTTGATCGAATAGCAGCAAGCTATCGCGCAGGCGGGAAGCTATTAGTCTGCGGCAATGGGGGCAGTGCCTCGGACAGTGACCATATTGTTGGCGAGCTAATGAAGGGCTTTATGTCCAAACGGCCGCTTTCGGAGACGGAACGCGTGCAATTCGTCGCACAATTTCCTGAATCCGGCTCCTACCTGGCCGACCACCTGCAAGGAGCGCTGCCGGCGATTTCATTAATCGGCTCAACTGCGCTTACTAGCGCTTATGCCAATGATGTAGCAGCCGATATGATCTATGCCCAGCAGGTTTTTGGCTACGGCATTCCGGGCGATGTACTGCTCGGAATTAGTACGTCGGGCAACTCGGCCAATGTCGTTCGCGCCTTGCAGACGGCTAAAGTGAAGCGGGTAACGACGATCGGGCTGACCGGGCGCAATGGCGGACAAATGAACGATTTATGCGATATTGTCATTCGCGTGCCTTGGGATAGTACGCCTGACATACAGGAACGGCATCTGCCGATCTACCATACGATGTGCGTTATGCTGGAGCAGCAGTTTTTTGGGTGAAAGGGGGCGGTAAAAATGAAGAAGCTGCTTGCGGGAGTGGATATTGGAGGGACGAAATGTGCCGTAAGTATCGGCGTTGTCTCGGGCGATCAGATTGAATTGCTGGATAAAAAGAAGTTTCCGACACCGCCTGCGCCGGAAGCTGCGCTGAATCGTCTTGGCGATCTGCTTGACGAGCTGCTGGCTGCGCAGCCTGTTGATGCGGAAATCGCCGGCATTGGCATTAGCTGCGGCGGGCCGCTCGACAGCCGGTCTGGGCTTGTGCTATCGCCGCCCAATTTGCCGGAATGGCGGGAAATTGATGTTGTAACCCCTTTTCGCGAGCGGTTTGGTACCGCTACTGCCTTGCAGAACGATGCCAATGCATGTGCGCTTGCAGAATGGCAATGGGGAGCCGGCAAGGGAATGGACAATCTAATCTTCCTTACCTTCGGCACGGGGATGGGAGCCGGCCTAATATTGGACGGCCGGCTGTATGCCGGTACGAATGATATGGCGGGCGAGGTCGGCCATATGCGGATGGCGGAAAACGGGCCGGGAGGTTACGGCAAGACTGGCTCGTTCGAGGGTTTCTGCAGCGGAGGCGGCATCGCTCATCTCGCCCAGCTGGAAGCGGTCAAGCGCTTGCAGCGGGGGGAGAAGCCGACGCTTTGCCCGAGCCTGGAGCAATTGTCCGCACTCGATGCTCGCGTAATAGGCGAAGCTGCGCAGCAAGGCGATGAGCTGGCGCTCGCAGTAATGCGGCAGACGGGGGAGCAGCTGGGCTCGGGACTTGCGCTGCTCGTCGATATCTTGAACCCGCAATGTATTGTGATCGGCAGCATATACGGGAGACAGCAATCGCTGCTTGAGCCCTATGCGCTGGCGAAGCTGAAGGCTGAAGCGCACCCGCGCTCACTTGCGGCCTGCCGGATCGTACCGGCATTTTTTGGCGAGCAGATCGGCGATTATGCGAGCTTGTCGGTCGCGCAGTATGCTGCAGCGATGTGTTGATTCAAGAAGGGCACGCGCATCGCGCGTGCCTAAGCAGTACTATGTGCTGTTACTGTTACTGAAGGGGAAGCTGACTTCATCGCCCAACTATTATTGTTTTTCCACACTTTCCTCTGCGACCGGCTCGTACATCATGAATGGTGCAGGTGATGGCGAAGGATGATGCTCCTGTGCCACGCTGTCTATATATTCATGGGCACGAATCCATCTGCGGATGACATCATTCATTTCGTCGGCCGCTTTTGTGGGCAGCTGGTGGTTCTCGTTCTGGATGAGATGCAGTTCATATTGCGGCAGTCCGTTCTGAAGTTTTTTGAGGTAGCGTTTGAACCTCCGGTCTTTCTGGCCGTATAACAGCAGAATTGGCCCCTTAATTTGCCCTAATTTCGCGGTACAATTATATTTCAGACTGTATTCGTAATATTGCTTGATGGTGCGCCTGTCGCCGCGGAGCGAGCTTTGCAGCAAATTTTGGAACGTTAGCGTTTGGTCCGAGTTGCTCCACGAAATTCCAAGCGCCATGAGCCGCATGACCGGTCTCCATTTGGACAAGCCAATTGCCAGCCGAATCTGGTTTTTTAGTATAAAATCGCTCGTCTCCGACATCGTGCTTATCAGTATTCCGCCGGTAAACCGGTCCGGATGGGTCAGCATGGCTTGCAGCGCAATCGAGCCTCCAGTGGAATATCCACATACATAAGCTTGCCGGATACCTAAATGATTGAGCAGTTGTCTCATGTCTTCAACGATCAGCTCGTATGTAAACGGTGTGTCGGATTGCCCGCTTTGCCCATGACCGCGGATATCGAATGTAATGACTTGAAACTCGTTGGATAGCTGTACTTGCTGGTAGCGGAAATTGGTGCTCGTCAGCAGTGGAGGATGGATAAATACAATCGGAATGCCATCATCCCCATGCTTGTGATAATGCAAAATTACGCCATTTATATTTGCCAGCGGCACGCTCATTTCACTCCAATCATTAATTATGAGCTCCCTCGCCTGAGAACGATCCTGTTCGTCACTTGCCGGCTTAGGGCTTTAATTATGTAATATGCCTATTTGCAATTAATTCCATACCTGTCCGATTTCCAACATTTGCATCGTAACTAACTTCTACGCCGACGCGTCAATATATGGAAGACTTTTTTCGGAAGGATGATAGAATGCCGGTGTTTAGAAGAATTGGTACAACCGCGCTGCTTATGCTAATGTTGGCCGGTGCAGGGACTGCTCATGTTTCAGCGAACGCTGGGGTTGGCAGCATCTATTTAGACGGCAAGCCAATTGCGTTTTCTGCGGATCCTGTGGTAAAGGAGAGTACAACATTCGTCCCGATGCGTTCCATATTCGAGGCCCAGGGAGCAAAAGTTACCTGGAATAACAAAACGCAGACCGTAACTGCCGTCAAAGGCGGGAGCACGCTTACCTATCGGATAGGGGATACGGTCGCATTCATAAATCAGGAACGCCTAACCTTGGCTAAGTCTGGGACAATCATGAACGGGGTAACGATGGTCCCCCTGCGCTTCATAAGCGAAGCTTTGGGCAATGTCGTGCAGTGGCATGCCTATTCGGGCAGCATCTCAATCTCATCGGCAACAAATTACGAAAATACAGTACGGTATGGAGTTAATCTGCGTAAAGCTCCAAGTGCGGAAGAGAATGCTCCGGTCTACCGGCTGATTCCCAAAGGCGAGAGGATCCACGTGATCAGGGAAATCGACGCGAACTGGCTGGAGGTGCAAACAGCGGATAAGCGTATCGGTTTTATTTCGGCCAAGCCGCTGTACACCGACTATACGAGTCCCGCTCTGACAGAGCGGCAGGCGGATGAGCTAATTGCCTATGGCTCGCAATTTTTTGGCACCCCTTATAAGTTCGGCGCATCATCTGATCAAACTTCTACCTTTGATTGCTCCTCTTTTGTCCGTCATGTGTTTAAAGAGGTGCTGTCGCTGGAACTGCCGCGCGTATCTTACGATCAGGCGGAGAAAGGCAAAGAGGTCAGTGTGGACGAGCTGCGAAAAGGCGATTTGCTGTTTTTTAGCGCCCGGGGGCTGCCGATCGGCCATGTCGGCATCTATGCAGGCAATAATCAAATTTTACATACCTACTCAAAAGAAAAAGGCGTTCATATCGGCGAGCTGGATGACAAGTGGATGAAGCGGTTTGTGACTGCGCGGAGAGTATATTGATTGGCGGATGTTCGCGGATTGTTGTATGTTGTACAACAATAAACGGTGCGAATGGGTCCGGGAGGGAGAATTGTTGTATGAAATACAAAAATTTGGGGTTCGTGTTGTGGTAGCGGGGGCAGATTGTTGCAAAACGTACAGCATTTTCGGAAAAAGTGTCCATCATAATGAAAAATATTGCGTTTTATACAACAATCCAGCCTGGAGAAAGCGTTGAGCCGTCTTCGCCGAGTCCCGAAAAGGTCAGCTAGGCGTGGGCCATGAGGCATGCGGACATATGTTCCGTTATTGCTCGAAAAACAGGCGATTGGATGCTTTCGCGGACAGAGGATCCGTTATTTGCGTCATTTTCATGATTTTCGCGGTGATTTGAGGCCAATAACGGAACCACGGTCCGCCGGCCTGCCGTTTCGGCACATTTGTTCACAGATAACGGAACGACGGTCCGTCTCAGGTCCGCCCAGTTTCTGCTCAGGTCCGCAACGCAACGTAATTAGTGGTGTTTGCCCGCTATTCGCGGCGCGATTTGCTGCGAATAACGGAACCTGTATCCACGCCCCGCCGTACCTGCCGTTTTGTGCACCAGCCGTTTCTTCACCGTGCCGCTCAGGTCGTGCGCCTTTCCCTGATCGACACTGGAAGGACAACTTCGCGGGTGAGGGAAGGTTCATCGATCGCACTGAGGAGAAGGGATAGCGCCTCTTCCCCCATCTTATCCACTTGTTGTTCGATACAGCTGAAGTAGCGGCCATGCAAGTCATGGACCGGCGGATTGTCATACGATAAAATGGCAAGCTCCTCCGGCACCTTCCTGCCCAGTTCGCTGGCGGCTCTTGCCACATAAACAGCCATCCCGCACGAAAAGGCGAAGACGGCAGTCAATTCCGGCTGGGACTGCAGCCACTCGGTAACGATGCGCTGGCTGGCTTCCGTATCCATATATGTAATTTCATCGGTCCGCGTCAGCCAATGGGCCGGCTCGATTTTTAGCCCGGCTTGCCCCGCCATTCCCAAATAACCGGAGAACCGGTCCTCGGAGCTGGAGGTTTTCGATCTAGTCCCCGAAACAATCCCGATTCGTTTATGGCCCTTTTGAATCAAATATTCGGTTCCCAGATAGCCGCCTTGGTAGTTGTCCGAATAGACGGCATTCGTCTTAATTCCGGGCAAATAGCGGTCGACCAGCACAAAAGGAAAGCCCGTGCTTTTCAAGCCCAAAATCGCATCGCTGTAGGCTTCGCCGTCTACAGGAAATATGAGCAAACCATCAACATCGGCTTCAAGCAGAAAGTTGATGCCGTCCCTTTCCTCCGATTGGGTAGTTGCTGTACGGACAATAAGGATTACATTTTGCTCTTTGCAGGCTTCCTCGATGCTTTGCAGCAGCTGCATGGAAAACTCGTCATTGGTGAAAGGGCTTAAAAAACCGATTTTCCGCTTATGCGCTGCCTGCTGGCGAGATACTGCCTTGATTGGAGCTGCAGCGGCGGCTTCTGCAGGATCGGCGACAAAGGTACCTTTGCCGGCAATGCGATAGACAAGATCCTCTTCGACCAACAGCTTGATCGCATTTTTAATGGTTATGCGGCTGACGCCGTATTGCTGCACAAGTTCGGCTTCAGTCGGAATTTGGTCGCCGGGCTGCAGCTCGCCTCGTTCGATCTTTTCTTTGAGCATGGCCCTGATTTGCAAATAGAGCGGCTGGTTGCCGGTTGGTTGTGTCATAGGGATGATGGAGTCCTTTCCTGAACATTGAAAGTATTATATTGTATTATATCATTTGCGGCTGCTGGCGGCTAGTAGCCGTATGACGAGAAAGATTCGCCTCTCTGATGTTGCCAGCAAGAATTTGTTGTTGCGCAAGAGCAGCATTAATTGTAAAATGACTACAGTCATATATGACTGTAGTCATTTTTTGTGCTGTTCGAATGTAGAGGTGAAATAGATGCGAAGAGAAGCGCGTAAAAAACAGATTGAGGAAACGATCATTAAGCAAGCCATCGCTTTGTTCAAGCAGAAAGGGTACGACAACGTTACAGTGGAGGAAATTACACTGCAAAGCGGTATAGCCAAGGGTACTTTTTTTAACTACTTTCCTAAAAAAGAGCATGTTTTGCTGCATGTGGCCACCTCACATATTAAGCTGATGGGAGAGATTGCTGCGCGTCATGCCGAAGGGGCTGTCAAAGATAGAGTGCTCCATATTTTCCGCGACCTGCTGGCCATTTATTTTCAACATGCGGAATTGTTGCGTCTGACATTGGTCGAGACGCTCAGGTCAGCGATCGAGTCTAAGGAAGAGACGTCCAATATCGCGATTTTTCAAGACACATTGCGCACGATCATTGAAGAAGCGAAGCAAAAGGGCGAATTTCGCTGCCGCTGGGATTCGGATATGGTGGCTTCGATTTTGGTCGGATTGTTTTTCAATGCGTTAATCGCTGGCTCTGCCAGAATGGACGAGCAAGCGATTTACGACTCGCTCTGTGCGCAGCTTCAAGCGATTTGGGAGGGGATTGCGAATGAACCGGCTGAAAAAAATAGCTAGAAGCAAAATCGTCATCGCGCTGCTGCTGCTGGTCGCATTTATCTACCTGAACAACAGCTCCTTACTGATGAAGGCGCGGAGCGGAGAGCCGCATTTGCTTGCGCATCGCGGGCTTGCCCAAACCTATCCGATGGACGGCATCGCCAATGATACCTGTACAGCGGAGAGAATCTACCCGCCGGAGCATTCATTTTTGGAAAATACGATTCCTTCGATGGAAGCGGCATTTCTGGCAGGGGCGGACGCTGTAGAATTTGATGTACATATTACGAAAGATGAGCAATTTGCCGTCTTTCATGATTGGACGCTGGATTGCCGCACGAATGCGGAAGGTGTGACGAGAGATTACACCATGGCCGAGCTGAAAAAACTGGATATCGGGTATGGCTACACCGCCGATCAAGGCAAGACCTATCCCTTCCGCGGAAAAGGGGTCAGTATGATGCCTTCTTTAACTGAGGTACTGGACCGATTTCCCGACAAAGCGCTGTTAATCGATATTAAAAGCAATGATCCGTATGAGGGAGAGCTGCTTGCCAAATATTTGTCAGCGCTGCCCAAGCAGCAGCAGGATTTGCTGGCTGTGTACGGAGGAGACAACCCGATCGCCGCCCTGAAGGAGAGAATGCCCGAGATGCGCGTCATGTCCAAGGCGACGATGAAAAGCTGCCTGATCCCTTATGTTGCTGCGGGATGGACAGGGTATATGCCGGCTGCATGTAAAAATACAGAGCTGCACATTCCGGAGAAAATTGCCCCTTGGCTTTGGGGGTGGCCGGACCGCTTCCTCGATCGTATGGACGATGCCGGGACTCGTACGATTGTAGTCGGAGGCGATGGCAGCGATTTTTCGAGCGGCTTCGATACGGCTGATGATCTCAAGCGGCTGCCTGAACAGTACAGCGGCTGGATTTGGACGAACCGGATTGACCGCATTGCACCTTTATACAGGGAGGCGGAGGATTGAATGGATGAGAAATTTTGGTTAGTGGTACAGTATCCCTTGAAAAGCGTAAAAGGAAACCAACGCGATGAATGGTTAAAAAATAAAGTAATGGAATATTTAAATATATATTTAGCCGAAGCTGAACTTGGCTATGTCGATGGTTTTGACATGGGGAAATGCGTGTCTGAGCCGTATAAATATGCACTTAACATATTTTGTGTCATTACGGATGAAAAACGGAGTATTGCCTTGATAAAAAAAGTATTAAGAGAACATAGGCTTGACTATACTCGAATAAAAATTGCAACTATGCCCTTTGAGGACGGAGATACATACACGCTTAAATATGCCTATAAGAAAGGCGTGACCGATTTTTCTCTATAACAGGATAGTGCGGGCCGCGCACGTTTTCATGCGGAGATGACAGGCTGATCCGCGCTGAGAAATGGATTTCTTATTTACCTACATAATATCCAGTTAGTGAATATGTCTAGTGGGAAGTAACCTATTGACGAATATCGTCATAATAGGTGCTTCCTTTTTTGTCATACGGTAGCCGTTAAAACATTGTGACGGAAATCATCGCCGATTTCGATGAGTGACTCATAATAACTGACGTCCTGACCAAGCGAAAAAAACATGTTCGGTAGTGTGTCCAAAAGCCCGAAAACACTGGAAAAAATCGAAAAGGAGTACCATCACAAAAATTGTAGATGGGGCATTCGGCGATAAGGAATAGCATCATAAAAACTGGAGATTTTCGAGCCGGGGCCGGGCATGGTAGGTTGAATGTGCAGCGTTGAATGAACGAACATACGAAAGGGGGAGAACCAAAACGATGAAGCATCTGTCGCAAAACCGGTTTCTCTATTTATTGTTAGTGCCGGTTGCCATCTATTTGCTGCTATTCAAATATGCGCCGATTGGCGGAGAGATCATCGCCTTCAAAAATTATCGTCTGGCTGACGGCATTTTGGGCAGTCCTTGGGTCGGCCTGGAGCAATTTGAAAAGCTGTTCGCAAGCAAGGAGTTTTACGTGGTCTTGAAAAATACGCTCCTGCTTAATTTGTATCATCTTTTGTTCGCCTTTCCGGCGCCCATTATATTGGCTCTCCTGCTTAACGAGGTCAGAGTAGAGTGGTATAAACGGACATTGCAAAACCTGCTGTACATCCCCCATTTTATTTCATGGGTGGTGCTGGGCAGCATCATCATTGCGCTTTTGTCGCCATCGACAGGCATCGTGAACTATGTGCTGCAGGCATTCGGCTTTGAGCCGATTTACTTTATGGCAGATAAGTTCTGGTGGCCGGTCAGCTTTATTGGGTCCGCCATTTGGAAGGAAGCAGGATTCGGAACGATTCTTTATTTGGCGGCGATGGCCGCAATTGATCCAACCTTGTACGAAGCGGCCAAAATCGATGGGGCCAACAAGCTTAGACAAATCTGGCACGTTACCCTGCCGGGCATTCGCTCCACAATTGCTATTCTGCTCATCTTGCAGGTAGGAAAAATGATGGACGTCGGCTTCGAGCAGGTGTATGCGCTGCGCAATCCGGCAGTAACAGGGGTTGCGGAAGTGATTAGTACGTATGTGTATACGCGCGGTCTTGTCAATTTGCAGTACAGTTATACGACAGCGCTAGGACTGTTTCAATCGCTGATCGCACTGATATTGATTATTTCGGTTAACCGGATCATTAAAAAGTTGGGAGAACGTGGACTCTGGTAGCCTGCCAATTCCGGAAAGGAGTGAGTAGAGCTTGAAAATACGCAGCCAAAAGACATCATCGTCATTTTTTCGTTGGCTCAATTATATTTTGCTGGCGCTTGCCGCCTATGCGACTATATTCCCTTTTATTAACATTATTGCTGTATCATTGAGCAGCAGCAGAGCGATTAATGCGGCAGAAGTATTTATGTGGCCGATCGATTTCAATGTAGAGGCATATAAGACTTTGCTCAAAGACGGACAGCTCGTCATTGCCATGAAAAACACGGTCATCATTACTATAGTTGGCACCTTTCTCAATATGCTGCTGACCATCATGGCAGCCTATCCGCTGTCCAAGCCGAGACTTAAAGGCAGAGGAATTATGCTGATGGCGATTTTATTCACGATGCTGTTCAGCGGAGGGCTGATCCCTAACTTTTTGCTGGCGAACAGCTTGGGACTCGTCAACACTTATTGGTCGCTATGGCTGCCTGCACTTATTAGCGCTTACAATATGTTCGTTATGAAGTCCTTTTTCGAGGGACTGCCGGAGGAGCTGGAAGAATCGGCTGCCATTGACGGCGCCAGCGAGGCCACGATTTTGTGGAAAATTATTTTGCCGCTATCGAAGCCGGTTATGGCCGCATTAACGTTATTTTACGCGGTTGGCTGGTGGAATTCCTATATGAATGTACTGATCTATATTCGCAGTACCGACAAATTATCTTTAATGGTGAAGCTGTACCAAATGATCGATCTCGTCAGTCCTGATTTGCTGCGCGGCGGGGAAGGTGTGAACCAGGTGATGATTACGCCTGAAGGGATACGGGCGGCGGCAGTCGTATTTGCGATCGTACCGATCCTGTGCGTCTACCCGTTTTTGCAGAAGCATTTCATCAAAGGTGTGCTGCTTGGTTCGATTAAAGGCTGACGGCAATGTCGAAAGATATCAACTGCGCATTTTAGTCGCATTTTGATATAATTAATAATATTCTAGGAGGTTGGCTATGAAGAAAGGTATGAAACATAGGGGGAAACTGGCCTTGATGGCTTGCATCGCTATTGCGATGCTGGGAACGACGGCTTGCTCAAGCAATAGCGGAGGCGACAGCGGCAACGGAGGCAAGGGAAGTAATGGCGGAACCGAACCGGTAAAACAAAACAACAATACCGGTGAGAATAAAGGGGATGCCGCCGATCCGTATGAAGGGTTGCCGAAAAAGATTAGCATTTCGACGTTTGACCGCGGCCAAGTATCGAGTGATGAGGGCACTTATGAAGACAATCGCTGGGTCAAATGGATTCGCGAGAAATCCGGTATTGATGTATCGATCGTGCCTGTCGCACGCAATCAGGCGCAGGATAAGCTGAATATATTGTTTGCTTCCAACCAGGCGCCGGATTTGGTATGGGAATATGACCGCGGTTATATCGGGAAGCTGGTTACACAAGGGGTTATTCAGCCGATTGGCGACTATATCGATAAATACAGCACCACATACAAAAAATATTTGGAAGAAAATCCGGATTTAAAGGCGCATCTCACGTTTAATGGTGAAATTTATGCCATTGCAACAAAGCGCCCGGTCACCCAAATTGCCAACCACGGGATCTGGATTCGCCAGGATTGGCTGGATGAGCTGAAGCTGGAAAGGCCGAAAACGATGGAGGAGCTTGTTAGTGTTGCCAAGGCCTTCAAGGAGCATTATGCCGACAGCACGCCAATTGTTGGTTATACGACCTTTGATGTTTACTCTGCGCTTTATGGCGCAATCAACTCGCAGTGGTATTTGGAAGACGGCAAAATGACTTATGGCGGGGTCCTGGATCGCTTCGCAGACGTTATCCAACTGGAGAAGGAGCTTTATGAGCAAGGGCTTGTGGATAAGGAATATTTGACGGACAACAACAACCAGCGTGCCAACCAGCTGTGGACGACAGGAAAAGCCGGTATTCTCATGGGTCAATGGGGCGGCGGTAATATCGATATTTTGATGAAGGACCTAATCGCTAACGTACCGACTGCCAAGCCGGAGCCGATGGAGTCGGTCTCGACGCAGTATGGTCACTATGGCGCTTATCAAGAATCCTCGCCGTTTATATATGTCGCGTTCAATAAGGAAATGAAAAATCCGAAGGCGGCAATTGAATACTTGGATTGGATTATGGAAAATGGCTGGTTTACGCTTGTGAATGGGGAAGAGGGCGTGCATTATCAACTGGTTGATGGTGTGGCGAAGCGTACTGACGTTGATAAATTCAACAAAGAGGTGCTGTACGCAGGCGAATACGGAGTTGTGCGGAAGGAAAATATGAAGCCGGAGGATTTGCTAATTCAGGCTGCAGAAGATGAGCTGTCGCAACGCATGGCTGCACTTTCGGTAGAATCCGTGAAATTGGCACTGAAAAACGAATTCCGACGCGATACGCCATATCAGCCGATTTTTGATGAAATTAATGAGATCCGTGCGACGCTGGATACTTTTATCCGTGAGACAAGAGCGACGGCAGTTACACAGGGTGACAAGTATACAGGCAAGTGGGCGCTTGAGGAAATTCGCAAGGAATGGGATCGTCTGGGCGGCGCCAAAGCTACAGAAGTTGCTCAGCAATGGTATGAGGATAACAAGGCAAGCTTTCAATAATTGAAGATGTACGATCAGAGAGAAGACAAGAGGGGGACTGGGCATGAATCTATTTCAAAACCGGCGTCTGGTTAAGGCGGCTGCGATTTTATCGATGATTCTGTTTCTCCTTGTCTTCTCTTCTATTTTTATTACGTACTTAGTGTTCAACGATCAATTGAAGCGTCAGCTTGCCGATACAAATATGGAACTGCTGCGGCAGCTTGACAACAAGTTGGAGCTGACATTAAAAAATTTGGATAAATCTGCGATTCAATTGATGAAGCATGATGAAGTGATTCGTTTTTTTGATCATGAGCTGGATGAGCAGGAGAGCCGGAACAATTCATTCCGAGTTTCCAACTTGATTACAAACATCGTGAACAGTACAGAGCAAATTTTTTCGATGGATTTATACTCCTATAGCAAACAGCGGCTTGTAAGCGGCAACACGTTGACAGAGCAGGATATGCTGCAGGACTTCAGCTGGATCAACCAATTTGCCGAATTTGAAGGCTTATCGCACTGGATGCCGACGCATAAAGTAAAAATGACCCTGACGAATTATCCAATTTACCGCAATGTGGTAACACTTGTCCGTACTTATCCGTTACTTCATACGCCTGGCTCGCGCAAAGGAGCGATCGCGGTCAATTTGAAGGAGGATGTGCTTTACAATTTGATCCGCAACACCGATAGGATGGAAGAAGGGCAAACCTTTGTCATTGACGGCGAAGGTGTCGTCATTCTTCATGCGGACAAAAGCAAGCTGGGCAAGGACATTAGCGAGTTTCCCTATATTAGCCGCCTTTTGCAGGGACAGCAGGACGGTTATTTTCAATCTGAGGTAGAGCATATCAATTCTTCTGTTTTCTATGTGCATGAAGCATACACGGACTGGAAAATTGTAAGAATCGTTCCTGAGGATCAATTGACAAGACCCCTAACGGTGGTTCGAAATGGGTTAATTATACTTGCGCTTGTGCTGTTTGTGGTGGCAACCGGGACAACTGCTATCGTCGGTCGGTGGACATATAAGCCTGTCAATCGCTTTATTCGCACGATGAGCAATCGGCTGGCCGTGCATCCGAGACAAAATAATGCTGATGAATTCCAATACTTTGAATCGACTGTGGAGCATATTTTGCAGGATCGCGAGCAATTGCATATGCAGGTCAATGAAAGCAAGCCTTTGCTTAAATGGCGGCTATTGTCAGAGCTATTATCCAATCAGCGCAGCAGTCTGCAAGCTGTCGAGCATTATATGGATCGGATCGGCATCCGGCTGCATCCGAATCGTTTTGTCGTTATGAGCGTTGATTTTGACAATAAGCAGGATATTGCCTCGCCAAGAGATCTGCAGCTCTATGCTTATGCGCTGTGCAATGTGGCGGAAGAGCTGATGAATGCGGAAAACCGGGGGATAGCCGCCGAAATGGATACCGGCAAGTGCGCGGTTATTATGAGCTTTGATGACAGCGACGAGGCAGAGGCGGAGCGCCACCTTATGCGGGCGGTTGCCGTAGCGGATCTGATGAAAAACTTTGTGCAGGAATACTTTAATCGCACCATTACAATTGGCATAGGCGATGTTGTAGAGCAAGTAGGCGCGATCCGCTATTCCTATAAGCAATCGCTTGAGGCGCTGCGCTATAAGCTCGTCATAGGCGGCAATACGATCATTACGCAGGAGGATATTGCAAGCGGTCAATCGCCGCAATTCCACCGGCTGCTTGTGATGACGGACGGAATGATCGCTTCCATTAAAGTGCTGGATGCTGAAAAATTGCGTCAGCAGGTGCGCAGATGGTTTGAAGCCTTTGCTGAGCATAGCGTTCCACCGGAAATGATTGTGCAGCTTATTGTGCAATTTTTGATGAAGGCTTCGACAGTAGCTGCGGAAATTGGTGTCGAAACCGAGGAGTTATTTCCCGAGCAATATCGGATTGAGCTGTTGAATCAGTATGAGCGGCTGGAGCATCTGGAGCAATATACGGTGAACGCCCTGGATATTTTTATTGAACGGATCAAGGAGAAGCGCAGCAGCCGGGAAAAAAATGATGTGATCGACCAAGTGCTGCTCTATATTCAGACGCATTACATGCGCAGTGATTTGTCGCTCAATTTGCTGGCCAGCGAGTTTCGCATTAGCGTCTCACATTTGAGCAAGCTGTTTAAGGAGCAAAAGGAGTGTAATTTTATCGATTTCCTGATGGAAATACGAATGAATAAAGCTAAAGAATTACTAGCAGAGTCGGAGGAGAAAATTCGCGATATTGCCGAGCAGGTCGGCTACACCAATGTAAACAGCTTTGTGCGGATTTTTAAAAAGATTACCGGGCTGACACCAACGGAATTCAGAAGCCGGGCGCAATCCGAAGACGCTTGATCAGAAAAGTATAGCTTCACCAATAAAAATTTGGGAGGCATGACGATGATTGGAGCAAGTCGATCGGCTAAGGCTGTAGCCAAAATGCTGGTGATGACGATGTTATGCTCATTATTTTGGCAAATAGGCGCAGTGAGTGCCGAGCCGCTGCCGACAGGAGCGGATGAAGGATCAGGAGCAGGAACTGGATCGCCGTCAACAGTAACGGAACAGGTCTATTTGACACCGGTGGCAGACGCTTATGTAAACGCCGGCAGTAAGAGTGCGAGCAATTATGGCGGCGAGCCCCTTTTGCTGGTTAAGAACAAAGCGGGAGACGGGGATCGTACACGGCAAAGCTATATGAAATTTGATCTCGGCAACATTCCTGGTGTGATCGAAGCGGCGACATTAAGAATTTTCGGCGAACTGACCGATGGCGAAGGCAACCAGGTGGACATTCAAGTCCATACAGTAGCGGATAATTCATGGAGTGAAAGCGGGATTAATTGGAACAACAAACCGCAGTATGACGCTGTTATTGGCACCATTGCGGCAACCAAGGCCAGTCCGGCAAAAAGATGGTATGAGGTTGATGTCACCGATTACATGAAAGAGCGAATGAACGGGGATCGTCTGGCCAGCCTCGCGCTCGCTCAAGCTGCAAGCAACGGGCTTATCGTTCAGTTCAACAGCAAAGAGAACAGCGCCAATCAGCCGGAGCTTAGCGTGACTTATACGCCGATTGCAGATACAGAACCGCCGGTGTGGCCGGCAGGCAGCCATGTAACGGCAGTCCCGGCGCAAAATGGCGGTATGCAATTGGAATGGACGCCTGCCGAAGATAATGTATGGGTAGCGAGCTACCGCATTTATCAGGATGGGCAGCAAATTGCCGAGGTGAGCGGCAGTACGCATACCTATATTGTGAACGGACTGAATATGGCGCAAAGCTACAGCTTTAAAGTTGTAGCTGGTGACGCTGCGGGCAACTGGTCGGCTGACGGTCCATCTGTTGCGGCTGCTTTGCCGAGAACAGAGCGTTTCAATGCCAGCGAGGATACGCATGTTAATGGCGGTTCATACAGTGTTTATAATTATGGTACGAATACAGAGCTCATCGTCAAAAATAATAGCAGCGATGCTGGCATGACACGCCGCGCTTTTATGAAATTTGATGTGGCAGCGTTTACAGAAGGGGTAGGCACGGCAACTCTGCACTATTACGGGATGGTCAATGATGGGCAGGGCAGCATTGTCGATACCGTTCTCTATGGCATGGATGATAATTCCTGGGAAGAGTCGTCGATGAACTGGGACAATCAGCCGGAGATGGATCACTATATTAAAGCTGTAACCATGAACAGTACCGCAAAATGGCACCAAGTCGATGTGACCTCTTATGTGAAACAAAAAATCGCGGAAGGAACTGTCAGCTTCGGATTTGCACAGCTTAAGCCGGCAGGTCTCGTGGTCAAAATCAACAGCCGGGAAAATGCGGCGAATCAGCCATACTTGGAATTATCCAGCGCCCGGCTGAACGATGCAGCACCAAAATGGCCTGCGGGCAGTGCTGTGCAAACGGTTCACATGACCGAGACAAGCGCAGATTTGCAATGGAGCGCGGCGGGTGACGCAGCGGCGGTTACTGCTTACAATGTGTATCAAGACGGCGTGCTTATTGCCGAGCTTAATGGACAGACACTGAACTATTCGGCAAGCGGTCTGCAATTAGGCGGCAAATATACGTTTAAAGTAGAGGCGGTAAACGCAGCAGGTCAAGCGAGCACGGACGGCCCCTATACGACAGTGAAGATTCCTGCGACAGAGCTGCAGCAGACGACGCTGGGCAATGTATTTATTGCCGGAACGCCAATTGTATTCAAAGTACCGACAGTAAGGGAACAGGTTGTATGGAAGGTGCACGATCTAAACGGTGCCTTGATGTCTGAGGGAACTGTGAATACGGCTAATTTGGAAGCTGTCATTGAGGTGCCGTTTACGAAGCTGGGCTATTTTATGCTGGAGGCTTCCGTCAATAGTCCAGGCAGCCAGCCGATTGTGCTGCGTACCCCATTTACGGTGTTGTCCGACTATGATTTTCGTGCTGTCGATGATTCCCCATTCGGTGTAGCGGCTCACTTGCATCGTACGATGTTTGGCTGGAGTGCCGATCTGGCCCAGCTGATCCGCTATATGGGAGCGAAGACGGCTCGCGGCGGCATGGAGTGGGCAAGTGTCGAGAAGGAAAAAGGCAAGTACACGCTGTCTCCTCAGCCCGAGTTATTTATGAACAAGCTGGAGGAAGAAGGCATCAAAGCGCTATTTGTGGCGGGTTACAATAATCCGTTCTATGACAATAACGGGACGCCTTATACAGATGAAGGCCGCAAAGGCTTTGCCGGCTATGCCAATGCTTATGTTAACGCCTACAAGGATCAGCTGATCGGCATGCAGGTGTATAACGAGTTCAACGGCGGATTCGGCAAGCGGGGCAACAGTCCGGCTAACTCTCAGCCGGATTACTATTTTGATTTGTTGAAGGAAACTTACAACACGATCAAGGCGGACAATCCGAATTTTACAGTGAGCGGCATGGTTACGGCGGGGGTGCCGATTACATGGATGGAAGAAGTATTCCAACTGGGCGGACTAAACTATCTGGATAATGTGGCGGTTCATCCGTATCGGTATCCGCAGACGCCAGAAGGTCTCGACGGGGTCCTCAAATCATTGCAGCAGCTCATTCGCCAGTACAATAACGGCAATTTGAAGCCGATCTGGATATCGGAGCTGGGCTGGCCAACGCATCAGGATGCAAGCGGTGTTGACGAAAAATCGCAAGCGGACTATCTCGTGCGCGCCTATGTCATTGCCCTGGCAAACAATGTAGATCGCATGTTCTGGTACGATCTGATGAATGACGGCATTAATCCGAACGACAATGAAAACAATTTCGGTCTTATCCGCAATAAGCTTGACGCGTTAGGAGCATATACGCCGAAGCCGGCTTATGTCTCTTATGGCGTTATGACAAGACAACTGACGGGCGCCGAATACGTGAGCAAAGACAACTTTGGCGCTAACATCCAAAGCTATGTCTTTGAACGCAACGGCCAGAAATCCCGTGTCATGTGGGCGCTTGAAGAGCAGCAAATTGCGCTGGAGACAAGCGCACCGCTCGCCATTACGAAGATGACAGGCGAAACGGAGCAATTTACTCCTTATAACGGCAAAGTATATTTAACGCTGACGGGAGAGCCGATTTATGTGCAAGGTGAGGTGCTGGGAGCAGCGGCAGACGCTACCTTTGCAATTGAGGGAGATGAAGCTTCACCAGGAATGCCTGTTCAATTGACGGTGTTGGTGAATAATCTGTTACCTGCGCCACTAACGCTGGATTTGTCTGTGGAAGGCAAGCAATATGGGATCACGGCTGAGCAAGGGAAGCAGACTTCCAAATTGATCGAGGTTGCTGGGGCAGAGGCAAACAGCTATCGTCTGGTTGTCGTAGATATTAAACAAGGTTCGAATAAGATTGGCGAGCTTCGTTACCGTCTTATTGCCCAGACGATGCACACGGTGAAAATTCGTCCTGACCTGGAAGCGAGCGGCGACGCATTCACACAAGCGCTGCGCATTGAGGTGGATAACGGAAGTAAAGTAAAAGAGCTTGCAGTAAGCAGCGTCAAATGGAGCATTGGCGAGCAGTTCGGGGAGGAAGCATGGGCTGCGGTTATTAAACCCGGAGAGAAGCAGCAGCTAGCCATTTCGCTGAAATCGCTGGAAACAGTGACGAATTATCCGGCCAAAGTAAGCGTTATTTTTGAAAATGCCGATGCCTATGAATATACGGGCAACATCAGCTTTAATCCGATTTATGAGCATACCGTGAACATGGCTGGCGAGTGGGATAAGGCAGTTGAAGCGCATGAGGCGACGATCAACAGCGATGACGGTCATATGCGCCTTAACGGCTATACGGGACCTGACGATATAAGCGGCAAAGTATGGCTGAACTATGACAAAGATTTCTTTTACTTGTCTGCCCAAATTACGGATGACGTACATTATGCGCCAATGAAGGGCTCAGAAATTTGGAACAATGACGGCCTGCAATTTTCATTGACGTCAGGTATACCAGGGGAGAGCCGCAGCTGGTATGAATACGGGATTTCCGATACGCCGGACGGCCCGCAAATTTACCGCTGGACGGTACCGGAAGGCAAGGAGGCAGGAATAGTTAAGAACGGTAAGCTGACTGTAACACGTGATGAAAATAGTAAACAGACATTCTACCAATTGGCGCTTCCTTGGTCGGAGCTCAAGCCGATTCAACCAGGCCACAAAGAAGCGATGAGCTTCTCGCTGGTGTTCAACGATAATGACGGAAAAGGCCGCAAAGGCTATATCGAATGGGGGTCAGGCATCGGATCAGAGAAAAGTCCAAAGCTGTTCAGAGCGATGCAGTGGATGCCTGCCGTTCAATCGGTTGCCCCAGTCGCGCATGACAGCTCATTTACCGTAAAGGCTGGCGAGACGCTGCAAGGCGTGCTGACAGCAGATGCGGCAGAGGCTGCTCTTGCTTATGAAATTGTCGATAACGGCAAGCAAGGGAAGGCGAAGCTGATGGATGCGGCGAACGGCAAATTTCAGTATGTATCGAAGCCTAATGCGGCGGGAACGGATCAATTTACGTTCCGCGTATTTGACGGCAGCAGCTATTCCAATACGGCCACCGTATCGATCACAATCGTGAAGGCAGGCGAGGATGCCACGCTCAAGGATTTGCAATTGGACGGGGTGACAGTGCCAGGATTTGCTCCGGATAAAACCTCTTACGATGTCGTGCTGGATAAAGGAGCTGCGCTGCCGAAAATTAGAGCTATTGCTGCAGATACTGAGGCGAATGTAGAGGTAGAGCCTGCGGCGGCAGTGCCGGGTAAAGCGACAATAAAAGTAATCTCAGCTGATGGAAAGCATAGTCAACAATATGTTATTTCCTTCACAGAGCGTCAGGTTGAGCCTCCTGTCAATCCGCCTTTCTATCCCGGAGCAATAGATCCTTATCAATCTTATTCGGGGCAGCTATACTTGCCAGCCGGAGTGGCGGGCGAGATCAGCCTTGGTCAGCAAATTAAGCTGACAATCCCGGCTGGAGCTACAGATACGAGCAGACAGCTTAAAATTGCCGAGCTAGAAGGGCAAAAGCTGCATGCTTTGCAAGCAGAGAATTTGCTTAGTCCGGTATTTGAGTTAAGTCAGGAGCCGGCAGGCGAGTTCAAGAAAAAGGCAACGCTGCGCATCGCCTTCGATGCGAGCAAGGCAGGGAAAGAGCAAGTGCCTGCCCTGATGCGTTATGATGACAAGCAAAAAACGTGGGTAAAAATGGATGGCAAGGTCGACGGAAACAGCTTCGTCGCCGAGATTGACCAACTGGGCATATATGCTGTTGCTGCTTTGAAAGATAAGAGCGCCGAGCCGCAGCCAGGGAATGAGCTGAAGGATATTGCCGGCCACTGGGGGCAGTCCTGGATTGAAAAAGCGGTGCAAGCAGGTATCGTAAAAGGCTATAGCGATCATACCTTCCGTCCGGATCAGGCTGTCAGCCGCCAAGAATTAGTGGCGATGCTGGTGCGGGCGCTGCAGCCGCAAGCTATCGGAGGCAAAGCTCAAAGCTTCACAGATGAAGGGCAGATCGGGAATTGGGCAGCGGATGCTGTAGCGGCAGCGGTGCAAGCCGGCTGGATTACCGGCTATAGCGATGGCAGCTTCCGGCCGCAGGAAGGCATGACGCGAGTGGAACTGGCAGCAGTGCTGGCGCGCGCATCAGCTAGCATGGGTGCTGAAGGAGCCGGACAGCTGAGCCAATTCCGCGATGCGGAGCAAATTCCGGCTTGGGCGAAAGGTTATGTTGCGGCAGTTGCAGATAGCAGCTTGATGGAGGGCACGGGAGGCGGGCTGTTCAAGCCGGCAGGCATCGTTACCCGAGCGGAAGCAGCGGCGATTGCTGTGAGATTGCTGGAACAGGTATCATCTTAGTTTGTGTACGAAAACTTGGTTAGTACTAGAAGCCCTCCGCAGCCTTATGTGCTGCGGGGGATCATTGGATAAAGGTAATTCAGACTGGGAGGATTGAACATGATTAGAATAATTCGTTCGTCCAGAGCTTTAGCTCAGATACTCATCCTGACCATGATATGCACTCTGTTTCAAATGAATGTCTCACCTATCTATGCGAATGAAGGTGCTTTAAAAGCAGATCAAGCAGGAGAAGCAAGGCTTCACTCATTCCAGTTGTTACCGTCAGATGATGCATATGTGCGAAGTTCGAATGCTTTAGCTGATAGCAACTTTGGTGAGGATAAGGCCTTGGTTATCAAGAAAGGCAACCCGGATTTAACCCGGGAAAGCTATATGAAATTCGACTTTGCAGGCTTCTCTGCAGAAGTGGAGTCTGTAACACTAGTTGTGTATGGTGCTGCCGGGGAAGGGAATCAAGCCAGTATTCAGCTTCACAAGGTGACGGATAATAATTGGTCTGAAAAGACGATCACCTGGAACACTAAACCATCGTATGAATCCCAAGCACTGTCCTCCATTACGTTGGATAAGACAGTAAAGAGCTACGAGATTGACATAACTGAACAAGTAATTGAACAACTGGCGGCGGATAAGATGGTTAGTATTGCCTTTGTCCAGCCTGAAATGCCAGGAGGGCAAGGTTTAGTAGTCATTCTGAACAGCAAGGAAAACACGATTCAACAACCTTATGTGGAAGTGAAATATAGAGCTCCGGAGGATGCTGCAGCGCCAGTCTGGCCGAGCGGCAGCGAGCTAAAAGCGATTCAGTCTGCAGATGATGCGGTTGATCTTCAATGGACATCGGCCGTAGACAATCAAATGGTTGTATCCTATCGGATTTATCAGGATGATATGCTGATAGCCACTGTGCCAACAACACAAAAGCATTATCGTGTAGAGGGATTGGCGCCGAAGCAAAGCTATTCCTTCAAGGTGGAAGCGGGAGATCCGTCGAACAATTGGTCACTGGACGGTCCGGAAGCAGCTGTAACCATGCCGAATCTTGTGAAGCTTCCTGCTATTGAGGACACCTATGTTAATGCAGGCGGCGCAAGTCAGATGAATTATGGAACGAGTGACAAACTGCTCGTTAAAAATATGAAAGCAGATCCGAATGTGACCCGCCAATCTTTCATCAAATTTGATACAGAAGCGCTTACGGATGAAATCGGCACGGCAACACTGAACTTTTATGGAGCAGTTGCAGATGGTGGAGGCAGTGCAATCGATACGGTTGTATTCGGATTGGAGGATCACTCCTGGAAGGAAGCTGAGATGACTTGGGCCACAAAACCGGAGGCAGTCCATTATCTCAGCAAGGTTCCAATGAATGTGACCCGGAAATGGCATCAGGTTGACGTTACATCCTATGTGAAGGATCAAATCAGGAAAGGAAAAGAGAAGGTTAGCTTTGGTTTGCTGCAATTGGTCGATGTTGGGCTCGTGGTCAGCATCAATAGCAGGGAAAATACAGAAAACCAGCCTTATCTATCGATCAGCAGCTCACAAGCGAACGCTGCAGCGCCAAGCTGGCCAGCGAGCAGCATCTTGAAGCTGCAGAACATGGAAGAGGAAGCTGTAGATTTACAATGGGGGGCTGCTGCAGACCCGGCAGGTGTGACACAATATCGCATCTATCAAAATGGTACATTGATTGACACTATTAGCAGTCAAGCGACTACCTATTCGGTTGAAGGCTTGACGGTAGGCGAGCGTTATACGTTCAAGGTAGAAGCAGGGAATGCGGCAGGAGAGTGGAGCCAGGATGGTCCGCTTCTAACCGTTACCCTGCCAAACACGAAGTTCAAGCAGACTGTGCTTGGCAATGTGTTTTTGAATAATGAGCCTGTTCAGTTCATCGTTGAGACAGTCAGACCGAATGTGAGCTGGAAAGCCTTCAATCTGAATGGCACGAAGGTTGCTGAGGGCACAGCACAAGCCCATAATGGGCAGGCAACGATTACAGTTCCCGATCGTGGGCTAGGATATTTCACACTCGAAGCACAGGCTGAAAATAGTGGCAGCTCGCCAATTATGTTGGAAACAACTTATTCCGTGCTTACACCTTTCACAGCACCGGCGAATGGCAATTCACCTTTCGGGTTTAATACGCATTTGCATCGCATTGCATACGGCTGGAATGCGGATCTTGTGAAGCTTGTGAAATATGCAGGTGCCACCTTTGTTCGTGATGGTGTAGAGTGGCAATATATTGAAAAAGAAAAAGGAATATATTCTTATTTTCCTGATCTGGAAAATTATATGGCTAGATTGAAGCAGGATGGCATTCCGATGCTGTTTGTTGCTGCTTATAATAACCAATTTTACGACAATAACGGAACCCCTTATACAGATGAAGGGCGACTAGGCATGGCGAATTACGCCAAAGCATATGTGGAGAAGTACAAGGACCAGATTATCGCCATGAATGTGTACAACGAGTTTAACGGCGGCTTTGGCAAGCGCGGCAACAGCCCGGCAAATTCACAACCCGACTATTATTATAAGTTATTGAAAAAAACCTATGAGGTTGTGCATGCAGAGCATCCGGACTTGCCGATTGTCGGTATTGTATCTGCTGGCATCAGCCTAGACTGGATAGAAGAAGTGCTCAAGCTGGGAGGTATGGATTATCTTGATGCCATTGCAGTACAGGAATATGTGTATCCCAACGCTCCTGAGGAACTCGCGAAGAAGCTGGAGGATCTGAAAGCATTAATTAAAAAGTATAATGATGGAAAGCTGGTTCCGATTTGGCTGACGGAGTTCGGGTGGCCAACCTATGTTGGTTCTCGTGGAATCAATGAGAAGCTGCAAGCAGATTATCTGCTGCGAGGGCATGTCATCGCATTAAGCAGCGGTGTGGATAAGATGATTTGGTACGATCTGATGGATGATGGCATGCAAACGGATCTGAATGAAGATAATTTCGGAATTATCCGAAATGAAAAAAGCTTGTTGGGGGCCCATACAGCCAAGCCGGCTTATGTCAGCTATGCGGTAATGACGCGAGAGCTGACCGGCGCACAATTTGAGGAAGTTGAGGCAGTCGATGAGCCGATTCACAGCTACCGCTTTGTTAAGGATCAGCAACCTGTGCGGGTTGTTTGGGCGACAGAGGATACGATCATCAATATTGCCACAGATACGCCAATCGAAATTACCGATCTGATGGGTAACACAGAGCTGTACGCGCCGCTCAACGGAAAAGTTATATTGTCCCTTACTGGCGAGCCGTACTATGTGAAAGGTGATGTCGGCCAAATCTCCGTGGAACCTTCCATTACAATTAATGGCGAAGCAACTGTGATAGGGGATGCAGGTCAATTTACAGTATCCATGACAAACACGGGCAAATCCAAACTTTCCTTCACAATGGATGTAGAAGGGAAAGCGCATTTGGTTACGATCGAACCAGGTCAATCTATTGAAAAAGCAATCACTGTAGAGGACACTCGCGAAGGCTATCGGTATATTCCGGTTTATTTAATGGTGGGAGAGCAGAAGGTTGGTAAGCTCGGATATGAACTTAAGGTTGATAAAGCCAAGGAAGTAAAGGTGCGTCCGATATTGGAGCAAGCAGAAGGTGCGGAAGGTCAGTATGATCAAGCATTGCATATTGAGGTGACAAACTTTAGTAAGCTGCATGCACTACAAGTAAAAGAAGTTGAGTGGAGTGTAGGTAATCAGTCTGGACGGCAGGCATGGAATATCAGTATTCCTCCAATGGCATCAGAGCAAATTCGTATTCCGCTGCCTGCATTTGGATTTGGAGAAAATTACAAGGCTTCTGTACGTGTGAAATTTAACGATTTGGATGTGTATCAATACGAAGGGAATTTTGGCTTTAACCCCATTCTGCAGCGTACTGTAAACATTAGTGGAGAGATTGAGCCAGAGCTTGAGGCTTTAGCTCCAACAATCGATTTATCAAAAGGCAAGGAAGTTCTACTGTCAGGTTTTAGCGGAAAGATCGATGTTCGCGGCAAGATATGGATGAATTATGACCGTGATCATCTCTATCTGACAGCACAAATTAAGGATGAGATTCACTCTGCAAAGGCTGTTGGAAACCAAATTTGGAATAATGACAGCATTCAATTTGCGGTTACATCCGGTGTACCTGGGGAAAGCAGCAGCTGGTATGAAATCGGCTTGTCGGATACGCCAGACGGTCCGCAAATGTATCGCTTTGCAGCTCCGCCGGGAATCGATAAAGGTCCTATTAAGAATGGCAAGCTCGTGGTAAAGCGAGATGAAAGCAAGAAAGTCACTGTATATCAAATGGCATTGCCGTGGTCTGAGCTGTCACCGGTGCTTCCGCTGCGTAATGAAGTGATGAGCTTCTCTTTGCTTGTCAATGACAACAATGGCAACGGAAGACGCGGATGGATGGAATGGGGATCAGGGATCGGTCTTGAGAAGCGCGCAAGTTTATTCCGTACAATGCAATGGGTGCATACGGAGCTTGCTCCGGTCGCCTTCGACGGATCCTATACCGTTAAAACCGGCTCGGAGCTGCAAGGAACGCTGCAAGCCGATCATGCCGAAGGAACCGCATTGACTTATGAAATTGTCGGGCAGAGCAAGCAGGGCACGGTAGAGCTGACCGATGCCGTCAAGGGCGAATTCGTCTATAAGCCGAATGTCTCGGCGTTGGGAGATGATGCGTTCACGTTCCGGGTTCATGACGGTTACGGCTATTCGAATACGGCGACGGTCAAGATCGCAATCGTGCGGCCTGGCGAGGACGCCTCGTTGAAGGAGCTCCAGCTGAACGGAGTCACGGTGGCTGGATTCGACCCTGACACAACAAAATATACCATAGTTTTGGATAAGGGGGCAGAGTTACCGGAAATAACAGCGGTCGCGGCAGATGAGAAGGCAACGGTGACCATCAAGCCTGCGAAGCAAGTGCCAGGGGTGGCCAAGGTGCAGGTAACATCGGAGAGCGGCGCGCAAACTCGGATCTATGAGATTCATTTTCAGCTTCGTCCTGTAGAACGGCCATTGCCGAAAGCGCACAACGCATCGTATACGACCAAGGCAGGGGTGCCAGTCGAAGGGCAGCTGAGGGCGGACCATGCGGAAGGAACGACGCTAATTTATGAGATTGCCGCAAGCGGCAAGAAGGGTACCGCAAAGCTGACCGACGCCGCGCAAGGGAAGTTCGTTTATACACCAACTGCTGGGGCTTCGGGCGAGGATACGTTCACATACCGCGTGCATGACGGGCATAACTATTCGAACACGGCAACGGTGACGATTGCGATTGAAAAAGCTCCAGTAGAACCATCGGTGGATCCGCCTGTGTATCCGGGTGTAATCGAGCCTGATGTTTACCGAACGAATACGGGTCAGTTATATTTGCCGGGCGGAGCGGCTGGCGAGGTGAGTCTAGGTCAGCAGATTACGCTGACGATTCCAGCCGGAGCTACGGATACCGGCAGCCGGATTATTATTGAAGAGCTTGAGAAGCTGGACGGTCCACAACTGCAACTGCTCAGTCCGATGTTTCAATTGCGAAGAGAGCCGGCGGGAGAACTGAAGAAAACAGCTGTGCTGCGTCTGGCGTTCGATGCCAAGCAGGTTGGGAAAGATCAGTATCCATCTCTTCAACGCTATGATGAGCAGCAGAAGAAATGGATTGAAATCGGCGGCAAAGTGGAAAATGGCGGCATAACTGCTGAGATCAGCCAGTTTGGAATCTATGCTGTATTCGCGCTGGAACGTCAGTCGGCGGGTCCGGAGCCTGAGAACGAATTGAAGGACATTGCCGGACATTGGGGACAGTCCTGGATCGAAAAGGCTGTGCAAGCAGGTATCGTAAAAGGCTATAGTGACAGCACCTTCCGTCCGGATCAGGCAGTCAGCCGCCAGGAACTAGTGGCGATGCTGGTACGGGCGCTGCAGCCGCAAGCTGGCACTGGCAAAGTTCAAAGCTTCACTGATCAAGCACGGATCGGAAACTGGGCGGCGGATGCAGTAGCGGCAGCGGCGCAAGCAGGCTGGATTACCGGCTACAGTGACGGCAGCTTCCGCCCGCAGGAAGGCATTACGCGAGTGGAGCTGGCAGCGGTGCTGGCACGTGCATCCGCTGGCCTGACTGCTGAAGGAGACGGACAGCTCAGCCAATTCCGCGATGCGGAGCAAATTCCGGCATGGGCGGCAAAATACGTTGCCGCAGCTGCAGCCAGCGGACTGATGGAGGGCACGGGAGCCGGGCTGTTCAAGCCAGCCGGAATCGTTACCCGGGCGGAAGCAGCGGCGATCGCGATGAGATTAATTGAACAAACAGCAAAATAAATTTTAGAAAAAGCACCCGCAGCCGCATCAGCAGATGAGGCTGCGGGAAACAAGGAGAGGAAATACCGTGAATAAACAACTTCAGCAACTAGAGGAACTGCAAATGCTGCGCCGGAAAATTGAATCAAAAGAGTCGGCGTATAATCCCGAGATTCAGATGCTCACCTCGCCATTCAGCAGCCCGGGGTACCATACGACGATCAAAAAAGCCGAAACCATTCATTCCACGCTCAACTCGCTTATTTATGCGCTTGGCTTGCTTGATACCGGGGAGGAGCGTTACCGGGAGCGCGCATGTGAGATTATCCTTCAGGTCGTTTCATTGCAGGATACAGACCGCAGCCGCGATACGTTTGGTATCTGGTCATGGTTTTATGAGGAGCCGCTGGACCAGATGTCGCCGCCGGACTGGAACTGGGCGGACTTCTGTGGCAAGCTTCTTGTACTGGCGCTGTCACGCCACGGCAATAAGTTTTCCGGAGAACAGTATGAGGCGGTGAAACAGGCGATCTATAACGCATGTGACGCGATTATAAAGCGTAATGTCGGGCCGGGCTATACCAATATTGCGATTATGGGCGCATTTGTCACCTTGATCGCCGGTGAGCTGTTTGGCGAAAAGAAATACGAGATGTATGGTTTGAACCGTCTGGAGAAGCTGCACCAGTTCACGCAGGTACGGCAAGCTTTTCAGGAGTATAACAGCCCGCCGTATACGACAGTGGCTATTCTGGAATTGTCCAAGCTGCACACGGAAACAAAGCTGGAGCGTGCCAAGCAGCTGAGCGGGGAACTGCTCGATATGACCTGGAATTCGGTAGCCGACTATTACCATACGGCTACAGGGCAATGGTCGGGGCCGCACAGCCGCTGCTACAGTACCTTATTAAGCGAAAATCATAAGGCGTTCCTGCAATATGCAACAAGAGGCAAGCTTAAATTCTATGAGTGGTCTGAGTTTCCGTATGAAGAGGAATGGTATAAAAGCGGTCTTCACTGCCCAGAGGACATTGCAGAGCGCATGCTGATCTCTGAAGAGCGGGAGCTGCGCAAATGCTTTGCCGTGAATGAACATGACCAATCGGAAAAATGGGCGACGACCTTTATGACGCCGGCCTATACGCTCGGCAGCTTTAATAAGGAGATCATGTGGAATCAGACGCGGACTGTGCTTGCTTATCTGGATAACGGCGGTCAGCCAACCTATATGCATCTGCGCTGTCTGCACGATGGGTACGACTATTGCTCAGCAATATTGAGCAGCGTACAGCGTAAAGAGCATGTGCTCTACGGCGTTCATTTTATGACGAATGGCGGGGACACACACCCGAATCTGGATAAAATCGACGGGACGATCGAGGCGGCAGATTTCCGGCTTCGTCTGGAGATTGGCGGCTCTATAGAGCGGGTTGAAAGCAAGCTGGAAGCGAAGGAGGCCATCATACGGATCGGCGGAGAAGCCGGGATTACGGTGCAGTTGTATAATTGGTTTGCCGCCTTTGATGACCGTCAGAGCGGAGATGCCTTCTGGCGCTGGGAAATCAATGAGGAGAATGGCGTGCTCGGCATTGATTGGGTCATTTACTCTGGAGAGCGGAGAACGATTGATTTTCGCGAGCTTAACAAGGCAGCTCTCCTATTCTCTATTATGCTGAACAATGAGGAGCAGAAATTCTCGCCGTCGGTTCAAGAATCAAACGGACAGGTGGCAGTTACAGGGACTTGGAACAATGAGGAGATGAGTTTGGCCATTCCGCTGCAGGCGACTGCGCGGTAAGCAAATATAAGCCGGTTCACAGCGTTATTAATGCGGTGAGTCGGCTTTTCCGTTAGGGCACGGTTATGCGCTAACGAAATAAATACTTTTAAGCCAATCCTCAGTCATCGGAATTTCGATGTGGGTTGGTTTTTTGGCCGCAAAAGAGTTTGGCTTGAAGGCTGTCCCATAAGTAGGTTTTAACTACCGGGGAAAAGCCCCTTTCTCGCTGGAATGTGAGGTAGGGGATTTTTGTAAGCATGGGAAAGTCCATGAGTATATGGCATAGATTTTTTTGTTATTATTCACCAAATATAATTTGTTAATTGTTGAAAAGAGAATCTGTAGGTAGAATAGGAGATGCAGCAAGAAGGAGATGCGGCAAGCGGGAGGGGTATTCGATGATTAAAGCATTGATTGTCGACGATGAGTATTTGGTGCGGCTCGGATTGCGTAAGACGATTGCTTGGGAGCAACTCGGGATTGAAATTGTCGGAGAGGCCGAGGATGGGCTTACAGGATATGAGGAAGCGATGAAGTGTAAGCCAGAGCTTATTATTACAGATATAAAGATGCCGTTTATGGACGGAATTGAGCTGATGAAGAAAGTTAAGGACAGCAAGCTTGAAGCCAGCTTTATCGTATTGAGCGGTTATGGAGACTTTGAATATGCCAAAGGAGCGATTCGTTATGGTGCTGTAGAATATTTGCTCAAGCCGATTGAAAATGTGCAGCTGGAAGAGGTGCTGCATCGTGTGGTAGAGCGGATTGCCGGCGAGCGGACAGTTGTACGGCTTGGAAAGGAAAAAGTGCTGGAGGATCTTGTAACCACATTAAAAAAGGTGCGCATGCAGAAGTCGAAGCCATCCTCCAAATTAATTGACGATGCACTCGCCTATATTCACAATTATTATGCTGAGGAGCTATCAATAGCAAGTATTGCTGATCATTTACATATAAGTGCTTCTTACCTGATGCATCTATTCAAGGAAGCAATGCAGTGTACCGTAATCGATTACGTAACTGAATACCGCATGAGTGAGGCGAAGAAGCTGCTAAAAACGCGCAATTACAAAATATATGAGGTTAGTACGTTGGTAGGCTACCAGGATCATCGTTATTTTGGCCAATTATTCAAGAAAGCAACGGGACTTACTCCACGAGAGTTTGTGAAAAGTACTTTATATGATTAGAGGAGAAATACTGTGAATGTACTGCGACGATGGAGGCATTGGAGCGTCGGAGCCAAGGTTCTAGCGCTGTTATTTGCTGTGGTGCTGCTGTCCTCAGTGCTTTTGTTTCAAACGACCAGTTGGTTGACACAGAAGGCAGTGCGTGAGTTTATGTACAATTATGTCATAGTTAATCAAGAAAAGGCACAGACGGGCTTTGAGTTTTTGATTGGTGAAATAAACATGCTGTCGGTTCGCTTGTTAACGAAAAATGAGATTTATCGGGCGATGAAGGATGAGAAGGCAAGCGAAGAAGAACGGGAAGCTGAGATCAGGCATTTGCTTGAGGATATGAGCATTAATCGTGATGTTGTTTGGCATGTTGCGATTGTAACGGAGGAGGGGCGTTACTTTGAATATGGGAACGAACACATCGTAGAGCGCCCTGATCCGCTTTTTATCGAGCAGATCAAGCAGTCGAACACGCCCGTGTGGGGAGACATTCGCAAAGATGAAACAGGAGATGCTTCGTTAATGCTGGGGAGAAAATATTACAATTTCTATACCGGCGAACGCATCGGCTATTTGGTCGTATATATTCGCGAACGTGCGCTTTATGAGGTGTACAAAAATATGGTGTCCGCCAATTGGGGTGACGCCATGCTGCTTGCGAATGGACGCTATGTGCTGTCAGCACCTGATCCGTTGTTGTCTGGAACAACGATCTATGACTCGCAATTGTTCGAGGTCGGTCAGGAGGGGTACAAACTTATTAAGCTTGAAGGGCGGCCGGTTATTATTTTTAATTATCAATTGACTGGCGATGTTCAAAAGAACAGATTGGACTGGAGAATAGTAAGTATCATCTCTCAGGAAGAGCTGTTTAAGCAACTGCAGCATATTAAGCGCTACAGCTATATTCTACAACTATTGTTAATTACCGGCGGTTTTATGGTGGCATGGTATATGGCTAATCGGATCGTCAATCCGGTTAATCGGCTGGCCAGAACGATTCGCAAATATCGGGAGGGCGGCAGCGGAGATGTGCTTGATCCGCGTGCTTACCGTCATAATCATGACGAGATTGCACTGCTTGAGACGAGCTTTAGCGATATGGTCATTCGTATTGAAGAGTTGATTGGCCGAATCAATGAAGACAAGGATAGGCAGCGGGAGACCGAATTGATAGCTTTGCAGGCACAAATTAATCCTCACTTTTTATATAATACGCTGGATGCGATCGGCTGGATTGCCAAATTGAACAGCCAGAAGGAAATTGAGAAGATGATCGTCGCTTTGGCAAGCTTTTATCGGCTTAGTCTGCATAAAGGAGATAAATCTATTACAGTTCGTGAAGAGATAGGCATCATTCGCAGCTATGAAACGTTGGAACAAATGCGTTTTCCGGGGAAATTCAGTATGGTCTATCAAGTGGAGGACGATATGCTAGATGAGGCGGTTTTGAAAATTATTTTGCAGCCGCTGGTAGAAAACGCGATTAAACATGGAATCAGCCAGAAGCGCGGGCATGGCAATGTATGGATCCATGGTTATCGTGAGGGACAGGATCTCGTGTTCGAGATTAGAGATGACGGGATCGGCTTTGATCCAGATATGCTTCATCGTCCAACAACTGCTAATAAGGAGTATAAGGGCGGCGGTTATGGGATTCGCAATGTAGATGAACGCATCAAGCTGGAGTATGGAGCAGAATATGGCGTCAACATCGATAGCCGATTGGGGGAGGGAACGACGGTCGTCGTCCGTCTCCGTTCCACCTCAAATGCTAGGCTGAAGAACTGAATTGTCGCATATTTTTGTATAGCTTGGCGAGCGGCTTGACAATACTGTCCCGCAAGCGCCGGAAGGTAAAGAAAGCAAGCACGATAGAAACAGCGGCAAGCAGTCCGATGGTCAGCGATAATTCGCGCATCGGCTGTTTGGCGTTGGCCATCGGCACGCTAAGCGTCAAATCGATATTAGATTCGTGAACTGAATTGCGAATAATAATATGTGTGCTGCTGCGGCTAATTGTTGGTGTGGCAGCATCAGCGGTGCTAGAAAAACGATTGGCGCGTCCAATGGTTGTCTCCGCATGTTGGAATAGTGCATTGGAGGATTCAAAATATTGCTCCAAGCGCATCGCATCCATATCGGCTATCATAATAGCCGAGGGCTGCTGTGTATGCTCGGGTATTTTGAGTACATAGGAAAAAATGCCGGTTGTCGCATACTTTTGCGAATAGTAGGATAGATCTTTGCCATCCCGGTATATCCATATACTGTGGGCGGAGGGATTGGTATAAAACTGTTCAAATTCAGCGTTAGCCCGCAATTGTTCTAGTGTCGGAATGTCTGAATAATTGGTTGGCGTGTAGCTGTAGCCTTGCAAGGTGTAGATGGTTGCACCGCGCAAATCCATATTTAACTTATAGACCATGCCATTCAACACCTCGATGACATCAGGCATATATTCAGGCGAGGAAATGGCGGTGGCAACAGAAGGGTGATTGGAAATAACCTTCAATGTCTCCTCTGTATATGTAAGATATCGGGTCAAATTGCTGGCGGAAGTGTTATAAAAATTGGCAGCAATATTGCTGAACTCGGAACGAATGAGATAGGTGGAAAAATAGTAGGATACGGCGCTTGCGATGGTCACACCGATCAAGGTAGTAAGCATACAGGCAAGGATAAGTCTTCTGGATAATTGCCTAAACAATAGGAGCACCTCCGAGAGTAGTATAGCATACAATCATCCTCTTTGTATGAAGCGCTTACTAAAAGAGCAGGATGGTACACTTTTTTAGAGGAATGTCTTATTTTTTTGTTATCTGGCAATCGCTACAATGGAAATCGTGAGTAAGTTTGCGAATGAAGAGAGGGTGTTGAGTTTTGAACAAAAAGTATAGTATTAGCCTGTTATGCATCATGATGTCGACTACGGCAGCACTGACGGCTTGTACGCCTGAGAAAAGCAACCCAAATGTTGAAAGCGGAACCTCGAAAGGGGACGGGAAGACGTCTGCTGCATCAGTCGTATTTACGAATGGCGATTGGCCAAAGCCGACAGACGCTTCACTGGCACAAAGCGAGGCCTGGAAAGCGACATTTGATGCAAAGTATCCGAATGTGGAGATGAAAACCGAGCATTTTGAGTTTGATACGAATACGTTTTTGCCGAAAGCCGAGAGTGGTCAGTTGCCGAATCTATTCACGACTTGGCTGACTGAACCGCAAAAGATTATTAATGCAGGCTACGCTGCCGATCTGACCGACGTCTTAAAGGAGTATGGCTATGATAGCGTACTCAATCCGGATATGCTGTCGATGATGCAGAAGGACGGACGTACATATGGTATCCCGACCAATGGCTACTATATGGGCGTCTGGTATAATGTGAACTTGCTGAAGCAGGCAGGTTTGATGGAGGAAGGCGGTGTGCCGAAATTTCCTCAAACGTATGAGGAGTTAGTGGAAATGGCCAAAACGATCAAGGAGAAGACGGGCAAGCCGGGATTTTTTCTGCCAACGAAAAATAATCAGGGCGGATGGCAGTTTATGAACATCGCATGGTCTTACGGTACGGAGTTTGTCGTGCAGGAAGACGGAAAGTGGAAAGCGGTATTCAACAGCCCGGAAGCAGTGGCAGCGCTGCAATTGATCAAGGATATGAAGTGGAAGCATAATGTGCTGACTGATAACGTATTGGTCGATATTAATGATTTGTTCAGATTGTTCGGAACCGATCAAGTGGGCATGAGCTTCGGCACGCTGGATTGGAAAAATGACCCGATCAATGATTACAAGATGAGTAGAGACAATTTGGCGATGTCTAAAGTGCCTGGCGGCCCGGCAGGCCGTTATACACTGACAGGCGGCGGTCTCTACATGTTCTCGCCAAGCAGCTCTCCTGAACAAATTCGGGCAGGTCTTGACTGGTTGAAAATCAAAGGCTTCTCTCCGGAAGTTGCAGCTGAGTCTTTGCAAGGCTTGGAAGAACAGCTTAAAGGTGATGCGGAGCTGGGACGTGTCGTCGGACCGCGCGGACTGAAGATGTGGATCAATGAAGACCGTCTGCAGGCGGAGCAAGCGATCTATGACAAGTTTACGAATGTCGACATGGCACTCTGGAATGATTATATCAACAATGAAGGCGTAACGATCCGACCGGAGGTTCCGGTGAATGCACAGGAATTGTACAAGCTGCTCGATGGCGTCATTCAAGCCGTCTTAACGAAGGAAAACGCTGATCCGCAAGCTTTGCTGGACAAGGCTGCTGCTGATTTCCAGCGTGATTATCTCGATAAGGTGGAACAATAGCAATGAATGGTTCGAATCCTGAATTGTCGTCACCGCTGCCGATGGGAACAGGCCGGGCGCGCCGGCAATTCAAACAATTATTGCGGGAGTTGCCGTCCTGGTTATTAATTCTGCCTAGTATTGTATTTTTTACGGTATTTTCGTGGCAACCGCTGTTATCGGGTTTCTATTTATCCTTTCAGCAGACGAGAGGCTATGATGCCGTTAAGTTTATCGGTTTGCAAAATTATATCGATGTGATCAGCAACTCGGTCTTTCAACAAACATTCATAAATACGATTGTTTATGTTTTCTGGTCGGTTGTGATCGGGTTTGCTGTCCCGATTATTGTTGCTATTCTCATCAATGAAATGATGCACTGGCAGTCCATTTTTAAATTTTCAGTTTATTTTCCCAGTATGGTACCAGGTATTGCTGCCGCCTTATTGTGGGTCTTCATATTTGATCCAGGACCAAGCGGATTACTCAATATGCTGATGGATAAGCTGGGAATTGCTTCGGCCTCCTGGCTTCAAAACCCTGACTGGACGATTCTGCTTATTGTCATTACGATGACTTGGCGTGGCTTTGGCACGACGGTTATTTTATATCTGGCCAGCCTGCAAGGAGTCAACCCGGAACTGTATGAGGCTGCATCGATTGACGGGGCAGGGATTTGGAGACGGATCTGGCATATTACCTTGCCGCAAATTGCCCCAATTATTTCGATTATGCTCGTGCTGCAAATGATTGGTGTATTCCAAGTGATGTATGAACCGCTGACAATGACAGAGGGCGGGCCGAACAATGCTTCAATGTCCTTGATGCTGCAAAGCTATTTTTACGCCTTCCGCTACTTTGAGGCAGGCCGATCACTGGCTGTTGGTGTGATTACATTTTTATTTTTGCTTGTATTCACAATTATCTACTTCCGGTTAAGCAAAAAAATTAGTGATCAATAGAGGTGATACGATGGGCAAGCCGATGACGGGCATTATTGGAGTGCTCGATTTGAAACGGCCGGGCGTAAAGCTGCTATATTGGGCGGTATTTGCTATTATGATAGGCGTCTCGCTTCTTTGTCTGTTGCCGCCGTTATGGATTATGCTTTCAAGTTTGAAGGACGTCAAAGAGTTTTTCACAATTCCGCCAACCATTATTCCGCAAACACTTGATCTATCCAAAATCGTTAGTACGTGGAAACTGCTTGATTTTGGGAGATTATACTTGAACACTTTCATTATGACAGCAGGATGTCTGTTATTTGCCCTGGTGTTCAATGGTTTGCTAGGCTATTTTCTTTCCAAGCTGCGGCCGCGAGGAAGCTCCTTTATTTTTGGGATGGTGCTGTGGACGATGCTGCTGCCGAATACATTGGGCATGGTTCCTATTTTTAAAAATATTATCGATTTTCCCGTCCTTCACATCAATTTCAGCAACACGTTTTGGCCGATGTGGATGATGATTGGGGCGAACGCTTTTTATGTGATCGTCTTCAAAGGCTTCTTCGATAATATTCCTCATGCGCTTGTTGAAGCGGCACGGATCGATGGCTGCAGCCTGCTAGGCATTTTTTGGCGGATTGTACTGCCTCTTAGCAAGCCTGTTATGATGGCGATTACGATCTTTACCATTCAGGCGACATGGTCGGATTTCTTTTGGCCTTATATGGTGTTGAAGGATCAGTCGCTATGGACGGTGATTGTCGCCATCTTTAATTTGAAAGGAACGACAACGCTGGATATTCAGTTTGTTGCATTAACCTTTTCGATTATTCCGCCGGCGATTTTATTTCTATTTTTCCAAAAATATATTATGCAAGGATTTACGTTCTCTGGTATTAAAGGTTAATTCATCTGGAGGAAAGGGAGAAGTGCTATGATTCGTTGCTGCCAAAGGCCGCTGCTCGCCATACTTACACTTGCACTTGTTGTTACATCTATTGGATTTACTGCATGGGGAGAAAATCGGACATACGCTGCATCTATTGTAACAGAAGAGATGATCAGCCAGTTTGAACAGGAGGATGAAGGCTGGAGCCTGAATTTGGGGACGGAGTTTCCTGGAGCTGCAGGTGCGCTGGAGCGGGTGACAGATGATTCCTACGCCGGAAACTTCGCCGGCAGGCTGTCCGGTGATTTTACTGCTGGCGGCGCATATGTCAGCATTGAGAAAGAATTGAATCATCTAGATATACAGCAGCTTGATTTCATGGTGAAGACGACGGATTTAAGTGCGATTCGGATTCGGATTACAGATGCAACCGGACAGGTGCATCAGCAATCGCTGCCGTTGAGCTCGGCTGACGAATGGCAAGCAGTGACAATTACAGAGTTTGCTGGCGGTATGAATTATGGGCACTGGAGCGGGGCGAATGATGGTGTCTATCATGCTCCGGCCAAAGAGATTGCATTCCTGATGGAGCGCTCGGAGCTGAACGCAGGCAAGCAACGAGGGGCTATTTTGCTCGATCAGATTGTCGCCAAAGTGCAGCTGCCGCCGCTAGTAATTGAGCAGCAGAAGCTGGGCAATGTGTTTACTGATCAAGATGAGGTGGCCTTCCGGCTGAAAACGTCTGGTGATCTGGTACGCTGGACGGTTCATAATATGTGGGGAGAACAAGTAAGACATGGCGTGCAAACGATTGCAAGCGGTAGCGGCGCCATACTTACAATTCCGCAAGTTGAAAGCGGCTATTATCGTCTTCATCTTACGGCTGAATTGGAAGGTTCTCCGACTGCTTCTGCCGAAACGGTGTTTGCGGTGCTGGCTCCATTTGATCTGGGACAGGTGAGCGATTCGCCATTTGGAGCCGCGACGCATTTTGGCCAATGGTGGGAGCCTGAGCTTATCCCGCTTATTCGTCAAGCAGGTATGAAGAACGTCAGAGACGAGATGTATTGGGGCTATGTTGAGCCGCAAAAGGATGTCTATCAATTTCCAGAATCCTATGACAAGTATATGAATCAATTGAAAGTCCATGATCTTGATCCGTTGATTGTATTTTCCTATACCAACAATCTTTATGATGGCGGCAGTACACCGTATACAGATGAAGGAAGGCAAGGATTTGCCAACTATGGTCAAGCGATATTACGGCAATATGACGATCAGATCAAATGGGTGGAAGTGTACAATGAATTTAATATCGGACCTGGTGATCTAGGCGACGGTCCTGCCGATTCCAAACCAGAGTATTATTACAAACTTCTGGAAAAAACGTACAATACCGTGAAGGCGGAAGATCCGAATATCATCGTTGTTGGGCCGACAGCTGCCCAAATTCCATGGGAGTGGATGGAGGAACTGTTTGCATTGGGCGGGTTGAGATATATGGATGCCGTCTCGGTTCATCCTTACCGTTATCCGGATACACCAGAAGGCTTGGTAGCGGAATTAACCCGTCTGCAAAATTTGATACGGAAGTATAATAATGGACAACCAAAGCCGATCTGGATGACGGAGATGGGCTGGCCGACCCAGCTCGATCATCGTGGTGTTACTGAAACGAGGCAAGCTTCTTATGTTGTAAGAAGCCATGTTGGTGCGCTGGCTAATGGTGTGGAAAAATATTTTTGGTATGATTTTATGAATGATGGCTTGCAAACTGACAATAGTGAGGATAATTTTGGTCTTATTCGTCATCCGAAAGATCCGCTTGGCGCCTATACTCCCAAACCGGGATATGTCTCGTACAGTGTAATGGCTCGAGAGTTGACGGGGGCAAATTATGTCGCCCAAGACAGTTACGGCGATGACATTATGAGTTATCTATTTAATAAAAATGGCGAAGCGCTGCGTGTCATGTGGGCACTGGAAGACTATATTGTTGCAGTGGAGACTGATCAGCCATTAGAAGTTACCGACATCATGGGCAATCGTGAAACATTTATACCTCAACAAGGGAAAGTGTATTTAACACTATCAGGCGAACCGCTTTATGTAAAAGGCAACGTGAATAAAGTAACCGCAGATGGTACAATCGCCGTATCTGGCGAAGAAGCGTTTAAAGGGGAGCCGGTTGAGCTCATTGTCGCATTAAATAATACGACTTCTGGCAAACCGCTGGCTATGACGATGGAAGTTGAAGGCAAGCGATATGAATTGGCTGTTTCGCAGGGACAGACGAAGAACCAAGCGATTACTTCTTACGGCGTCCAAGGAGAGGACTCTCGGATCGTTTTCATTTACTTGCTGGATGGGGACAGCAAGGTTGGCAAGCTGCGATACAAAGTACAAACGGGGATTTCACATCAGGTTAAGGTACGTCCGTTAATTGAGATGAAAAAAGATCAGCTGGAGCAATCACTGAATATCCAAGTGGACAATGTGAGCAAGTCAAGAGAGTTAGTAGTAGAGGGTGCAGAATGGCGTATTGGTGATCAAAGCGGAGTTATCGACTGGAATACTTTGTTATTGCCTGAAGAAAGTCGCAGATTTACAATCCCGCTAAAAACGTTAGCGGCGGAAAGCGACTATCCAGTCGCTGTTCGTATCAAATTTGCTGGTAGAGAAGACTATGTTTATGAAGGAAGTTTCGGATTTAATTTGATTATACCAGCGACGGAAGCAATGGCAGAGTTAGGTCAGAGTGATCCGGCATCGGGTGGACAACAGGCGACAATTGATTTATCCGGAGCGGCAGTGAAAATGGCGGATTATGCCGGAAGTGATGATTTGAGTGGCCGCATTTGGCTGCATTATGACAAGGATTATTTTTATTTGACAGCTCAAATTATCGATGATGTTCATTCGGCAGAAGCAAAAGCAGCTGACATATGGACGAATGACAGTATTCAGTTTGCCATGTCGCCTGGTGTGCCAGGCGAGAGCAGGGAATGGTACGAATACGGCATTTCCGACACACCGGCTGGGCCGCAAATTTATCGTTGGACGGCACCCGGCGGAATGGCGACAGGCCTTGTCGAAAATGGAAAGCTGACGGTTAAGCGGGATGAAAAACGGAAAATGACAATCTATGGACTTAAGCTCCCTTGGACGGAATTAGCTCCGGTTCGTCCTGTACGCAACGAAGTGATGAGCTTCTCGCTTCTGGTCAATGATAACGATGGTAAAGGTAGAAAAGGTTGGCTGGAGTGGGGCTCTGGAATCGGCAATGAGAAGAGGCCGAACCTGTTCCGGTCGATGCAGTGGATGTATGATCAGGCACCTCCAGCCACCTACGATGCTGCTTATAACGTCAAAGCGGGTCAAATAGTGCAAGGTATATTGCATGCGAAGCATGCAGAAGGGGCAGAGGTGAATTTTGAAATTGTTGAGAATGGAGAGCAGGGAACGGCTGCAATTGTCGATAGCGGAACAGGAGAGTTTGTCTACACGCCTCTGGCAACGGCATCAGGAGAAGATTCCTTCACCTTCCGCGTGTCCAACCGTTACGAGTATTCGAAAATAGCAAAAGTAACGGTAACGATCGATCGTCCCGATGCGCCTGGTGACGATGCTTCGTTAAAGTCACTTTACCTGAATGGTGAGTCGGTCGCAGGATTTGCTCCGGAGAAGCTGCAGTACACGGTCGTCCTGGAGAAAGGAGCAATGCTGCCGGAAATAACGGCGACTGCGAACGATGCGAAAGCGACGGTGGGCATTGAACCGGCCAAACAGGTGCCGGGCACAGCCAAGGTGGTCGTTACTTCCGAGAGCGCCGCTGTGGTGCAGGAATATCGCATCGCATTTGAGTATCGTAAAGCTGAGCCAGTGATACCTAGAGCGCATAACGGTTCGTACATAACCCCAGCGTTCAAAGCTGTCTCTGGGCAGTTAACTGCCGAGCATACAGAGGGGACGAAACTGACTTATGAAATTGTTGCAAACGGAAAGCTGGGAACGGTGAAGCTCAGCGATGCGGCGACAGGGAAATTCGTGTATACGCCGTATGACGATGCAACTGGAGAAGACCGGTTTACCTTCCGGGTTCACGACGGCCATAATTATTCGAACACAGCGGCTGTGGTCGTTACAATCGATGCCTTACCAGTTGTCGAGCCTCCATTCTATTCGGAAGCAATGGATCGCTATCAATCCTATTCCGGGCAATTATACTTGCCAGCAGGGATTGCAGGCGAGGTCAGCCTGGGCCAGCAAATTAAGCTGACAATCCCAGCTGGGGCAACAAACACAAGCGGACAGCTTAAAATTGTCGAGCTTGAGGGGCAAAAACTGCAAGATTTGCAAACGCAAACAGTGAACCTGCTTAGTCCGGTATTTGAGCTGAGCCAAGATCCGGCTGGTCAGTTCAAGAAAAAAGCAATTCTGAGCATTGATTTCGATGCGGGCAAAGCAGGGAAGGAGCAAGTACCCACTCTTATGCGTTATGATGACAAGCAGAAAACATGGGTAAAAGCGGATGGCAAGGTAGACGGAAATAGCTTCGTCGCCAAGATTGACCAGCTTGGCGTATATGCCGTTGTAGCCTTGAGTGATGAGGCGGTTGAACTGCAGCCGGCAAGTGAGCTGAAAGATATCGCAGGCCATTGGGGCCAAGCCTGGATTGAAAAAGCGGTGCAAGCAGGTATCGTAAAAGGTTACAGCGACAGCACATTCCGTCCGGATCAGGCTGTCAGCTGCCAGGAATTAGTGGCGATGCTGGTGCGGGCGTTGCAGCCGCAAGCTGCGGGCAGCATCCAAAGCGCAGACAGCGTTCAACGCTTCACGGATCAAGCGCGGATCGGAAACTGGGCGGCGGATGCCGTAGCGGCAGCGGTGCAAGCAGGCTGGATTACCGGCTATAGCGACGGCAGCTTCCGCCCGCAGGAAGGCATAACGCGGGTAGAGCTGGCAGCTGTTCTGGCGCGTGCATCAGCTGGCATCGCCGCTGACGGAGACGGACAGCTCAGCCAATTCCGCGATGCGGAGCAAATTCCGGCATGGGCGAAAGATTATGTTGCCACAGTTGCAGCCAGCGGCTTGATGGAGGGCACGGGAACCGGGCTGTTCAAGCCGGCGGGCATCGTTACCCGGGCGGAAGCAGCAGCAATCGCGATGAGATTAATGGAACAAACAGCAAAGTAAACGTTAGAAGAAGGACCCGCGGCCGCGTCAGCAGATGCGGCTGCGGGAAATAAGAAGAGGAAAATACCATGAATAAACAGATTAAGCAACAAAAGGAATTACAAATGCTGCGCGGTAAAATTGCTTCAAAAGAATTGGCTTATAATCCCGAAATTCAGATGCTCACTTCCCCATTCAGCAGCCCGGGGTACCATACGACGATCAAAAAAGCCGAAACGATACATTCCACGCTCGAATCGCTTATTTATGCGCTGGGCTTGCTTGATACCGAGGAGGAGCGTTATCGAGAATGCGCGTGTGACATTATTCTTTCAGGTCGTTTCTTTGCAGGATACGAAGCGCAGTCATGATACGTTCGGTATCTAGCCATGGATTTACGAGGAGCCGCTGGACCGGATGTCGCCGCCGGACTGGAACTGGGCAGATATCTGCATGGGTATCCCTCTTTTATTCCATAGACCTTGACTTACGCTGCTGGTAATCGACAATTGCCTGAAGTAATAGATGTCTATTAAAGCTGGGCCACATCGTATCTGTAAACCATATTTCCGCTTGCGCGGACTGCCACAAAAGGAAACCGCTGAGCCGTTTTTCCCCGCTGGTTCGAATAACCAGTTCAGGTGATGGACAAGCGGAAGTGTACAAATATCGCTCAAAATCTGCTTCGCCAAGCTCATTCGCGCTATCGGCCTCAATTGCCAGCTTTACCGCACGGACAATCTCGCTGCGCCCGCCATAATTCATCGCAAAATTGACGGTCATCCCTTTATTCAAGCTTGTTGAGGCTGCTGCCTGCTCCATCAATCGCTGCGTATTTTTAGGGAAACGTTGCAAATCGCCTATAAAATGGACACTGATATCGTTGCTGTTCATTTCCTCAATAAGCTTGTCATTTACAAATTGATCAATCAGGCTAATGATGTAGTCTACTTCCTGCTTTGGCCTTTTCCAGTTCTCCGTAGAAAAAGCGTATAAAGTTAAATATTTTATATTTATATCCCGGCAATTGCGGATCGTTTCTTTCATTGTATTCATGCCGGCATAGTGGCCTGCAGCACGGGACAATCCTTTACTTTTTCCCCACCTTCCATTTCCATCCATCATAATAGCAATATGTTGAGGGAAGTCATGATGCCAATCAATTCGTTTTTCCAATCGCCTTGTTGTGATTCCTTCAAAAATACGCAACAATGCCACATCTATCACCAGCCAGTTTTTTTATATTTTCCATAATTTCGACATTATTTAGGCAGCTTCCTGCTTCTGGAATCTGGAAACTGTATAAGAAATGCGTTCCCTCCATCGGCGACCTCTTATTGAGGAACTATCCTGAAAATTACCCCGATGTTGGCGCGAGTTTCATTCTTCTGATGGTGCCAGGAGAGTGGTGCGGACGTCTAACTGTATTTTATGCGGATAGATCCAAGCGAATGGCCGAAAGGGAGGAGACTAACTAGAAAAATGCATTTAATATGGATGATTCTTTGTCCCTATGGATAGCGGAAATTTTTTATTGGCGATAAAAACTGCCTCATGCTGAATAACTATGACAATCCTTGTCACTATTAGCCATTATGCTTGAGCTAGAGGGGAGGGGAGGGGAGGGGAAAACATATGCTGGATTCGGACTATGAAATCGCAGAAGCGTTCACGGCGTCCACCCGGAGGATTTAAAAGGTTGTTACCATGTAGTGAAAGAATTTCAAGAAGGAGATGAACCGATATGTATATAACAGTTTCGGATTTTATCACAGAATGGAAAAACGAAGCGGCACTGACTCAAAAGGTTTTAGACAGTTTAACAGATGAATCGTTACTCCAGCAAGTATATCCTGAAGGCCGCACCTTGGGAAGAATTGCGTGGCATTTTGTAACGAATATCCCTGATTACTTGACTGAGTTTGGACTTGTAATCGATAAGGTTCAACATTCAGAGGAAGTGCCATCTGCCCAAGAAATTGCTGAGACCTTTAAAAACGTAAGCTCTAATGCAGCTCAAGTTGTTAAAGAACAATGGACAGATGATGCTTTAAAGCAAGTACAAAATTCTTTTGGAAGGCAGGAATCGAATGCCACTATCTTTATGGGATTGATTAAGCACATTGTCCATCATAGAGGACAAGTTACTGTTCTTATGCGTCAAGCGGGGCTGAAAATACCGGCGGTATATGGTCCTTCAAAGGAAGGTTGGATAAAGATTGGTGTAGCAACCCCGCCACTTTGAAAGGAGGTCACTGAAAAAGTTCCTTTCATGCAAAAAGGTATAACCACTTGTGAAAATGAGGAGGTTATACCTTTTTTCTGAATCGAAGTCACGCTGTTTATGACCTTGCGCGGTGCGCTTAGGAAGCGGATGCCGATTCCTGGGCAGAATGTTCCGTTTTCCCCTGAAGTACATTGCCGAACAGGAATGTTCCAAGTGAGACTGCAAGGCATACCGCCGAGAAGATGCCGATCGATGAATATCCGCCGAACTGGACATAGAGTATCATACATTGATCACTCCCAATCATTTATTATTGCTTGCTCAATTATCTTAAGGCATAATGATGACAATACTTGACATGAATTCATTTATTCCTCTAAAAAGAAGGTATTCGGAATGTCCAAATCGAAACGGCAAATCGAATTGATGATGACGGTTAATCGTAAACGGCGATTCAAGGTTCAGGAGCTTGCGGACGAATTCGGCGTCTCAAAGCGCACGATTCTGAGAGACTTGCAAGAATTGAGCGAGCTGGGGGTGCCGCTCTACTCTGAAGTGGGGCCGCATGGGGGCTATCAGGTGGTAAGGGAAAGGGTGCTGCCTCCGATCGCATTTACGGAGGGGGAGGCCGTGGCGATGTTTTTTGCGGTTCACGCCCTGCGCCACTATTCTTCACTGCCATTTGAAGCAGAGTCCGCTTCCGCGCTGAGCAAGTTCTATCTCCATATGCCTGGGGACGTCCGGGACCGGATCGATAGCATGAAGGATCGGGTCGACTTCATTACGCCGACCAGGCGGGGCGATGCGCCCTGTTTATCCGTTCTCCTTGATTCAGCTATTCATCGAAAGGTGCTTGATATCAAGTACAATTCAAAGGGTGAGGGGATGAGCAATCGGCTGATTCAGCCTGTATGCATCTATGCGAGTAACGGTTTCTGGTATTGTACAGCCTATTGCTTCCTGCGCCATGGTTTTCGCGTATTCCGGTGTGACCGAATTCGTGAGGCGGTCTATGACACGACCGGTGTGGAGCCGCTCGATCTGGGCGACATCCGCCTTAGCCGGCGGGAGGTAGCCAAGCCGCGGGAGCTCATTCACCTTCGTGCAAAGTTGAGCCGAACCGGCGTCCAGCGATGTGAAGCCGAACTGTGGCTAGCTCCAATGCTGGTCGTGGACGAAGATGGAAGCGGCGTGATCGATACGGACGTGCCCCGCAGCGACATTCCTTTTTTTACGGAGTTCTTCATTGCACTGGGGAATGAAGTCATTCTGCAGGAGCCGGCGGAATTGAAGGATTCGATCCGAACCAGACTGTCCGAGTTGTTGGCTTATTACTAATGAACAGGAACAAACACCTTCAAGTGCATTCGTTCATGTCGTAAGACATGAAGAAGCTTGAAGGTGTTTTGTAATAAATGCAGCAGGCGGCCGCTTCAAGGCGTATAGTCGGAAAGCTCGCGAATAAGACGGGATTTAGCCAATGCCAGAGTGCCTACGATGCCTTGCCTGCCGCCGAAGGAGGTGTTCTCCAGCTTCAGGCTCAAGGTCGAGAAGCGATTAGCGCGCAAGGTGATGGTTCGTTTCGTCTCATCCAGCATAAGCGGCATTTCGGTGAACATGGGACCGCCGATGAAGATCGTATCCGGATTGAACAGATTGACCACATTGCTCAAGGCAATGCCTAAAGCTTGACCGGCATCGATGCATACGTCGAGGGCGATCTTGTCGTTTTGCCGGTACGCTTCGATAAGCAAGCCGGAGCCCCCTCGTTCCTTGAAGTCTTTTTCCAGCATCGGAAAGGTTATGATATTTTCCAGGCAGCCATAGTTGCCACATGTGCAGCGGGAGCCATGAGGGTCGGCGGTAATATGGCCCAGCAACCCGGCTGTATTGTTGACACCACGCAGCAATTGCCCGTTAATCATAATGCCCGCGGCAATTCCGTAGCCCACCTGAACGACGATAAAATCGGCGATATCGCTCGCTTTGCCCGTCATTTGTTCGGCTATGGCCATCGTCCGCCCGCCCTCGTCAAGGAAGACGGGGCAGCCAAAGTGTTTGTGCACGAGGGAAACCAGATTGATGTCATCCCAATAAGGTGCGTTTGGCATGTTCAACACGATTTGCCCGCCTGCATCGACGATCCCGGTAATGCCAATGCCGATTGCATCGAGCGACGCTGCATCGGCCCCGCATTTCGCTAAAAACTCATCCAGCTTGCGCAGAAGAGCTTCTGCCCGATTTTCTTGAGGCAGCAAATCTTTCATCAAGCATTCGTCCTCGTGCAGTAAATCCAGGCAGTTGTCAGACAGCGCAAAGCGAACGGCATGCCCCCCGATATCGACGCCAAGATAAGTGAATTTGCGCGGGTTGGCATACAGCAGTACCTCTTTTCTTCCCATCCCGCTGCCGATCCGCTCGCCTTCGACAATAAAATGGTGCTCGAGCAGCAGCTTCGTCATATTCGTGATCGACCCCTGCGTCATGTTCAGCAGCTCTGCAATTCTTTTGCGCGATATTCCCTGCCCGAAACTGATTAGCTCCAATATTTGTTTTTCTGAAGAATTTAATTTCATAAAGCAGCGATCCTTTCTGCGCAATAAGTACGTGTAATTATTGTACCGCATTTCTGATGAAAAGTTAATTTATAAACCTAAATTTGTAGAAAACAGTTGGAATATCCGCTAAATTTAATGAGAAGCGCTTGATTGTAAGTCGATATGCAGCCAGATTTTTATAAAATGAAAGCCTTTACACAAAGGTAGTGTTATTATATAATTAAAAAAATAAATTAATTGAATAGGCTTCACGCTGTACCCTGCACCTGATTATGGATTCAAATGAATCACACCTATTATCCATAGCGGCAACAAGCTTGTCTTAAGGCGATAGCAAGCCGTCTGCAGGAAGCAGATCGCTTACTATAAAACTATTTTGCTGGGGGTATCGAAATGGTGAAAAGGTTTGGAGTATTGTTTTTGGCATTATCGATTGGACTCATCGTTTTTGCAGGCTGCAGCACGGGGACATCGTCGAACGATTCGAAGCCGGGGGAAGATGCGGACGGTAAAGCCGTAGAAGGGAAAAAGGTGACCCTTACATTCTGGAAGGCTCCGCACGTCAAGACGGAAAAAGAGCTGTGGGCAAAGATCATTGAGAAATTCGAAGCAGAAAATCCGAATATTAAGGTTGAGTTTCTGGAAACGCCGTGGGACGGATGGGATCAGAAGTATACGGCTGCATTTGCCGGAAGCAATCCGCCCGACGTTTCTTATATGTCTGAATATTTCGTGAAATTCGCGCAAAACGGCAAGCTTGCCGATCTCACGAACTACTTCTCCGAAGAGGAGAAAAGCAAATATTCGCCAAGTGTCATTGATTATTTGACGATTAACGGGAAGGTTTACACGAAGCCGTTTTTGGCGGGAACTTCCGTTGTTTTTTACAACAAAGAGCTTTTCGAAAAAGAAAAGATTGAAATTCCGCAAACATGGGATGAGCTTGTTGAAGCGGCCAAAAAGCTGACCAAAGCGCCGGACCAATGGGGGATCGGAAATCTGGATGCGCTGAATGCGGTTGCTTTTATGGGGCAGGCCGGGGCCAATTTGTATGCGGATAACAACAAAGACGTGACAAAACTGGGATTTGATACGCCAGAGGGCATAGCCGGGCTGCAATTTTATACCGATCTGGTGCTGAAGCATGCGGCAGCTCCGCCAATGGATTTCTACAGTACGTCGGAACAGGAAAATCAGGCGTTCTTCGACGGTAAAATCGGCATGCTCTTATCACAAGTTTCCTTTAGCTCTACGATTAAAACGAACGCGCCCAATTTAAAATTCGGGGCATTTCTGAATCCTGCAGGTCCAGCAAGCGATCCGGCAAAACAAAGGGAGGCCTATGCGGGCATAGGGACGCTGGCGATTGCCGAGGCATCGAAGCATAAGGATGAAGCCTGGAAGTTTATCGAATTCGTTACCGCGCCGGAAAACGCCAAAATGTATCTTGAGCCTGCGGGCTTCTTCTCCCCGCTGCCGGATGCGAACGAGGAAATGTACGCAGGTGATGAGGTGATGGAGGTTGCGAAAGAATCCATTAAAAATATGATTTTGTGGACGCCGAATGAAAAGTTTGGCAAGGTTCTCGATATTATCAAACAAATGAGAGAAGCCGCTTTCAGAGGCGTGAAGACGCCGGAACAGGCGATTAAGGATGCAGTGAAGGAATTTGAGAGCCAGTCTTAAAACGCCTTGTGCAAGGATGCAAGGCTGGGATAGCTCTCAACCTTATATGCGGAATTAGTTTACAAGAACTGGGGGCGATGAACATCGTTTCGCTGAATGCCAAAGTAAAGCATCATCTCATTTCGTATTCGTTCATACTGCCGTATATGCTTTTTGCCGTTTTGTTTACCTTTCTTCCCTTTTTCGTCATTATTGTACTCAGCTTTTACCAAGGTACGCTGCTTGATCTTTCCAGTCTGAAGTTCGTAGGGTTTGCAAACTTTGCCAAAGTATTCTCCAATGCCTCTACTTATTTAAGCGCTTTCTATAACTCTTTGTTTTATGCTGCCGTTATTATCCCAGCGGGGCAAATAACCGCCCTGGTGCTCGCTTTTTTGATTCGCAGAAAAAGTAAATTGAACGCCTTTTATGAAACGGTCTTTTTCAGTCCGATTATCATTTCGATGACGGCGGCTGGCGTTATCTTGGCCTATGTGCTGGCGAAAACCGGTCCTTTAAATTATTTGCTGTCGCTGGCAGGCTTTCCGGAAATCAATTGGTTTGGCGATCCGGTCATGGCCAAATTGGGAGTCGGCGTGCTGGAGATATGGAAGGGGGCGACCTTCTATACGTTTATCTACATTGCCGCATTAAGAAACATTCCGGCGGATTATTTGGATGCAGCGAAGATTGACGGGGCGAATTGGTGGCAGGAGATATGGAGTATCTCGCTGCCGCTCATTAAAAATGCGATTTTGCTCGGGATTGTGATGACGACGATTTTCATGTTTCAAATTTACGATTCGATTTACATTTTAACGGGCGGAGGTCCGCTCAGAGGAAGCGAAAGCGTCGTATTCTTCATCTATCGCATTACGCTGCTGGATGATCAGATCGGACTTGGAGCCGCGATGTCGATCTTATTTTTGATTTTTATTTTAATCGTTTCTTTAGTGCAATTAAAACTGCTGAAATCCGACACCGAATACTGATGAAAAGCAAGGTGGTGATGCAGATGCAAAAAACTCACTATGTATTATCGTTTCTGAAAGCTGTCGTGCTGCTGTCGGCCGTTTGCGGCATTGTTCTGCCCGTCTGGCTGCTGTTTGTCTCATCGTTCCGGGAGACGACGAATGTGCTGACCTACCCTCCGAAGCTGTGGCCGGATGACGGGAGCTTTGCCAACTATTTGGAGCTGTTTGCCGGAACGACCTACCATTTTGACAAATGGTTTTTGAACAGTGTTATTGTAGCTGGAATTAGTACGATTTTGAGCTTATTGATATGCGCGATGGCCGGATATGCGTTTGCGAGAAGGGCGTTTCCGGGCAAAACGATTTTGTTTATGCTGATTATGTCCACCATGATGGTGCCGGGGATCGTCAGCTTGATTCCCAGCTTTTTGATTGTCGATAAGCTGGGCTGGACGAATTCCTATATGGGGCTGATCTTTCCGACGGTCGCCAGTGCTTTCGGCGTCTTTTTGATGCGGCAGTTTATTCAAGTGCTTCCGAAGGAGCTGGAGGAATCGGCAAAGCTGGATGGCTGCAGCGATTACGGTACATTTTTCAAAATTATTTTGCCAATTACTGGCCCCTCATTAGGCGTGCTGGCCATTTTCCACTTTGTTGGCAATTGGGGAAGCCTGATATGGCCGCTTGTCATTACGACAGATGTGACGATGCAGACGCTCCCTGTCGGAATTGCCGGCATGAAAACATATGAGTCGAACTCGTCCGGGACGATTATGGCAGCGACGTTTTTATCGTTTGTTCCGTTATTTATCGTCTTTTTGTTTGCGAGGGAAAAGTTTATTGAAGGGGTTACGGCAGGGGCGGTAAAAGGTTGATTAGCTCTATATTTATTAATTTTTAAAAATATATTCCGAAAAACATCTTGATATAATTTAAAAAATAAATTATATTGCAATTAAGGGATGGTGATGATGATGGCATCTGTGTTAAGGGCCGCATTTGGTAAAGTGAACATTACGCCGGAAGAGACGGCTCCGCTGCAAGGGTATGACCCTGAATTATATGTGGCCGACCCGGAAACCGGAATTTTGGATGATCTGTACGCAAGAATCGCGATGCTTGACGACGGCCGGTGCCGAACGGTTATTGTAAGTGTCGATTGCGGCCTGACGAATGAAGACTTTGTAGCGGTGCCCGATCCGGGCGAGCGCAAATGGATCTATCGCGGGTTTGTCAATACGTTTCCGCCGGGAACGAGGCGATCTTGGGCGGAGGCGGCCGGGACGGGCGAAGCGTGCATTTCTGTCCATGCCACCCATACCCATAGCGCGCCCGCTCATTTCCCGAAGAAATATACAGCCCGTATCCAGGCCGAAATTGCCGAATTGGCGAAGCGTCTCGTTCCGGTTACTGTCAGTATAGGCACTGGCAGCAGCGGTCTTGCCGTTGCCCGCAGGCCGTACTTGAAGGCGAATGAGGATATACCGATCGACAAGTCGCTCCATGTCGTGCTGTTTCGAACGATGCAGGGGGAGGCGCTCGGCAGCTTCGTGAACTATGCCGTTCACCCAACGGTGTTATGGAATCCGCCGAACCGGGTAAGTGCAGAGATGGTGGGGCTGGCGATGGAAAAGCTGGAGCGCGAGCAGGGGAACGGCTTCATTTCCTTGTTTATTCAAGGCTTTCAAGGAGATGTGGGACCGCGTGTATGCGGACCAACATCGGGCAGCGGGGAAGATACGTACCCGTTGGTCCAGCAGAACGCGCAGCAATTGTACACCGATATTGCCGCGGCGATGCAGCATTTGCGCGAAATTCGGGAAGTGCCGCTGGCGGCGAAGCAGGCAACGGTCGCTTTGCCTGCACGCGAAACCTATCACCGTCCGGAAATAGACGTTACGTTAATGGGAATCCGCATTGGCGATATTGCGCTGCTAGCAGTCAGCGGAGAAATTTTTAACGGGTATGTCGGGCAGCTGCGGCCAGCCTCCCAATTTCCATACACGCTGTTCTCCGCCTGCGCCAACGGGTACGCCGGCTATCTTCCGACTTATGAGGCCTTTTATGACGGGCTGGGTGGCTACGAGATGAGTACGACACCATTTACGGACCAGGCTTGCGACCGATTTGTTAGCGCTTGTGCAGAGGTATTGCAGCAGCTGCGGCAATAAGGCATCCAACGAGGGAAAACGAGAGGAGCAGAAGGGGAAATGAGCAAATTTGCCGGAAAAATATCGGTCCATGCGATTACATGGGGGCAGGAGCATATAAAGGCGATGGAGGAGGCGGCGCGGCTCGGTTTTCGGGCGATGGAGCCGTGGCCAAGCTTTGCTTTGCAGTACGCCGACCGGCCCGATGAGTTAAAGGAACTGCTTGATCGCCATGGACTTATCATGAGCGCTTTATACGGCGGGGCTTCGGGCGAAAGCGGCCGCAGATTCAGCGATCCGGCAAGCCGGCAAAGCATTATCGATTACAACGTCCGGCTGGCAAAAGTGGCTGCGGCCTGCGGCGCCGGCCATCTTGTATTCGGTCCGGGCGGACCGCGCAACGCCGCTGCGACGCTTGACGAGCTGAAGACAGCGGCGGAGACGATCAGCGAAGCGGCGAAGCGGACGCTGGAGTTGGGCGTGAAGGCTTGCGTCCATCCGCATTTGTGGACGGAGCTGCAGGACGAGAATGAGCTGGATGCGATTATGGAGATGTGCGACCCGGAAACGGTATTTTTTGCGCCGGACACCGCGCATTTGACGGGAGCAGGGATGGATGCGGCGGAAATGATCCGCCGTTACAAGGAGCGGGTCGCCTATGTCCATCTGAAGGATTTGATGCCGGAGGATGCACGCAAGGAAGATTTTCCGATGCTGCTGGGCAATGAAGCGCTGCCTGTATTTTGCGAGCTCGGTCTGGGACCGATTAACTTCCAGCCGATTATCCAGGCGCTGATGGAGATCGGCTATACCGGCTGGATGACAGTAGAAATTGACCAGTCGACGAGCACGCCATACCGCAGTCTGGAAATTTGCCGCGATTTTGTGGAGCAGCAATTGGGGATTCCGATTCAGGGCGTTTCGGTGAGCCAGTAATGAAATCATCAGGTAAAAGGAGAGATAACAACCTATGAAAATAAATCATGATCAAACGCCTGTACGTACGAAGCCGTGGGCGCCGCCTTTTCTAAGCTCGGAGGAGTTTGACGATACGGAAAAGGAGTATGTGCTGCAGGTCATCGACAAGAAGCGGGTGTTCCGTTTTTACGGCAATCAGGAGGAGTCGGAAACCGCGAGGCTCGAAGAGCTTTACCGCCAGCGGCTGAACGTGCGCCACTGTCTTGCCGTTAATGCCGGCACTTCCGCGCTGATCGCCGCAATGATCGGCGCCGGCATCGGGCCGGGGGATGAAGTCATTGTGCCGGCATATACCTATATTGCGACCGCATCGGCTGTCCTGATCGCCGGCGCCGTTCCGGTTATCGTTGAGGTGGACGATACGCTAACCTTGGATCCGCAAGCATTCGAAGCGGCGATAACACCTTATACGAAGGCGGTCGTACCGGTTCATATGAAAGGCTTTCCTTGTCAAATGGATGAAATTATGGCAATCGCCCATAAACATGGATTGATTGTCATTGAAGATGTCGCCCAAGCGAACGGCGGCGCCTACAAAGGGAAACAGCTTGGCTCGATCGGCGATGCGGGCTGCTTCAGCTTTCAGCAGTTTAAGCTGATCACGGCCGGCGAAGGCGGTATGGTCGCGACCAATTCGGATACCGTTTATGCGCGTGCAAGTATTTATCATGATTCCGCATACGGATTTTGGGGAACGCGGCAGTATCCGGAGGTCGAGCTGTTTCCCGGGCAAAATTACCGCATGAGCGAGCTTAACGCAGCAATGGGATTGGCGCAATCTCAGAGAATTGATGCCGTGATTTCCCGATTGCGGCATATTAAAAAAACGATTGTGGAAGGCATTCAGGATATACAGTTGTTGAAGCTGCAGCGGCTGTCCGATCCAGAAGGCGATTGCGGATATAGTCTTGTCTTTTTTCTCCCGAATGCGGAGATGGCGGGCCAATTCTCCAGCCTGCTGGCAGCGGAAGGGATCCCGAACGGGACGATCGACAACAATGGCTTCGCCGATCGCCATATTTTTAAAAACTGGACGTATATATTAGAAAAACGCGGCGCGTCGGAACGCGAAACGCCGTGGACTTGCGCCAGCTACAAAGGCAACGTGCACTATTCGCCGGATATGTGCCCGAATACGCTCGACTGGCTTAGCCGCGCAGTCTCGATCAGTCTGCATCAGAGTCTGACGGATGAAGATTGCGGTGACGCCATCGCGGCGATTCGCAAAGTGTCTGCGATGCTGGAATAAGAGCGTGTCTATGACGCGCTGAATAACACTTATTTACGAGGAGGATTTATAACCGATATGAAAACGAGCTCCAAAACATTTCGTTATTCGGTAGGACCGTGGAATATCCACACTGGAGCGGACCCGTTCGGCCCGCCGATTCGGCGGGAAGTGCCGTTCGCCCGCAAACTGGAAATGATGAAGGAGATCGGCTTTGATGCGATCCAGCTGCATGATGACGATGCCGTTCCGAACATTCACGATTACGACGATGCGACGTTGCGCGTCAAAGCGCGGGAGCTGAAGCGCGAGCTCGACGCTGCCGGGTTGGCGGCAGAGTTCATCGCCCCCCGTTTGTGGGAGGATGCCAGGACGCGCGACGGAGCTTACACCGCGAACCTGAAGCAATTGCGTGAATATGCGGATGAACGCAGCAAACGGGCGATTGACATTGCCGGAGAGCTGGGCACGAACCTTATTGTGCTGTGGCTGGCGCGGGAGGGCAATTTTGTGCCGGAGAGCAAGTGTGCCGTGAGATCGTTCGAATATTTAGCGGAAGCGATCAACCGGATGCTGGAATATAACAAGGATATACGCATCTTGATCGAGCCGAAGCCGAATGAGCCGGTCGACAAATCGTTTATCCCGACCGTGGGCCATGCCTTGGCCCTCAGCCATGTTACGAGCGATCCGGGCCGGGTTGGCGTCCTTATTGAATCGGCGCATTCGCTCCTGGCGGGGATCGATCCGGCGGACGATATGGCGTTTGCCCTGGCACAGAAAAAGCTGTGGGGCGTTCATCTTAATGATCAGAACGGGCTGAAGTTTGACCAGGACCGCTCGTTCGGCTCAGTCAATTTGCGGCAGGCATTCAATCAGGTTCGCGTACTTCTGGACAACGATTATGGGCAGAACGGCGAATATGTCGGACTAGATGTGAAAGCGCTTCGTACGCAAAGCGATGAGAAAGCTTACAAACATTTGGCCAATTCATTATTTGTCGTGGAGCGGCTGGTTGAGAAAGCGAGATCGCTGGATAAGGAAGAACTGGCGGCAAGGCGGCTGGATATGGATTATGAGGAGCTTGACCGGTATATGATCAATCATTTATTAGGCTGATACATTTCTGAAAACTTCGGAACAGGAGGCGTCTATGGGGCGGAGCAAAAAGAAAGTGCGTGTCGGCATGATTGGATATAAATTTATGGGCAAGGCGCACAGTCTTGCATACCGGAACCTGCCGTTCTTTTTCGATTCAGATGCCGAGCCTGTCATGCAGGCAATTGCCGGGCGCGACGAAGCGGGCGTGAAGGCGGCTGCGGAGAAGCTGGGATGGTCTTCGTACGAGACTGATTGGCGCCGTTTGCTTGAACGCGACGATATTGATTTGATCGACATCGGTTCGCCGAACAACACCCATGCGGAGATCGCGATTGCGGCAGCGGAAGCAGGGAAACATATTCTTTGCGAAAAGCCACTATGTATGAATATGGAGGAAGCGGTCCGCATGCAGCAGGCGGCTCACAAGGCGGGAATCGTGCACATGATTTGTCATAACTACCGCTACGTACCGGCTATCCGCTATGCGAAGAAGCTGATCGACGGAGGCAGGCTCGGAACGATCTATCATATGCGCGCGACCTATTTGCAGGATTGGATTATGGACCCGCAGTTTCCGCTCGTGTGGCGTTTGCGCAAAGAAGTATGCGGCTCAGGAACGCATGGCGATTTAATGGCGCATTCGATTGATTTGGCGCGTTATCTTGTCGGTGAGATGACAGAAGTGTCCGGTATGATGGAGACCTTTATCAAACAACGGCCCCTTGGCGAGATGTCCGGCGGCTTGCAGGCGGCGGCCAGCGGAACCGCCGAATATGGGGAGGTTGACGTCGATGATGCCGTAGCCTTTCTGGCACGTTTTGCAAGCGGTGCATTGGGCGTCTTCGAGGCCACCCGGTTTGGCAAGGGCAATCGCAATGGAAATACCCTGGAAATAAACGGATCAAAGGGCTCGCTCCGCTGGGATATGGAGAACATGAACAACCTCCATTTATATTTGGATGAGGATGAGCGCGGCATGCAAGGCTTCCGAACAATCAATTGCACGGAGCCGGAGCACCCTTTTGCCGGAGCATATTGGCCGCCCGGGCATATTATCGGCTATGAGCATACCTTCATCAACCTGATAAGCGATTTGATGCAGGGCATTGCCGGCGGTTACAGCCCTTCACCTAATTTCGATGATGGCATACGCAATCAGTTGGTGCTGACAGCTATTGAACAATCGGCCCGCAGCAAGCAATGGGGGAGCATACCGGAGTTCTGAGACGAAGACAACACCAGGTTTACAAGCATTTTAGACGATAATAGAGAACTCCAAGAAGCCTCCAATCTGCAATGATGGAGGCTTCTTGGCATGTAGTCAGTTATTCCAAGTTAGCATGCCGCCCGAACATAGCCGCAGCATCGATGTTCATCCGCTCCATATAGCGGAGGACAATGGCATCGAACAGCAGCAGCAGGCTTTGCTCGAACAGAGAACCCATAGGCTGAATCGTCGTGATGCCGCTGCCGGCGCCGCTACCGGTGCTGCCTTCTTTAGCAGCAGCGGGCACCAGAATGACGGTATCGGCCAGTTTGCCGATCGTCGATTCCGGGCGTACGGTGGCGATGGCGACCTGGGCGTTCAGCTTCTTTGCCTTAGACGCCATATTGACGAGACTGCCGGTTTCACCGGATCCGGAACCGATAATGAGCAGATCATCCGCTTCCAGCCCCGGGGTCGTCGTATCGCCGACAACATGCACCTGCAGGCCGCTATGCATCAAGCGCATTGCGAAGGCCCGCATCATCAGTCCAGAGCGTCCGGCTCCGGCGACGAAGATCCGTTTTGCTGCCGCGATCTGGTCGATTAGCTGCTCAATATCGTCTTCAGGGATGGATTTCACTGTGACATTCAGCTCATGAATAATACTATGAGTAATCGCAGTTAGTGCGGCCAGCTTTGTCATTGTTCAGTTTCCTTGAGCAACGAGCTGCCGCATTTGCTGAGCGGTTTCTTTTTTGTCTGCCGCTCCGGTAATGCCGCCGCCGACGATTACGAGGTCGGGCTGGGCCTGGATGACTTCCGGCAGTGTATCGAGCTTGATGCCGCCGGCAATCGCCGTTTTGGCCTGCTTGACGACGCGCTTGATGGCAGCCAAATCCTCGAAAGAGTTCTTGCCGTCAGCTTGATGGTCATAGCCGGAATGTACACAGATGTAGTCAACGCCCATCGCGTCAATTTGCAGTGCGCGCGCCTCGATGTCGGGGACGTTAATCATATCGACCATAATTTTGCGGCCTTGCTTGCGCGCTTCCTCTACAGCGCCGCGAATGGTAGAGTCGTCAGATACACCAAGCACTGTAATAATGTCGGCTCCGGCTTCGGAGGCTTTCATCACTTCATAGCCGCCGGCATCCATAATTTTCAGATCAGCCAGAACCTTCAGGTTTGGGAAAGCTTCTTTAATTGCTTTAACGGCATGCAAGCCTTCGTTAATGACGACAGGCGTGCCAATTTCTACAATATCAATGTAGGATTCGACCTCTTTTACCACTTCCTTCGCTTCCGGGATGTTGACCAGGTCGAGTGCCAATTGCAGTTCCATTTTATATTCGCTCCTTCAGATAAAATGTAATTCAGGTGTTGTGTTTTTTTGTAACACGCTTTATTCTAATTCTTGAGTTTCAATTGAGGAAGTACGCACTTTGAAGTGATGTAGTTACCGTAAGGATACTATTGAGAGAATTCAAGGGATAAAGAGAGCGATAAAAATAGGAGGGAGCGCATAATGGCGAATGAATTGAAGGAGCGAATCAATTTAAAGGAAATCAATTGCGAGAAGGAGCTGACGCTTGCTGTCATTGGCGGAAAATGGAAGCTCATTATATTATGGCATTTGGGGCTTGAGGGAACAAAGCGCTTTAGCGAGCTGAAGAAAAGGATCCCCTCGATTACGCAGAAAATGCTGACCAATCAATTGCGCGAGCTGGAGGAGGATCAGCTTGTTTCGCGAAAAGTATATGCGGAGGTACCGCCGCGCGTTGAATATTCGCTTACTTCTTACGGCGAAAGCTTAATGCCGATTCTGCAGATGATGTACAGCTGGGGCAAGGATTATGGCGAGAAGGTGGTATGGAAGTGAGGGGGAAACGGGCTGCCTAAGGCATGATTTGCAACAGCCCTGCAGGTTTTTGCAATATTCTCCGGCAAAAGGAAAGGGGGAAAATGACGTAGAAATTTGGCTGGGCCTTAAACTAACTGGGTTTTATGTAGGTAGTCGGCCAAAGAACGATCTGTCAAGGATATTCGAGTCAATTCCATAATACCGCTGGCCGCTGTAATCAAGGCTAGATGTTGAGCAAAGCAAATTTATTTGTCTGCATCATTATGAAATTGACTCTTTTCTACAACAATTTCTTGCGAATCTCGAATCTAGGTCACTGGAAGGCCTATTATTTAGCTTTTACAGCTTTGGAGCTGATATGTACAGTTTCTCCATCGGCTTTCGAAATGGAAGCCCCGGTGGACTGGACGGCAAAGCGCAGCGGCAAATAAGTGAGACCGCCAATGGTGACGGAGTTGAACCCGGAATATTTGCCGTTCAGATCGATTTTGTTCGTACTCGTGTGGATCTTTAAAGAATATCCTTTCTTTGATAAAATGATATTCTTGGATTTGTCTGTATCTAAAGTTAAATTGAATACTTTGGCAAAATCCCTTACATAGATATAAGTATTATTTTGAACGGAGACCAGTTTCTTGTCTGTCGCTGCCGCTTTGTTATCGAGCTTCAGCGTTGTATTGAGGCTGCTGTATTCGACCCCTTTATCGGTTACAGGGGAGGCCGGTTTTGCTTTAGGCTTTGGCGCGGCCGCGGTTGTGGTCGTTGATTTTTTCTTTGTAGTAGACGAACTGGCCTTAGGTTTAGATGAAGTGGCGTTTGGGCCCCGATGATAGTGGTAGCCGGTGCACAGTCCTTTGCGCTTGGATTTTTCTGAGCAGTTGTGACCGCCGTTGCTGTCCAGCCTTCCCGAATGCGCAAATGCCGCAGCAGGAATGAGGAGAGCCGCTAATAAACTAGCAATTACAACTGTGATAGACAATCTTTTCAAATCTAGACACCTCTTTATTATTATATAGTGACGAGCTAGAACGAGCTCTTTCAAAATCATAGCACAAACTTATGGGAAATAATAGATTATATTCATCGTATTGGAATGATGGACGCAGGATACATTAATACAGGTGGAATGCCGCAAAAGGTGGAGTTGAAGTTTACATGAAAAATATTTTACATATATTCAAAACAGATTTAGTCAATATCGGAAAAAATCCGACAGGCCTGCTGCTAATGATCGCACTGGCATTTTTACCTTCCATCTATGCATGGATTAATTTAGAAGCAATGTGGGATCCCTATAAAAATACTTCTGGCATTAAAATCGCGGTCACCAGTCAGGACGAGGGGACGGAGATTAAAGGGAAATCGTTTAATATCGGGGATGAGGTTGTTGAAAGCTTGCGCAAAAATACAAATCTCGGCTGGACGTTCGTATCAGCCGAGGAAGCGCGCCGCGGCTTAGAGCATGGAGATTATTATGCCAGCTTGTTGATCCCGGCCGATTTTTCACGCAATATTGCAAGTGTAATCGAGGGCAATATACAAAAACCAGAAATCGAGTATACCGTTAATGAAAAGCTGAACGCGGTCGCCCCGAAAATAACAGAGAAGGGAGCCTCCAGCGTATCGTCGCAAATTAGCCAAAACTTTATCAAAACCGTTAGTGAAACCGTGCTGGCGCGGATGAAGGAGGAAGGGCTGCAAATTGAGCGGCAGCTTCCGACTTTGCGCAAGATGGAGGCGCGGATTTTGGAGCTGGAAAGCCGGCTGCCGGAAATTGAGGAAATTGGCGACAAGGCGCTGGATCTGGAAGCCAAATGGCCGGACATTCGCAAGCAGACCGATAAAATTTTGACGTTGGAAACGATGATCCCGGAAATTAATAAAGCCGGAGATACGATTCTCAAAATCGAAGAGCGGTGGCCGCTTGTAATGGAAGCTGCGCAGGAAGTGCTGGTCATTCAGAAAAAAATGCCGGAAATCCAGCAAACGGCGGAGCGTGTGAAAGAGCTCGACAAAAATTATGATGCCATTGAGAAAGCGCTGGACAAAGCGATCGCCGACGCGAAGGCTGCGCACGATATTGTCGGCACGGCACTTGAAACACTGCCTAAGCTGGAGACAATTGCGGCTACAGGCGGGGCTTTCGCTGATGATATGCAGCAATATTTGCATAATACCGGGGCTGCATTCGATTCGTTGATTCCTGTAATGAAGCAAAATGTGATTTTGATCATGCAGACGGCTGATGCGGTGCAGCAAATTACGTCCTTATTGAAAAATGCGGACATTGATCCGGAGCCGGTGCTGAAGGCTATGGACGTGTTGGCGAACCGCCTGTCCAAGGCGCAGCAAGCTTTGGAACGAATGATCGGCCTGCTCACTACGCTTAACAATCATTTGCCGAATGGCGGACTGTCCTCCAAAATCGATCAGTTGAACAAGATTAACACCAATTTGAAAGGTCAAATTTCGACGATCAATAAAATATCGCAAGCGATTCGCCAAGGCCAGCAGCCGGCGGAGACGCTCGTAAACAATTTGAATACATTGTCCAAAGACGCCATGTTGATGCTGGCCAACTTTTTGAATACCTTCGATAATGAAATAACGCCTGCCGTTAATAAAGCTTTAGACCAATTGCTGACAATTTCCGAACAATCGTCAGATGTGCTGCAAAAATTGCAGGCGAAATTTCCGGATATTAAGCAAATTTTGCTGGATGCTCAATCCGGCATCGATTACGCGCAATCGGGATTGGATAAGGTGCAGAAGGGCTTGCCGGAGGCGCGTGCACGACTGCATGCTGCCGCGCAAACGATCGATACCAAAATGAAGGCTTTTACCGATGCTTTGAATAAGGCTGCGCCATTTGTAAAAAATGACTTGCCGAAGGTGGAGAGCAAGGTCCATGAAGCAGCGACCTTTGTCAGGAACGACCTTCCGACCGCGGAACAGCAATTGCATAAGGTGGCGGATTTGTATAAGACGAAGCTGCCGGAGGTGGAAAAGGCAATCCACGATGTAGCCTCGCTTGTCCGCAACGAAATGCCGGAGTTTGAACAGGCGGTACACAAGACGGCGGACCGCATTCGCGAGCTGAGCAAGGGCGAAAGCCTTGATATGCTGCTAAAGCTGCTCAAGACCGATATTGAGAAGGAAAGCGACTTCCTTGCCTCACCTGTTTCAATCAACGAGCATCGCCTGTATCCGATTCCGAACTATGGCTCGGCGATGTCGCCGTTTTATACGACGCTGTCACTGTGGGTTGGAGCGATGCTGCTGATCTCGATGCTGCGGGTCGAACCGGAAGCGGCGGAGGGAAGGACGTACAAGAGCTATGAAATTTATTTTGGCCGGCTTTGCATCTTTTTGGTGATCGGCATATTTCAGGCGATTATCGTTACGAGCGGCGATTTGCTGTTATTAGGCACGTATGTTGCCAATAAAGTCTGGTTCATCGTCTTTGCGATATTGATCGGCAGTGTGTTCATTACGATTACCTATACGCTTGTATCGGTATTCGGCAATATTGGCAAGGGACTTGCGATCATTTTTCTTGTGCTGCAGTTCTCGAGTTCCGGAGGCACATTCCCGATCACGATGACCTCAACGTTTTTCCAGACGCTAAATCCGTTTATGCCGTTTACGTACGCGGTTGGTCTGATGCGGGAAGCGGTGGGCGGCATCAATTGGGGGATCGTTTGGAAGGATGTCATGTATCTGTTCATTTTTATCGGTATTTGCTATGTAGTAGCATTGGCATTAAAAAAACCTTTAAGCTCGTATACGAAGCGTGTAGCCGAAAAGGCCGAGCGGACGAAGCTTATTTCATAGCCTGAAAATCAATGAGCCGAAAGGGCAAGCTGCGACCGGCTTGTCCTTTTTGCTCCCGGATTGGAATGGAGGAGAGTTATGGCACGGGAGCGACAGCCGAATCGATGGCTTGTACTGGCCAATGTCTCGATCGGCACCTTTATGTCCACCTTGGACGGCAGTATTGCCAATGTTGCGCTGCCGACGATTGCCGGTGAACTGCAGGCGCCAATTCACGCTGTGCAATGGGTGCTGACCGCCTATTTATTAACGATTTGCGCAACATTGCCGATTATGGGCAAAATATCGGATCTTGTTGGCAGAAGCCGGATTTATAACTACGGGTTTCTGCTGTTTGCCTTTGGTTCCTTGCTGTGCGCCTGGTCGGGGACGCTTGCTTTGCTCATCGCATCGCGGGTGGTGCAAGCTTTGGGAGCGGCTTGTCTGATGAGCAATAGCCAAGCACTGGTTGCTTCTATTTTTACAGCAGGGGAACGGGGGAGAGCGCTCGGCATCGTCGGCACAACAGTGTCGCTTGGCGTGCTTGCGGGACCTGGAATTGGCGGTATTCTTGTAGATTGGCTGGGCTGGCCGTCGATTTTTTGGATAAATGTGCCGATCGGCATTATCGGCTTTATCGCCGGCTTGTATTTGCTGCCCAAGGACCGGAGCGAGAAGGGGAAAGAGCCGTTTGATTATGCCGGATCGGCGTTATTTATGCTTGGTATCGTCTTGTTTTTGTATACGCTGTCTAATGGTCAAGAGTGGGGCTGGAGCTCCGCGGCGACCTTGTCGGGAGGGCTGGCCGCGTTAATCTTGCTGACCGGCTTCTACCTGTGGGAACGGCGTGTCGCTCACCCGATGCTCGATTTTTCATTATATCGCAACCGGACATTTGCCGTCGGCAATATAACCGCTTTGCTATCTTTTGTCGCGATGTTTTGCGCGAATGTCATGATGCCCTTCTATATGGAGCATGTGCTCGGCTTTACGACTGAGAAGACCGGATATACGATGATGGCTTACCCGCTTGCCATGGCTGTTGTCGCCCCGTTCTCCGGCTGGCTGTCGGACCGGATCGGACCCAATTTGCTAACCAATGCCGGCCTGGCTATTAATGTGGGCGGCTTCGTCTTGCTGGCAACGCTGACGGCGGAGCAGTCGGCATGGACTGTGGCTGCTTATTTGCTGCTATTCGGCATTGGAGGCGGGCTTTTTCAATCGCCGAACAATTCGAGTGTCATGGGGGCCGTCCCCAGACAGAAGCTTGGAACGGCCGGCGGATTGAATGCGCTTGTGCGCAATATTGGGATGGTTATGGGGATTGCCGTCTCCGTATCTATCTATACGACACGTCTGCAAAGCTTGAGCGGCGGCGCAGCTGCGAAGCCTGACAGCTCGGCAATGCTTGGCGCGCTGCATACGGTGTTCTGGTCAGCCGCGGGGATTTGTATGCTGGCGCTGCTTTTGTCGTTGAGCCGTGTTCTGCAGCGATCGCCGGGCGGCGCTGCGGAAAGCAAGGAAGCATGAAAAAAGGGTTATCCTTCATCGCGGCGAAATGCCGCGGTGATGGATAGCCCTTTTTTGCTGAATAATGAAGAGGTACTGAGAGTCATGCGGACATAGGATCCGTTATTTTGTGGAAATCCGGCTCATTCGGAGGTTTCGCGGACACACGATCCGTTATTTGCCGATTTTACTGGGGTTTAGCGGCGATTTCAGGCCAATAACGGATCTACGGTCCGCGAGCGAGCCGTTTTTGCTGTTTTGTTCACAGATAACGGATCCACGGTCCGCTCAGCGCTCAGGACCGCTTGGCCGAATTGATAAGTTTCCAAGCTGCGTAGAAAAACAAATTCTTATTGGCGATAAAAACTGCCTTTAAACGTGATCGCTCATCCTCGAACGACTTCGATAGAAGGTTTTCTTATTTTTCCGAGATGACTTTAGGGACAAGCTCATATATTTTACCCGATTCAAGGGCTTCAATCAGCTTCAGCAGCCAGCGATAATAGTCCATAGCCTGGACGATCTTGGCATGGTCGGCTTCAAGAATGGCCTGGATTGACGGGTTATCGGCGTGTTCTTCCTTCAGCTTTTCAATTTCACCCAGCGACTTGGTCATCGCATGCATATTGCTCTCCACAGCTTTGCGCCATTTGATGGAGAAATAATCGCTAAAATTTTGATGCCAGTCCGGAATGACCTCATACAAATCCTTGCGTGTGCCTTTCCCCCATACTTTGTCGATCATTTTCAAATCCATCAGCGTCCGTACGCCGGTGCTCATCGATGTTTTGCTCATTCCCATCTTGGCGCTCAGCTCATCCAATGTAACCGGACCGTTATGAAAATACATTAAACCGTATAAGTGGCCAATCGAAAGCGTAATGCCGTATAAATCCATATTTTTGCCTATGGAATCAATCACGCGTTCGCGGGCTTTTTGAATACTGTGCGCTTGCTCTGGTGTCAAGCCTTCAAGCTCATCCATGGGTTCCCTCCCGAGGCAAGAACGTCATTGCTGCTCAAACCTCTATAAAATGCTGCATTTCGAATCAGTATCATAATACTACTAAATTGTATTGAAACATAGCAAGCGCAAGATGTAAAGGCGGGAAGTCGGCAGGAATTGGGAGTATAACAGAGTATTCTTTATGTATTGTACGTAAAGTTAAAACTGTACAAACATTTTATACGGATATGAGCTTTGACGATACAAATTGCCAGCCGCTACACTTAAGTAGAGAAACAGGGGCATTTTGCCAACATGAATGTCCACAATTGAAGGAGGTTGTTATGCCAATACTAGAGGTCAAACAATTGACCAAAGTGTTCGGATCTGATCCGAAGCGGGCATTGCCATTACTTGAGCAAGGGTGGTCCAAAGAGAAGATTTTGCAGGAAAGTCGTCTTACTGTCGGTGTCAACCAGGCGTCATTTTCCATTGAACAGGGAGAAATCTTTGTCATTATGGGGCTGTCCGGGAGCGGTAAGTCTACGCTTGTGCGCTTGCTCAACCGGCTGATTGAGCCGACATCGGGTCAGGTGCTCTTTGAGGGGACGGATGTGCTTAAGATGAATCCTGAAGCGCTGCGGCAGTTCAGAAGGAAAAACATTGGCATGGTGTTTCAGAAATTTGGCTTGTTCCCGCACCGTACTGTGCTGCAAAATGCAGAATATGGTCTGGAAGTACAAGGCATACCCAAAAAAGAACGAACGGAAAAGGCGATGGAAGCATTAAGTCTGGTCGGATTAAACGGTTGGGAACATAGCCGCCCCGATCAGTTGAGCGGCGGCATGCAGCAGCGGGTCGGATTGGCGAGAGTGCTGGCCAATGATCCCGATATTTTATTGATGGATGAAGCTTTCAGCGCACTTGACCCGCTTATTCGCAAAGATATGCAGCAGGAGTTGGTAGAGCTGCAGAGCAAGATGCAAAAAACAATTGTTTTCATTACGCATGATTTGGATGAAGCGCTGCGAATCGGCGATCGGATCGCATTAATGAAGGATGGAACCGTCGTCCAGATCGGTACGCCGGAAGAAATACTTATTCAGCCGGCTAACAAATATGTGGAGCGCTTTGTCGAGGATGTCGATTTATCGAAAGTGCTGACAGCCGCTCACGTTATGCGGAAGCCTGAGACGGTTTCCATTGAAAGAGGACCGCGCGTCGCCTTGCAGCTTATGCGGGAAAGCGGCGTATCGAGTTTGTATGTTACCGATAAGAGCAAAAAGCTGATCGGGATCGTGACAGCGGATGACGCTGCGCAGGCGATTAAGGATGGCAGCGCCCTGGAAGCTGTCCTGCAGCTGGATGTTCCAAAGGTGCTGCCTGACATGCTGCTAAATGATATGTTTGACCTCATCTCGTCCACGCGATTGCCGGTCGCAGTCGTTGATGAGGACGAACGATTAAAGGGCATTGTCATTAAGGGCTCCGTTTTGTCGGCACTGGCTGGTAATGCTGTACCGGAAGCGGGGAATGGAATATGAGTATGAGTATGAATATCCCTAAGCTGCCGCTTGGGGAATGGATTGAAGCTTTGGAGCATTGGCTGACTGTTAATTTGAAGCCATTATTTGATTTTATTCGCTTGATCATTGGCTCGATGGTCGATGGACTGGAAGCAGCATTGACATTTATGCCTGCTTTGCTGCTTATTGTACTGCTTGCCGGTCTTGCCTATTGGTTGGCAGGCTGGAAAATTTCTTTATTTGCATTGCTTGGCTTGCTGTTAATTGATAATTTGGGCTATTGGGCGCAATCGATGCAATCATTGGCGCTCGTATTGGCCGCCTCGGCGCTGTCCATTCTGATTGGGATTCCAGTCGGCATTGCCTGTGCCAAAAACAACACATTTCGCAATATCGTTACCCCGATTTTGGATTTTATGCAGACGATGCCTGCATTTGTATATTTGCTGCCGGCCGTATCCTTTTTTTCGCTTGGAGTAGTTCCGGGGGTTATCGCTTCGATCATTTTTGCTATTCCGCCGACGATTCGTCTAACGAGTCTGGGCATTCGCCAAGTGCCAGAGGAACTGGTGGAGGCAGCGGACGCTTTCGGCTCCACACCTTCCCAAAAATTGTTTAAATTGCAGCTGCCTCTCGCTATGCCATCGATTATGGCGGGGATTAACCAGACGATTATGCTGTCGCTGTCGATGGTCGTCATCGCTTCGATGATCGGGGCGCAAGGCGTCGGCGCTTATGTCTACAGGGCGGTAACGCAGGCGAAGACTGGCGTCGGCTTTGAAGCGGGGATTGCGATCGTTATTATGGCGATCTTGCTTGACCGCCTGACGCAAAATGTGTTCAGAAAAAAGCAAAAATAAGGAGTGTTTTCTACATTGAAAAAATGGAGTTTACTGTTGTTGTCCGTCATATTCGTTGTTGGGATTGTTGCCGGCTGCTCAAGTAATGGCGGCAGCGGAGGCGATGCGGGAAAAACGATCAAGCTTGCCTATGTGGCTTGGGACTCTGAAATCGCCAGCACAAATGTTGTGCGTGAAGTGCTGGCGAAGAAGCTTGGCTACAAAGTAGAAATGCTGCAGGTGGATGCGGGGCCGATGTGGACAGGGGTCGCAGATGGCAGTGCCGATGCAATGGTCGCGGCTTGGCTGCCGGGCACGCATAACTCATATATGGAGAAATACGGGAACGACGTGGTCGATCTTGGGCCGAATTTGGACGGTACGAAGACCGGATTAGCCGTCCCAGCCTATATGGATATCGCTTCAATTGAAGATTTGTCCAAGCCGGAAGTGGCCGATATGCTGAAAAGTGAAATTATCGGTATTGAGCCAGGCGCTGGCATTATGATGGCCTCGGAAAAAATGCTGGAGGAATACGGGCTTGATTACAAGCTCGTAGAAAGCTCGTCAGCCGCAATGGCGCAGACGCTGCAAAAGGCATATGAGGCCAAGGAGCCAATTGTCGTGACAGGCTGGACGCCGCACTGGATGTTCGCCAAGATGGAGCTGAAATATTTGGACGATCCGAAGGGTGTGTATGGCGGCGCAGAGCAAATCCACACGATGGTTCGCAAAGGGCTGCAGGAAGATCAGCCGAAAGCTTATCAATTTTTGGATCAGTTCAATTGGACGCCGGAAGATATGGCGGCAGTCATGGTGGAAATTCAGGAAGGAGCCTCTCCTGAGGACGCCGCTGCCAAATGGGTAGAAGAGCATGCCGATCAAGTAGACAAATGGCTTGAAGGTATTCAATAGTTTTGTTTATAAGCAGCTCCTGCTGCCAGTCTTTAAAGACCGGCGGTGGGTGGTTGCTTTTTTTTGTTTCCCTTTGTGGGGTTTTCCTGTATTCAGAGGGGTTCGTTTCTATAATCACTCCGGTTGTTGAAGGAACGAGCCCGCGGGATAATGAAAGCACGATAGAAACAGGGCTAAAGCAATGGATTACAACGAGAGGTGAGTCACATCAAAACGATCTCAATGAACACAAACAGAGCGACAGCCGCGCCGCCACGGAAAAAATCGTACTTCCACAGACTCGGCAAGCAATACCAGCTGCTGCTGATGTCGGTACCTTTCATTCTCATTTTGGCTTTATTCAGCTACGTTCCGCTGTGGGGCTGGATTATGGCTTTCCAAAATTATTCAGTAGGCAAGGGCATCATGCGCAGCCCGTTTGTCGGCTTCGAAAAGTTCGTCCAGCTGTTCCAGGACGAAACATTCTACCATGTGCTAAGAAATACGCTAGCGATGAGCATGATGAGCTTGATCAGCGGTTTTATCGGCGCGATTGTACTGGCGCTGCTGCTGAACGAAGTGCGCAAGCATTTTTTCAAAAGAACGATTCAAACGATTACGTACATTCCGCATTTCGTATCGTGGGTCGTCATCGCCAACATCGTCCTGATTACGTTGTCTCCGGACGGCGGGATCGTCAACGATTTGCTGATGAAGTTCGGTATTATCGACCAGCCGATTTATTTTATGGCCAAAGGCACTTGGTTCTGGTTCATCCATACAGCAGCGGGTTTATGGAAGGAGCTCGGCTGGAGCACGATCATTTATTTGGCGGTATTGGCCGGCGTCAACTCTGAGCTGTATGAAGCGGCTGAAGTAGACGGTGCCGGACGCTTCCAGAAAATGTGGCACATTTCCATTCCTGGCATCTTGCCGACAGCCGTGCTGCTGTTGATTCTTTCGACGGGGAACATCATCGCAACAGGTTACGAATCGCAGTTCTTGCTCGGCAACGGTTTAGTCATTGACTACTCTCAAGTGCTTGACCTGTACGCACTCGATTATTCCTTCAGCATTGGTGAATATTCCTACGGGGTCGCGATCAGCATGTTCAAGTCGATCGTCAGCATTATCCTCGTCGTTGGGGTCAATTGGATTGCAAAAAAATTGACGGACGTCAAGGCGTTTTAAGAGAGGTGAAATGAACAACATGTTCCAAACGAGAAGTTTCGTAGACCGATTGTTTTCCGTATGTAACTACAGTTTCCTGACCATTCTGGGGATCGTAACACTATACCCGTTCGCCAATTTGCTTGCCGTTTCGTTAAACGAGTCGCTCGATACGCTGCGCGGAGGCATCTATCTCTGGCCCCGCAGTTTTACGCTGGAAAACTACAAAATTATTTTCCATAACGAAAGCTTGCTCTCGGCTACCTTCATGTCGATTTTGAGAACGGTGCTCGGCACCGTGCTATCGGTCATTTGCACGACGATGCTGGCATATACACTGAGCCGCAAGGAGTTCATGCTCCGCAAAGCGTTCAACTATATTCTGATCATCAGCATGTACGTGAACGGCGGTCTCATTCCTTATTATTTGTTGATTAAAGACCTGCACCTGAACAATACATTTCTTGTGTATATCATTCCGGGTCTGATCGGAGCCTTTAATGTCATCATCATTCGCAGTTATTTCGACCAATTGCCGGAAGGGATCATCGAGTCAGCACGGATGGACGGTGCGAACGACTTTCAAGTATTATTCCGTGTCATTCTGCCGATCAGCATGCCGGTTATTGCAACGATTACACTGTTCGTTTCGGTTGGCCATTGGAACTCCTGGATGGATAACTATTTGTACAATTCGAAAGCCAGTTTGTCGCTCTTGCAGTTCGAGCTGATGAAAATATTGATGCAGTCCGTGCAGCAGGTCACATCCGAAGCATCGACCTCTGGACGAATCGACCAGAACCTGCTCAACATGGTAACGCCGCAATCGATCCGCGCCAGCATGACGATCATTGTTACGGTACCGATCATGTTCGTATACCCGTTCATGCAGAAGTATTTCATTAAAGGCATTACCGTAGGCGCTATGAAAGAGTAGTCTTTCGATCTCCTCATTATCATCCAGGCCTCGTCTGATGATATAATAAAAATTTTCTAGGGGGAACATGCATATGAAGAAGAAATTATCGTTATCCGTCATGCTAGCATTTGCACTTGTCGTTGCCGGTTGCTCCAGCAATGACAAAACGGAAAGCGAAGGCAAGTCGCCGGATGGAGGCGCTGAAAGTGCCAGTCAGGTGAAGTATACTATCAACGTTCTGGACTCCAAGCTGACTTGGGACAACAACGTGTCGCAGAAGCTGACGGAAAAAACCGGCGTTTCGCTCGAATACGTGCCGATCGTCGGCGACCGCACCCAGAAGCTCGACCTGTGGCTTGCGGGAGAAGATTACCCGGAAATTATCATTATGCAGCCGAGACATATCGGCAAATACCGCGATGCGGGCGCCGTTATCCCGCTGGAGGACTTGATCGACCAATACGGTCCGAACATCAAGAAGAAATTCGGCAAATATTTCGATCTGCTGCGCGACGCGAACGGGCATATTTATTCGTTGTTCAGCCCGGTGCTGACAACGGAAACGCCTGCTACTGTGACAGGGGAATTTGCCGTTCAATTTGATGTGCTGAAGGAAGCCGGTTATCCGGAAGTGAAGACGTTGGATCAGCTTTTTGACGTGCTGCAAGCCTATTACAAGAAACATCCGACCATCGATGGGCAACCGACGATTCCGTTCTCCGGCATGGGCGGAGCGGACACCCCGGATTATATTTTGAACAACCCGGCATTTTATGCCGCCGGGACGCCGGACCATTCCTGGTTCTTGATTGATAAAGACAACAACGTGACGATGAACGTCACGTCCGATTACACGAAAAAATATTATCAGTTTTTGAACAAGCTTTACAATGCAGGCATGTTGGATAAAGAATTCTTCACGCTGAATGCAGAAGGCGCACAAGCGAAACTGGCGCAAGGACGCATTCTTGCAGGTTGGCTTCCTTCAGGGTTCAAAAGCGGGGCTGAAAATGCATTAAAAGCTTCGGGCAAACATGAGCGAATGTTAGCAAATTTTCCGATCATGTTCGATGAAAACATGGAATACCATACGAATGCGATAACATCGACGAACTCCAACAACAACTGGAGTATATCAAAAAACGCCAAACATCCGGAGCGCATCGTGCAATTCATCGACTATTTGCTGTCGGATGAAGGGCAAAAGCTAATTAACTGGGGGATCGAAGGCGTACATTACGATGTCAAAGACGGCAAACGCGTTCGCAATACGGACTATGCGGCCGAACTGGCGGCCAATCCGGATTTGGCCTACAAAGACGGCCCGTCCGGCCCGTACACATCCTTCACGATTGGCAACGGCGCCAAACTGGAGGACGGCGATTATGCAACGCCGCTGACGAAGGATTACGTGGCAAGCCAATACGATGTTGCAACAAAAGAAATATTGGCTAAATACGGCAAGCAAGTATGGGCCGACTTCTTGCCGCAGCCGGAAGTCATTCCCGCTTATATTTGGCAGCTGAACGAACCGACGGAAGGCCGCGCGGAAATGAAGCGGGTCGAGCAAGTATACAAAAAAGAGTCGCCGAACATTATTTTCTCCAAGGACGCCGCGGAATTCGAAGCAAGATGGAACGCTTATGTCGAGCAAGCGAAAAAAGCGGGTACCGAAAAAGTCGAAAAAGCTTATACAGCCGTTTGGAAAAATTATATCGATCAGTATAATAAAGCGGTAGGCCAATAAAAACGGTAGCCTCACACCCTGAAATTGTCAAAGGGTGTGGGGCTCTTTGGCTGCATAACAAAGGGGAGGACTCAGGTGAGTATACGAAGCAAGCTGTTTATTACGAACACAATCGTCGTTTTACTGCTGTTGGGTTCGTTAACCTTCTTCATGACCGATTACAGCAACAACATTATTTTCAAAAAAATCGAGGAAAACTCGCGTTATTCCGTCTCCCAGCTGTCGCAAAACTTCGATAATTTGCTGCAATCGTACGAACAAGTGATGGATTTTCTGTATACAAACGAATATTTGCAGGATCGTCTTATGGCCTCCTACGACTCGTTTCCGGAGGCGCAAAAAATGTATTTCGAAACGGTTGATCCGCTGCTTAGGTCGGTCCGTGGCTCCAAGGAGGTTATTCAATTTACGTTTTATACCGAAAATCCGATGCTAGAGTTCGCGGGCTTTCAGAAGATTACCGATGCGGTAAAGGCGTCTCCGTGGTATAAGGCTTATCATACGAATCCGAAAGCCGTCCGTTTATGGTGGCCGGTCGTATACGACCCGTTCAAAAAAATCGGCACGATCTCGTTGACGCAGCGTCTGAACAACCTGAGTCCGAACGCGGAGCTGTATGTCACGCTGGAGGTGGATGTGCGCTTACTCTATAACCTAATCGCCAGCGAAAATAGGGATAACCGGTTTATTGCCGCGCTGCCGGATGGCAGCATCCTGATGGACAGCCACAACCGGGGCGGGTTCGGCGATAATTTGAACCGGGAGTGGTTTGCGGACAAGCTTGCCGGTCAAGATTCGGGCAGCGTTTTCGTCGAAAATGAAGGACGCTCATATCTGCTTGTTTATCAGACGCTGCAATCACGCAGCAGCTTACGCGGCATCAAGGTGATGTCCCTGATTCCCGCCGATTCGCTGCTGGAGAATGCGAATGAACTGAAGCGGGTAGCGATCATCCTGCTCATTACTGCCGTGCTTGTCACGATGATCGTCATTTATATCATTTCCCAGCGTCTGACCAAAGGATTGATGGTACTGGCGAGCGGCATGAAAAGCGTTAATATGGAGCAGCTGAAGCCGATCGCGGAAATTAAAGGAAATGATGAGGTTAGCGCCTTGGGATATATATTCAACGGTATGATTGCCCGGATGTCCCGGCTGATTACGGAAGTGTACCAATCGGAAATCAATAACAAAGAGCTGGAGCTCAAGACGAGGGAGTCCGAGCTATACGCATTGCAGACGCAAATCAATCCCCATTATTTGTACAATACGCTGAACGCCATCCGCGGCAATTTGCTGGAGAAAGGCGACAAGCAAAATGCCGAGATGGTCAAGCTGCTCGCGCAGTCGTTCCGCAATGTGCTCAACAAAGGCGGCCAAATGATTACGCTGAATGAAGAGCTCGACATCATCGATACGTATTTGAAGATTCAGTCTTTCCGATTTGCCGAACGCCTTGTATATACGATCCATATCTCCAAAGAGCTGCAGCACTACAAAATCCCCCGGTTGTCGCTGCAAACGCTGGTCGAGAACGCCATCGTACATGCACTGGAAAAAAACGAGGGGCAAACCGTCATTACGATCCGGGCGGATATCGTTGATGCGGACACGTATTGCATTTATGTCGAGGACAACGGTCTTGGCATGTCGCCGGAAAGGCTTGCCGAGGTACAAGAGTGGCTGAACGACGTGACCGATGCGGCGGGCGAGAAGCATATCGGGCTTCGCAACATTCAGCAGCGGCTGCAGCATATATACGGCGCAAAGTACGGCTTGCGGGTCGAAAGCGCGTTAGGCGCCGGCACGAAAGCGATCCTGCTGCTTCCAGTATCGGAATAAGTCCAAGGAGGGCAAAAAGAGACATGTTAAACGTTCTGTTGGTTGACGATGAGCCCGGTGCGATTAAAGCGATGAAATATTTGCTCGATTGGGAGCAACACGGCTTTGTAGTTGCGGGAGAGGCGGCGAACGGCAGGCAGGCGATCGAACTGCTGGAGCAGCACGTCTACGCGCTGATGGTAACCGATATCCGGATGCCTGGTTTGTTTGGTCTGGAGCTGATCAAGCGCATTCGCCAGTTTTCGCAAATTCCGATTATCGTCATGAGCGGATACAAAGAATTCGATTACGTGAAGGAATGCATGAAATACGGCGTGAAGGACTATTTGCTCAAGCCTGTGGCCGAGGAGGATTTAAGCCGGCTGCTGATGACGATCAAATCGGAAATATCGCATGAGACGCTGCTGCACAAGCAGCTGTACCATGGCATTCCCGCCATGCGGGACCAGATGCTGAAGCGTTGGGTGCATGGATACGTGCGAGACGAGGAAATCGAAGACCAATTTCGAATGATGTATATGAACACGGAAGGCTGTAGCAGCGTTTGCTGTTTGGTCGTCGAGATGGACTTTATGGACACGGTCGATTCCTTCTGGACCGATTCCGAAATCCAGATCAAACGCTTTGCGGCCCGCAACGTTATGGAAGAGGTCATCGGCTCTGCGGGTTATTTGTTCGAAGAATCTGAGGATCGATTTGGCTTGGTCTTGTTGGGCGATGACAATACCGATGAGCGGGTAGTCATCGCCATTGCCGAAGCAATGCGCGACAATGTGATTAATTACGCGAAGGTATCCGTAACGATCGGTATCGGAGATATCGTAAACGCTTATAAAGATGCGGTCAAATCGTTTTATTCCGCCGAAAAAATGCTGGAACGCAAATTTTTTCTCGGGCAGGAATCGATTATCGCAAGCAGTGCGTTTGCCGGCGAATTCCGGCGCAACGACTTGGCCGGCGTGCAGGAGGTTCAGCATATTCTCCAAGCCGTGCTGCATGGCGAAAAAGAGGAGTGCCGCCGTCTGCTGCAGCTGCAGATGGAACGTTTTGCTGCAGCCGAAGCATCCAAATCGCTTGTTCGTTCCACCGTGCTGGAGCTGTTTGCCGGGTTGTTCCATCTGGTACGGGAGAAAGGAGGCAGCCTGGAGAAGGCGTTCGACTCCGATCGCAGCGATTACAGGATCATCGTGGATTCCAAAACGATGCAGCAGCTGTTCGATTACGCCGCGCAAAGATGCATCGAAGTCATTAGTCTGCTTGACGCGGCCAAGCCGTCTCAGCCTGCGACGACGATGGAGACCGTGAAAAAAATCGTGAACGACGACTATGGCACCAACTTGAGCTTAAAGAGCATCGCGGAGCAGATTTATATGAACCCCGCTTATCTCGGGCAGCTGTTTAAATCCAATGAAGGCATTTCGTTCAACGATTATTTGATGCGGGTCCGGATGGAGCGCGCCAAGCAGTTGCTCCGCAGCACGGACAAAAAGGTATACGAAATCGCGCTGGAGGTCGGGTACCGGGAATTGGACTGGTTTTACAAGAAATTCAAGGAATATTCAGGGGTCAGCCCAAGCGAGTATCGCGCCGCGCAATAACGCAATAGGATTGATGGCGGTGAGCGGGCAACTTTACTTCCATCCATCCGAAACAATTGAAACGGATGTGAAAGTTTTTCGTAACAGTAATAGACAAGAGAGAAGAAAGGAGCAATTATTATGTTGCATGGTGTACCGAAGCCGGAGCCGAGCAAGTCGCCGCAATTGCCGCCAGGGATTGTGAAAAAAATCCTTATCGGCGTAGCTATTGTTGCTATCCTTGGCTGGGGAAGTACGATGTTTTATACAGTTCAGGAGCAGGAGAAGGCCGCTATTTTAACCTTCGGCAAATATACAGGCGAAAGCGATGCCGGTCTGGGCTTCAAATGGCCCTATCCGATCCAGCAGGTTATTAAAGTACCTGCAAAATTAACGCAAAAGATTCAGATTGGTTATCGTCAGGAAGGCAGCAAGATGGACTCGCATGATGATGAATCGATGATGATTACAGGCGATGAGAACATTGTATCCGCTGATGCAGTAGTTACATGGCGGATTAGCAATATTCATGATTTTCTTTATAATATCGATGATCCGGAACGTTTCTTGCGCAACTCGGCCAGCTCGGCTATCCGTTCTGTAATCGGCGCTTCCAAGCTGGATTATGCGATTACGGACGGGAAGACGGAAATTCAATCCAAAGTGTATGAAAAGCTTGTTGAGATGCATCAGAAATATGAAACAGGCATTCAAATCGTCGACTTGAAATTCCAGGATATTGAGCCGCCGGGCGGCGAAGTGGAAGAAGCCTTCCGTGAAGTTACGAATGCGCGCGAGGAAAAAAACACGAAAATTAATAATGCGATGAAATATGAAAACGACCGCATTCCGAAGGCGAGAGGCGAAGCGCAGGCGCTGCTGGAAAATGCTGAAGCACAGAAGCAATCCCGTATTTTGAATGCGCAGGGTGATGTTGCCAAATTTAATGCGATCTATTCCCAGTATAAAGTCAATCCGGCTGTTACAGAGAGCCGTCTTATTCTGGAGACATTGGAGAAGATCCTGCCAAAGGCAAAAATCTTTATTTCCGATGGAGCTGGCGACACGGTAAAATATTTGCCGTTAAATGAAATGATGCGCGGCGGGGCAGGCTCTGCGGCTAAACCTGATGCTGGCGCGAAAGGAGCGACACCATAATGAAGAAATCAATGGTTGGCCTCATTGCGGCGGTTGTTGTTGTCGTCATCCTATTCGGAGCATCTGCTTACATCGTCAAAGAGGGCGAGTACAAGGTTGTCATGAAATTCGGCGAGGCGGTGCGTGTAAGCGAATCGCCAGGGATGAAGTTTAAATTGCCGTTTATCGAGAGTGTGCAGTCCTTGCCAAAGTATCAAATGACATACGAAAGTACGCCGACTCCGATTTTGACGCGCGACAAGAAGCCGATCAATGTCGATAACTACACGGTCTGGCGGATCGTCGATGTGCAAAAGTTTTTGCAATCGCTCCAGTCGGTAAGCTCCGGCGTGCAGCGGATCGATGAGGCGGTCTACAATACCGTGCGGCGCAAGCTGTCAGAAGTGGACTATGACAATATTATTAGTGAAAATACAGCCCGCGGCAATATCAATGATGAAATTACAAAAGAAGTGGCGGCAGCTGTTGAACGTGACAATTACGGCATAAAAATTATCGATGTGCGCATTAAGCGGACTGATCTGCCGGATAGCAACAAGCAAAGTGTATTCAACCGGATGATCTCTGACCGCCAGTCGATTGCGGCGCGTTATTTATCTGAAGGGGACGAAGAGTCGCGTAAAATTACGTCCAAGGCGGATCGTACAGCAGTAGAGTTGATGGCTAAAGCGGAAGCGGACGCGAAGAAAATTATTGCGCAGGGCGAGGCTGAGGCGGCAAAAATCTATAACGAAGCTTATGGCAAGGATCCAAAGTTCTACAATCTGTATCGTACTTTGGAAAGCTACGTCACTACGCTGCAAAATGAACCTGTCATCATTTTGCCGATCGATTCGCCATATACCAAAATATTGTTAGGGAAGTAAGCGAGGCTTTGCAGACAAGGGCACCTGTTACAGGGTGCCTTTTTTGTATCTGCAAAGTGAGGAAATCATTCCAGATATGGAGGCCCTCACTTTGCAGATACATCTACGACACGATCTTTGCCATTTCGTTTGGCGGTATAGAGACAGCGGTCTGCCTGATTGAACCAGACGTCCTTTGGCGTCCCTTTTTTATATCTGGCAACGCCGATGCTGACGGTCAAGGAACGGCCGGGCATCTCGGGAATTTCGGTTTCACGAAACATTCTGAGCAATCTGTAGCAAAGCTCCATCGTTTCGTTGTGATCCTTTTCAATGAATAAAATGGCAAATTCCTCTCCGCCGTAGCGGAAGGCGTAGTCCCCAGGGTCAAGGAAGGCCGTCAGTCTTTCTCCGACTGTACGCAGCACCTGATCTCCGACAAGATGGCCGTAAGTATCATTAATATTTTTGAAATCGTCGATATCCAGCAAGGCAAGCTCCATCCGTACATCAGGCGACAGGGAGGAGACCAGATAATCGGTATGCTCCTGAAATGTGCGGTGATTGTATAATGCTGTCAGAGCATCGATTTTGGACAGCCGATCCTTTTGCACACTTTGCGCAAACAGCTCCTTCTCCCGGTCCATGGAGCGCTTCAAATTTTGCAGCAGATAAATGCCGCGGCTCATAATGACAAAGCTGATAAAGGTAGCCGCGGATATGACGACTATAGATGTAATGATCTCAAAGCTTGTCGGGGCTGTATCTCTGGCCATATCCAGCAAATACAGAGCAGACATCACGATAAAGGCTGAAGATGACGCGTAGGCAATTTTTCGGCTATCATAATAAATGGCTGACATAATGATCGGGAAACAGAGCACTTCATATTTGCTATATAATTCCGGTATGAAAAGTAAAAAGATAACGATGATCAGCATTGCAGTCGTAATGACAGTATAGGCTCCTCCTCGTTTGAAGTAATGGAGTGAAAAATAGCCGATCCCCATCACACTCAGCAAGGCAACTGTCGGCACCGTTTGAATCCAGATTAAAAAATGGGTGAGTGTATGAGGCTTCGTAATAAGCACGACGACCAGACTAATCATGCTGCCGGCCAAATAAATGGCAATAATCCACCAGAAGAGGTGGAGAAGCTTTCGATTCCACTCGCTGTCATTGGCTGAAAGCTGCTTCAAGAAACGCAAGACTCCTTTCCTTAAGCGATTATGTATAGCATCTGCTATAGTGGGATAGCTTCATCATAAGCGCGAACCCGGGAATTATCAACTAGAACCGTTAGCGATTCGTATATTACAGCTATCAGACGTAACATGGGTGGAAGAAGTTTCAACAGCGCCTGTGAAAAGCAAGCGCAGGTAAGCGGCAGCCCCTTTTTTCGCATGGAAGAAAAGAGCTGCGGCTTATCCGGTTAATCGCGCTTACGCGCAGTCATCTGCTGCCATACGGAGCCCGCAGCTTCCTCACCGCGTTCAATCCGCTCCAGTGCCATCCTTGCCTGCAAGCGGACCTCGAATTCCGGGTCGTTAATGGCCTCCTGCAGTGCCGGCAAGGCGGTCTCATCGCCTATTTCGTACAGGAAGCGGGCGGCCCGCCAGCGGACAAGCTTATTGCGGTCCTGCATGGCTTCGGCCATAGGGGCGATCGCCGCCGGATCGCCAAGATCAGATAAAGTGTCACCGGCAGTACGGCGTACAGCAGCGGATTTGTCCTTCAAAGCCGTGAATAAATGCGGCAGCGCTTCCGAGATCCGCAAATCGCCCAGATATACAACCGCAAGCCGCCGGATGGATACATTGTCATCGTGGAGCGCTTGCGCCAAAATCGGCAGCATCTCAGGCTGAGGGACTGTGCGGTCCAGCGCTTCATAACGCACGCTCCAATCGGGAGAAGCCATCCGCTCGGCAAGCTGCCCGGCATTAAGCGGCTCCGGACGTATAGCGGCGGCAGCTGCACCGCCCTCTCCGCTTTCTGCTCCTTGAGCTGCAGCGGCGGCGACAAGCTCGTCCAGCCGCTCCTGCGGATAGGCGGCGTCCAGCTCCCTCACGATCTCGTCGGCGATTTCCTGCGGCTCGCCATAGCGGACGCCAAGCTCCTCCAGCTTGCGCTCGCGAATCATAGTGGCAGCGGCAGCGGCCGTTACCGCCTCAGCGAAGCGTTCCGGCATTGCGGCTCGTACTTCAGAATCGCCGTATCTGACGCGAATTTGCATGGGGATGCCGCGGTACAGCTGGACAAAAGCATGAGCTTCTCCGAAGCTGTCAGCCGCTATATCGGATGATGAATCGCCGCTGCGATCATCGGCATGCAAAATCGTGCGTGCTTCTGCCAAAATGCGCTCCCAGTCTCCGCCTGGCCTGCGATCAAGCGCGATAAAATCAGCTGTGCGAAACAGCCCGCGCACTCCGTCGATTTGCAGCAGATTGCGCAATATGTCAGGCGCCTGACCGGCATCTGCAGCGACATAGCTGAACCTTTGACCGTAAGGCAGCTTCTCGTCCACGTTCAATTTCATCGTATTGGGGCTTGGTGTTGGTTCAATATATAATAGACGCATGGTAATAACCTCCTTCTTATTATATAGTGTATCGAAAAACAATGTCAGATGCTAATCCCACTTGTACAGGCATTGCACTGAGCGCTGCAGGTTGGTATCTTAGAAGACAGAAGGCTTGCTCCGTTTTTAACGGCAGCAGGAAGGAGGAAAGCCTGCACATATGCGTTATGAGAATATGGATCCTGCCGCAAGGGTGAAATCTTACGCAGATATAAGGCGCTGGCGGCGGGAACGAGCGAATAGGATGCGCTCCAAAGATTTTTCCTGGATTGTGCCGTCAGCAGCGCCTGAACTGGACTACTTGCACCGCAATGACAAGGAGCCGACAGTTACTTGGATTGGTCATTCTACCTTTTTACTTCAGCATTCAGGTCTTAATATTGTCACTGACCCGGTATGGGCGAGGCGGATGGCTTTGCAAAAAAGGCTGAGCAGCCCTGGCATCGCATTAGCGGATATGCCGCCGATCGATATTGTGCTGCTGTCGCATTCGCATTATGATCATCTCCACATGCAGTCGCTCAAGCGGCTAGGAGGCAAGCCGGCGATTGTTGTACCTGCCGGACTGGCGGCCAAGCTGCGCCGCAAGGGCTTCCCATCCGTTATTGAGCTTGGATGGTGGCAATCGGCTGTTATCGGCGCTGTCAAAATTACATTTGTGCCCGCGCAGCATTGGACGCGGAGAACGCTCACCGATACGAACCGTTCGCATTGGGGCGGCTACATACTGGAGCCGGCGCAAAAACAGGACGAAGCTATGCAGCCGACGATGTATTTTGCCGGAGACAGCGGATATTTTAATGGCTTTAAGATGATTGGCGAACGCTTCGACATCGATATCGCTTTAATGCCAATCGGCGCATACGAGCCGGAATGGTTCATGGGGCCGCAGCATGTCACGCCGGAGGAAGCGCTGCAGGCGTTCGCGGACGTGGGCGCGAAGCTTTTTGTACCGATGCATTACGGCGCGTTCCGGCTTGCGGATGATACGCCCAGGGAGGCGCTGGATCGGCTGGAGGCAGAGCGCCAACGGCTGGGACTGGCGGCCGAGCGGATCTGCGTACTGCCGCTGGGCGAGACGCTGCGGCTGCAGCCAAGCGGGACAACAAACATCGATGAGGATGGTGGACAATAACAATGGAACAAGTCAAGATGGGTGTTATTGGAGCAGGAGCGATCGGCGATTTGCATATGGGAGCTTTTCGCCAGCTGGAAGGAGTAGAGGTGGCGGCGATTACCGATACTTACCTGCCGCAGGCGGAGAAACGAGCCGAGGAGCATGGGATTGGCAAGGTGCACGAAAGCCCGGAGGCGCTGCTCGCCGATCCGGAGATCGATGCCGTTGTCGTTGCTGTGCCGAACAAATTTCATGCGCCGCTGGCCATTGAAGCGCTGCGCCAGGGCAAGCATGTGCTGCTGGAGAAGCCGATGTCTGTGAATGCAGAGACGGCGCGGCAAATCGTAGAGGCCAAGGAGGGCTCCGGCAAGCAGCTTATGCTGTCGCATCAAAAGCGCTTTGAAGGAATTTCTCTGGCCCTGAAGCAGGAGATTGACAAGGGCCGCTTCGGACAAATCTATCATGCCAAAACGGGATGGCTGCGCAAAAAAGGCATTCCGGGCTGGGGATCATGGTTTACGAGAATGGATGAAGCGGGCGGCGGGCCGTTAATCGACATCGGCGTTCATATGCTCGATTTGACGTTATATTTGATGGGCAATCCGCGGCCGATTTCCGTTTATGGCTCCACCTATGCCGAGTTTGGCCCGCGCAAGCAGGGAATCGGCGATTGGGGGACGCCGAACTGGGAGGGCTACTATGATGTAGAGGATCTGGCTTCGGCGCTCATTAAATTCGATAACGGGGCTTCCTTGTCGCTTGATGTAAGCTGGGCAGCGCATGCTGCCGGTCTGAGCGACGAGCCGTACGTACATTTAATGGGAACAGAGGGCGGCGCTTCGATTATCGGCAATACGGGCAAAACAGTAGCTCATAAAAATAATATGGTCGTAGAATCGAAGCTGGCGCCGATCGAAGGCGAGGACTCTCGCATGCTGCTAAGCAAGCATTTTATTGCGTGCATTCGCGAAAACCGCGAGCCAATTATTTCGGCATTATCAGGCTATACGAACAATCGGATATTGGATGCCATTTATGAATCCTCGCGAACAGGCAATGAAGTGAAGCTTAATTGGGATTAATGCGGCATCGAATCCGCCATTTGACAGACATTTGAGCGTATTTGTGCTATAATGAGCCGATATACGATAATTTGAGAAGGACGGGATTACGCACAATGATTAGTACAAGCGGCGTGACGCTTCGTTATGGGAAGCGCGCGTTATTTGAAGATGTAAATATTAAATTTACACCAGGCAACTGCTACGGTCTGATTGGTGCGAATGGCGCCGGCAAATCGACCTTTCTGAAGATTTTATCCGGCGAAGTAGAGCAGACGAACGGTGAAGTGCATATTACACCAGGCGAGCGGCTGGCCGTATTGAAGCAGAACCATTACGAATATGACGATTTTCAAGTGCTGGAAACGGTCATTATGGGGCACAAGAAGCTCTATGATGTCATGAAAGAGAAGGATGCCATCTATATGAAGGCAGACTTTAGCGACGAGGATGGCATGCGCGCCGGTGAGCTGGAAGCAGAATTTGCCGAGATGAACGGCTGGGAAGCTGAGTCGGAAGCGGCTGGCATGCTGAACGGCCTGGGCATCCCTCCGGAATTGCATGATAAGAAGATGGCTGAGCTGACCGGCAATGAGAAGGTACGCGTATTGCTGGCGCAAGCGCTGTTCGGCAGTCCGAATATTTTGCTGCTTGACGAGCCTACGAACCATCTGGATATGCAGTCGATCGAATGGCTGGAAAATTTCCTGACCGGCTATGAAGGCACGGTTATTGTCGTATCCCATGACCGTCACTTCCTGAACCAGGTTTGTACGCATATTGCCGATATCGACTTTGGCAAAATCCAAATGTATGTCGGCAACTATGACTTCTGGTATGAGTCGAGCCAGCTCGCTTTGCAGCTGATGCGCGACCAGAACAAGAAGAAGGAAGATAAGATTAAAGAATTGCAAGCGTTTATTCAACGCTTTAGCGCGAACAAGTCGAAAGCGAAGCAGGCGACCTCCCGTAAGAAATTGCTGGATAAAATTTCGCTTGATGACATTCGCCCATCTAACCGGAAATATCCGTTTATTCACTTTAAGCCGGAGCGCGAGGCAGGCAAGCAATTGCTGCTGATTGAAGGCTTGGTTAAAACGGTCGAAGGCGAAAAACTGATTGACAATTTGACGCTGACCGTCAATAAAGGCGATAAAATTGCGCTCGTAGGCCCGAATACATTGCCGAAGACGGCCCTGTTCCAAATCCTGACGGGGGAAACGGAGGCGGATAGCGGCACTTATCAATGGGGCGTTACGACAACGCAAGCCTATTTCCCAAAAGACAACTCCGCATACTTCGACGGGGTGGAAATGACGCTGGTAGATTGGCTGCGCCAATATTCCAAGGACCAGGATGAGTCGTTTATCCGCGGCTTCCTCGGCCGCATGCTCTTCTCTGGCGATGAAGCATTGAAGAAAGCGAGCGTGCTGTCCGGCGGCGAGAAGGTGCGCTGTATGCTGTCGAAGATGATGCTGTCCGGTTCCAACGTTCTGCTCATGGATGAACCGACGAACCATCTTGATTTGGAGTCGATTACAGCGCTCAACAATGGCTTGATCGATTTTGACGGTACATTAATCTTCACCTCGCATGACCATCAGTTCGTGCAGACGATTGCCAACCGGATTATCGAGATTACACCAAATGGCATCATCGATCGCATGATGACTTATGACGAATATTTGGAGAACGCGGAAATCCGCGAGCTCCGCGCGAAAATGTATCCGGCCGAGCAGTAGGCGGTTATAATGAGCAAAAAGAACCTGGACGTACGGAAGGTATGCCGCGTCGAGGTTCTTTTTGCTGGCAAAAACCCCGTCTTAGGCCGCGTGCTTTTAGCGGTTGGTTTGTGGTAAAATATAAGCAAATTTGAAGAATTATCAGATGCGAAGGAGTCGATCTCATGTCCTTTTTTGATAAAGTAAAGCAAAGCGCGTCGGATGCTGCCAAGAAAGCGCAGCAAACTGTCGAAATTACAAAGTTGAAATCGCAAATATCCAGCAAGGAAAAGGAAATGGACGACTTGTATTTGAATATCGGCGAATCGGTGTATCGTGCCCATCAGGCCGGCGGAAGCGATGAGTCCGAGGCTGAGGTGGCAGGCTTCTTAAAGGAGCTGGATGAGCTTCAGGTTGAAATTCAAATGCTTGAGGAGCGAATCAAAAATATTCGCTTCGAAAAAAGCTGCTCCTGTGGCAAGGTTGTACCGCTGGATGCACGTTTTTGCCCGGATTGCGGCGCTCAGCTGACTGAGGAAGTGAAGACAGATACGACTTTTGGCGAAATTCGCGTCATCTGCAGCAACTGCATGGCCGAAAATGAACTGAATTCGAAATTTTGCTTGTCCTGCGGAAGCGACTTGAATTCCGCAAACGAACAGGACGGCGCACACCAGCCGGAAAGACCATAGCTTGGAAGAGACGGAGCCCTTCGTGCCGCTGCAAAGCGGTACGGAGGGCTTTTTGCTTGTCAATGGTACAAATTACCTCCACTATGCTCCGGCAGATATTGGATAGGACATTAGTCCCGCTATTGGGATATTTTTGATAGGGAATGAAAGGGTACCCAAAGCAAGATATGCCAATGGTTCCATAAAGTTGTGAATGGCAGGGAAGACGCTTTTTGGAATGGGAACACCAGCTCCCATCAGTACCATATAACTAATTGTTGGCAAGGAAATTGGGACGGGAGTTCGATAGGTTTTCGGCCAGCTTAATCTCTACAATGACATATGGAAAGGTAGCCCCGGCAAACATCCATCCTCTGTCGACAAAATGGGATACCGATCCTGACCACATCAATGGAGGTTACAGCATGAAAAACAAGCTTATGGCAATGACGCTCGCATCAATCCTGGCAGCATCCATTTCTTTACCGGCTATTACGGAGGCTGCGCAGCAAACGGGGGAGATCAAGGCTTCGGTCAGTTTCCGCGAAGGACCGTCTACAGATTCCAAGGTGATGCGTTATTTGTCCAAAGGCGAGGATGTAACAGTATTAAAGGAAGTCAATTCGTATTGGTATCAGGTGCAGGACCAGAATGGACAAACAGGTTATGTCTCAACAAGCGATAAATATATAACAGTAGGAGGGAATATAACCGAGGTTGCTCCAGCAAAGCCGGGTAACTCCGCCAATGCGACAGCCGTATCGTCGGTATCGTTCCGTAAGTCGGCTTCTGTGAGCGGAGCAAGAATCCGCTATTTGTCCAAAGGGGAAGCAGTAACCATCCTCGGACAGCCGAACTCCTATTGGTACGAGATTGCGGATGCTAACGGCGTACGCGGGTATGTGAGCAGCGATGCGAAGTATATCAAAGTGAACAATGGTAATACTTCACCCGGCGGCAGCGGCTCAAACGGCAATGCGGGCAATGGAAATGTTAAGCCGCCAGTAAACAGCAGTTCAAAAATTGAAGCGATTATAAAGGCGGGACACAAATATTTAGGCACCCCTTACGAATATGGTTCAGACCGAAATTCAACGAAAACGTTTGACTGCTCTGATTTTGTACGAAGAGCCTTCATAGACGGGGCGGGAATTACATTGCCTTCCGATTCGCGCCAGCAAGGGGATTATGTGAAAAAGAAGGGCGGCATTCAAACCAATTGGCGGAATTTGAAGCGCGGCGACTTGATGTTCTTTATGTCATACAAAGGCACGAGTGCAACTTCCTATAACGGTGTAAACAAGTCGAAGGCGACGATTACACATGTCGGCATCTACCTCGGCGACGGCCAAATTATTCATACATACTCGAAGGACTCTGGCGGTGTCCGGATTGATTCCATCGCCGGAAAGCACTGGGAATATCGCTTTATGTTCGGCGGCAGCGCTCTGTAAAACGAATTTTTCAGCAAAGGATGGAGCAGAACTAAACTTTCTGCTCCATCCTTTGCTTTAGCACATAAGAAAAACGCCTGACGGCGTCCTTTGCAGCACTATCACCAAGTTTTTTCTTCTAATCCGCCGGAGTTCAGGGGGCTAAAGCTCTGAAAGTGGGTGACCGGCAAAGCGGTTTCCTCTAACGGAAGCTACAGCCGTTATTTCGCCAATTACCTTCCTTTTTGAAATCTAAGACGGAAATGAGCGATCTTAATGGGACGTTTTTGGCCGAAATCGTACTCCTGATCACCAAATAGCGTCGCACAGTTCCGTTACAATTTCAAATCGGTCGAATTTTTGAAAATAGCGGCCGTGACATCCGTTAGATTTCGTTGATCATGAACGAAGCGGCCCTGAGCGGACCGTGGATCCGTTATCTGTGAACAAAACAGCTAATTGGCGTGTTTGCGGACCGTGGTTCCGTTATTTGCTTCAAAACGACGCGAAAACTAGGCAAAATCAGCAAATAACGGATCGTGTGTCCGCGAAACCTCCGAATGAACCAGGTTTGACAATATAGCGGATCGTAGGCCCGCATGACCTCCAGTTGTCCGCTAGAAGCGTGAAGCACACCCCTCTTGGGGCAAGTGCCGGCCTTGTCCGCGAAACGTTATTCCCGCGGCTGGCGGCGGGCGACGCCGCTTTCGATCGCCGCTTGCACGACGCGCTTCCTGACTTCCTCGACGATCCGCTGATTGAACACACTTGGAATAATGTAATATGGACTCAATTCCTCCTGGCTGATCACACCGGCAATCGCTTCGGCGGCGGCCAGTTTCATCCGTTCTGTGATGCGGCTTGCCCGGCAATCAAGGGCGCCGCGGAAGATGCCGGGAAAACAGAGCACATTGTTGATCTGGTTCGGATAATCGGAACGCCCGGTAGCGAAGACTGCGACGAGATCCTCAGCTTCTTCGGGACGAATTTCCGGCTCGGGATTGGCCATAGCAAAGACGATCGGCCGGGCCGCCATAGCTTCAATATGGCTGCGCTTCAGCACTCCCCCGGCAGATAGTCCGATAAAGACATCAGCGTCCCTCAGCGCTTCCGCCAGGCCGCCCTGAAGCCCTTCCGGATTGGTGTGCTCCGCATACCATTGCCATATAGCATTCGTATAAGTCATCCCAGAATGCAGAATGCCCTGGCGATCGACGCCGACGATATGCTTTGCGCCGCCAGCCAGCAGCATTTTTGTGCAGGCAGTGCCCGCTGCTCCGATGCCGCATATGACGATCCGCGCCTCGGCAAGACTGCGTCCGGTAAGCCGCAGCGCATTGAGCAGCCCGGCGTATATCACGACGGCTGTGCCGTGCTGGTCGTCATGAAAAATCGGAATATCGAGCTCCTGCTGCAGCCGGTGTTCGATTTCAAAGCAGCGCGGCGAGGAAATATCCTCCAGATTAATGCCGCCAAATGGGGGTGCGATCGCTTTTACAATCGCGATAATTTGTTCGGTATCCTGTGTATCCAGACAGATTGGGAAAGCGTCAATATCGGCAAACTGCTTGAATAGCATCGCTTTGCCTTCCATCACCGGCATCGCGGCATATGGCCCGATGTTTCCGAGCCCCAGCACAGCGCTGCCGTCAGAGACGACGGCGACGGTTCCCCGTTTAATTGTTAAGGTGAAGGCTTTGGCCGGATCCTCATAGATTGCCTCGCAGACACGGGCGACCTCAGGGGTATAGACACGAGAAAGGTCATCACGGTTTTGGATGGGGGTTTTGGGCTGAATTGTAATTTTACCGCCGAGATGAAGGAGAAAGGTGCGGTCGGAAATGTTGATCAAGCGAACGCCTGCAAGGGTGCCAAGCGCTTGGGCGATACGGTCTGCCGCGGCAGCTTCGGCAATTTTGATGGTCAAATCGCGAATGGTCACTCCGCCCTTGCCCGTTTGAATCACATCGATGGCGATAATATCGCCGCCCGCCTGTTCAATGGCAGTAGCAGCACTGCCAAAAGGGGCGCGCTCGGGATCAAGCTCGACCCGCACAATAATCGTTTTTCCGTCCTTCGCCTTACTATCCATTGGTGCACCTCCGAAATAGAAACTACTTCGTAACGTTGCCATAAGTGCAAGGAGCTATTCAACAAAAAGGGGAAAAGCCGTCACTGCATCAGCTGCAGGACGGCACGAGAACATTGGGTTGGATTGTACTGCTGATTGCGCTTGATCATAAGATCGCGTCTATACTGAACCGAAGCGTAAGGCTCTTGGATAATAGAGAACCATTTGTCAATGATGGCGGTAGAGGTCAGCATCTCGCCGAAGCCGCTTTGTACAAAGTGCTCGCAATTCTCTTCCTCTTGACCCGGGATCGGCTCATAGAAGAGCATAGGGATGCCTTTGCTTAGTCCTTCGGTACAGGTCATGCCTCCAGGCTTGGTGACAAGCAAATCGGAAGCATCCATCAATTTGCTGATTTCCTTCGTAAATCCGATAACCCGGATATTAGGATGCTGGTAATTCGGATCGGCCAGCAGCTTCTCGCGGGAGCGCTCGTTGTTGCCGACACAGTAAATGAGCTGGATTTGCTCCCGCCAGCGTGTCATGTAATCCAGCAAATTATCGCTATACATTATTCCCCAGCCGCCGCCCATTATCAATACGGTAGGCATCGATTTCAGATCGAATTGCTTCTGGATTTCGGACCGGTCATGCTCCTTCCAGAAGTTCGGATGAACGGGGATGCCCGTCACCTCGATCCGGCTGTCAGGAATGCCTCTGTCGGTCAATTTCTTTTTCACGACAGGTGTGGAAACTAAATATTTGTTCACTTCCGGACTCGTCCAAGTGCCATGCGCGTCATAATCGGTAATCAGCGTATAAAGCGGCACATCAAGGCCGAGCCGCTTGAGCCGCGATACAACGGCATTGGGCATTGGATGGGTACAGACGATCAGGTCAGGCTTGAGCTGTGCAATGACCTGCGAGGTGTGCGTATAAAATAACCGGTGCAGCGCTAGCTGGGTCAGCCGGTTTAGCGATTTCTTATACTGCCTGCGATAAACCATGCCGACAAGCTTTGGTTGCTTGCTAACCGTCTTGCGGTAAGCGTTCATAATCATCGGGCCCAGCACCGGGTTAAGAAATTTGCCAAGCTCGATCACACGCGTTCTTACGCTCGGATCCAGCTCGCGAAGACCGACGGCCAGCGCATATGCTGCCTGGGTATGGCCGGAACCGAATCCTTCCGAAAGCAACAGCACTCGTTTTTTGCGCATTTATCTCACCTGCTTCATTTTATAGGACAACTTCTGCCGAAGTCTTCAAAATCCCGCGCTTGTCTCTACTACCATATTACGATGAGAAAACACTTAAAACAAGGTTTCAAATGTCACTATTGGCTCACTTTCAGGGGAACCGTCCATAAAATTTAGTTAAAGACCGTACTGAAACTTGGGGAATCCCAATAACGGCGCAGCTTTGGCGGCTGCAATATTCAGACGAGACAGAGTGGAAAAAAGTTCTGTATTGCGCAATAAAATGTCAAAGCGCTGGGCTTGCTTGCGATTGAAGATTAAATTCTTTATTCTAATGGGAGAAGGATGGGTGAGGAGTGTGAAGGAAATGGAAAGAAGTCATCATGGCAAATATCAGCCCGAGCCGGGTGAAAAGGTCATTGTACACAATAAGACTGGGGAATACATAGCTGAAGTGCTGGAGCTTAGCAATGCGCGCGCCTTAGTGAAAATATTGGCGGTAAGGAAGCATCCCGACCAAGGAGATCTGCATCACCCGTACGAGCCGGACGTGCCGTTTTTTCATGAGCGGCGGGCGCTGTCCTACACGGAGAAGACTAACATTCCTTTCCGCGACATTGAGCCATATGCAGGGGAAATCCCGGATTATAAGGAGTCATTGAAGCAAGCCTTGCACAAGGAGTTAGCCGCGCTTGATCGCATGCATCGCTGGACAGGAATGGCTTTGCGGCAGCTGCAAACGCTGGAGAAGGATTATAAATTTTAGTTATGGTCGGGAGTGGCAGAGGGAATGGCGGAACGGACGAGGAAATCAGTTGACCGCAGGCAGCAAATTGTAGAAGCGGCCTCGCAATCGTTCACAATGTTCGGTTATAAGGCGACTACGATGGAGCTCGTATCGAAGATTGCATCGGTCGGCAAAGGGACGATCTATACATTCTTTACGACGAAAGAAGAGCTGTTTGATGAAATTATGGATCAGTTGATCGGTGAATTGCGCTGGATTGCCCAAAGAAGCATCGATCCTGAGCGGACTTTCTTTGCCAATTTGACCACAGCCTTGCACGAGCTGCTGCAATTCAGCGAAAAGCATGAACTCATCGTCAAATTGTCGCAGGAGGTGCGCGATGTCGGCACGCCGGCAGCCAGAGCCGGAATAGAGCGGCTGGAGCAGACGATATTGTCGTTTTTGCGCGAGCAAGTGGTGGCTGCGATCGAGAAGCGGGAGCTCCGCCAGGTAGACCCGACGATGACAGCGGTCATTATGCTGAAAATCTATGTTGCTCTATCGACGGAATGGCCGGTTCATAGCGACCCTCCAAGCAAAGAAGCGATAGCGAGCTATGTTTCGGCTTTGCTGCAGGATGGATTGCGGGCAAAATAAACAACGAAACCGTTTCTTGGTAAGCATGAAGGCGCAAGCGCCGTCATGGCCCCAAAGAAACGGTTTCTTTTCTGTTCTTATGAATTGATAAAGGCCGTTTTGATCGAGCTGCGATAAATAACCTGATAGTCAAGGCCGCGAGATAATGCGGCAAGCGGCAAATAGGTCGCGGCATTTTTGCCGGTCTTCTCCAGATAGGCAGGTGTCTCCAGCGGTACGGATTGGCCGTTCACTTTCATTGTTTTGGCGCCGATTGTGAAGGCGACCGTCTTGTCGCCGGCGATAATGGTTGCAGTTTGCGATTTATTGTCCCATTTTAAATTCGCGCCAAGCACGCCCGCAATGTCGCGCATCGGCAAGAACGTTGTGCCGTTTTTGACTATGGGCTTATTCGTCCCGTTGACATCCTTCCCATTGACGACAACGCGCAGCGGCACGTCTGCCGCCAATGCGGCCGGCTTGCGGGAGCTGCCCCAAATGGCGGCGGCGAAGGCTTCACCGATCGCTTCATAGCCGGCCTGACTAGGATGGCTGTCCTTTTTCATAATCGAGGTGTATAAAAGCTCATTGCCGGCAAATGAGTTGGAAATGTTGGCAACGCGCACATCGAGTCCCTCTTTGGCCAAGCTGTCGACTAATTCGGTTACTTTATCGCTGAGCTGAGTGACTCCGGCTTTTAAGACGGCATATTGCTCATCGGAAAATACTTTGATCAGTGCGGAAGGTTTAGGAATCGGCAAATACTGGTCGGTTAGGACGATGCCGGCATTGGGATTAATCGCCGCGATCGAAAGCAGCGCTTCGTGCAGAGAAGATATGTAGCCTTCTAATCTTTCGGTCAAAACAGACGTTAGCTCCTCGGAGCTAAACGTGCGCTCCCCCATTTCGTCGAAAAGAGAGAGAAAATCGTTGCCGCCGATTGTCATCGCAATAAGATCGGCCTCTTGGATCGCTTTGTGCAGCCCTTGCGTTTTGCCGATCGTTTCAGCTGCGTTTGGGTATTTAGTAATGCCTTGCTGTACTTCGTCAGGAGTGATGGACTGATTATTCTCCGCTGCGGCCAGCCAATTTTGCAAGCCGGAAGATTTGAGGCCGAGTATGCCGAAATTTTGTATTTCCGCTGCACTGTAATAAAGCGCTTGCTCGTACAAACGGTCAGCATAGCCGTATGGAACAGTCTTTTCATTCATGCCAAGCTCATAGCCCACTGTAATCGAATCGCCGATCGCCACGATACGAAACGGATTAGCGGCGTTATGGGCAGCGGCTGCTGCCGTCTTGTTCACTTCAGCGCTTTCGGCGGAAATAGCAGGCTGCGAGCCCTCCTGGGCGGCTGCGAATGCACCGGCAGGGATTAAAGCGCCCGTTAACAAAAAAGCAGATAGTGAAGCGGCGGCCAGCCGCTTTTTAGTGGTTTTGCCAGACAATAATTCCACTCCCTTTTGTTCAAGTATAGTAACAGTAGTCATTATACATGAAACGCCAGGGCTTTTGGGGAATAAAATGGAAGAAAGACCGAAGACGACAAAATAGGACACGAACGGCCAGCAGTCTTCGACAGTATTTGCATGGTGGGTTAGGTATAATAGTCGATAAGCCAAGGAGGTGATTCGACACCGTTTGCGGTTAGTAGTTGTTACTCGACAGGGTATGCTATTCCATCATTCTTTCGGCACGGACAAAAGCAATGAATCGTCTTACTTCTTCAAGCGTTAGCTGTCTGCCGTCTATCGTGAGTCTAAATTTTTTGAGCGATTGTTCATCAGATAATTCCAGTTGGTCTACAAGTACATAAATAGGGTCACCGGCTGGTGAAGCTATTTTGCGACCGACTAGGTAATCGACAGAGACATGGAATAGGTCGGCGAATTTGGATAATGTCGCGGAATCCGGCTCTCTGCGGTTTTTCTCATAATGGGACAAAGCAGCGCGAGAAATACCAAGAGATGCGGCTGTTTGTTCCTGAGTCCACCCCCGATCCTCCCTTAACTTCGCAATGCGGCTACCCATGTTCATATAAAGCCTCCTAAATAGCGATTACATTCTTCATATTAATACGAAACGCTTTCGATTGCATTCGATGAAACAAAATGTCGCATTTTTTACTGGAAAATGAAAAAGAGCCGGGATGTTACGTTGTGTATCGCCGGTTTAAAGACAATTTCCGCTACGTTTTGTATCTAATAATAGAATGCGTCTAAAACCTCGATTTTATACATATGGTGTAATAGCTGTTATGGACAAGGGGGCGCATAGATGGTACGAATTAGACGCCGCCGTAAGTTATCGGTCGGCTGGGTGGCGATTTTGCTGCTTGTACTTGCTGTGCTCGGAATGACCTGGATGAACAATAGCGATTTTTTTGCCGCCGCAGTGCCGGAAGAAGGACAGCAGGCAATTTCTGTTGTAAGGCAGTTTTATGCAGCCGAGCAGTCTGGCGATTTTGGGAGCTCGTGGGAACTGTTTCATCCGCTTATGCAGGAACGATTCGATAAAGCGGGGTATATTCAAATGCGTGCCCGGCTCATGATGCAGGATATTGGGGTCAAGACGTTTGATTTTACAATCGGAGAGGAGAAACAACTGGCAAGCTGGAAGATGGACGACCAGTCGGAAGAGCTGTCAAATGTCGTGCAGGTCGAGGTGACCTTAAGTTTTCGCGGCCAGTACGGCGTGTTTCAATGGGTACAGCCCTGCTTTGTCGCCGAGGCTGACGGACGCCATGGGTTGCTTTGGTCCTTCTCCGATGCGGGAGCTGATTCTGCAATAGGGAGCATACCGGCCCAAAAATGAGAGTTAGCAAACAATAAGGGGGAGGTGCCGTACAGGAAGCGGGGGCTTTCTTGTACGGCACCCTAAGTTGTTGACAACAAGTTAAATTTATCATAGGCTAAAAATTGATTTTGATACGTTACGTATCATTCTTTGGTTTTACCGATACAGATAGTATTGCAATCGGTTTTAAAGGAGGGAGTCGCAATGCAGAAGGAGAAGGAGCGTTTTTGTTGCGTATGCTGCTTTCAATTATTAAGTTTCGAGCAGGCGCATATTGTGTTTCGTACCGGTTTTTATCGTATTATACATCCGCTCGGTTGTTGCGGGCATTGCGCTCAGACATTAATGGATAAAGATTTTTCTGAGCTGGCGAGTGCGCGGACAGAGCTGCTTCCCAAGAAAAAGGAAGGGAACTCCGGCTTCAATCCTGACACTTCCATGTATTCGTCTGCAGAAGCATGGCCGCTTGCAGTTTCGCTGTAGGCCAACTGGAACTTAAAATTCTTTTAAAGCAGCTACCATCTGTTTCCTTGTTTCTGTATAATTGATAAGATTGATAAGAAGCCTATATAGAAATGAAACAGGGAGGTAAATAATGGAGCTGCACAGCGAACCTGTAGTTCGATTGCAAAATGTGACCAAAGTAATCGGCAAGCGAACTATTATTGATCACCTTACGCTTGATCTTCCGAAAGCCGAAGTATTTGGCTTTCTAGGTCCCAACGGCTCTGGCAAGACGACTACCATCCGGATGATGGTCGGTCTTATGAAGCTAACGGACGGAGATGTCATCATTCGGGGGCACAGCATCCGCAAACAATTCGAGCAGGCGATCCGTCATGTAGGGGCTATTGTCGAAAATCCTGAAATGTACAAATATTTGACTGGCTATCAAAATTTGCTGCATTTCTCACGTATGGTGCCCGGCATATCAAGACAGCGCATCGATGAGGTTGTCGAACTGGTCGGCCTGCGCGAACGCATCCACGATAAAGTGAAGACATACTCGCTCGGCATGCGTCAACGGCTTGGTGTCGCGCAAGCGATTATGCATAAGCCGTCGCTGCTTATTTTGGACGAGCCTACGAATGGTCTGGACCCGGCGGGGATTCGTGAATTACGCGATTATTTGCGCAAATTGACGCGCGAGGAAGGCATTACTATATTTGTCTCCAGCCATCTCTTGTCCGAGATGGAGCTCATGTGCGACCGGGTTGCGATTATTCAGAGCGGCAAGCTGATTGATGTGCGCCCGATTCATACGGAGGGGACGAAGGAAACCGCGGCAGCTCGTGTATTGTTTGATGTGGACAAACATGAGGAGGCGATTCGTCTGCTTGCGGAGAACTACTCCATACAGCGCGATGGCGAGGCGGTGGCAGTAGAGGCTGACCGCGAAACGGTAGCCGCGATTAATGCAGCGCTTGTGCATGGCGGGATTAAAGTTTACGGCATTAAAGTGCAGGGTAAATCGTTGGAAGATCAGTTCCTCGAAATGACGGGAGGGACGCCGAATGTTTGATTTTCTGCAATTGGTTGGCAATGAAAATATGAAGATTTACCGCCGTGCGCGGACATGGGTCATGCTCTCCATATTGGCTGCTCTCGTACTGGGGATTTCGATTATCGCCAAGTTTGTCGGTGGAGAGGATCTGAACAATTGGTTGATGATGAACATTGAATCTTCCATATTGTTCTCGTTCATAACCATTTTCACAGTAGTCGTTTCCGCTGACAGCGTAGCTGGCGAGTTTACTTCAGGGACCATTAAGCTGCTGCTGATTCGCCCATGGAGCCGTTCGAAAATTTTGCTGTCCAAATATATATCGCTGTTGCTGTTTGCCGTTGTACAAGCGATTTTACTATTTGTTTTGACCCTATTGCTTAATATGCTGCTGTTCGGCAATGACAGCAGTGCAGGGGTCGTCAGCGAGGTGTTCGGAGTACAGCGGGATATTCCGCCGTTAGCTTATATGATGCTGTACTATATGTACCAGTTTATTAGCCTGATTGTTGTTGTGACGATGGCGTTCATGCTGTCTACGGTCTTCCGCAGCGGCGGGCTGGCGATCGGGCTTTCCTTGTTTATGCTGCTTGCCGGAAATACGGTCGCCGGAATTTTGTCATTCCTCAAGTACGAATGGGTGGACTATCTCCTGTTCCTGCATTTGAATTTGACGAAATTTATCAGCGAAGTGCCGCCGGGCGAGCATTCATTAGGCTTCTCGCTTGGCGTGCTGGGCGGCTATTATGTCGTGTTTATCGCCCTGACGTGGTATATCTTCAACAAGCGCGACGTAGCTGCTTGATTTAAAAGAGGTTTTTCCCCATGATTGAAGGGAAAGACCTCTTTTTATACATATTTCAAAAAAGGAGTATTCATCTTGCATCAAATCGTGAAGATTACGAGCACTTATCAGGAATTGACCGTTTACGAGGCAAATCAGATGGATGGAAAACTAGGAAAATATCGGTTTTTACAATTTTCTGCAGATGCAATTCAGGGAGCGCTTAATGTGCGCTGTCCAGAGCGGATTGTGCTGGAATACCCGCGGGCGATCATTCATTTGCTGGACTATAATCGCCCTTTTTTTGCCAAAGCTTTTATGATCGGCCATGGCATTGGCACGATTGCGCGTAATTATGAAGAAAAGCGGTTCATTGTTGCCGAGCTTGATGAACAAGTAGCCGCTTTAAGTAAAGCGTATTTCCACTATCGTCACAATAATGTTGTTATAGGCGATGGGCGAGAGCGGCTTACACAGGAAGCGGATGGGCAATTTGATTTTGTTGTGGTAGATGCTTTTACGAGCGCAGGCACGCCGCTCCATCTTGTAACTAAGGAGTTTTTCCGGATGTCAGCGCAAAAGCTTGCGCCGGGAGGAGCGATCATTTTGAATCTCTTCGGCAGGTCGGCGCATGATCCGTTAATTGCTGCGATTTATACAACGCTGCTTGCCGCTTTTCCATTTGCGAAAGCTTTTGCACTTCCAGCCGAGGGGAGGCGGAATATGCTGCTTATGGCCAGCACCGCTAGCATCGGGTATGAAGCTGCAGCTATGGCCGGTTTTCGTGAGATTGAGCTGGAGCAGGGGTATTGTATTAGTGATCAAGCTGGAGGAGGAGTGTGAAATGTGGATACCGTATGCTGAAGTGAGAAAGCATCAGCCTGACTTCAGAGTGAAGTACCGGATTTACAGTGCGGAGGAGGGCGGCAGAAAAACACCGGTTTATCAGGGCTTGCGCTGTGATTTCGCTTATGCCGGAGATGATGCCGGTATGGATAGAATCTATGCAATCCATCCTGAGTTTGAGGAAGCGGCGGGAAAGGTCATTCGCGATCGTTCTTATCCGGTCCCGCCTGCCGGTACGGCAACGATGTGGATTTTGTTTCCGGAAATGAGAAGAGAGGTTCATTTGGCAAAAATGAAACCCGGCGTTACCGGCTTCATGATGGAAGGGCCAAAACGGATCGCTGAAGTGGAAGTTATTGAGATTGTTGGATTGTATCATAATGCAGAAACGTTATAATAGGTGGAAAGCAATAAGGAGCAAAAAGGGGCTAACTCCTTAGCTCCTTCGAGCAGTTTCTGGGTGTACATCCAATTTCAGGCAAGGGGGCGGTCTTTGTACGTTATAAGTTAAGAATTCAGATGGTACTGTTCAATGTGCTCATTTCGGTCGTTCCGCTTGTACTTGTCGGTGTAATAGCTTACAGCATCAACTATCACAATACCAAACAAAGCATGTCTAATTCGGTGGATATATTGTTCACTCAAGTAAATAGCCGCATCGAGGAATATTTCGATGAAATTAATGCGATTTCCAAGTCGGTCTTTCTGAGTAAAAGCTTGCAAAGCATCCATCAGGCGGATGAGGCGAACTGGGTCAAATTCACCCGTATTCAAAATCATCTGAACGCTTATTTGGAGACCAATCAATCGATTCAGGGCATCTATTGGGTTGATCAAAACGGAAGCGTTTACAATACTTCTTCATTCTCGCTGCGCAAGGAGATCGATCCTATTATCAAGCAATTTGTGCAGAACAAATCGATGCGCATTGGCGAGCTTCATCTTTTCGGCCCGATTATTCGCAGTGATGGTAAGGATGATGTCTATTTGGCGATGCGGCGTGTGAAGACGGTGATTGAATCCAATTATTTGCAGCAGATGGGTGTCGGCGTACTTCTTCTGGATAGCAGCAGATTGAGCAGTATTATTGGAGACAGCCAACTGCAGGATGCGGAAATTTATATTGTAGATGGCGAAAATCGGGTTATCGTTTCAACGAATGAGCAAATGAACAGGAAGTTTTTGCAGGCGGATTATTTCCGCGGCGGTGCTGCGGACTCGCAAGAGCGCGAGCCGCTCGTAATGATCGATGGCGTATCGCATCTGATAAAGGTCAGTTCTGTTAACAAGGCCGGGTGGAAATTAGTGGCGGACATTCAGGCGGATCGTCTTTTTGCCCAGAGCGATGTTTTCAAATCTTACATGACAGTTATTGTCGCTATTGTATTTATTGCCGTTGTGTTTATTACGCTGTTTTTCAATATTGTCATTACGCGGCCGATCAATAAATTGATCGATGCCTTCGCTCAAGCGGCTTCCGGCGATCTGAACTCCAAGGTGCGATTTTCCGAGAAGAATGAAATTACGCGGATGGCGGTCCACTTTAATAAAATGATGAAGGAGCTTGGCGAGTTAACGAGCCGGCAGGCGGCTATGCAGCAAGCGTTATTTGAGACCGAGCTGGAAAAAAAGCAATTTGAGCTGAACAATTTGCAATCGCAAATCAACGCCCATTTTTTGTATAATACGCTGCATACTTTGCGGGGGATGACGCTGTCGAATTCAACAGATGAGGCGGCCGGGGTGATTGACCATTTGGTCGATTATTTCCGCTATTGCGCCCGTGATGAAGAGTTTGTTACGGTTGCTGATGAGTTACAGTATTTGGAAAGTTATCTGCAGATCCAGAAAGCCCGCTTCGGTTCGCGAATCAAAATGATTATTCATGTTGAACAACAACTGCATCCATGCAAAATTTTGAAGTTGCTTATTCAGCCGCTAGTGGAAAATGCGATTTTTCACGGTGTGGAGCAAAAATCAGGTAGAGGAATCATTAAAGTTGATGCGGCCTCTAAAGGAAACACGGTTTATATTTGTGTGCTCGATAATGGCAGGGGGATGAGCAGGCAAAAGGTTGCGGCTATCAATGCAGCGCTGGCTGCCTCTTATGATATGGTCGGGCTCGCGCACGATAAACGGAGTATCGGCCTCGGCAATATTAACAAGCGGCTGAAATTGTATTATGGGGAGCAGGCTGGCTTGTCTATTAAAAGCTGGGAAAATGCAGGAACAGCCATCATAATGGCAATACCTCATGAGAAAGAAGGAATTGGCGATGTACACCGTCCTGCTAGTGGATGATGAACAATGGATCTTGAAGGATCTGCGCAGGCTCATTGATTGGGAGCAGCATGGATTCCGCATTGCGGGAGAGGCCTTCTCAGGTACAGAGGCGGAAGTAATTGCCCAGTCGTTGAAGCCTGACGTCATTATAAGCGATATTCGCATGCCGGGCATGGACGGGCTGGCGCTGTTACGCCATATTAGCCGCAAGCTGCAGCCGGCTGCAGTGACGGTATTTATTAGCGCATATGATGATTTCGGCTATGCACAGGAGGCGATAAAGCTGGGCGCCTTTGATTATATTTTGAAGCCGGTAAAAAAGGCGGAGCTGATCGCGACGCTGCAGCGGGTGGCAGCGCGCCTGGCCGAACAGCAGGTGAAAGAACTTGCTGCCGCTGAATGGGAGAGAAGCCGAAGCTTTGTCGAGCTGCTGGAACAACGGCTTGCCGAAACGGACATTCGGCGCAAGCTGGAAGCATGCGGCTTGAAGCTGGACCATATCGATTATCGCATTGTTATCATTAGAACGCAGGAAGGGGCGGATACCTGTGTCGCCGAACAGCTGGGCAAATTGCAGTCTCGCTGGACGGAGCTATCATTGCTTGCCGTTCGGCTCGGCAGCCGGAAATGGGCCTGTATTATAAATAATAACAATGGCATGCCGTTTTCCGTGCCCAGACTGCGTCGCCTCCTTTATTCGTTACGGGAGCAGGCAGCTGAACATCACGTACAGATCGGAGTAAGCAGACCCGCTCAGCGGTTGAAGCTGCTGCGCGATGCTTTCCGCCAAGCGGAAACGATGGCAATCCACGAGTTTGTGACCGGAAAGCGCGGCATTGCATGCTACAGCAAGCAATCAGGGTTCTGGTTTGAAGCGCGGATGAAACGGATTATGGATGCCGATCTGCAGCAGCTCATCGAGATTGCCGGCCAATTGCGCACGCCGCCTTCCCGCCTTAATGTCGAGGGAATCAGCATGATTCAAACCGCCATGCAGCTGCGAGCCTCGCAACTCTATGACAGCCATGCAGCTGAATTTGATATGACGATCGGCAATGCGCTGAGCGAGCAGGAGCTGGCGGTCGCTTTTGCCAGTATGCAGGAATGGCTGGATGTACTGCTGGACCTGCTTCGTCAGCGGGAATGGCTGCACGATCCGCCGCCAAGAAAAAGCTCTTCCAACACGATGATTCAAGAGATGCTGGCTGAGATCGAGAGCAGCTATCAGCGCAAACTGTTAATTGGCGAATTCGCGAAGCAATATCATTTGAATGCCAGTTATTTAAGCCAGTTATTCAAGCAGGAAACCGGAGAGTCCTTTACGAGCCGTCTCGTCGGGGTGAGGATGGAGAAGGCGGCTGAACTGCTGAGAGAAGGGGCGCTGACCGTACATGAAATAAGCGAGAAAGTCGGATATGACGATTACTTTCATTTCAGCAAGTTGTTTAAAAAGCATAAACAGATTTCTCCTGCCGCCTACCGCAAGCAAAGAGGTTTATTGCAACTATAAAATTTCATTTTTGTGTGATCTAAGGCGCCCCAAAGTTATCTTAGATAACAGGGGGCGCCTGTTGTGTTTTTATACGACATATTCTCTCTGCCTAACATAACTACAAAAACGCCTCATAAAACCCCATGTTTTTCTGCTGCCGGCATCCGTACAATGAATGTGAGGCCAGATTAAGAGCAACTTGCGGAGGGTACGGGTTATGCTTATAACAAAAAAAACACTATTTCATCGCATATGGTACTTCAAAGCCATTTATGCCATGCTGCTTCCGGCGGCGCTGTTTTACATCATCTTTTGTTATTTTCCGATGTACGGAATTATAATCGCTTTCAAGGATTATATGCTGTCAAAAGGCATTATGGGAAGCCCCTGGACCGGACTCGATCATTTTCATACCATTTTCGGCTTGGATAAGTTTTGGGAGGTTATGTTCAACACCGTATACATTAATGTCCTGAAGCTCATTTGGGGATTTCCGGCTCCGATTATTTTGGCGCTGCTGCTGAATGAGGTGCGGGTGCGCTTGTTCAAGCGGACCGTACAGACGATCATTTATTTGCCTCATTTTATTTCATGGGTAACGATTGCCGGAATTGTAACCGCTCTCTTATCGGTCGATGATGGCATCGTTAACAATGTGATCGTCTGGTTCGGCACCGAAAAAATTGACTTTTTGACCAATAGCGATCTGTTTCGTCCTCTGCTGGTTACGACCGGCATCTGGAAAGAGGTCGGATGGAGCACAATCATTTATTTCGCTGCGATATCGGGCATCTCGCCGGAGTTGTATGAAGCATCGGTGATGGACGGGGCGAGCCGGTGGCGGCAAACATGGCATATCACTTTACCGGGCATCGCGCCGACAATCTCCATTTTGCTTATATTGACGATGGGCAGCATGATGGCGGGCGGATTCGATCAAGTATTCAACCTGTATAACCCGATGGTCTATGATGTGGGCGATACGATTGATACGTATATTTACCGTACAGGCATCGGTGAAGGAAAATTCAGTATGGCGACTGCGGTCGGACTGTTTTTGAACGTCATTAACTTTGTTCTGCTGTTCTCGGTGAACAAATTGTCCAAACGGATCAGCGGCATTGGAATTTATTGAATTGGAGTGTGGAACAAATGCAAATCAGCCGAAGCAAAGGCGAGAAGCTGTTTGATCTGGCGAACTATACCGTGCTGCTGATAATCTCGATCGTTATGCTCTATCCGTTCTGGCATGTGTTGGTGCGATCGGTGATGTCATACGATGAAGCGATCCAGTCAGGTCTTCATCTGTTTCCGCAGACAATATCGCTGGAAGCATATAAATATGTTTTTTCCAATGGCGGGCTGTTAAAAGGGATCTACGTCTCCGTCTTTGTCACAGTCGGCGGTACTTTGTATCAATTGCTGATTACCGCGATGACGTCGTACGCCTTAACCATTAAAGAACTGCCGGGCCGCAATGTGATTATTATTATGATTATTGTGACCATGTTTTTTGGCGGCGGGCTTATTCCGTATTATTTGCTCATTAAAAATTTGGGATTGATTGATAATTTGCTCGTGATGATCCTCCCGGCAGCAATCAGCACCTATAATATGATTGTAATGAAATCATTTATGGATAATTTGCCGAAAGAGCTTGAAGAATCGGCCATGATTGACGGGGCAGGCTACTTCCGCATTTTATTTACATTAATCCTCCCCTTATCGGTTCCGGTGCTGGCGACAATCGGGTTATTCATCGCAGTCGGTCAGTGGAATAACTGGTTTACGGCGATGCTGTTTTTGAATGATCAGGATATGTGGCCTCTCGCCCTCATATTGCGCGACATACTCGTTGACAACAACACAGAGCTGACCAGGCAGACGGGTTATGTCAGTGAAAGCTACCTGTTGGGCGATTCGATCAAAATGGCTGTCGTGATCATATCAGTCATTCCGATATTGGCGATCTATCCGTTTATCCAGAAATATTTCGTCAAGGGGGTGATGATCGGCTCCTTGAAAGGCTAGCAAGTACGACTACAGCAGATATTGAAAGGGTGGACACAATGCCAAGAACAATAAAGCGGATGACATTATGGCTGGCGGCTGCGGCGTTATTTGCATCAATAGTCGCAGGATGCTCGCAGCAGAACGTAAAGGAACCGGAGGACAAAGGCGGCACATCTGCAGTAACCAAAGAAGCACCTGTTGAATTGTCGATCATGTGCTTTGACTGTGAAAGAATTGCCAAATCAGATGATGATCCAATCTATAAAGTGCTGCAGGAAAAGCTGAATATTAAATTAAAGGTGCTGTCTTCTCCATATAACAATTACAATGACAAGCTTAATGTCATGATTGCGTCCGGCGAGCTGGCCGATATCTTTTTCGGCGACGGCATCAGCAAGATGGAGCAGTATCAGACTTGGATCAAAGAAGGCTTTTTGCTGCCGCTTAGCGATGTATCCGCGAAATATCCCAATCTGGATAAAATGCTGAAACGATTTGATCTTTATAAAGCTGCGACAGGCGGGAAGCATTACGGCCTGCCGGTAAGCGCTTATTTCGAAGTCGATAATCCGGTGTATAACGATCATGTCATGTATGTTCGCCAAGACTGGCTCGATAAGCTGGGCTTACAGGTGCCGAAGACGATCGATGAGTTTTATGAAGTAGCCAAGGCGTTCACAGAAAAAGATCCGGACGGCAACAACAAGGCGGATACGTATGGCTATTCCTCAGCAGATGGCGGCTTATGGTGGCATTACCCGATCTTCAATGCCTTTGGCACAAGCTCGGACCGTTACCGCAAGGCTTCCGATCAATGGGTCCCGGAAATTATTCAGGATGAAATGAAAGAGGCCGTTGCTTTCCTGAAGCAAATGTATGACGAAAAAATAATGGATCCGGAATTTATGATCAACAATGGCGATCAATTGCTTGAGAAATTTATTTCCGGCAAAGTAGGCATCATCTTTAAAAATGGCGGAAGCTTCTACAACACAATCTACGAAAAGTTTAAAAAAGCGTATCCCGGCAAAGATCCGAAAACCTTATTCACCTATGGCGGCATTATGACCGGCAAAGACGGACAGAAAAGGCTTGACGGATTCGGAAATTACTGGCTGTTCACGTTTATCAACAATCAGAGCAGTCCGGAGAAGCAAGCCAAAGCGCTGGAATTGCTCGATTATCTTGCCTCCGATGAAGGAATTATGCTGATGCGCTCAGGGATCGAGGGTGTCCATTATAAAAAAGAAGGCGACAAATTGATTAGCTTGCTTGAGAAGGGCGAGGACGGTAACCAGAAGAGCCTTACCGATGTGGATGGAACAGCCAGATTGAAAACGCTCATCACCTGGGACTCGGGCTTTATTCCGGACACCACGCCAAATAAGGAACAGGTGCTGCAGGTTGGGCGCGAAGGCATCGAGCATTCGAATCCGGATCCGCTGTACGGGATGTTCATAGATCCATCTGTTCTGGCGCCGGAGCTTGGCAAGACGACAGGGGACCTGGCGCAGGAAGCGATTGTCAAAATGATCGCCAAGTCGAAAAATTTGGACAGTGACTGGACCAGCTTTGTTGATGCATGGCTAAGCAAGGGCGGAAAGCAAATTTGGGATGAAACGAATAAAAAGGCGATTGAAGAAAATCGTTAGAAGGAGCAGATGATGACCGTTCAACAGCAATATTTTGGCTATTATCATGGGGATGGCTTTCCCTCGGGCACGCCTTGGCATTTTGCCCCGCTTGCCGAGCTTGGCAACAGCAATGTGATGCTGATCAACTCCCGTCATGAGCCGGATGATCTGAAGCGGATGCTTGACTGGCTGGCTGCCCGGCGCTGCCGCTTCATCATTAGCGTAGCGGATTGCTTCTTCTGCGGCGGTCAGCAAAGTATCCTTGCATCCGGGCGGCGGCAGGAAGACTGGCTCCAGCGCTGGATGCAGTGCAGGGAGCTGCTGCAGCCGTATGAGGAGCTGCTGCTCGGCTTTTATTTTGATGAACCCTATTGGAACGGGGTACGCGAGGATGATTTCCGCGATGTGACCCGCATGATCAGGAGGCAATATCCGCATAAAAAAGTGATGGCCTGCCTGACGGCACTGGAGCTTGCTCCGGAGGCATTCGGCTATCCGATCGCTGCAGCGGGCAGCAGCTATTACGAGTTTATAACGGACGGCGCTTACGATGTATATAAAAAATGGGATTTTTTCTTATATGGCTATTTGCATGAGAAATTGAAGCAGCTGCTGCCTGCCGGGGCGGCGGTATGGCATATCGTCTGGGGATTTACAAATGAAACCAAAGACAGCGCTCCGTCAGCGCTGATTGAAAACCTGCTCCATTTCTATGCGATGACAAAAGCGGATCCGCATTGTGCTGGGATGCTGGTATTCTCCTATGCATCCGGCGATGCCGGGGACTGGGGCAGCGGAATGGACCGGATGCTGGATCCGGAGCATCGGCTCTACGATGCGGCGCTGCGCAGCTTGCATGTGCAGGTCGGGAAGGCCGTTATTAACGGGGGAAGCGACGATTTATTCATCAGTTCGGCTGATTTCAGCTCAGATAAGCATGCGCAGCGCGGGTGGCGTTATGAAGAGCTGGCAGATGCGGCAGCTGAGCGGCCGGAGGCGCAGCAGCGGCCGTTAACCTATGACAGCGAGCGCAATGGCTGGTTAAATCCGGCCTCGGGCACCGCCCTGCACCGCTATTTGGCGGCTTCCGGCAAGCATGGAGAGCAGGCAGTGCGGAGCTGGACGGCTCCGAAGGCAGGAGAGGTCATTGTCGTGAGCGGCAGCGGCATTCGCTTGGTCGAAGCGGCCGGGGAGGAGCGGGCCGCGATTCAAATTCGCCATAACAGCGAAAAAATATGGCCGCTGCAGTCGGAATGGCAGGAAGTAGGCGGCGGGCAGGAGCAGTGTGAGCACCGGCTGCAGGTGAGGGTCGAGCAAGGGGATCGCCTGTCTTTTATCGTTAGCGCGCTGCCAGGTCAATACTGCGGCAAGCTGATTTGGTGGGATCCTGTTATTTCATTTTTGTGAAGTGTGATCGTTTAGTCTAAATATACGCAGGAGGAAGTATGGCACAACAGCAGATGATCCTTATCGAAGAGAACGGGATTTATATGGAGATCGAAGTGGCTAATGATGGCGATGTCCGCCTCTTGCACTGCTCGTCATTGCCGGCAACCGGTGAACAGCTGGGAGAGGAGAAGGCGAGGCAGCGCCGGCGGATTGTGGAATTGCAGGCAACCGGCGAGGATCAGGACGATCATCACGGTTCCAAGTATACAGGAACAATGCCGGCCGGTCGCTTGCGTTATGTCCGTCATCACGATTTCCGCAATAGTTATGGGCGGAAATTCGAGCTGACGATGGCGGATAAGGGTATAGCTGTAACGGTCCATTATCAGTTTTATGATGGTATTGCGGTACTGCGGGCTTGGACGGAAGTCAAGAATGGCGGTTCTGAACCATTGCCGCTAGCTTATGTATCTTCTTTCGCGCTAACGGGTATTGAAAAACAAGGTGAAGGGACATGGGAGGAAAAAAGCCGTCTGCATATTGCCCATAATACATGGCATGGCGAGCTGCAGTGGAGGGTGAGCACGCTGCCTGAGCTTGGACTGACACAGGCCAATCAGTTCTCGATGAAACGGCTGGCTTACAGCAGCTCTGGCACCTGGTCGTCAGCAGGCTATCTGCCTATGGGCTGTTATGAAAATATAGCGGCGCAGACAGCGCTTACTTGGCAGATTGAGCATAACGGCTCATGGCATTGGGAAATTAGCGATGCGATTCCGGGTCAGCTTTACCTGCAGCTGAGCGGCCCTGCTGAAAACGAGCATCATTGGTGGAAAAGACTTGAGCCCGGCGAATCATTCCTTTCTGTGCCTGTAGCGATTAGTTTCGTAAAGGGAGGCTTCGAGCAAGGTATTGGCGAGCTGACCCGGTATCGCCGCATCATTCGGCGCAGCCATAAAGACAATGTGCAGCTGCAGATTATTTTCAACGACTATATGAATTGTCTGTTTGCTGATCCGACGACGGAAAAGCTATTACCGCTTATTGATGCGGCGGCTGCGGCCGGCTGTGAATATTTTTGTATCGATGCCGGGTGGTACGCTGATGGCGATTGGTGGGACGCGGTCGGATTATGGGAGCCCTCACAACGGCGCTTCAGCAATGGCTTGCAGGAAATTATCGATTATATCCGCAGCAAAGGCATGATCCCCGGCTTGTGGCTGGAGCTGGAAGTAATGGGCGTGCGCTGTCCGATTGCCGATAAGGTGCCCGATGACTGGTTTTTTGTCCGGCATGGCAAGCGGGTCATCGATCATGGCAGATACCAGCTTGATTACCGCAATCCAGAAGTTGTGAAGTACGCGGATGAAGTGGTTGACAGGCTCGTGCGGGAATATGGAGCAGGTTACATCAAAATGGATTACAACATTAATGCCGGGATTGGAACAGAGACGGCAGCCGACAGCTTTGGCGACGGATTGCTTGGCCATAACAGGGCATATCTGGCATGGATCGACAATTTATTCGACCGATATCCCGACCTTGTTGTCGAAAATTGCGGCAGCGGCGGCATGCGGATGGATTACGCGATGCTCGCCAGACATAGTGTACAGTCGATTAGCGACCAGACGGACTATCGAAAATTTGCTGCAATTTCGGCTGCGGCCCCGACAGCAGTAACGCCCGAGCAATCTGCGGCGTGGTCCTATCCGCTTCAGGACGGCGATGAGGAAGAAGTTGTTTTCAATATGGTGAACGCGATGCTGATGCGTATTCATCAGAGCGGTCATCTAGCCGCAATTACGGGCCGGCGTTTTGCGCTTATTCAGGAAGGGCTGGCTTACTACAAAAGCATCCGGCATAATATTCCGTACTCGCTTCCCTTTTGGCCGCTTGGCTTGCCCGCCTATGGCGATCATTGGTTAAGTCTCGGGCTCGATTGCGGCCAGAAACTATATATTGCCGTATGGAGGCTGGGCGAAGGAGAGGGGATGCCAGCTGCGAGCGGTCACGCCGAAATCGTCCTGCCGATTGGCTTTTTGAAAAGAAAGAAGGCGGATGTCCGCTGCAGTTATCCGCAGCAGCACAATAGTAAGTGGTACTGGGATATGGAGCGGGGAGAGCTTACGGTGGCGCTGCCTGCCGCATATTGCGCACGGATATTCGAGCTGGAACTGGCAGAATAACAACTAGAGGAGGACGATCGTATGAGGCGTTTTCGCAAGTATTTTTCTATATTCATCATGATCGGTTTGTTAGCAGCCTTTTCAAGTAATGCAATAGCTGGCTCCACGATGGGGAACGGTATAAGCAATTCCAACCTGCAATATTTCGGCTACTATCATATGGACGGCTATCAGACGCCTGATCCGCAATATTTGCCTTTTGTCGGCCAACTGGAGAGCAGCAATGTAGCTGTATTCAGCAGCTGGTCGCGGGGGGCAACGCTCAGGGAGCATCTCGATTTGGCGGATGACAACGGGATGAAGGTGCTGCTTAACGTCTATGATTTTTTCTTCAGCTGGAATCCAGGCGGCATGGGGGACGGCAGCGGCGCTCTGCATGCCAGTTGGCAGACGTACTGGAATGATCTGAAGCAGACCTTGAGCGGTTATGAAGACAAGCTGCTTGGATTTTATTTTGATGAGCCGTGGTGGTGCGGGGTATCGGAAGCCGATTTTCGTATGGTGACGGAAATGATCCGCAATGATTATCCGGATAAAAAAATTGTATCGATCAGCGCCGTTCTTGATTTTGACCCGCAAAATACAGGCCACAGTATGAGCAGCAATTACATTGAGTTTGTTACTGACGTCGGGCTGGACTACTATGCGGATGATTGGGAAACAGGAATTCATGATCATTATTTGCAGCAGCTGAAAAATGTAGCGGATCAAAACCAGCAGATTTGGCTCGTGCCGAAAGCCTTCAGCCGCAATAGCAACGAGACAGCGCAGCTGCTGCAAAAGCATTTGCTGAACAATTATAAGATCGCCATGAATGAGCCCCGCGTAATCGGGATTGTGCCTTTTACAATGCCGACTGGCGGCGATTGGGATAAAGGGCTCTATGAGTTTATGGATCCTGCCAACCCGTCCTATGACGATTATTTGAAAAATATTCATATTCAGGTGGGAAAGGCTGTCCTTAATCCAGCCAGCAATAACTTATTTATTCATTCGATAGATACCGCTGGCAGCGGGAATGGCTGGAGCCGGCAAGGCACGGATATAAAATGGACGGCACCGAAGGCAGGAAAGATTCAAATCTCGTCTGTTAGCTCCCTTGCAAGAAATGGAAACGGAAGCAATACCGTAAACGTCAAAATGATGAAAGGAAATACACAGATCTGGCCAGCCAGCGGCTGGCAGAGTGTGGGCCAGGCAACAGCGCTGTATCCCCGGGCAGAGACGACAGTTGCTGCTGGGGATGTGATCAGGTTTCGAGTCAGCGGCTCAGGCAAGAAAGTGAATTGGGACCCGGTTATCATCTATACAGGCGAACGCTAACTAACTGGATTTGATGCAGTAAATAAGCAAAATTAGACGATTGCAGCAATCTACATGGAAAAAACAAAGCTAGTTCGGGCCAAATCAAGCAAGATTGACTCATAGCTGTAAGTGATCTTGAACCCCGGTCTAACAGGGGCTTGTACAATAAAAGGGCTGTCTCCTAATCAGGAAACAGCCCTTTTGAATGTATAACTCAACTTTCGAAGAACGAACAAGACAGATATCCCTTGATGTAGCTAGGTAACCCCAAGAACCAATGTTGGAGCCCGTTTGCTTGGCAGCGTCATCAATCTGATAAGATTTGAAGGGCCGCTAACGAACCCGACAATCCTTATTCGGCTCAAAATGGGGGCTTGTGGGCTGTAACGAATCTACCGATCGTTATTCACCGAAAAACGGCCGCTTCCCCGCCTTTTTTCAATCAATGGCGTGTCTCCGGTTCGTTACATCCGGAGCAAGCCGATTTTTCGGCCAATAGCGTGTCTCAGGTTCGTTAGCCCTAATCGTCAACATAGGGAAGATGAAATGGAGGGCATCCAGACGACTATCTAACGGAAGTCACGGCCGCTATTTTCGGAAATTCGGCCGATCTGAAATTGTAACGGAAATGTATTCCGCTATTTGTCGATAGTCAGCACGATTTAGCGAGAAAAAGTCCAATTAACGTCGCTGAAATCCGTTAGATTTCAAAAAGAGGTGCAAATGGCAAAATAACGCCGTTGACGTCCGTTAGATCTCTCAAACGGCTCTTCGACTTGCCCCTGTGAGGACTCGCCCCCTAAGCACATCGCTGCCAGCCTTTTCTCATCATAGTCAAAGCCGCCGCATCTCCTCGCGGTAGGCTGTCGGCGACTGGTTATAAAACCGCCGGAATTGCTTGGAGAAATAAAGCGGGTCCTGGAAGCCGGCGGAGGCGGCGATTTGCTCGACGGTAAGCTCAAGCCGCTCGCGCAGCAGTTGCCGGGCTTTATCAATCCGCAGCTTGAGCAGGAAGGTTACTGGCGTCATGCCAGTGTGCTGCTTGAAAATCCGCGAGATATAAGCGCGGTTGTAGCCGAGTGTTTCCGCCATCCGTTCAATGGATACCGGTTCAGCATATTGCGTCGACAAGTAGCGGACCACCTGCTCCACCAGCGCCCCCGTATCGCTGCCCGCCCGCGCAGCGCCAACACTGGCGGCATCGGGTTCGCCGGCCAGCTCAGCGAATAGCAAATGCAAATAGCCTGCGGAGCGCAGATGAGCGGCTCGGCTGAGGCTGCTCTTGCGCAAGGCATGCTCGATATTGCGATAAATGACGGGGATGCGGCGGTTGCGCCCGGTATCGATAATCGGCCGCTCTTGCCGGGCAAGCAAATCTGCCACCCATTCCTCGGCCCGGGAGCCTTCGAAGGCGATCCACCGGTAATGCCACGGGTCGTGCTGGTCTGCCTCGTAATGAATCAGCTGCTCCGGCCGAATGAGGAACGATTGTCCGGCATGCAGCTCATAATGCTCGCCTGCGACCGAGAAGCTGCCTTTGCCTGTGATAATATGATGCATCAGATAAAAATCGTACACCTTGGGACCGATGCGATGCCTGGGCTTTGTCTGGCTTTCGCCTGTAAATAAAATGTATAAATAACCATGCTCATGCGGATGAGGATTGGAGACGACCGAATAGGTGAAGGGACGTATCATTAGTTGAAGCACCCCGCTCTATTGGAATTTGAACTGGTACGATTATATCATATATCAATAGTATAAAGTCACATTTGTCCATATGGAATGCACATTGCACCATTTCTCTTCTCTATGGATTCCGTTATACTGAATGAAGCAAGAACCAAATTTGACCGCAAAGGATCGTGGGAAAATCATGGCTGATCTGAAGAAGCTTACTCAACAATTTATCGATATTTACGGGGGAACCGCCGAAGGGATTCGCGCGTTCCATGCCCCTGGGCGCGTCAATCTCATTGGGGAGCATACCGACTACAATGGCGGATATGTGTTCCCGGCTGCGCTAACTTTTGGGACAACGCTGCTGGCGCGCGAGCGCAGCGATAACCAGCTTGGCCTTGCTTCAACGAATTTTGAACTGCGCAAGCATATCGCGGTTTCGCCGATCGTGTATGATGAAGCGGACGACTGGATGAATTACCCGAAAGGGATCGTTAATGTGCTGCAGCAGCGCGGCCTTACGCTGGAGCACGGCTATGACTTGCTCTATCATGGCGAAATTCCGAATGGTGCGGGGCTGTCCTCCTCTGCCTCGATTGAAGTCGTGACTGCCTATGCGCTATTGAAATTGGCCGGACAGAGTACGAATACAGTAGAGATTGCCAAGCTGGCGCAAAAATCGGAAAACGAATTTAATGGCGTGCAATGCGGCATTATGGACCAGTTTGCTGTCGCCAACGGGCTGAAGGATCATGCGATTTTGCTGATGTGCGATACGCTGGAGTTTGAGCGGGTACCGTTTAATTCCGGACAATACAAGCTGATAATTGGCAATACGAACAAGCGCCGCGGCTTGGTCGATTCCAAGTATAATGAGCGCCGCAGCGAATGCGAGCAGGCGGTCAAGGATTTGCAGGCTGCTTTTCCCGAGCGGACGCTGCTTGGCCAGTACTCGGTTGACGAGTTTAACGCGAATGCCCATCTGATCCAAAGCGATATTGTACGCGCCCGCGCCCGGCATGTCGTGGAGGAGATTGACCGGGTCGTACAATCGATGGCTGTGCTGAAGAAAAATGATTTGGCCGCTTTCGGCCAGCTGATGAATGCTTCGCATGATTCGCTGCGCGATTTGTACGAAGTAACGGGGGCGGAGCTGGATGCGATGGTGGATGCGGCACGGACTGTGCCGGGAGTGCTTGGCTCGCGGATGACGGGCGCCGGCTTTGGCGGCTGCACAGTTTCGCTTGTTCATGAGGACAGTGTGGAGCAGTTCCAAGCGGAAGTCGGGCGCAAATATAAAGAAGCGACCGGTCTTGACGCTGATTTTTATGTATGTACGATCGGCAATGGCGTTGAGGAAATTAAAATCATAGGAGTGGATCTGTAATGGCAGTAATGGTGACAGGCGGAGCGGGCTATATCGGTTCTCATACAGTAGCGGCGCTGCTTGAGCGCGGAGAGGAAATTGTCGTTGTCGATAATTTGCAGCAGGGGCACCGGCAGGCGGTGCTTGGCGGCAAGCTTTATGTTGGCGATTTGCGCGATGAGCAGTTTTTGGAGCAAGTATTTGCCGAAAATGAGATTGATGCCGTCATTCACTTTGCGGCGAATTCGCTTGTAGGTGAGAGTATGAAGGACCCGGGCAAATACTATCATAACAACGTATACGGCACGCTCTGCTTGCTGGAGCAGATGAAAAAGCATAACGTGTCCAAAATCGTTTTTTCTTCGACGGCAGCTACATATGGCGAGCCGGAGCGCGTGCCGATCGGCGAAGAGGACCGTACTTATCCGACGAATGCGTATGGCGAGACAAAGCTGGCGATGGAAAAAATGATGCGCTGGTTTGATGTCGCCCATCAAATCCGCTTTGTATCGCTGCGGTATTTTAATGCGGCCGGTGCGCATAGCAGCGGCAAAATTGGCGAGGATCACCAGCCGGAGACGCATCTGGTTCCGCTTGTGCTGCAGACTGCGCTCGGCCAGCGCCCGCATATTTCGATTTTTGGCGACGATTACGCTACAGAGGATGGAACCTGCATTCGCGACTATATCCATGTCAGCGATTTGGCCGATGCGCATGTGTTGGCGGTTGAGCGGCTGCGCAAGGGCGGGGAGAGCGCTGTCTACAATCTGGGCTGCGGTACTGGCTTCTCGGTAAAGCAGGTGATAGATATTGCCCGCGAGGTGACTGGACGCGAAATTCCAGCTGTAATCGAGCAGCGGCGCGAAGGCGACCCTGCCGTTCTTATTGCTTCCTCTGAGCGTGCCCGTCAGGAGCTTGGCTGGAATCCGACCCGCAACAATTTGCAGGATATTATCGGAAGCGCGTGGGCGTGGCATGTTGCAAATCCGAACGGCTATGGGAAAGATCACTAAGAGGAGCATTCAACATGGAAGAACAACAAATGCCAAATAGCGGCGAAGTGCTCGTGTTAATCGAGCGGCTGCTGCAATTTGCCGAGCAGCGCGGCATGATTGAACCGCTGGATCTAAGCGCGGCCCGCAACAGTTTGCTGGATCTGTTCCAATTCGCAGAGCCAGGTGAGGCGGAGGTGCCGGAGGAACGGCTGGATAGCGCCGTCACGCTGCTGGAGCCATTGCTGGATTACGGGGCGGCAATCGGGCTTATCCCGGACAATACGACGACCTTCCGGGACCTGCTGGATGCGCGGATTATGGGGCTGCTTATGCCGCGCCCGTCGGAAACGGCGGCGCGCTTCAGCCAGCTGGCCAAGACGGAAGGGATCGCCGAGGCAACCTCCAGCTTCTACGCGCTTAATATCGACTCGAACTATATTCGGATGGACCGCATTCGGCGCAACCAGTACTGGCGGCAGCCGACAGCGTACGGGGAGCTGGAGATCACGATTAATTTGTCCAAGCCGGAGAAGGATCCGAAGGAAATTGCGCTGTTAAAAACGATGGCGCCGAGCCATTATCCGAAATGCCTGCTTTGTTCTGACAATGTAGGCTATGCCGGACGGGCCAATCATCCCGCGCGGCAAAACTTGCGCATCATTCCACTCGAGCTGCAAGGCGAGCGGTGGTATTTCCAGTATTCTCCTTACGTTTATTATAACGAGCACAGTATTGTCCTTCACGGACAGCATGTGCCGATGCAAATATCGGAGAAGACGTTTGCCAGACTGCTTGATTTTGTTGAGCAGGTTCCTCATTATTTTATCGGTTCGAATGCCGATTTGCCGATCGTCGGCGGTTCTATTTTAAATCATGACCATTTTCAAGCGGGACGCCACACCTTTCCAATGGAGGTAGCGGCAATTGATGCGGTGTACAGCGATCCGCAGCTGTCTGGCGTCCGCTACAGCATCGTCGCTTGGCCGATGTCTGTCGTGCGCATTCAAGGCTGCGAGCGGGCCGCTGTGCAGGCCGCTGCTGCAAAAGTTTTGGACGGGTGGCGTGCGTATACCGATCCTGCTGCACATATTTTTGCTTACAGCGATCAGGATGGGGAGCAAATACCGCATAATACGATCACGCCAATTGCGCGACGGCTTGCGAACGGCGAATATGAGCTTGATCTCGTGCTGCGCAACAATCGCAAGAGCGATGAGCATCCGGACGGCATTTTTCACCCGCACGCTCATCTGCACCATATTAAGAAGGAAAATATCGGCTTGATCGAAGTAATGGGGCTGGCGGTGCTGCCCGGCCGCCTGAAGGAGGAGCTGGAGGCGATCGCGTCGCTGCTGGGCGGGTCCGAACGTCCGGATGGAGAGGAGCTTCGCCGCGGGCCGCTGAGCCATCATACAGACTGGATCGAGCGTCTGATCGGGCAGTATGGCACCAGTTTGAAACCGGAAACTGCCCATGCCATTTTGCAGGAGCAGGTAGGACTCATCTTTCTTGATGTCCTTCATGATGCCGGAGTTTACAAACGGACGGAGACGGGACAGGAAGCGTTTGGCCGCTTCTTGGCTTCAATCGGGCTGAAAAAGCAATAATTTTCCAAGAATACGCAAGTTGACTCTGTTATTTGGCGATTGCCGGAGCAGAGTCTTTTTGTGTGGATATTAAAATGGATTTAATTTGGTATTTTTTTATAATGAATAAAGGACTATAATATGATACATCGAATACTATATTGAAGACTTATTTGATTCCGTGGAGGGATTCCTGTGTCGTCGATTATGCCGCTGGACGATTTTTTGAAATTAACTACTGATGAGCAGGTAGAAAAGCTCAAGCAGTACAAGACGGATTACACACTGAAGGATATTCGGGAAGCATGGGGATTTAAGCATTCTGCCCAATATTATATGCTGCTGAAGAAGCTGCGCATCTATGAGCGTGTAGTCAACAAGTCAGACAAGTTTTTTCCCGAGCAATTGCTGCCGTCGCGAGGCGCAGAACAGGCGTCAGGGAATGTTTACAGCTATTCAAACACGGAACGCAAGGCACCAGCTGATCAGTTCAATTATAATTTGAATATGACAATGAGCGGTCCGGAGCTGGCGGATAAGCTGGAGCGGTTGGCTTTCTTTTTAAAGGGAGAACAGAAGCGAGTAAAAATTAAATTGTCGATTACTGCTGAATCGTCGCTGACAGGCAATGAGCAAGAAGCCGCAGAGGATCATGAGTAGTACGCCGCAATGCAAGGATGCGGCGTTTGTTTATTGTTTATGCGGATAAAAAGCAGTGAAAGCTAATTCATGCGAGCGAGTACATGGGGGAGTTATACAAGGCGATTGTCAGAAAACGAAGCTTTTTTTAAGAGAGAATACGTTGTTGACAAATGGAATTTCGTACCCTATAATAATCAATAATTCAATGAGCCAATCACATAAGTCCAAAAGTTGCGATTAGAAATAGTAGAAGTGAAGAGACCTTTCAGAGAGCCGTTGTATGGTGCGAAACGGTAGTGTCAATCATTTCGAACTCGTCTATGAACTGCTGCCTGATATGTAGGGCAAGCCGGTTTCCACCGTTATATGGATAGATGGTGATGGCCATCGAATGAGCTCATTTCGCATTGAAATGAATTAGAGTGGTACCGCGGGTTCAACCTCGTCTCTATAACTAGAGACGGGGTTTTTTTGTTGATTAAAGTCCGGGTTTAATCAACTTCGCTTCAAAATAAATATTATTAACTGCCGCCGGTTGGCCGACAAAATGAGGCTGCCCGACAAATAAATCTTGGAGGGAACTAAGATGAGCCGAAAAATAATTATGTTTGATACGACACTGCGTGATGGAGAGCAAGTTCCAGGCGCGAAGCTGAATCTGCCTCAGAAAATTGAAATTGCGCAGCAATTGAAGCGGTTGAACGTCGATATTATCGAAGCGGGATTCCCGGCTTCGTCGGCCGGCGATTTTCAATCTGTACAAGAAATCGCCCGCAGCGTAGGGGATAGCGTCTCAATTACAGCGCTTGCCCGCGCGGTGCAAAAAGATATTGACGCCGTATATGAGAGCATCAAGCTGGCGCAGGATCCGCTGATTCATATCGTGCTGGGCACATCGAATATTCACGTCGAGAAGAAATTTAACCGCTCCAAGGATGCGGTCATGCAGATGGGGGTTGACGCAGTTAAATACGCGAAGACACTGCTGCCGCAAGTGCAATACTCGACTGAAGACGCATCGCGCTCCGACTTTGAGTATCTGTGGAGCACGATCGAGGCTGTAGTTAAAGCCGGCGCTACGGTGATCAACGTGCCGGATACGGTCGGCTATGCAGTGCCGGAAGAGTTTGGCGACCTGATCCGCCGGATTAACGATCGCCTGAAAAACTTGAATGATAAAGTAATTTTGAGCGTACACTGCCACAATGACCTCGGCATGGCGACTGCCAATACGCTGAGCGCGATCAAAAACGGCGCGCAAAAAGTTGAATGTACCGTTAACGGCCTGGGCGAGCGGGCAGGCAATACGTCGCTTGAAGAGGTTGTTATGGGCCTGAAAGTAAGAGAAAACTTCTACAATGCCCATACCGATATCAAGACGACCGAATTGCTGAGAACGTCACGCCTGGTCAGCCATCTGACAGGTCTGGATGTGCAGGTGAACAAAGCGATTACCGGCGAGAACGCCTTTGCTCACTCTTCCGGTATCCATCAGGACGGCTTGCTGAAGGATAAGCGCGTCTACGAAATTATGTCTCCTGAGGAAGTCGGCGCAGAAAGCATGGAGCTGATTCTGACAGCGCGCTCCGGCCGCCACGCCTTCAAAAATGCGGTGGAGAAAATGGGCTTTGATACAAGCGATGCCGAAGACTTCGAGCAGCTGTTCGATAAGTTCCTGACCTTGGCCGATGCGAAGAAAGAAGTATATGACCATGATGTGTTCTACTTGGTGACGGAGCATCGTCAGCTGGATGCATCAAGCAAGCATCTGTATGAGCTGGAGTCGTTCCAGGTTGTTAGCGGCGATCGCAACCCGACAGCTACCGTCGAGCTGAGAATGGGCGCTGAGACGGTTAAAGGCAGCGCGGTAGGGGACGGTCCGATCGATGCGCTTTACAGTGTCATCAAAACGCTGACAGGCCTCGATGTGCAGCTGAAGGATTACAAAATCAACAGCCTGTCCCGCGGCAAGGAAGCGGTTGGCCGTGTCAATATCCGCATTGAGCATGACGGCAAAATTTACTCCGGCCGGGCGATGGATACCGACATCATCAAAGCGAGCGCTGTAGCGTTCCTGAACGGTATTAACGCTGTGCTGCTGGATGTTGCGAATAATAAGTAACGTATATGAAGCTGCTCGGCAGTTATGGTTCTGGGTTCCAGGCCATAAATGGCGGGCAGTTTTTTTATTCCGGGCAAATAGTAAGCGTTGACATTCATCGCTGCTAGCTGCTATTGTGTCCTCATGTTCATATGATGGCAGGGGGCTGAATACTGCGATGATCAAGCCATTTCAGATACCGTGGAAAAATTCGGTGTATATGCGCTTATTATTTCTATTTATTTCCATTATTTTGCCGATATACGTTATCGGACTGTTGATTTACAATTGGGGAATTGAAGCGGTTCGGGAGCAGGTGCATCAATCACTAGATTCGCAAACCTCCTATTACTTGAATGAGCTGGAAGGGAGCGTCGAGCAAATGAAGGTTTTGCTGCTCGACAGCTTGAACGATGAGCATTTGAACAATTTAGCGACGATTGCGCCGGTGATGAAAATTTCCGAGCGCAACAGTGCGATCAAGAGCTTGCGCCAGCGGCTGTTTGCCATCAAGAGCAGCAGTGAGTTGATCGATGAAGTGACTGCCTACATACCGGAGGCTAATCTGCAGGTCGGCGGTGTATCGGGCTACGATGAAATGGAAGACAAGGACCGGAAACGGCTGACCCGACTGGAGCGACGCTTTACAGCATCCCCGCAGCCGGAGGGGGACTATTTGATTTTGCGGGCTTCCTTTCCGAATGTACTGAGCCGCGAGCCGCTGATTATTGTAGAGGCCAAGCTGTCACTCAAGCGGCTTAGCCAGTCTCTGGCATATTTGACGCGGGCGGAGCAGGGGGAAGAAGCGCTGCTCTACCGGCCTGGAGATAGGCATATGGTCGCCTCTACACAGTCGCCGGCTTCGGCCTCGTTTTGGTCGGCAAACAGATCGAAGCTCCCGCAGGATAACGAGGGCAGGGTGACGATTGAGGATAAGCAGGTGTTTGCGGTCTATCACACGTCAGAAAAATTAAATATGACCCTGTTGAAGTCGGTTTCGACCGATTCGGTATTTGGTCCAGTCTATACGTATCAGCGGTGGTTCTGGATTTTTTCGGCGACGGCCTTTTTCATTATTCTGTTTTTCTCGGTATCGCTTTACCGCTCGATTCATCAACCGCTCGTTACCGTTATTCGCGCCTTCCGCCGCATGCAGGAGGGGGATTTGAAGGTGCGCATTCACCGCCGCAAAAAGGACGATTTCAACTATTTATATTCGTATTTCAATACGACTGTCGAGCGGCTTAACACGTTGATTGATCAAGTGTTCCGGCAGACGATTCTCGTGCAGAAAGCAGAACTGAAGCAGCTGCAGGCGCAAATCAATCCGCATTTTTTATATAATAGCTTTTTTATGCTGCATCGGATGATCAAGATGGAGGACCAGGACAAGGCGGTTCTTTTCTCTAAAAAGCTGGGGGAGTTTTTTCAGTATATTACCCGCAACGGATTTGAGGATATTTTGCTCGGCAAGGAGCTTGAGCATGCCCGTATTTACACAGATATTCAGGCCATGCGCTTTGTCAGCAGGCTGACGATCGACTTTACTGCGTCCCCGGCCGCTGCACCGCCCGTATTTGTACCGCGGATGATCATTCAGCCGCTAATTGAGAATGCGATCGAGCATGGGCTGAAGAACAAAGAGCAGGATGGCTGGATTGAGGTTCGCTGCCAGAGCACGGCTGAAAGGATTGCGATCGAAATTGAGGATAACGGGGCAGGCATGGAGCAGGCGGAGCGGGAACGGCTAATGGCTGTATTTGACGATATGAGCCAGCAGGATGTAGAGACGACTGCACTCATTAACATTCACCGCCGGCTGCGGATCAAATTTGGAGCCGGGAGCGGACTGAAACTGCTGCCGGGTGCAAACGGATTGATTGTGCAATTGATTATCGTTTTAGGAGGCGGGGAGCATGTACCGGGTATTGATCGTTGACGATGAACGCCATGTGCTGGACTGGATATATGAATTGCTGGCTGATTTGCCGGAGCCGGAGCTTGATCTTTACAAAGCGGGTACGGTGACGGAAGCTTTGTCGTGGCTGCACCGCAGCCGGATGGATATTGTCGTTTCGGATATTTCCATGCCGGGCATGACGGGACTGGAGCTGCATCAAAAAATCCGCGAGCAATGGCCGGATTGCAAGGTAATTTTTCTGACCGGCTATACCGATTTTGAATATGCTTATCAGGCAGTGAAAAATGATGCGGTTGGTTATATTTTAAAGACTGAGGATGACGATGTAATTGTTGAAACGGTGCTCAAGGCGGTGCGGATGATTGAGGAGAGCGCGCGCACCGGTCAATGGCGGCAGCAGGCGGAAGCGCAGTTAAGCGCGGCACTCCCTTTACTGCGCAACGATTATTTGACCGCCCTTCTGAAGGGAGAGCCGTCGACAGCGCAATCGCGGGAGCGGCAGTTCCGCGAGTTGGAAATTGGGCTTGATCCAGTACGGCCTGTCATGCTGATCATGGCCGGTGAGGATAGCGGCAGACGGGGAGCGCTCGACAAATCGGCGTGGCTGCATGCCGTGGCGATGATTACGGACGGGCTTGGCTCCCGCTATAGAGGAGTCGTACATGTGACGATGGATGGCTTGCTGCATTGGCTTGTGCAGGCTGAAGAGCCCGGTGCAGTATCGGCTGTCGTCATGATGGAGATTTTGGATCGCGCCCAAGCTTCCTGCAGTGAGAGCCTGGGGCTGCATTTGTCATTTGTGCTGTCGGATGACATGGCGGTATGGGAGGAGTTGTCCGGCAAGCAGGAGTTGATGAAGCAAGGGCTTGTTCGCCGGATCGTCTACAGTCGCGGCTTTGTCTTGACGGAAAGCGGTCTGGTCAAAGAGCCTTATGCGGAGGGCGGACGGACAGAAGGCATGCGTCTGGAGCGCAGCAAGCTGGAAGCTTTGCGGACTTGTCTGGATAAAGGGGAGCGGCAGCGTTTTTTGCAAGAGCTGGAGGAAGTCGGCGTTCAAGCGGAAAGCAAGGGCGGGGAGCTGCGGGACAGTACCGATTTGGAATCTTTCTATCAGTTGTCGCTGTTGCTGCTGGCAGCCATTAACCGCTTTGATATGCAGCAGCTTAGCGGCAATGTGCTGGTGATCGACCGCTTGACCCGAAGCGAGCAGCACCGGACATGGGAGGCGGCACTGGCCTTTTTCCGCGAGACGGCGGCGCAAATATTTGATCTGCTTGAACAAAGGCAAGCGACGGGCGACTTTAATGTGATCCGGTATGTGCAGGAGTATATGGATGACCACCTGCATGAAGGAATATCGCTTGTGGAACTGGCCGAAGCTGTATATTTCAACCCGTCATATCTGTCCCGTTTATTTAAAGAAGTGACAGGGACGAGCATTACCGCATACTTGGCCTCACGCAGACTGGATAGAGCTATAGCGATGCTGCAGGAAAACCGCAAGGTTGGCGAGATTGCAGCTGCGGTCGGCATCGAATCCCCGGCTTATTTTTCCCGGTTTTTCAAGAAAATGACCGGCCGCACGCCGCAGGAATACAGAGAGGAAGTTATTTTGGCCAACAGGTCATGAGAAGTCAACAAAGTAAAAAGAGTCTCCTTACGAAGTTATACCTCAATCAGTTACCATTACATCAGGGCCCAGATTACGAACATGGAGTGAGGATATATGAAGAGGGGAAACAGAACAGCGTTTATCGCCTTGCTATGCGGCTTGACAGTCGCTCTTAGTGCATGCAGCGGAGGAAATAGCGGCGGAGCTGACAGCGGAACGAAGCCGGAAAAGGATAAGGGAACGAATACTGCACAAGAAGGCGGTTCCGGAACAGAGACGACAGATGGAGCCGCAAAATATGATCCGCCAATTGAAATCGCTTTGGTTGGCGGCACCGACGATTCGACTGAAGGCGTGCTGGCCAAGCTGGAAGGCGAAACCTTCGAAAATAACCGCTGGAGCAAGCTGTATGAAGACAAGCTGGGCATTCGCTTCAAATACGACTGGATTGCCAAAGGTCCGGAACAGTTCAAACAAAAAATGAATGTCTCGCTGGCCTCCGGAGATGTGCCGGACTTTATCCAGGTGGATGCGACTGAGCTGAAGCAGCTGCAGGAAGCGGATCTTATTATGGATGTTAGCGAGCTCTATGAGAAGTATGCTTCTCCGTTAACGAAGGAAGTACTGAAGCAGGATGGCGACGCACCGTTCAGCGCTGCAACAATTGACGGGAAGCTGATGGCGGTTCCGAACATTCGCTCCTCGACGGATATGGCGCAATTTGTATGGGTGCGCACCGACTGGCTGCAAAAGCTGAACCTGCCGGAGCCGAAAACGATGCAGGATGTGCTGGCGATTGCGGAAGCGTTTGCGACGCAGGACCCGGACGGCAACAATAAGGCGGACACGGTCGGCCTGCTGCTGCAGAAGGATCTGTTCGGCGGCTTTGCCGGACTGGAGGGCTTCTTCAACGGCTATCATGCTTATCCGACGATTTGGGTAGAGGATGAAAACGGCAAGCTGGTGCACGGCAGCACGCGTCCTGAGGCGAAGACGGCACTGGCCGAGCTGCAGCAAATGTTCAAAAAAGGCTTGTTCGACAAGGAGTTCGGCGTCAAGGATGCAGGCAAAACGGCCGAGGCCGCTTCGTCTGGGAAGGCGGGACTGTCCTTCGGTCAACAGTGGCTGAGCGCCTGGCCGTTCCAATCCAATCATGACAACGATCCGAATGCGGTGTGGAAGGGTTATCCGCTGATGTCGATCGACGACAAGCCGGCGCGTCCGGAAATCAGCCTGGGGACGTATCAATACTGGGCGATCCGCAAAGACGTGGAGCATCCGGAAGCGTTGCTGAAAATGTTCAATCTGTACATCGAAACGAACTGGGGCGAGACAGCCGCGTTTGACAAATATTATTTGCCGGGCGACGCTGAAGGCACCTGGAAGCTGTCTCCGGTAACGCCTGAGCCGCCAAATAAAAACTTGGCTTCTTATTTGTCCATTGCCGATGCGCTGAAAAATAAAAAAACAGCAGAGCTTACCGGTGAAGCAAAAACGATATATAACAATATTGAGAAATATGAGCAGGGCGATGAGAAGCTTTGGTCGTGGGAAGCAGGCTACGGCCTGGATGGCGTCTATAGTGTGATGAAGGATTACGCTGACACAGACCGCTTCATGATGAATAAGTTTGTCGGTGCGCCGACACCGACGGCAGTCGAGAAAAGTGTGACGCTGTCGAAGCTGACGACGGAGACGTTTACCCGGATTATTTTGGGAGAGCTGCCGGTCGACGCATTCGACAAATTTGTGGAGGACTGGAATAAGCTTGGCGGGGAGAAAATCACGCAAGAAGTCAACGAATGGTATGAAGCAAATAAGAAATAAACGGCTTCAACAATTAAGGGGCGGGATGTCGGGGTCCCTCCCCGCTTTACGTGTAAGAATGGAGGAGTTGCGTGATGTTTACACCCAAGTTTATGCGAAATTTGCCGCTCCATCTCATGATACTGCCGGGATTGCTGCTCATTCTTGTTTTTTCGTACATTCCAATGGCTGGCTTATACATCGCATTTCAAAAATTTATTCCCGCCAAAGGCTTCTTTGGTGACCAGAAGTGGATCGGGCTGGACAATTTTCGCTACCTGCTGGATTTGCCGGGCGTATTCGGCGTGCTGTGGAATACGATTTTTATAGCAGGCATGAAGATGGCGGCTGGCATTATTGTGCCGATTACGGTTGCTCTTCTGCTTAATGAGCTGCGGCATACGTTGATTAAACGAAGTGTACAAACCTTAATTTATTTGCCGCATTTTTTATCCTGGATCATTCTGGGCGGTGTGCTGATCGATATTTTGTCGCCGGCCTCGGGGCTGGTCAATCAGTTTTTGGGACTGTTCGGTGTCAAGCCGATCTTTTTCCTGGGCAGCAATGACTGGTTTCCGTACACGATGGTCATTTCCGATGTATGGAAGGAATTCGGCTTTGCGACGATTGTTTATTTGGCGGCGCTGACCGGCATCGACCAGCAGCAATATGAAGCGGCCATTATTGACGGCGCGGGCCGCTGGAAGCAGACCTGGCATGTAACTCTACCCGGCATGCGGATGATTATTGTATTGATGGCTGTGCTCAGCCTCGGCAATGTGCTGAATGCCGGCTTCGATCAAATTGTAAATTTGTACAGTGCGCAAGTGTACGCAAGCGGTGATATAATCGATACGCTCGTGTACAGACTGGGACTGCAGCAAGCGCAGTATGGCGTTGCTACTGCGGTGGGCCTGTTTAAGTCTATCGTCTCCTTCCTGTTTATCTCGGTTGCTTATTTCGCGGCGTACAAACTGGCGGATTACCGCATTTTTTAGGAGGGATTGACAGATGGTTGGACAGACGGCAGGAGCCAAATGGTTTGCACGGATCAATGCGCTATTTTTGATCGGGTTGGCGCTCTTATGTGTAGCTCCGCTCATTCATATTGCAGCTGTGTCCTTTAGCTCCAGCTCGGCGGTAATGGCGGGGTGGGTTAAATTTTGGCCGGTAGAGTTCACTTTACAATCGTATAAATTCGTCTTGACGCGCGGGGAAATATGGAGCTCCATGGGAGTTACGGTGCAGCGCGTAATACTGGGAAGCGCCCTTAACCTGTTAATTACGTTATTGGTTGCCTATCCCCTTTCCAAGGAATCGACATTGTTCAAGGCGCGAACGAGCTATGCGTGGATCTTCTTTTTCACGATGCTGTTTTCCGGCGGGCTGATTCCATGGTATATGGTCATTCGGCAAGCAGGCTTGCTGGATTCAATCTGGGCGCTTGTGCTGCCCGGAGCGGTGCCGGTGTTCAACATCGTGCTGCTGCTCAATTTCTTTCGGCAGCTGCCCAAAGAGATGGAAGAAGCGGCTTTTATGGATGGAGCGGGTCATTGGACGATACTGTGGCGCATATTCGTGCCCGTCTCCATGCCAGCGATGGCCACGATTACGCTGTTTGCGCTTGTATGGCATTGGAACAGCTGGTTCGACGGCCTGATTCTAATGAACCGCCCCGAGCATTATCCGCTGCAAAGCTATTTGCAGACGGTTATTATGCAGCGCGATATGACATTTATCCAGCATTTGACGCGAGCAGAGCTGATGACCGTATCTGATCGGACGATCAAAGCGGCACAAATTTTAATTGCGACTTTGCCGATTGTGCTGATTTACCCGTTCTTGCAAAAGTTTTTTGTGAAGGGAATCGTCATCGGCAGCGTGAAAGGTTAATTTCATCATTAGCAGTCCCTCTCATTCCATTAACTGCTGCAATGCAGCTGCTTGAGAGGGACAGCTCCATCATTGTAATCAGGAGGAGAAGCAATGCGAAAATTCACAGTTCGTTTCATGGTGCTGGCTTTGGCAGGGATATTAATCGGGGGTTCCGGGGCCAGCTATGGAGCAGAAGCACAATTATCGAAGGTGAAGACGGCATTATCTGCAACTTTAGCATCTAATGCTGCAGCTACGGCAGAGTTGGTTAGTGAAGGGTTTGAGGCTGGTAATCTGCAGCAGTCTATTTTCACGCTGGGGGCGCCCTATGGCAGTCTTACACAATCGGCAGGCGAGGTGTTAACAGGCAATTATTCCGTAAAAGGTTCAAGTGCGCATGCTGCTGACCAGCAGTGGGCGGAATTTTTGAAGATTGATGCAGGCAAGCTGAAGCTGACACCGGGCCAGGAGTATACGATCAGTTTTAAATACCGGATAATTGAGCCGGCTCCGGCGAATGAGTTTTTTTATTTGTATGGCAAGCTGGCAGGCAGCAATGAAGCGGTTGGCTTTAATTTTGGCAATTCGGGTGATTTGCTATGGTGGACGGAGCAGCTGAATTCAGATCGCTTGGAAATTACCGGAGAGCACGATGTTAAGCAGGCGCGCATGAGCTTTAAGGCTTCGGGCAGCGGCGATTATGCATGGATATTTGGCATTCATAACGGCGGCACGATCATTGTAGATGATGTGTTGCTTGAAGAGGGAGCATTTGAGCCGGCAGTGAAGCTGCCGGAATCGTCTGAGACGGAAGGTTTTGAAAGCGGTGGCATAGAGAAGACCGTATGGAAGCTCGGGGCCGGCGGAACAGTGACGAAACAGGCGGCAGAGCGAATTAACGGGCAATATGCGGTGAAAGGAACAGCGAGCGCGAAAGAGGAATGGCGCGAATTTTTGTTCAATGATCCTGACAAGCTGAAGCTTGCCGCCGATACGATATACACCGTAACCTTCAAATACAAGGTCATGCAACCGGCACCAGGAAATCAGTTCTTCTACGTATACGCCAGCTCTGCCGCCGATGGCAAATCGTCGGGCATTAATTTTGGCAGCGGCAATAAGGTGTTGTGGCGCAGTGATAATGTGGCAGCTGACAATGTACAAATTATCGATCGGGACGGCTTCAAAATGGCCCGGATGACGTTTCGGACCGGATCGGCTGCTGATACCAAGCTCGTCTGGGGAATCCGCAAGGGCGGCACTATCGTCATTGATGATGTATCCCTTGTGAAAGGGAATGTGGCAATTACCTCGGCTGAGCAAAACCGGCAAGGTTATATCAATGTTGTCGACTTCGGAGCTGTACCGAATGACAATATGGACGATACTGAGGCATTCAAGCGGGCGATAGCAACAGGAAAGAGCATCTATGTGCCGGCAGGCACCTATCATGTAAATGAAACGCTGCAAATTCAGAATCAAAATCTGATTGGATCGGGCATGTTTGTCAGTACGATCGTGTCCCGTGCAAAAAATGTTAAAGCACCCATTATAAAAGCGGGACGTACAACTTCGATTTCTGACCTCAATTTGCAGTTTGATAGCAGCTTGATTACCGATCAGGAAGGCGAAGGGGAGCGAGTAGCGATTTACACAGGGCAGCAATGGTCCTTGCAGCGCGGCTCGACGATTCGCAATGTTCGAATTGAAAATGTAGGTACGGCAATTTACTGCCCGGACGGTCAAGGGGCAGAGTCCTTCTCTGTAACTTATGATACACTTGAGATTGAGAATTACTCGTACCGCGGCTTTGACTTCCGCTCGAAGCTGCGTACAGGAAATGTCTACCGGAATATTTATATCCTCTCTAATCGTCCGAATGTTGATATCCCGTTTGCGTTAACGGGTGAGGAAAGTGAAGCCGTAATTGACCAGCTCAATGTGGAGCATTCGAAGGTGAATACAGCCATTCACTTGGAAGGTGTATACGGACTGTCAGCCTCAACTATCCATATTGAAGGCGTAACTTTGCGGAAACCTGATACGGGCTATATTACCTTCAATAACAGTGCCGGTTCGATCGGCAGCTTGTCCGTTTACTTCTCACCGATCGAACAACAAGGTGTAAGTATCGTACGTCTGGGCGACAGCCTTTATAAGAGCGGTATCGACAGCTTCCAGCCTGAGAATGCCGGTTACTTGCGAATCGGGACGTTGAATGTCAAAGGCTTGAATGATCCGAATGTCCAGCTTCATGGGGCCAAAAGCGGCGGTTTGAACAGGCCGGATGCAGCAGGCTTTGTCTTCTTCGATCGTCCTGCCAATGCTAGAGGGGACTTTGCTTTACAGCTTGATCACTATATGTGGTACACATTCCAGAACGACAAAGATGTTTATGAGCAGCTTCCTGCAGATCCGCACAACAAAATTGCGCTGCAAAAGCTGGGCGTGCTGCCGTTGTCCGGACCAACCGCCAAACGACCGACAAATCGCATGATCGCTTATGTGACCACATATTATGATACGGATTTGATGAAGCTTTTGATCTGGGATGGAACCTCCTGGAGGACGATACAGTAGGGAAAAGATGACAGGATAGGAGAGAGAAGCGAATGCGTTTAGCAGATATTCATATTCGCGATCCGTTCGTACTGGTAGAGGAGAAATGCAAAACGTATTATATGTACGGTACGATTGGCAAAACCGCGTGGGAAGGACGACCGGAAGGCTTTCATGCTTTTGTAAGCCATGACCTGGAGCAGTGGGACGGACCGTTCAATGTGTTTCAGCCTGCTCCTGATTTTTGGTCGGATCATCATTATTGGGCACCTGAAGTTCATGAGTATAAAGGACGCTATTACATGTTTGCCAGCTTTAAAGCAGACGGTGTCGCTCGCGCTACGCAAATATTGGCGGCGGATCATCCGCTGGGCCCATTCGAGCCGCATGGAGAGGAGCCTATTACACCGACAGGCTGGGAATGCCTGGACGGCACACTGTATGTAGAGTCTAATGAGCAAGGGGATCGCCCTTGGATCGTCTTTTGCCGGGAGTGGCTCGAGGTGAAGGATGGGCAAATATGGGCAATGCCGCTGTCCGCTGATTTGCGGGAGGCGGCTGGCGATCCGCTGCTGCTGTTTTCCGCTTCTGAAGCAGCTTGGGTGCGCCCGGCAAGGGAGAAGGATGAGTTCGTAACCGACGGGCCCTTCCTCTATCGCGACGAAGCGGGGCGTTTGCTGATGCTGTGGTCAAGTGCAGGTGCACAGGGCTATGCGATGGGACGCGCTTGCTCGGCAAGCGGTACGATAGAAGGACCGTGGGTGCAGGAGGAGCAGCCGATGTTCGCCAGCGATGGCGGACATGGCATGATTTTCCGCTCTTTAACTGGCATGAATTATGTTTCCTTGCATGCTCCAAATGTACATCCGAATGAGAGACCGATATTTATCGCCATTTAATCTTGCTAAACAAAACCGTCTCCAGCTTGTGGTTAGCTGAGAGACGGTTTTGATTTAGGCGGACCTGAGCGATTCCGGATGGACCCGACGAGGACGGCCAACGGATTTAAAAGCCTCTGAAAGGCCAATAGTAATTTATATTTCCGATAATGGGAGGTCTCTTCGGATATGAGAAGGAATAATCTCTGTTGCTTCTATAAGGCGACAGGTTCGGATATGCGTAAGGTGAAGCGACATCCGCTTCCGGTGCAGCAGGCTCAACAGCTGCGGCGGGAGCTGTATACTCCCGAGAGGCACTATGCTTGCAGCCGCTAGGCGGGCCGATTACAACAGTGGATGTAATTGGCGCGAGCGTTTCCTTTACCATAGCCTCGTCAAGACAGTACGTGTGAGCCAATATACTAGCCGGTGTCAGGCGCAGCATGTCGGATGCCGCGATAAATTCTGGAACCTGAGCGTCAAAGATGGCGAGTAAATGGGTATCATCAGCGGTAGCGATTTCGTAATGCCACCATCCTTGAGGAACGTTGGCGACCTGTCCGGGCGTGATCGGAAAGTTCAGCAGTTCTTTTGTAAAAGGATTAATAATGGAGACGGTAGCCGCTCCGGAGATGCAGTAAACGAGCTCAGAAGCATTTTGGTGAATATGCGGTTCGATGACGTTGCCGATGCTTAAGTAGATATCCAGCAATGAGTAATTGCCCAGAGTGTTCAGCTGATTGACGGAAAGCGAGTTGATGTAATTGCGGTTGTCCTTTTTGAAAAACGGGTTATGACTCAAATCATATGAAAATTGTACGGATGGCGAGGTAAAGTCCATATAGGAGACTGACAAATGCATTCCTTCCCTTCGATGTTGATTGGGCATATTCCTATCTGCAGCATATGAAATTAGTCCAGTGAAGGTTCGGAAATAATTGATAATGATTCTCATCATCCGTATAATGAGGGCATCACATACTTTTCAGGAGGAGGGGCATGTAAGTGTGCTGCCTGCGGCGAGTAGCAGGCTTATTAAATTAGTGCTCGGAGCCTCCCGATCAATACGAATGTAACGAGGACTAGTCGCAAAGACAGGCTGGAATTGCCGGCCCCTTTATGTCATTCTGTTAAGAAGGACAGTTAGACGCGGAGGGGTTTAAATGATCAAGCTGAAGGACATCGGGAGGTTTGAGGAACTTCCGGAAATTGCAATGCATATCTACACTGGAGATATTCCGGCTTTGCAGGCTGCTATTGCAGGAGGCTGGGATATTGAAGCGGACATTGCGTTAAGCAAAAATATTTCGTTAAGCCCGCTTGATTTGGCGCTTATAGCAGAGCGGCTGGAGGTTGTAAAGCTGCTGGTCGAGCATGGCGTCGATTTGAATGCCCCGAACAATCCGGCCTTTCTCGTAGCAGTGCGCTATTGCAAGGAACCGATCGTTCGCTATGTTGCAGCGCATGGCGCCAGGCTGGACGGATACAATCAGGTCCGTTCAGGCGCTTATTCCCAGGCCTATTACGGCAATAAAAGCAATATCCCGCTCATTCATGAGCTGGGATTGGATATTAAGCTCTATGGCGGAGCTGTACTGCGCCAGGCTGTATCCGACCATAATATGAAGCTGACCGCCTATTTACTCGATCAAGGCGCTGATATTAATTACAACGAAGCAAATATGGTTTATCCGTATCAGGCGACGCCGCTAACCGTAGCAGCCCGTATGGGATTCATGGCCATGGTCAAATATTTGGTTGAGCGCGGCGCAGACGTTACGAAAGCGGAAAAGGGCGGAGAGCGGCCGTATTCGATAGCGGTAAGCGGGAAGCATACCGAGATGGCTGCCTATTTGAAATCGTTGGAGCCGCCGCAATTTCACGATCTGGCCAACAGACAGCTCGAGCTGCAGAAATATAAATTAAGCGAGGAACTGATTAGCTTTCTGAGCGGAGACGAGCTGCGTCTTAAACTGCCGGCTAATGATTATGAGATCAATCATATCGATTTTTTCACTCTGACCGATACGATCGAGATGAAGGCAGGCCGGCAAAAGCTGCTGCGCCTGTCAGCCGTGATCGATAATTACTCCCATTTGCATCTTGTGTGGAATCCGAAGAAAAAAGGGGCGATCGGCTGCTATGACGAGGAGCACAAAGAGTATGCGGATATGTGCAGCTTTTCGGAGTTTCTTGCCCAGCCCGAGCTATACCTCATCCGTTTCATAGAGGGCGAGTTGTAAACTCAAGCCCCCGTTTCCCCTGCAGGCTTTGCTTGTTGTCAGGGATACGGGGGCTTGTTGCGTCTCCCGATAAATCTATTTTCCAGCACTTCCCATTCTATTACTTTTGTACTATAATCATAGATTAAAGGGAGGGCATTATAAGTCTAGCAGCATAATCGCGGTATAGAAAAGAGCATAAAGGAGATTGTTTGGATTGCGCAAATATTTGGTAACGGTATGTTTTTTAGCGGTTTTTCTTGTTTTTTCGACAACGGTATCGGCAGCAGAATCGTTTTACAAAGTTTATGTGGACGGCAACCTGGCTACTTCCAGCGCGCTAACGAAGAATGGTTCAACGATCGTGCCATTCCGCAGCATCCTCTCTAAGCTTAATTTCAATGTCAAGTACAATGCAGCTAAACAGTCCATCGAGGCGTACAACAGCGATGTAACTATTAAATTAAACATCGGCTCGAAACGCGCTATTATGAATGGAGCGGTAGTACAGCTACCTGTAGCTCCGCAGGTAATAGGCGGCAGCACTTATATTCCGTTGCGTTTTATTAGCGAGTCGATGAATTATCGCATTGAGCTGGATAAAGCGGCGCAAACGATTTATATTGACTCCAGGCTTGTATCAAAGCAAGATACGCAGACGCCGCCGGCTACTACGGAGCTTCCAGGAACTTCGGCGCCTCCGGTTTCAGCTTCTCAGGATGAGACGGAGACGCAAACACCGTCGTCGGCCGAATTGACCACTAAAAAAATTACCGAGATGAACGACGGCAAAGTATTCGTGGTCTTGACCGATGAAATGCAAGGCAGCGCAGTCAGTCTTGGACAAGGCTTGTTTCTTACGAACTATCATGTAGTGGAAGAGGCGAAGTCGGCTGAAATCGTAGATATTAAAGGGAAAAAGTATGCACTCGCCGGTTTGGTGGATTACGATAAAAAGAAGGATCTGGCAATCGTAAAAACGAAGACGAAGATGTCTGGACTGGCAGCAGTTGCAATCGGTGACCCCGGCAAACTTGCTAAAGGAGAGCGGGTTGTTGCCATCGGCACTCCGCTTGGCCAGCAAAATACAGTATCTGAAGGCGTGATCAGCAATCTGATCACCAAAGACGGCGTTCGTCTACTGCAAATCAGCGTGCCGATTGATCATGGCAGCTCGGGCGGCGGTTTGTTCAATACACAAGGCGAATTGGTCGGCATTACGACATCCGGCATTGAATCGCAGGCTAATTTGAATTTCGCTGTGTCGGTCAGCGAGGCGGCAGCGATGATCGGCAAGGTGGCCAATCGTGATTTCGCGGATATAAGCACTACGTCCTTCCCGGGAGCCGCACAGACGTCCAAGCCGCAACCTAAGCCGTCAACCCCGCCGGCCAAAAATACAAATGGCCCACAAATGGTGCTTGATGCATTGAACGGCGCGGTCGGATATATTCCGACTGTAGAAGGCGACATTTATTTAAGCGATTGGGAGCTTATTCCCGGAGATGCGCAATACAAGCCGTTAATTTATACTTTGGTGGATAAGAGAAATTACATGACTTATCTGGAGGGCTATCCGTCCAACCGGTCGATTGTGAAGGAATGGGCCGAAATGATTGGCGAAGTGACGAGCAAAAATGTGCCCGGTGAAGCGATTAATATCGCCGTATTTTTTGAAGATGTATTTACTTCCTATCCAAGCTCATTTGAGGCGTCCGAAATCACCAAGGTGAAGGGCGGCTATGAGGTATCGCATATTTTCATTTCGGTCAGAATCGATGCCAAAGGTAAAGTGACGACAATTATTACGGATTAATATCCGCGCTGCACTCAGCAGACATAGGAACCCGCTCATGGAAACGTCCAGGAGAAGGGTTCTTATTTTTTTGAGAAACAATTGATTGTTGACAATAATACAATCCTTGAACTATGATGACTGTACGGTGAGCATACCGAATATAGTTCAATTCATTGTTGAGAGGGATGTTCTGTATATGAAGAATTCAGATGCCTTTGATCCGATCGTGCCGTTTTTGTTTTTCCAGCATAAGTATGCGGAGATGATTGAAGCGATCCGGCTGCTGCATCGCGAAGCGGGTTTGCGGCGGTTTATTTTGATCTTTCCTTACTCGAACGGGGAAGCGAAGGGGGAAAGGGGACTTGACGCATTCGAGCGATTCGGCGATTTGCTCTCCAAGGTGAGAGCGGAGCTCGCTGCTGATGAAATCGAGATCGGCTGGTGGTGTGCGCCGACGATGTCGATTGCGCCGTTGCTTGCATCGGGGGAACAGCCGCAGCGAATGATCGGCATCGATGGCGAAGCCTCATACGCGGCAAATTGTCCGCTCGATGAACGATTTGCCAGCTCGCTGGCTCTGTTTATGCAGACTGTTGTGCGGCGCGGGGCACCGCCATATATTTTTCTGGAGGATGATTACCGGATGAGCCATCAGGGAGCGGTCAAGGTAGGCTGCTTCTGTCCTGCGCATATGGAACTGTTCGCCGAGCGGATTGGCCGGCAAATTACACGAGAAGAGCTGGCCGTTATCTTTCGCACCGAGAGCGCCCAAGCTGTACAGTATCGCAAAGAATGGGCTGCTATGATGAAGGACACACTGATCGGTTTGGCCAGCCGTCTGCGGCGCGTAGTGGATGAGGTGGCGCCATCGACCCGTTTGGCTCTTTGTCAGCCAGGCGCAAGCGATCTTGACGGGGACATTACGGAAGCGGTTGCCAAAGCGCTTGCCGGCGGCAACAGGCCGCTGGTACGGTTATTTGGCAGCGATTACAGCAGCGACCGCGCTGACCGTCTGGCCGATATAACCTTTCATATGCTGCATTCCAAGCAGACGCTGCCAGGCGACTTTGAGCTGATTCATGAAACAGATCCCTTCCCGCATTCGCGTTTCTTCTTCTCGGCAACGAAATTGCGCGCACTCCTGTCATTAGCTCTGTTTTATGGCCTGGAGGGCTCCCTGTCCTATGTTACCCAATATACGGACGGGCCGACAGAGGATGACGGGTATTATCGGATGGTAGGCAGCAGCCGATCATATTTCGCCGAGCTGCGCCGTTCGGTTGCCGGATACACGCTGGCAGGCCCGCGCGTCCTGTACCGTCCGCTGGCACATGTGCATACGCCATTTGTCGGCACCGGCGTTGCGAATTCAGTGGAACCGGCCTGGGCGTCCGTGCTTGGAAAGCTGGGCATCCCGTATACAGCTGCTTCCGGGTCGGATGTCGTACTCGTCAGCGGTACAGAAATGCGCGATTTGGCGGATGAGGAGATGGCCGCATTATTCCGCGGCGGCGTGCTGCTTGATGGAACGGCGGCAGCGATTGCTTGCCAGCGGGGCTTTGGCGAAGCGCTCGGCTTGAAAGCTGTACCGTTCGAGCCCGCTGATAGTGAGCGGATTTTTAGCGAGCATATGACGCCATTGAATGACTGGATGGAGCATACAGAAGGAACAGGGATGTACGTGTTCAATTTGGCGCTTGCTGTGCAGCAAGCAAGCTTGTACCTTTTGGAAGCAGTGGATGATAAAGCTCAAGTATTATCCGAATTCCGGGATGATCTCGGTGAAAGAGTGGCAGCTGCGTCCATTTTATTCGAAAACAGATTTGGAGGCCGGGTTGCTGTACTTGCTTATGATTTGCAGCAAAATCTGTCGGCCTCCATATTTAATTACAAGCGCAGGGCGCAGCTCAGAGGACTGATCGAATGGTTAGGGCGCAACCCTTTGCCGGTCTATGCGGCTAAAGCGCCGAATATTATGCTCACTGCGCAAGTGAATCCTGTATCAGGGGATATGCTGGCAGCTGTCTATAATATGAGCCTTGACCCGCTTGAGGAGGTTCAATTGGTAGTCGACAAACGAAGAGACAAGCCGGTTATCTCTTATTTGCGGCATGATGGGCAATGGGAGCAACTCCCGGATATAGAGAAGCACGAACAGGATGGCAAGGTGGGGCTGCATATCCGCAAAACCTGCCTGACGCTGCAGCCGCTTATTTTGCACTTTACAGATCATTGACGTCATGTCTCTGACGAGGCGGCCGATTTAATTAGGGAGGCGAGCTTTGGTTTCCAAATCGCCTAAGACCTTGAGGCATGCGGACATACGATCCGTTATTTGTACGAAAGCCGGCTCATTCGGAGGCTTCGTGGACACACGATCCGTTATTTGCTGGTTTTGCCAGGTTTTCGCGGTGTTTTGAGGCAAATAAAGGATCTACGGTCCGCGAGTCGGCCGCATTAGCTGTTTTGTTCACAGATAACGGATCCACGGTCCGCGTGCCAAAGATTATTTTACTGCACCGGCCGTCAAGCTGCTAATAAAATATTTTTGCAAAAATAGAAACAGCAAGATGAGCGGCATGCTGGACACAATGGATGCAGCCATCATATCGTTCCATTCGATTTTATAGAAACCGTTCAACTGGGCAATTCCGACAGGGAGCGTTTTCATATTTTCGGACGTTGTCAAGATAAACGCGAACATATACTCATTCCAGCCTACCAAAAAGGCATAGATCGCTGTGGCCGACAATCCCGGCAGAGATAAAGGAAGAATGATTTGCACGAAAGTTCGCAATCTGCTGCAGCCGTCTATCATCGCAGCGCTATCAAGTTCTTTGGGGATGCTCTGGAAATAGCCCATCATCATCCAGGTGCAAAATGGAATTGTAAACGAAATATACACGACGATCAAGCCGAAGTGGGTATCGATCAAACCGAATGTTTTTAAAACTTTGTAAAAAGGGATCAAAAGCATGATGGAAGGGAACATTTGCGTCATTAATAAAAATGTGAGAAAAGAACCTTTGCCGCGAAAGTGAAAACGAGAAGTTCCGTATCCGGCAAGCGCGGAAAAAAACAATGATATAACGGTAGCTACGATGACAATGTACACGCTGTTTACGAAATAATTTCCGAAAGGGTAGTCCTTCCAAATTTTCACAAACGAGTTCAGCGTTATCGTATCCGGTATCCACGTTAAAGGTGGCGATACAACGGACTCCGACGGTTTAAGGGACGTGGAAACCATCCAAAGGGCTGGGATCAGCACGATCAACGACGATACGATCAATATAATGTAACTGCACAGGTTAAGGATCAGCCTTTTACTTCTAGTCGTTATCATTGTTGAGCATCCTCCTGTAAACGTAGCCTATTAGAGAGCAGACAAGCAGGACAATAACCGCCATTGCCGCAGCATGACCGAATTCGAAATATTCGAATGCCGATTTGTAAATATCGATACTGACGATATTTGTTTCGTTGGCCGGTCCTCCCTGCGTCAAGAGCCAAATCATGGTGAAATGCTTGAACCACCAAACCGTATCCAATATTAGAGATACGAGTAAAACAGGAAGCAGGCAGGGGAGTGTGATGTATCGAAAGGTTTGTATTTTGGTACATCCGTCAATGGTAGACGCTTCATAGAGGTCTTCTGGGATCGTTTGCAGACCGGCCAGCACCATAAGCATCAGCATCGGGAACCCCTTCCAAATACAGACGATAACTACAGCCCAGAAAGCGACAGACAAATGACTCAGCCAGGAAACGGGGGCCGAAATCAAATGGAGTTTGAACAAGTAATGATTGATCAGCCCGTACATCGGATTAAAAAGCCATTTCCACAGTAAGCCGACAACGACCTCGGGAAATAACCAGGGCAGAATAAGAATCGCCCGGAATAACGTTTGCCCGGGGAGCTTTCTGTTTAATAAAATGGCCAATCCCAACCCGATAATGAAATGCCCTCCGACCGTCAAAACCGTAAATTTCAACGTAAGGAATATACGATTTAAAAATCCCCAATCGCCAAAAATGTCCAAATAGTGCCTGAACCCGACAAAATCCCATTGATTAATCAAATTCGTGTTAAAAAAACCGATGTATACCCCATAGAGCAGAGGGTAGGTGACCAGTAACATTAAAGTAATGACCGAGGGCAAAATAAACATATAGCCGCTAAATGGCGTTTTCCCGAACAACTGCTTCATTCATTGCACCCCTAGTATGGCTTGGAGGGGACTTTCCGTCTCCCCCAAACGCCGAATTCATTTGTGTTGTTTATTTTTGTTTGGCAATCAGTTCGTTGGCCCGATTCACCGCTTTGCCTACGGCATCATCCGTTGTTGCCGATTTGCTGATCATCAATTGATAAGCCTCGGTAACAATGTCGTTAAATTGGGAATAGGCGTCAAAAGCGGGTGCAGGGAAAGCGTAATCAATCGCTTTGACGAAACCTGCGAAATCCGGGCTTGAAAGCTGCTGATCCTTCCCGACCTCGATTTTGGTTGGCAGGCGGCCGCTTATCGCATTAAATTTCAAAGAGTTTTCCTTGTTCACAAGAAATTTCAAAAAGTCGGCCATTTCGTTTTTATGCTTGCTGCTTTTGGAGATCGAATAGCCGAATAAACCGAAGGTTGCGGAATGATTTTCCTTTTTGGGCAGCGGTGCGCTGTAGAGCTTGCCTTTGAGATCCGGATTCTGTGAGGTAATGGTGCCGATCGCGTTCGGACCGCTTATCATCATTGCAATTTTATTATTGGCCATCATCGTGGCAACTTCAGGGAACCCGGTTTCCAGAACTCCCGGCGGGACAACTCCGTACTTATTATTAAGATCCGCGAAAAATTGAAAAGCTTCTTTTGCTTGAGGCTTATCCAGTTCCGTTAACCATTTTCCGTTCTGGTCTTGTTTAATTTCCTCTACTCCGAAGGTGCGCAGAAACGGGATGAACCTCGCGGCACCTGATGAATTCCGTGTACCGATCATGCCAAAGCCCCATTGGTCGACAGTTCCGTCGCCATTCGTATCTTTCGTAAGCTTTTGGGCGACTTTAAGAAAATCGTCCCATGTTTCCGGGGCTTGCAAGCCTTCTTTTTCAAACCAATCGCCTCTGTATATTAAAGCTTGGGGGGTAGCGAACCACGGGAGGAACTGCAACTGTCCGTCAATACTTGCTTCGTTGATCATATTCGGATAAAACTCCGCCAGATAATCCTTGTTGAGCAGTCCGGTAAGGTCCGTTGTAATGTCCATTTTGTTTGCGTTTCTCATAAATTCGGGAGTGTTGAAGAAGGCATCCGGCATATCTCCCCCTGTTGCAAGCGCTGTCACTTTCTTGTAGAGATCGTTATAGGGAACAGCGATAAATTCGATCTTGATATTGGGATGTTGGGCCACGTACGCATCAGCCAGCGCTTTTTCAGCCGGTCCTTCCGGTTTCTCCGTTTGCTCAACAGATAAAATTTGCAGCTTTATCGGATTGTTGGCCGCTTGTGGTGTATCTTGTGAATTCGTGCTCGTACTGCACCCGCTTGATGCCAACAACAGGAATGCCAGACTTGCAGACATAACGGGAAGCTTCAGGATGTTCACTTTCATATACATTCCCCCTTGAGAGATTGTTACTTTTGGAGTGCTAGAAATGAAGCAAATAATCCAGGTCCAACTCGGGTTTATTGGGATGATTGTCGTGACGGGGACGTATTTCTCGGGCTTTGAACTCTTTTACGAGCCTTGCCAATCGCTCAATAGTAACATCGTACAAAATTTTCCCTTTATCCTTAGTTGAAGCGCTTGCGGTTCCGGATACGCCGGATTTGGAAAAGGTGGTCCACCATTCCATCATCAGGATCGGTGAAGGCGCTTGCAATTCATTCCAATGAAATTCGGAATCTGGCAATCCGTATTCGTCTTCGATTTTGTCCATCCTGACTTCGCCTTCATTTAAATGCATGTACATCGAAGTCTCCCATTCGCAGGCATGCCCCATGCCGCCTTTTTCCGTTGTTCTGATTTTACCTGCCACATCCAACGCTAGGCTGGTATGAATGAGAGCGGTACAAAGCGCTTTCCCTTTGGTTTCGATATTGGTCTGCCTCGCCACGATATCCAGGAAAGGCATGTTAGACCCATGTCCGTCGACGATGATGATTTTTTTAAACCCGTGATACGCCAAGCTTTTGGTCACGCATAAGCAGTATTCGATAAATGTTTTGCCAGTTATCGTGATTTGTCCGGGGAAGTCCATATGATGCGTGTTGAACCCATAAGAGATGTTAGGCATGACCAGAACATCGTCGGGAACCAACTTAGCCGCGCCGACAGCAACTTCCCTGGCTAAATAATTGTCCACTTCCATCGGCAAATGTCTGCCGTGCTGCTCGGTAGAGCCAACGGGAAGAAGGATAACTCGATTCTCGTCAATGGCCTGCTGAATTTCTTCCCAAGTAAGCTTTTCGTAATAAAAAGAAGGTAGTTTGCTCATTTTCATCAACCTCGCATGTAGTTTTAGTAAGAATCAAAAGGACTTTCGAGTTCCGCTTGAATGATAGCGTGGGAAGTGCTTTGTGAGGTCACCTCATTTCATTTTGGTTATCGAAGTTCGGTTGATTCATGAATCTATGTTGAATGGTTTACAAGTGGAATTATAGTAAATGTCATTGTTATTGTCAACAATACATGAATATTTTTTGCCATATACAGCTTTTGATAAAAAAATCCCGGTAGCACTGGTCATTGCCATGCCAAGCCCGGGAAAAAATTGGTACATTTTAGCAGTTTTAGTAAATGTGTTCTCTGAGAATTGGTTCGATAAATCCCCAGTTTTTGGTCTTGATCGCTTCCAGCAGCTCTCTGTGTTCATTGATTAATTTGGAGAAATTATCAGTTTGATGCTTTTCTCTGGTGTTTGTCATGAAATGAAAAACAATTCTCGAAGACACGCTCTTCCAAAGCGTGATCAGATAGGGCTCTCCTGTGAGCGATACTAGATAACCGTGGAACTCCAGGTCTTTTTCAACAATGGTTTCAATATCGTTCTCTTTGCACGCCTGATTCAGTTCGTCGAGAATTTTCTCCAAATCCTGGATGCTGGACTCGTTAAGATTGGGGAGGGTTTTGTGGATCGAGAAGGATTCCAGCAAGACCCGGAGAGGATTCAACAGCATGGTGACTTCATCTTGTTCGACTTTGGCGACCATGGTCTCTTTATGAGTTTGGGTTACGAGCAGTCCTTCGCTTTCCAGAAGCAGTATAGCTTCCCGTATGGGTCCTCTGCTGACACCCATTTCCTTGGAGATGTCATTTTCTCTCAATCTTGTTCCCGGTTGGATCTTTCCTCTGATGATGGCACTCTTTATGTCCTTATAAACCTGATTTCTTAAAGTATCAGTTTTCTTTACGGTAAAACCGTATTCGTTCATTGCATGGCCTCCTGCCTATAACGTTCTTATCCTATTATACATGCTTATTAAAAAATGACAAATAACGTTTATGTTAATGTTATTGTTGACAATCAAAAAAGTGTGATGATACTATGTGTTCATAAAGCGCTTTCCTCAAAAAAAGGCGCCGAAATTTAAAACCTAATCCACCCAGGAGGCAAAAGATGAAAATTATTGACGTAATGACAACACAAGTGCAGATTCCATTTCGAAAACCGGCCAAATGGTCGGGCGGGACCAGAAGAAGCGCCCCTGCTCTTATCGTACAACTGGTTACGGATGAGGGAATCATCGGTATCGGAGAATGCGTAGGACCTACCATACCGACCATTCAAACGATCGTCGAAAAAGAGTTCAAACCGTTTCTTATAGGGTGCGACCCGATGCGCACGGAATGGATTCTTCACCGTTTAGAGGAGTATGTGCTTAATTGGAAACAGTTAGGGCTTTATGCTTTGGCGGGTATCGATATTGCATTATTGGATCTCAAAGCAAAGATTTTGCAAACGCCTTTGTATAATCTGCTTGGAGGCATATACCGCAGAAACGTTGATTTTGCAGGATATCTGTTTATCGACGAACCGCTTGGGAATGCCAAGGACGCCGAAGAAATAGTCAGACAGGGGCATAAAGAAATCAAGATCAAGGTCGGCCGGGATATCGAGTTCGATACAGCCCGTCTGCGGGAGATCCGCGCGGCGGTCGGTCCTGACGTTAAGCTGCGGATTGACGTAAATCAGAACTGGAGCGTATCTACAGCGATCAAGGCCATTAATAAAATGGAAAAATACGATTTGCAGTTGGTGGAACAGCCGACTCCGTATTATGATATCGATGGTCTGGCACAGGTAAGCAAGTCCGTATCGGTTCCGATTACCGCGGATGAATCGTGCACGGATTTTGAAAGCGCGATGAGATTGATCGACAAACGGGCCGTCGCCGCGTTCACGGTATATCCCTCCGAGGCGGGCGGGCTGCTGAAAGCTAAGCAAATTATAAATTTAGCCAATGAGAACGGAATCTGGTGCGTGACAGGCTCCTGGGCCGAGACAGGCATTGCAACGATGGCGAATGTTCATTTGATAGCTTCTTCCCGCAACTTTCCATTTGCCAATGATACGCACTACGATTACTACGCCGGCGATGTTCTATCGAGCCATTTATCTTTCATGAACGGGCAAATCGTCGTCCCGGATCAACCGGGCCTGGGCGTTGAGATCGGCGAGGAACGCTTGAACGCCGTCTCGAAGGAAGAAGTTCGTGAGATGGTATTCTACGATTCCCAGCAGCAAGAAGATGAATTTATTCCGCGCATTGGAAATCTGCTGTAAATACGATTTTGACCGACAAGGGGGTCTTGGTATGAAAAAAAGTAATATGTATGCTCTGCTCTGCTTGTCACTGGCGGTTGTTCTTGCCGCTACAGGATGCTCGAAGCAGGGAAATACCAATGGAGTGGAAAGCTCGATTCTGACGAAGGTCGTTCAATCCAAAAAATTGAAGGTCGGGGTCATTCTCTCCTTTCCGCCTTTCGGGTTTAAAGACGATAAGAATAACCCGCAGGGCTACGATGTAGACATTGCCAAGGAATTGGCGGCTTCCCTGAATGCCGAGCTTGAAATCATTGATGTCGACTCCTCCGCACGAATCCCGGCCATCGAAACAGGGAAAGTGGATGCGGTTATAGGCAGTTTTTCGCGAACCTACGAACGCTTGCAAAAGATCAATGTATCGGATCCTTACTCGGCTGCCAGCGAGAAAATGCTGGTCAGGAAGGACAGTACTATACAGAAAGTTCAAGATCTTAATGATAAAAAGGTCGCTGTCGTAAAGGGTTCTACCAACCAGTCGGTTACCGAGCTTGCCCCGAAGGCGGAGCTTTCCTATTTCTCCAATTCCGCGGAATGCGTGCTCGCCGTCAAGAACGGCCAAGCGGATGCGTTTGTCGAGGACGAAAGTTTCCTGGCTTACCAGGCCAAGCTTTACCCTGAGCTGAAAGTGGCGGGAGACCCGCTTATAGCTCCGCTTTATCAAGGTATAGCAGTACGCAAAGGCGATCAGGAATGGTTAAATTACTTGAACTTCTTCATATTCCAGATTAATAATCAGGGAACGAATAAAAATCTTTACACGAAGTGGTTCGGCATTAATCCTCCTTATCCGCTTAATCCGCAGTATTAAAATAACGATGAAGATGAGGTCTGCTGCAAAACAAGGCGGACCTCTTAGTTTAAGGAGGCAAACGAATGATATTAGACTGGTCTACCCCCTTCCAGAACTTGGACTATTTTGCAGGAGGGGCTCTTATGACCTTGTGGCTGACCGTTCTCGTTTATTTCCTGTCCTTTGTGATTGGGGTTGTGCTGGCGGTTTGCCGATTCAGCAAGCGGATATACCCTTTATATACGGTCTCGACTGCGTATGTGGAACTAATCCGAAATACGCCAGCATTGGTGCAGATCTTTTTGATCTATTTCGGTCTTCCACAGTTCGGCATCCACTTTACAGCGATCCAAGCCGGGATTATTGCCTTGACGATAAACAACTCGGCTTATATGTCGGAGATCATTAGGGCAGGGATTCAATCTATCCAAAAGGGGCAATGGGAAGCAAGCAAAGCAATAGGGCTTACCAACACTCAAATATTCAGATATATCATCTTTCCCCAAGCTTTCAAACACATATTTCCGGTCTCCGCGAATCAATTTATTATGGTTCTCTTCAATACCAGCCTGCTCGCGATCCTTGATATTAAAGAGCTTACCGACCGCGCGTTAATTTTAAACGGTCAAACGTTTCGGACATTGGAGATATTCGTTTTCGTAACCGGACTGTATTATGTGCTGTATTTTATAATTTCCACGATTTTCAATAGGATATACCGCCGAGTGTTTATATCAAACGTGAAGTAAGGTGACAACCATGGATTTGAGTGTAATCTACGAGTATCGGTATCTCTTGTGGAACGGATTCGTAATAACCTGCAAGCTTTCAATTACAGCGATCCTCTTGGGGACGTTGACAGGAATCTTGATTAGTATGGCCAGGGTGAGCCGGATCAACTGGTTAAAGGCGACGCTTACGGTGTATGTCCAATTGTTTCGCGGTTCGCCGCTTCTCATTCAATTATTCATGTTTTATTTCGGGTTATCTTATATCGGTGTGAACATTAACATATTCGAGGCAACTGCGCTAGTGTTTACTTTATATTCGGGCGCCTATATAGCTGAAATCGTCAGGGCCGGTATCGATTCGATTCCCAAGGGACAGTTCGAGGCCGCCAAGGCACTTGGCTTTTCTTATTTTCTGCTGATGATCAGAATCATATTGCCCCAGACCTTGAAAGTTTCCTTGCCGCCGTTGGTCGGATTTTATATTACGCTCATTAAAGATACTTCCGTAGCTTCTGTCGTCGGATACGCGGAGTTATTGCATGAGGGAAAGGCGATTATGAATGTGTCCGGCAAGCCTTTTGAAATATTGCTGTTTATATCACTGGTATATTTTATCATCTGTTATCCGCTCTCCATGTTCGTAACCTGGATGGAAAGGAGAATTTATATCAAATGATCACACTTCGACATCTCAATAAATCGTTTGGTCCGCTTAAAATTCTTCACGACGTATCGCTTCAAGTAGAAAAAGGGGAAGTCGTGGTGGTCATCGGTCCAAGCGGCTCGGGCAAGAGCACCATGCTCCGCTGCATCAACAATTTGGAAACGATTGATTCCGGCGAGATTTCCATGAACGGCCAGCCGGTTTTGATCACTAAAAAAACGGCTGCCCGGAAGATAGGCACCGAGATTGGCATGGTTTTTCAATCGTTTAATTTATTTCCCCATTTAACCGTTTTTCAAAATATTGCCTTAGGACCCCGTCATGTACGCAAGTTGAATCAGCAGCAGGTCAAGGAAATCGTGGAGACGCTGCTTGCCAAAGTGGGGCTCCTTGATAAGCAGGACCGGTATCCGGAGCAGCTATCGGGCGGGCAGCAGCAACGAATCGCGATTGCCCGCGCCTTAGCGATGCAGCCTAAAATCATGCTGTTCGATGAACCTACTTCCGCTCTCGACCCTGAGCTTGTCGGGGAGGTCTTATCCGTTATGAAGGAATTGGCCAAGGAAGGAATGACGATGATTGTCGTTACCCATGAGATGAATTTTGCTCGGGAAGTGGCCGACCGTGTTGTAGTAATGGCAGAAGGCCGTATTATCGAAGAGGGTAAGCCGGAGGATATTTTTACTAAACCGCAAAACGCCAGAACCCAGGAGTTTCTGAAAGCGGTTATTCAGCGATAGGAGGCGGCAGCAGATGGAAGCTACACAATTGCGCATCGGGACGCATGTAATGAAAGCTCAAGCCGTCGGATTCGATAAGGATGGCACGCTTTTTGATGCATTAACGTATTGGAGATCTATAGACAGGATCAGAAAAGAGCTGTTTCTGCAGATCGTCGGCTCCAATCATGCCAACTGTTGGGAAGCGACAATGGGCTTCAAACATTCGGATGACATGAATTACAATGGTGTTTTGGCTGTGGCCACTACCACAGAAGAGATCGTACTGGTTGCGGGTCTCATGTTTCAGCTTTACGGCTGGCCTTGGTTCCAATGCAAGAAATTAGCGGAAAATTTGTTCGCAGAGGCCGATAAGAAATTGGATTACAGCGAAGCCTTTCAACCTGCTGCCAGTGTCCCGGACCTGCTTCTGAAACTGAAGAGCGCCGACATGGCCGTAGGGATTCTTACTTCGGACAGTTCGTTAAGAACGGAAGCTTGCATGAAGCTGCTTGGTTTGCAGGGGGAGCTGGATTTTATAGTCACTCCCGAGAAAGTCGAACGCGGCAAACCGTCTCCGGATATGGTTGTATCTGCTTGTGAGAAACTGGGTATCGCCCCTTCCGGAATGATTGTTGTCGGCGATTCCATCGTGGACATGCGCATGGCTAAAGAAGCGGGAAGTATTGCGGTAGGTCTGATTACACATGCAGGCTCAGAAGAAATTTTAAGCAAAGAAGCGGATTATCTGATCCGTTCGTTGACTGATATAGAGATTGTTTAATTCGAACATTCGTTCGATATTAATGCTTTATCAAACGTTCTTGATTAGAATCTTTCATCTATCAAGAGCGTTTTTATTTTTCGTCTTTTTACTAATTACGGAAAAAGTGAAATAATCTGAAAATAGTGAATAACCAACGAATAACTATAATCTCCATTAAACGAAAACTCTCTTGCGGCTTGACAAATACTAAACCAGTTTATGCAATGCTAGTAATTTGATTTAAGAAAAATTTAAACATTCCCTTCTTCTTTTTTTAAAAGTGTGTCCTATGCTGTTATCATACTCTAGCAAGGCTGCATAGTTGAAATAAGGAGAGGATTATAGATGAAAAAAAATAGACGGCTGTGGCTCATCGTATTGGGCATTTTGCTGATCGGCCCGACTATTTGCCATTATGTAGACGATATGGGACTTGTGCAGGCAGGCAACGCTGGTGAGTGCAAATGATGAAAAAAATTGCTTTTCTATCCCTCTCCGTTTTGCTGGGGATTATCGTTTTTTCAGATTGGAGCGCTTTTGAGAGAAAAGGAGCAAGAGCCGTGTCTCACTTGAAGGAGCTCGTGCAGGAACGGCAAGCCTTGCGAGCGGGTGACCTGCAAAGCGAGGCAGCTGTGCTGATCGATGATCGGACAGGGCAGGTGCTGTTCAAAAAAAATGAGCAAAAGCAGCTTTACCCTGCCAGTACAACGAAGCTGCTGACGGCGCTTATCGCGCTGGAAAAAGGAGATCCGGACGCCCTTATTATCGTCGGCGATGAAGCCCGGATCAAATCGCCGGGTGAAAGCACTGCGGACTTGTATAGCGGGCAGAAGCTGACATTGCGCGATCTTGTTGCCGGGCTGCTGCTTCCTTCAGGCAATGATGCTGCCCGGACAATTGCCCGGTACATAGCGCGGATCGATAGCGGCAAGCGCATGCCGCCCGAGGAAGGGATGGCTGAATTTGTGAATATGATGAATACGCGTGCGCAGCAAATTGGGGCGGATAACTCCCATTTTGTCAATCCGCACGGATTGCCGGATGAGCAGCATTACACGACAGCGGCCGATCTGGCGCAAATTGCTCTTGCAGCCCGGCAAAACAAGCTGCTGCGGGAAATCGTCAGTCTGCGCGAGTACACAATCGATACAGGAGCAGCCGATGAGAAGCAGATATGGATAAACAGCAACAAGCTGCTGCACCCGGATAGCGGCTTTTATTATAAAGGGACAACCGGCATGAAAACCGGATACACGAGTGCAGCAGGCTATTGTTTGGTCGCTTCAGCCGAACGTAACGGACAGGAGCTGATTGCGGTTGTGCTCAATTCCACAGCAAATGATGTATGGCAGGATGCAATAAAGCTGTTTGATTATGGTTTTACAAGGCGTTGAGTTCAATTTCGAAGCCCAGATCTTCGATAATTTGATGGTCGGCTGATATGTCTTGTCCCGCGGTAGTCAAGTAATCGCCGACAAAAAGCGAGTTCGCTGCATACAGAGACAATGGCTGCAAAGAGCGCAGATTAACCTCGCGGCCGCCTGCGACGCGCAGCTCCTTCGTTGGACAAACGAAGCGGAAAAGGGCCAGCACCTTCAGCGCTTTCAACGGTGCTGTTCGTCCCGCCCTTTCCAGCAGCGTGCCGGGGATGGCATTCAGAAAGTTGATCGGAATCGAATCGGCGTCAAGCTCCCGCAGAGCAAGCGCCATCTCAACGATCTCGCTATTCGTCTCGCCCATGCCGATAATGACGCCAGAGCACGGGGATAGCCCGTGCAATTTTGCATTTTCTATCGTTTCCATTCTTTGTTCGTATGTATGTGTGCTAGTGATAGCTGAGTAATGAGCTTTGCTGGTGTTTAGATTATGGTTGTAGCGGTGGACGCCCGCCTCGGCCAAACGCTCGGCTTGACCATCCCGCAAAATGCCAAGGCATGCGCAAATTTTGAGCGGCATGGTGCCGCGGATTTCTTTCACCGCTTCTACAACCTGATCCAGCTCTTTCTCCGTCGGCCCTCTGCCGGATGCGACAATGCAGTAGGTTCCCGCTTTGCGCGCTAATGCTTCGCGTGCGCCTGCGACCAGCGTCTCTTTATCCAGCAATGTATATTTCTCAATCGGGGCTGCCGATACGATCGATTGCGAGCAGTAACCGCAGTCCTCGGGGCAATACCCGCTTTTGGCGTTGACAATCATGTTAAGCTTCACTTTTTTGCCAAAGTAATGCTTTCTAACTTGGAAAGCCGCTTGCATGATGGGCAAAATCTCGTCGTCATCGGCTTCTAGCACCGCAAGACCCTCCTCAGGCGTCAAACACTTCCCGTCTATAGCTTGTTCGCTTAGCCGCTGCCACAGGCTCGATACTACTACTTTCATCTTGAAACCTCCTGTTGAAAAAGAGTTGCTGATATTTGTTAACCTATTAATATTATAATTTGGTTAACAAATAGATGCGGCTATTCTAGCAAATTATCTTTTTTTTGTCAAAGAGGACGCCTGCTGTATGTCCGGCTGCCGGTGCGGACATACGGAGGCTGTCGATTAATTGTGGACGGGACGAAGCGGGCCTGAGCGGATCCTGGTTCCGTTGGCCGCAAATCGCCGCGAAAATCCCACAATTCTATATGATTTTTCGGCTCAATCTTGAAATCAGTGCTTGACTTTCGCTAACGCCATACTAACTGGATTTTATGTAGGTAAATAAGCCGGATTAGATGATTTTTGCAATCTACCTTGAAATTATGCAGCTAGTTCGGACCAAATCTATCCCTTTCATCTCGCTCCCCAATTCTAACGGCAGTTTTTCCATTTAGACTGGCTTTCTAGCCAAACAATGCAAGAACTAACTGCAGAAATTACATTTAGACGGATCCACTGTCCGCGCAGGTCCGCACCCGGGTTAACTTCCGGGTCCGAATCGCTGCCACAGCAGGTCCGCAAGCCCTACATGCTCGCCCGCCGGATAAAATATCGATAAAATATTTATCCAAAAACAAATTAAGAAAAAAATATTCTTGCGAAGCGTTGGGGTGGGTGCTATACTGGTGTCAGCTAGCGAGAAGGAGGAAGCCAAGATGAGCGAACCATCGCTGCCTGTTCAGGAGAGAACAGGAGAAGGGCCGACTTTGTTTGCCATTATTCAGAATGCTTATGAAAGCTTCAGCGTCACGGAGAAAAGGATAGCCGATTTAATTCTCAATTCTCCCGAGACGATTATTTATAATACGGTTACCCAAGTTGCCGAAGGGCTCGAGGTCGCGCAGTCTACTGTAACGAGATTTTGCCGCACGATCGAGCTGCGCGGTTATCAGGAGCTGAAGATTCGGCTGGCGCAGGAGCTGGAGCGCAGACAGCCCGCTCCGGCGGAGCAGGAGGAACAAAGCCTGCCGAAGCAGCTGGCAAGCAATGCGGCCAACAGCATTTTGGATGCCGCCGTACATATTGAAGAGGCGGTATATGAAGCAGCCGTATCGGCGATTATTGGCGCCCGCAAAATTCACATTTTTGGCCTTGGCGAATCGGGACCGATGGCAGCGCTGCTGAAGATCAAGCTGCTGGGACTTGGGCTCACGGTCGATGCGCAAGTAGATATCCACCTGCAGTTAATTGCAGCAGCACATCTCGATGCAAGCGATGTTGCGATCGGCATCTCTCAGCAGGGCAGCACGAAGGATATTGTGGCGGCGATGCAAGCGGCCCGCAAGTCCGGGGCGAAGACCATCTGCATTACGGGACATGGCAAGTCGCCCATTACCGAGGTATCGGATATTAGCTTAGTGTGCCTGAATCGCGGTCTGAGCAATATAGTGGAGAGCTTCAAGAGCAAAGCCTCGATCCTTTACGTTATTGAGCTGTTAAGCGTAAGTTTGACACTGAAGATGTCAGACCAGTCGCTTGATATAAAAAAATTGTGGAAGACGACGGATTCTATCCTCGACAAATTGTATTAGGGAGTGCACTAAAATGATCGCATCGTTGAAAAACAAAATTATTGTATCGTGTCAAGCATGGCCTGGAACGCCGTTCTACGGCGATCCCAGATTTATGCGCGCTATGGCGGAAAGCGCTTTATTAGGCGGGGCCCGCGGCATTCGAGCCAACGGCGCGGACGATGTCCGCGAGATCAAGACAACCGTAAATCTGCCGCTCATCGGTATCAACAAGCTGCCGGACAGGCGCGGCGTTCGCATCATTACGCCGGATTTTGAAAGCGCGCGCGTGCTGGCGGAAGCGGGAGCCGATATGATCGCGGTGGATGCCACTGTAGAGAACCGCGCGGATGAAGCGGAGCTGCGGCAATTGATAGCGGAAATTCACAACCGTTTGGCTCTGCCTGTAATGGCAGACATTTCGAATGTCGAGGAGGCGGTGCGCGCTGAACGTCTCGGTGCAGATGTAGTCGCGACCACGATGGCGGGCTACACCCCCTATACAGAGAAAGAAAAGACAAAGGGCCCGGATTTTGAGCTGATTTCCCGAATTGTAAGCCGGGTGAAGGTGCCGGTAATCGGCGAAGGGCGCTTCGCGCTTCCGTCTGATGCCCATGAGGCAATTGCGGTGTGCGGCGCGCACAGTGTGGTGGTTGGCACCTCGATTACAGCGCCTTGGGAAGTGACTGCGCGATTTGTCAGAGCGATTTAAAGGGTTTGATTAGGAGGGAACATCCATGCTTTTGCTTGGCATCGACGGAGGGCAGACGTCCACGAAAGCTTGCCTTTACGATCACGAGAATAATACTTGTCTATTTGCCTGCGGGCCGTCGATTGATCATATGCTAACGTTCAATGGGCAGGTCAAAACCAAGCAGGCGATCCAGCAGTCGCTGCAATCGCTCCTTGTGCAAGCCAGGCTAATCCGAAAGGTCGATATGGCTTTTGTCAGCATAAGCGGCGTGCATAAAGAGCATGAGGAACTGATCAAGAGCTGGATTGCTGAATGCATTCAAGTGGATGCATTTATGATTGAAGGCGATGTGAAGGCCAATCTGGCCGGCGCCTCCAATGGAAACAACGACGGTGTGTTAATTATTGCGGGAGGTGGTAGCATAGGGTATTACTTCGACGAAAGACAGGAGTTTGTGGCGGGCGGCTACGGTCATATTTTGGGCGATGAGGGCAGCGCGTATTGGATCGGTCTTCAGGCGATCAAAGCCGGAATTCGCGACAGCGAGGCTCGCGGCCCGCTGACGGTGCTCCGCAAACAAACGCTTGATTATTTCGGCGAGGAGTCCTTTTGGGGGATCAAGAAACGTATTCACGCAGACAAAATTCAACGGAGCGATATTGCGCAGCTGTCCTTATTGGTGGAACAGACAGCGGCCAAAGGGGATGAAGCGGCCCAGTCGATCCTGCAGCAAGCCGGAGAAGAGCTTGGCGGACTTGCAATATCGGTATTGCAGCAAGCCAGAGCCTGCGATCCTGCGCTGAAGCTGGATAACGTCTACATGACAGGCGGCGTCTTTCATTCCGAACGGGTTGTGAACAGCATGCAGGCAGCCATTCACCGCTATGATGCAGCTGTCCGCATATCCAGGCCGCAGTTTCCGCCGGTAGTAGGCGCGGTTATTTTGGCGGCGCAAGCGCTTCAAGTCAGCATGGACATGGCTGTCGTAAAAAAAGCATTACAAGGAGAACAAATATGAGTATTGGAGCAGTTGAAGTTTTTAAAGCGATTACAGCTATTATTCAGGAAGTGGAACGTACGCAAATAAGCAGCATAAGAACCGCTGCTGAAAAAATGTTTGAAAGCTTGTCCAAAGGCGGAATCGTACATATCTTTGGCGCGGGACATTCGCGCGCATTCGGTATGGAGATGTGCGGCAGAGCCGGAGGATTGGCGCCGATGAAGCTTGTGGGGCTGGAGGATATCGCTGCACTGGAGGGGACGACAGGCATTAATCTGGTCGAGCTGGAAAGAGATCCGCAGACCGCCCATAGATTGATGGATATGCACGAGGTTCAGCCGGAGGATGCGTTCGTCATCGTCTCCAATTCCGGCCGCAACGGCGCTCCCAATGAACTGGCGCTTGAATGTAAAAGGCGGGGCATTCCGGTTATCGCCGTCACTTCGCTTGCACATTCGCAGCAGGCTGACAGCCGCCATCCTAGCGGCAAAAAGCTGTATGAGATCGCAGATGTTATCATTGATAACTGTTGTCCGTACGGCGATGTGATCTTAGAAATTCCGGGCCTTACAGAAAAAACAGGCTCGGCCTCCAGTGTTGCCGGCGCGATTATCGCACAATCGCTGACGGCAGAAATCATTGCGCGCTTTGTTCAAGCGGATCGCACCCCGCCTGTTTTCATTAGCGCCAATGTCGATGGAGGCGACGAGCACAACAGAGCAATCGTCCAAAAATATGGACATAGAAAAATAACATATTAGCCCCATAGTATCATAAATGAGGAGGTCTATACAATGATACAGCATAAAAATGTAAAATGGTGGATGCTCGCTCTATCGATCGTCACGGCGATCGGCTTGACAGGCTGCGGGTCGGATTCGAATAAAGGGGGCACGCCGTCCGCCGGAACAGGGGATACAGAAAACAAGGCAGAGGGCGGAAGTGACACGGGCGACAAAAAAGACACGAAGCTGGTGTTCTGGCATTATTTGAATGACCGCCATGATTTGTTGAAGGAAATGGCGGCCGATTTTGAGACGAAAACAGGGATAAAGGTTGACGTCCAACTGTTCGGCGGCGACGGCTTCAAGCAAAAGGTGATGGCTTCCGTCCAAAATAATTCGCTGCCCGATGTCATGACCTTCTCAGGCGGCGCAGGCGATCTGGGGCAGCTTGTAGAGTCGGGAAACATTATGGAGCTTGGTGAGATGAGCGACATGTTCGACAAGTTTCCCGGTTCCGTTTTGAAAACGTATTCTTACGATGAAAACAATATTTTTGGCGTCAAACATTACGGCACATATGCGATCCCGATGGACACGAACAATATGCAGTTTATTTATAATACGAAGTTGTTTGAGCAAGCGGGCATTGCGTCCGCACCGGCGACATGGGAGGAATTGCTCGCTGCCGTCGACAAGCTGAAGGCCGCTGATATCGTGCCGTTCGCGACCGGGATCGGCTCATGGGTAGCCGGAACGCTGGTTGCTCCTTACGAATTCGCTTATTTGGGCGAGGAGAAGGTATTGAGCGTAAAGCAGGGCAAGGAGCCGCTTATGGACTCGGGCTATCTGCAGGTGCTGCAGCGCTTTGAAGACTTGTATAAGCACGGTGCTTATGCGGAAGGAATTGCGACGATGGATCTGCCGATGGCAGAGCAGATGTTTGTCAACGAAGAGGTCGCGATGATTTTTGACGGCTCCTGGGCAATTGGCGTGTTCAACGAGATGAATCCGGAGTTTACGCAGTATGACGCCTTCTTGCCGCCCAAACCGGCAGATGCGGCGTATGAGGTGAAAATATCCGGCGGCATCGGCGTTCCGCTCGTCATCGACAACCATACGAAAAATAAAGATGCGGCCATGCAATTTGTCCGCTTCCTCGTGGAGAAGGAGCAGCAGCAAAAATATGCGGAGAAAAGCTTTAATTTGCCTGCCAATATCGAGGCGGCCAAATCCGAGGACGGCATGTCGCCGGCATTGCGCCACTTCTCCCTGGGCATGACTCATGTTTTTGAAAATGGCGGATCTTATCCGGCTCCTAGCGTAGAAACGGTTCTGCAAAAAGGCATTCAGCTGATCGCAATCGGCCAGTCAACGCCTGAACAGGTGCTGAAGGAAATGGATGCAGAGCTGCAAAAGGCGCTGAAGGAAAAGAAAGAATAGTTGTTGGCGGATGAGCGGCCGACCAGGCTGCTCGTCTATTATAGCGATTGTTCAACCAAACGCGTTTCCTTTTGAACGCGTACTAGTTTAGAGGTGATGATGATGGAGGCAAGCAGCTTGCCGGGCGCGAATGGGAAGTACAGCAGCAAGCGAAGGCAAGTGATCAAGCGCTATTTGAATTTGGCCTATGTGTTGCCAGCGCTGGCGCTCTTTGTTATGTTTTCTTTGCTTCCGATTATTCGCACGATTCAATACAGCTTTACGAACTCCAATGGCGTCAACAAAAACTTCGATTATGTCGGTTTCAAAAATTACGCTGCCGCCATAACGGATGCACGCTGGTGGGAGGCGATCGGCAATGGCGTTATTTTCGCGCTGCTGTCGCTTGTTTTTATGAACACGATCGCCTTGCTGCTCTCTGTTGCTACAAATTCGAATATTCGCGGGAGCAAGTTTTATCGCGTCATCTTTTATATCCCCCCGATTTTGTCCGGCATTGTCGTGGGCTACATCTGGAAATGGATTTATGAGCCGAAGGGGCTGCTGAACAGTCTGCTCAAAGATATCGGCCTTGGCGATTATACGCATGTCTGGCTCGGCTCAATGGATACGGCGCTCTATGCGGTAGCGGTCAGCTCGATGTGGCAAGGTGTCGGCGGCTCGTTCATTTTGTTTTTGGCAGGACTGCAGGGCATTCCCAAAGATTTGTATGAAGCGGCCAGTATTGACGGTGCAAACCGGTTCCAGCAAATGCGCTATATTACGATTCCGTCGCTGCGCAAAGTCTATACGCTGGTCAATATTTTGACGATACTGGGCGCGCTCGGCATTTTCAATCACGTCTATGCGATGACGATGGGAGGCCCGGGCTATGCGACCGAGGTGCCGGCGCTGCGAATTTACCGCGAAGCGTTTACCAATTCCGATTTCGGCATGGCGAGCGCCTTCTCCATTTTGTTCGGGATCATGCTGTTTATTCTATCGTTAATTCAATTAAAACTGTCCCAAAAGAAAGACTAGAGAGGGGATAAAGATATGCGCAATAAAGGTACGCTCATTTTTAAAGGCTTTATTCATCTATCCCTGATCATTTGGGCCATTATATCTGTCTTTCCGTTAGTGTGGATGATTTCGACCTCGCTCAAGCAGCGAAATGAAATTTTTACAAACCGCGGTCTGATTCCGAAAAATGCGCTGAATTTTGCCAATTACAAGGATGCCTGGTTTCAGGGCGATTTTAATGTCTACACGTTTAATAGTGCTTTATATTCCGTTATTGTCGTGGGCTGCGTTGTGCTATTTGCATCGCTGGCCTCTTACGGCATTGCCAGGCTGGATATGGCAGGGAAAAAGGCGATTTTTCTGGGCTTTATGGCTACGCTGATGATTCCGATTCCCGGCGCCTTTATTTCCATTTACATCGTAGTAAGCAATCTGGGGCTTGCCAATACGCGAATCGGCTATATTTTGCCCTTGATCGCTTCAGCGCTGCCTGTATCGATTTTTATCCTTAAAACCTTTTTCGATGAGATGTCGCGCGAGCTTGAGGAAGCGGCTGTCATCGACGGCGCTACCAGCTTCCAAATCTACTACAAAGTTATGCTGCCGATTGCCCGGCCGGCGCTGGCTACGATTGTCATTTTGAACACGTTATCGGTGTGGAATGAGTTTATGCTGGCTTTGGTGCTGTTCTCGGAAAACAAGCTGATGCCGATTCAGATGGGGCTATCGGTGTTTGTCGGGCAGTATACGACGCAGTACGAGTTGTTGATGGCGGCGTCGACGATTATGGTGCTGCCGGTCATTCTCGTTTATATTGCGATGCAAAAACAATTTATTCAAGGAATTACATCAGGTGCGATAAAAGGCTGAGGAGGAACTTAAATGGTTCATTTAAGAAAAATGGTTGCCTTTGTTGTTGCTGCAATTATGATCGTCACGATCGCGGTCCCGGGCTATGCAGGGGCCAGTAGCGGCGGAGGGCAGAATGATCCCGATGCGAAGGATGCAAGCGCGTTGTATCAAAAAATTATTGATGCCGAGGCGGCATGGATGGCCAGCCTGCCGCTCGATAATGGCGCCATCCCTACGTACAGCAAGCCGATTGCCAGCTATAGCGGCAAGTATAAAGTGATTCCTTATTTCTCTCATATCGCTTTACTGGGCTTGCTGGAAAAACCGGAGTATTCCTATGTGGTAAAAGATTATATGGACTGGTATTTTGCTCATTTGAATGAAGGGAAGGGGCCGGATGCTCCGGATGGCTCGGTATACGATTATGTCGTAGAAACGGACCGGGCTACAGAAACGGCAACCAATGATTTTGACTCGACCGATTCCTATGCGTCCACCTTCCTGAACGTATTGCGCAAGTATGCGGAGGTCACGGGTGATACGGCGTATGTTGCGGATCATAAAAAAGAAATTTTGCTGATCGCGTCCGCGATGATGTCCACGCAGGAGGCAGACGGTCTCACTTGGGCAAAGCCGACTCATAAAGTGAAGTATTTGATGGACAACACAGAGGTGTACAAAGGCCTCAAGGATATGGAATGGATTGCGGAGCATATTTTTGCCGACGCGGCCGAAGCCTCCAGGTTCAAGGCGCTCAAGGAGCAGGTCCATACTGCGATTCAGTCCGGACTTTGGCTTGAAAATAAAAAGATGTATTCGCCTGGCAAAACGGATACGGGCTCGCTGCTCAATCCGGATTGGCAGACGTTCTATGCCGATGCTACCGCGCAAATTTTCCCGATCTGGACAGGAATTATCGCGCCGGACAGCGAGCGGGCGCTGCAGTTGTACAATACGTTCAACGAACATCATCCAGGCTGGCCGACACTCGATAAGAGCGACGCCTTCCCTTGGGCGATGATCGCTTACACGGCTGCACTTATGGGCGACAAGGTGCGCGTCGATCAATTTTTGCAATCGATTGAAGCCGCTTATGTCGATCAGGATCATCCATGGCCATGGTATGTGATGGAAAGCGGCCTCACGATGCTAACCGCTGCCGAAATGCAGAAGCTGGCGGAGGAGCCTGCGCAATTCGCGCTGTCTTCCTTGCAGGAAGGCGATGTCATCGCGGCAATGCCTTATGAGGTGACTGGCACAGCTAGCGGCTTGGACGATATCGAGATCATTTTCACGCATCAGCTCACAGGGGAGAAGAAGACTTTCCATGGGGCTCCTGCAGCGGGTGCATGGAAGATCGGGCTGCAAGGGCTGGTCAACGGCGATTATCAGGTGCAGGTAAATGCCACGGACCGCTTCAACAATATTCATTTCACGCACGATTTGGCAGTTGCCGTTCAACTTGGGGCTGCCGGGGAAAGTATGGCTAAAGTGACGATTAAAGCCGAGCGCGAGCTGCTGCGGCGCAATGATAGCACTTCGATTGTCATCGAAGCTTTCAATAAGGACGGCAAGCGGCTGGATCTGTCCGATGCGCAGATTGTGTATCATATGGATCGGCAAAATCTGCTTGTGCCTGATGGGGCGAACCGGTTTACGCTGCGCGGCCTGCCGCTTGATCAGGCTGTGAATCAAATCAGGCTGTGGGCATTCGTTACGAAAGGCAATGATGTGCTGAAGACTGATGAGCTGGCGATCGGGATTTCACGCGAGGCCGCTACGAAGCAGGATGAAATGCTGGATTCGCTGGCAGGCTGGCTGGCGGGGCAACAGCTTAAGGACGGCGCATTGACGCTTAATGACATGCAAAATGTAATTGACCCGGCGGCCGCCAATATTGCCGCGCTCGGTTTGCTGCTGCGGCCGGAGACGATTGAACTGGCTGAACGGTATATGACGGATTACGTAGGCAGCTGGAACTGGGGAGACCGTTTTGGCGTCTATGGCACAAAGTATGAGATGAAGCTGGATGAGCAAAGCGGATCCTGGGTTTCTACAGAAGATTACCGGAGTGCCGCTGCCACTATTGCTTCCTTCATTACGCTGCAGCGCGCCTATTATGAGCGTACAGGCAAGCTGGCGATCAACCAATATCAGCTTGATGTGCTGACCGGCGGATTGGGTCTGATGGCTTTGCAGGGCGCTGACGGTCTAATGGCGGCGAAAAAGGGCGGGCAGGTCAAAGCTTTGCAGGATAATTTGCTGGCTCTGCAAGGAATGAAGGATAGCGTCTGGCTGTTCCAGAATCATTTCGAGTCTGCCGATCCGGCGGCTTACTTCAGCAATTATGCCGAAATGCTGCGCAAAGGGATCGAGGAGAAGCTGTGGAATGAAGAGACGAAGCAATACGCCATGTCTCTCGATGCTGCAGGCCAAAGTGCTGCGGCAGACTGGAGCAAGTGGGAGGATGCGGCCGCTCAGCTTACGGCTATCGCCGCAGGAGTTGTAGCCCCAGACAGCGGCGAGGCAGAGGCGCTCTATGCGGCAGTAAACAAAAGCTTCCCGGAATGGGCTTCCGCGGATTCGCTGAGCGGACGGCACGGCATCGCCGCATATGTGGCGACGTTAATGGGGGATGCTGACCGCGCTATGGCCAGCTTGACACGGCTGAGTGAGGCGCTTAAGGCCGGCAAGCTGCCGGCGGACTGGAATGTGGCAAGCGCAGGCTATTCCATGCTTGCTGCCCAGGCAGTGAAGGAGTTGGTGAAGGCGGTTGATAAGTCGCAGCTGGAAGCGCTGATCGCGCAAGCGAATCAACTGCACGACCAAGCGCAGGAAGGTTCTTCCGCAGGTAACTATCCAGCCGGCTCGAAGTCTCAGTTGAAGGCGGCCATCGCAGCAGCCGAGGCGGTCCTGAATGATGAGACGGCGCAGCAAGCTGCTGTCGACGCGGCCGTCACAGCGCTTGAGCAGGCAGTAGAGTCCTTCAAAAAGTTGGTGAAGGCGGTTGATAAGTCGCAGCTGGAAGTGGTGATCGCGCAAGCGAATCAACTGCACGACCAAGCGCAGGAAGGTTCTTCCGCAGGTAACTATCCAGCCGGCTCGAAGTCTCAGTTGAAGGCGGCCATCGCAGCAGCCGAGGCGGTCCTGGATGATGAGACGGCGCGGCAAGCTGCTGTCGACGCGGCCGTCACAGCGCTTGAACAGGCAGTAGAGTCCTTCAAAAAGTCGGTTCACGTGAGCGTTGATCCGCCATATTACCCGGCATGGCCGGCAGCAGCTGACAAAACGTCACTTAATCAAGCAATTGCTGATGCCAAGGCGAAGCTTGACGCGGCCGTAGAAGGCAGCGAGCCGGGCCAGTATAAGGACGGCGCCAAGAAGGCTTTGCAGGCGGCGATTGAGGCCGCAGTCGCTGTACAGCAGCAGCTGTATGCATCAGAGCAGCAAGTAAGCGAGGCGGAGGCTGCGCTTAAGCGCGCGGTAGCGGAGTTTATGAAGCAGATTGTAGCTGCAGAGGGTGCCGGGGCTGGCGAAGGTTTAGGCGGTAAAGAGACATCCGGCTTCAAGGATATGCAGGGCCATTGGGCGGATGAGGCTGTCGCCGGAGCGGTGAAGCTTGGCATCGTCAAAGGTTTTACCGATGGCACCTTCCGTCCGAATCTGCAAGTAACAAGAGAGCAGTTTGTGACGATGCTTGCGCGAGCGCTGCAGCTTCCATCCGCTTCTGATTCTGCTGACGGGAAGGCGGACCGCTTTAAAGATGCCGATCGCATTGCGGCATGGGCAAAGTCCAGTGTAGCGGCCGCTTTTGAGGCTAAGCTGGTTTACGGGGCGGCGGACGGCACCTTCGGCCCGGATCAAGCCGTCACACGCGTACAGCTGGCGGTGCTGGCCGCCCGTGCCGCGGGGCTGGATGCTGCAGCGGCTGATGCGCTGACTTTTGCAGATGCCGGTCAAATTCCGGCATGGGCAAAGGCGGAGGTTGCATCTGCAGCAGCTGCCGGCCTGATGCAAGGGAAGGGCGCAGGCCGCTTTGACCCGCTTGCGACGGCAACCAGGGCGGAAGCTGTAAAGGTGATTATCGCTGTGCTGGAAAAGGTTGGCTGAAAGAAGTGACAGGGCGGCTTGAGCCCTGGTGAAATGAGCGCAATAAAGCCTCCAATCCACTATTATCGTGGAGCGGAGGCTTCATTTTTTGCGATGGCTTTGAGCGGCCATACCGGGAGCCGTGCGGCATGCGGTCCTACGGAGGCTGTCTATTTTCTGTGGACTATTTGCCGCAGAACCGGGTAACTGTGAGCCATGCGGACTTACGATCCGATATTGACTCGAAAAACAACCATTCTGACGATTCTATATGAAAAATCATACAGAATTGACCTTAGCGCAGGCGAAATCGATGATTCTGTATGAAAAATCATATAGAATTGATCATTTTGCGCTAATTCTGATGATTGTATATGAAAAATCATACAGAATTGACCTTAGAGCAGGCGAGATCAATGAATCTGTATGAAAAATCGGCTCAAAACCATAATCAGTCCTTGACTTTGAGAGGCTTCCATGACAGATCGTTCTCGGCCTTGATAACTAAATGTAATTTCTGCAGTTAGTTCTTGCATTGTTTGGCTAGAAAGCCAGTCTAAATGGAAAAACTGCCGTTAGAATTGGGGAGCGAGATGAAAGGGATAGATTTGGTCCGAACTAGCTGCATCATTTCCAGTTAGATTGCAAAAATCATCTAATCCGGCTTATTTACCTACATAAAATCCAGTTAGTATGGCGTTAGAGAAAGTCAAGCACTGATTTCAAGGTTGAGCCGAAAAATCATATAGAATTGTGGGATTTTCGCGGCGATTTGCGGCCATCGGAACCAATCCGCTCAGGGCCGCTTCGCCCCGTCCACAATTAATCGACAGCCTCCTACGGTCCGCGAGCAAGCCGCTTTTGCTGTTTTGTTCACAGATAACGGATCGACTGTCCGCTCAGGTCCGCCCGGGTCCGCTTCACTCACACGCTAAACGATCCGCTGTTGGTAAAGCATCATAAAAACCGCAGCATCTCTGCTATCGATGACACCGTTTTTGTCATAGTCGACTCTGATGTCGTAGTGCATCGAAGCCGAACGCTTTGTTCCGAATGCTCTCATAAACTCAATAAGATCCAGCAGATTGACGACGCCGTCTCCGTTAAGATCGGCGGTTGGGGCCGGCTCCGGAGCAGAGACGTTTACGGCTATGCTCGCCGTCAACTCACCGCAAGTAATCGCGATCGTTGTCCCGCCTTCGCCGATAGCCTTCAGTTCTCCCGATGCCGAAACTGCTGCGACGGATTCATCCGCCGACCGGTAAGCGCATTGCAGCGTAATGTCTTCGCGCTTGCCGTCCGAGTATATGCCTTCCACTTTTAGCGCTTGCTTCTCGCCAGTTTTCAGCTCAAGCGGCGAGGTAACGTTAAGGGCAAGCTCCGTCAGAACCGGGTCCACTGGTTGCTCGGGCTCTTTAGGCTCCTCGGCTAGCTTATACCAGGCCGCGCCCAGAAACAGCTGCCAGCCGCCGCGGTAAAAGCTGTGGGCGTCTTCCGGCGCCAGCCTCTCGGGGGCTGTACGTCCTTCCGCCGAGATCCGGCTTATAAACAGGGATCCATTGTCGGCGAACGTGACGCTGCCGTCCGGCGCCAGTCCGTCCAGCCGGCTCGAGGCTGTTTTGGCTGTGTACAACAGCTGCTCTTCCCCTTGCGGAGTGCGGACCCAGAACTGGCGCTTGCCTGTCCCGTTCAAGCGGACGAAAGCGATCCAGCCGCCGGCAGCGCGATAGGCTGAACGGTCCGCACCTGTAAGGACCGATTCTTGCCCATCCTTCCAGACGATGACGTCGCGGTTGTTCTTCAAATATAGCACTGTATCTCCGTCTGTATAAGGCTCCGAGTATAGGGCTCCGGTGCCGGTGCTGATCAATTTGGTATCACCGTCAGCAAAGGAGTAGCGGTATATTTTGCCCGCTTTCGCATAAACCAGTACGCCGTTCTCCGTCAATTGATAGTCGCTGGTAGTCTTTGTATCCACTTGCCGCTCCTCATTCGTCGGCAGATGGCTAATCATAAGCGCGTTCTCCGCTCCATCGTTCCGTTTATAGGCAGCATATTCACCGCTTACGGTATATCCGGTCAGATCAGGGGCGGTTATCTGCCCATCGCTCCATTGAAACTCCTGGAATTTGCCCATTGGATCGCGGCCGTTGGTGATGTAGCCGTCCCGAATAGGATACGGGGAGTCGGTCGCATCCCAAGCCGTTCCGATCACCCCGGCCGGAGTCAGTTTGACCGACAGATTCCATTCCTGGGCGACGAGCAGCGGCAATTGCTCCTCGGCTCCCGTCTCCCGATCTCGAATGACGATATGATGATAGTAGGCGTCCCAATAGACGATTCGCGTATCGTCGGCATCGAGCAGCAGCCCGTTCCCATGATCGACAGGGATTAGCTTGGGATTACTCTCCACATATAGCGGATAGAGTTCCGAGGAAACCTGTCCGGATGCGTCCGTCGCTTCCAGCTGGAACGCGATTTTTTTGCCGTCGTATGCGGAAAGATCGAGCGTCTTGTTCAGACTATCGACGCCTTCGGCCAGAAGGGCGCCATTTTTCACACTCGCCTTCATTGTCCGGCAGCCCGTCTCCTCGTCATCGGTGCATAACGCGGATAATGCGATATTGGGCGTAGCGACAGTGAAGGGAAGGGGCGTTGCCGGCTTAAGAGTGGGCGGGTTGTTAAGTGTATAGGAGACGCTCAAATCCCCATCGATCCCATCGCTGTTAACGGCGTGAAAGACCACATTCAACGTCCCTCTGGGAAAGCCGGACAAATCGATAACGCTTCCATATGGGCAGTTCGTTGAACATACGGAAGCCTGCTTTGCAAGCTCGAAGCGCTGATCTCCGATCATGACATAAACGTTTGTGACGGGATCCAGCGAATCGACGCTGATTCTCGGGGAGAAGTAGTCCGATATCGTCGATCCTGCACTTGGACTATCGACCGTAATCCGCGGGACTGACAACGCGCTTGCCTGTGAAGGGGGGAATAGTGCCAATACCATTGCTGCCAATAAAATAAATGAAACCGCTTTAATCATTTTGTTTATCCGAAAAAACTCCATAATAAATCCTCCTTTTCGTAAGGGGTATTGCTGCTCTATATATGCTTGGCACCCTTCCTTTCTTTTAGCTCTAGCTGAGCCTGGTAGAGGATATTTTCAAGACTAGTATGATTAATGCTCCAGTTAATGTAAATAGGGATATTACCCTACTCCAAAAGGCCTTTTCAGATGGACAAGCAGTTTGGCGTACATAAAATGAGCCTCCAATGAATCCGAAGGCCCTCATCAACTGTTTCTTGATTCGGCATATGCAAGGAGAGGTAATACGACCTAGTGAGCATTAATTAGTACATTGTATACATAAAAACGAGCATTTATTATAATAGTGAAGATATGGTAAACGCATACATAGTGAATGGGATTTCATGCGAAGCATTGAATCATTCAATAAAAAGTGGGAATCTTCATGGCTAATAACCGTTGATCTATATTAAAGTTAAATTACGCTCTATAACGCTTCTAGGCGGAGGTTTTTCATTCATAGGGTTTGGTGATAATGGGGAATTGCAGAAGTGACGGAGGTGACATGGTCGAAGGACGAAAGTGTAACGTAATCATGATTGACGGGCGTTAGAGCTTATGAAACTTGCAGAAAAAAGAAGAACGGCATGAAGTAAACATTCGATGCCATTTGAAGGTGGTGAAGCGATTGTTATCACCTGTGGCGGGAGAACGGACCAGAAGACGGCTGCTATCCTGTTTCATTCTGCTCTTATTATTTGTGATTTTAAGTGCGTGCGTATCTATCGACGGAGATATGCAGGGCGGAGATAAAAACGAACTATCATATGACTCAAACAAGAATGATGAAAAGAGAGAGGGGAATCATTCATCGGATATGCGAACGATTGCAATGACTGGAGCGTCAATCAAGGTCGACCCCAATTGGCCGTATTATAGAGGCAGATCCTATGATAGCATTGCGGAAGAAATCGAACTGGCCGGATATAAAATGGTTCATTATGTCGTTGTAAATGAGAACGATATTAAGCGCGAATTGATTGAAGCTTACCATAAACGGGGAATCGCCGTCTGGATGGTCGTTTTCGGCAACGGGACCTATTCGACCGCCTTTTTTCCTTCCGGTTGGGAGAATTGGAAGATGGGGCTGATCAAGCCTTCGGAAGTTGCTGGCTATACGTTCTTCTCCGTATTCAATAAAGATTATGTAGAATGGAAAAAATCATCGCTGGCGAGAGTCGTCGCCAAGTATCCGTTTGACGGCGTGGAAGTGATGGAGTCGTTCTTTCCGGAATGGAACGGATTTGAAACCGGCGTATATGGCGATGTCGGTCCGAATGCCCAGCAAGCGTTCAAGGAAAAGTACAATTCGGAAATTCCCGATTTCGAGAACGAAAATTCGGACCGCTACTATAAAAACAATCCGGAGCTCTACCAAAAATGGATCGAATTCCGGGTAAACGGGGTCAACGATTTTTTGAACGAAATTTTCAACGGTGCGGGAGGCGTTCGGGAAGCACGGCCGGATATTCTGGTTGCCACCTGGAGTCTCGGCATTGACGGCGGACCGGACTCGGTAGCGAAGCTGAGAGAGATGCAAGGCTACGATGCCGCGGCGATGGTAGCGAAGGTGAAGCCGGATATTCATTACATCCAGACCCATTGGCCGGACTGGTACAAGCCGGAGAAGGAACTGCCTCCCGATTATATGAAGGCTTACCAGCCGTTCTTCGATCAAGTACGGGAGCAAAGTCCCGATCTGCCGATCGGGTTTCAAGCAGATAACGGTTCGGTCAGAGAGATGATCAAATCGACCGAATGGCAACAGCAGCTGAATATAGAAGCGAAACGTTACGGCTATGCCACATGGACGACGTATGAGTATCATATCGGGGGTTACATGTACACAGAAAAGCCGGAACCGCGAAGTGCGGTGCGGCAGGATGACGGTTCAGTGATGATCTCGTTTAGCAAAAGAATAGATGAAACGGCGGCGCAGGACGCGACAAATTATGAATTTTGGAAAGACGGAGAACAGTTGAAAGTAGACATTCTGCGTATTGTTGTCGACGGCAACCGGGTTGTGCTGGAAACGGACCGTTTGCCGGAAGGAGACTTTGAAATTGTCATAAGCGGCATCAAGGACACACCGGAGTTGTGGCTTTACAAAGATTTTCCTGCTAATGAGGTTCGAGCCGGAAGTAAAGTAAGCGTGCGATAAAAATGATTATGGAAAATATTTAACAGGGGGTAAGTAATTATGCGAAATTTAAAAGCGCTTACAGTAATGCTGTTGCTATGCTCGTTCATGTTTGTCGCCGCATGCAGCCAATCTGGAGAGACGAAAGAACCCGATCCTCCCAAGACGTCAGAGCAGTCCGAAACGAATCCGGAAACCGAACCCCAAGAGCCCGTCGCGGAAGAGCCGCCAGTCATCAATATGAATGGCCAGCCAATCAAAATTTTGACGTGGGGCAAGGGACCTACGGATGAAACGCAGGAAGGCGCGCTGCAGCTTGAACGGCAGAATGAAGTGGAGAAAAAGTACAATACGAAAATCGAATGGGTTACTGTACCATGGGGCAAAAGCATTGAGATGGTGACGGCAGCCGGCCTGTCCGGGGAGCCGGTAGCTGACATTGTGCTGCTGGATTTGTATCATGCGATGCCCTTGATCAAAGAAGGCCTGCTGCGCCCGATCGATGAATATTTTGATTTTGACGATCCGAAATGGCCGAAAATAATGAAAAGAGTCGGCAATATCAACGGAAAAATGTATGGATTTAAAAACTCGATCAGCGAGGGTGCGGGCATCTATTATAATAAAGCGTTGTTTAAACGCGAAGGCTTGCCCGATCCCCACCAACTGGAGAAGGAAGGCAAGTGGAACTGGGATACGTTCCTGGACATCATGAAGAGGGCGACCAAGGATACGGATGGCGATGGCGCGGCGGATCAATGGGGCTTCACGAACCATGCTCCCTTCCTGGCCAGACATTTGATCTATGCCAACGGCGGAAGCATTATTGAACAGAGGGACGGAAAGTGGGTCTTTACTTCCGGCGAGCCTAAAGCGATGACGGCGCTTCGCTTCCTCGGCGATATGTTTAATACGCATAAGGTAATCGCACCAAACAAAAATGCGAGCATGGATGATTGGAATGACTCGGTGTCGCTGTTTGAATCGGGGAAAGCAGCGATGATTACCGGAGAAACATGGGAGGGGAGCAACCGGCAAGCAATGAGTGACGAGTTCGGCTTTGTAGCGTTTCCGAAAGGGCCGGACGCAACGGATTCAGATTACAAGACCGCCATCGAAAATTTCACTATGTACTATATGCCATCCAATAGCAAGCAGCCCAAAGAGGCGGCTATCATTTGGCAGGATCTCATTTTATGGGACCGGGTGGAATTAGCCCGAAGGTCATATGGGGAAGAGCAGCTGCTGGCGGATCCGGAGGATGTGGATGCCATATTGGAGGTTTCCGATCATGTTCAGCCGCTATTCTTCCCGGGCGTGCCGAAAGTGCAGTGGGAAGAAGCGATCTGGTCCACAGCCAATAAAGGCGAGGAGCCTGAATCCGCTATGGAACGAATACTGGAGTCTGCACAGGCATCGCTTGACGAGGCGCTCAACGTGACGAATTAATCCGGCTGGCAATCGGGGGAAGGACCTAACGCGGACATTGATCCGGTGCAGGTCCCCCCTGTTATCGCAGTATGGTTGGGTGAAGAAAGGAGCTCTCGAGCAGAACATGGTCAGGTATGCAAAATTAGTTGCTGTCGCTTTATCGGTCGTCCTTCTGTCTTTCGCCTTTCTCAACGCTGCAGCGGAGCATTCTTCCGGCAGTGAAATCCCGGCAGATTCATATGAAGGCCCGGTAGTCCGCGATCGCGAACCTGTGGGGGATCAGGCTTCTGGGCTGCGATACGAACAGTATATTGCCCGATATTCAGAGGCACCTCGTCCAGCGGGAAAGCGGATTATTGAAGCGGAATCGTTCGCCGGTACAGACGAAATGGACGCGGTTATATGGGACGATTATGAAAATGCGGGGAGTTCTGTCGTACGTACGGAAGATTCCGGTTCCATTCATTGGGAGGTGAATGTGGAAGAGGATGGGCTCTATCAGATCGGAATCCGCTACTTCCCTGTTGAAGGGCATACATCCCCGATCGAAAGAGAACTGCAAATTGATGGAGCGGCTCCGTTTGAAGAAGCGAAGCGTCTTGTTTTTTCACGGGTATGGGGCAATCTGCTCTCACATGTGGAGCGCGATAGCCGGGGGAATGATCTGAGGCCGCGGCAGATCGAGCAGCCAGAGTGGCAAGAGACCCTTTTCCGGGATGCGGAAGGCTATTATAGCGAGGGTTTCTCGTTTTATTTCTCCCGAGGCAAGCATCGGATTACGCTCGTTTCCCTTCGCGAGCCGATGGTGATTGACCGCTTGCAGCTGATGCAGGCGGAGAAGCCTGTAGCATATGCGGAACTGCTGCAGATGTACGCCGCACACGATTATCCAAAAACGAGCGGCAGGTTCGTCAAAGTGCAGGGCGAAGATGCGATTCGCAAATCGAGTCCGTCCCTGTTTCCGCTCAACGACAGGTCCAGTCCGGAGACAGAGCCTTACCACGTCTCGAAAATCAGGATGAATACGATTGGCGGGGACAATTGGAAATTGCCGGGGCAGTGGATCATGTGGGAAGTAGACATTCCCGAAAACGGTTTATACGAGTTAGGTCTCCGCTATAAACAAAATAAGGCCGCGGGAATTAATGTTGTCCGCAAACTCTACATTGACGACAAAGTCCCTTTTCTTGAGGCGGATACCCTCCCTTTTTCATATAACGGAGCATGGCAAACAGAGTTGCTTGGGAATGCGGAGCAGCCTTATCTGTTTTATTTGACGAAGGGTAGGCATGAGTTGAAGCTGGAGGTCTCGATGGGTGAGCTGGCGGACATCATTCAGATGGTACGATCGGGCATTCGGCAGCTAAACGCCCTTTATTTAAAGGTTATTATGCTGACAGGAGCCGTGCCTGATGAATTCCGCGATTACCGGCTGGGCAAACAAATTCCTGAAATCGGGGACGTATTCCGCGAAGAAAGCAAACGGCTGAGTGAAGCGGCTGACCGTATGGACCGGATGGTCGGCAAACGCAGCGGAAGTTCGACTCTGTTACGGACCACAGCCTACCAATTGGCAGACCTTAGCAAGGACCCGGAGACCTTGCCGCGCAGAATGAAGGCGTTCAAGGATAATGTCAGTTCGCTCGGCACATGGCTCCTTACGGTTAATGAGCAACCGCTCTTAATTGATTATTTGTTTCTTAAATCGCCCAACGTGGAGATGCCAAAAGCCGATAAAGGTTTTTTCGGCAGGCTAAAGCATGAATTGCTATCCTTCTCTTATTCATTCACTGAAGATTACAACGGCATCGGCAGTAATGGCGGAAGCGATCCGCTAACGGTCTGGATCGCGGCAGGCAGGGATCAGGCGCAGCTGCTGCGCACGATGATTGATTCGATGTTCACGCCGAAAACCGGTATTGAAGTCGACCTGCAGCTCATCAATCCTGCGGTGCTGCTGCCGGCGACATTGGCCGGTAAAAATCCCGATGTAGCCATATCTGCGGTAGATGTCATTAATTTCGCAATGCGCAATGCGCTTCAGGATTTAACGCAATTTCCGGATTTCCCTGAAGTGAAGAAGCGATTTATGAATAGCGCATTTCCGGGTTTTACGTTCAAGGATGGCATTTATGCGTTACCGGAGACACAGACGTTTCCGATGCTGTTCTTTCGAAAAGATATTTTCGGCCAGATTGGCCTCGATATTCCGGATACATGGGAACAATTTTACCGGATTATCCCCGAATTGCAGAAGCGCAATATGGAAATCGGCCTGGCACCAACGCCCGTCCTAGAGATGATGCTGTACCAAAACGGCGGCCGGTATTACCAGGGCGATGGGGTTGCCACCGATCTGGATTCGGCTGCAGGCGTAGAATCATTCCGTAAATGGACTGAGCTATACACGAATTATAAGCTGCCGGTCCAGTTCGACTTCATCAACCGGTTTCGCACAGGTGAAATGCCTATCGGTATTGCCGATTATACGACATTTAACTTTCTAACGATATTCGCGCCGGAAATACGGGGACAATGGGACTTTGCTCCGGTACCGGGAACGGTCTCACCGGATGGAACGATCCATCGGGAAGTGTTGTCAACGGCCAGCGGGACCGTCATGTTTAAGAGCGCAAAAAATAAGCAGGCTGCATGGGATTTCATGAAATGGTGGACGGACACGGAAGCGCAAGTCATGTTCGGCCGGGAAATGGAAGCAATTCTTGGTGAATCGGCCCGTTACGCTGCAGCCAATACGGAGGCGCTGAAGCAGCTCCCATGGTCAGCCAAAGATTACAAGCGGCTGGTCGAGCAATTAGAATGGGTCGTCGGCACGCCGGAAGTGCCGGGCAGTTATTCACTGCAGCGGCATTTGACCAATGCATTTTTTGAAGTCGTGGAAGGAGGCAGCGAGCCGCGCGAGACGCTGGAAAACTTCGTACGCATCATTAATGAGGAACTGACAATTAAGCGTCAAGAGTTCCATTTGCCGACAAAATAGAAAGGAGTGCTCTCGTATTATTCAACTTAGCAGAAAACGAGCTGCAGCCGATCCGGCTGGAATGATGCGTCTTAGGCTCGGTATCAAGCTAAAGGAAGCGAAACGGCGTAAGGTGTTATACGTGATGCTGCTGCCGTATTTCCTGATCTTTTTCACCTTTACGATACTGCCTGTTTGTTTGTCGATCGTCATCGGTTTTACGAACTTCAATATGCTGGAGTTCCCTGAGTGGGTCGGCCTGCAAAACTATGCGCGTCTGTTCGTCCGTGACGACGTCTTTCTGATCGCTCTTAAAAACACGCTGTTTTTTACTGTTATTACTGGACCGGTCAGCTATATCGCCTGTTTCGTCATTGCATGGATTATTAACGACTTTTCTCCCAAAATCAGAGCCTTCGTGACGCTTGTCTTCTATGCTCCCTCGCTGTCCGGGAGTGCATTTATCGTTTGGACGCTGCTGTTCAGCGGCGATTCCTACGGATATATCAACTCACTGCTGCTCAAGCTGCGGATTGTGATGGAGCCTGTATTATGGCTGCAAACGCCGGAATATGTCATGCCGATCATTATCATCGTACAGCTGTGGCTAAGTTTGGGTACGAGCTTCCTCGCTTTTATCGCCGGATTGCAGGGGATGGACAAAACGCTGTTCGAGGCCGGAGCGATCGATGGCATACGCAACCGATGGCAGGAGCTGTGGTTTATTACGCTGCCGTCGATGAAGCCGATGCTGCTGTTCGGCGCTGTCATGCAAATTACGGCCTCGTTCGGGGTTGCGGAAGTGGCGGTCGCTCTTGCCGGGTTTCCAAGCGTGCAGTATGCGGGGCATACGATTGTGACGCATTTGATGGACTACGGCTCGATTCGATATGAGATGGGCTATGCTTCGACGATTGCGACTGTTTTGTTCGGGATCATGCTCGGTACGAATCTGCTCGTTCGCCATCTGCTGAAGAAGGTCGGTGAATAACGATGAGAATCGTGCTTCGTTTCGGCAAGAAGAAAGTGAATCGCTCCTGGTACGGCGATATGGCGTTGTTTCTCGTCCTGGCTGCAATCGGCTATTTTATGGTATTGCCGCTCGTATTCGTCATTAATAACGCGTTTAAGCCGATTAATGAAATTTTAATGTTTCCGCCGAGGTTTTTCGTGCGAAACCCGACGCTTGGCAATTTTGTCGAGCTGTTTCATCTGTTGACCGGAACCTGGGTCCCGATGACAAGGTATCTGTTCAATACGCTGTTCATTGCCGTCATCGGTACGGCAGGGCATGTCCTCATTGCCTCGCTTGCAGCGTATCCGCTGGCCAAACGGAAATTCCCGGGAAGAAACGTGCTGTTTACAATCGTCATGCTGTCGCTGATGTTTTCCGCAACGGTGACGCAGGTGACCAATTACATGACGATGTCGTGGCTCGGCTTGCTCGATACGCTTTGGGCAGTCATTATACCGGCAATCGGTTCTTCGCTGGGGCTGTACCTGATGAAGCAGTTTATGGAGGGAGTTCCCGATGCATTGCTGGAGGCGGCGGAAATTGATGGATGCAGCGAGTTTCGCATTTTTTGGAGCATTGTGATGCCGAATGTCAAACCTGCCTGGCTCACGCTGATCATTTTCTCGTTCCAAAGCTTATGGGGGGCTGGCGGGGCTTCTGGTTCGATGTATATCTATAGCGAGCAGCTGAAGACGATTGATTATGCGCTAGGACAAATTTTGGCAGGCGGAATTGTGCGGACAGGTCCTTCGATGGCATCGACGCTGATTATGATTTCTGTTCCCATAACCATTTTTATTTTCTCTCAAAGCAAAATCATCCAGACCATGTCCGCCTCAGGCATGAAGGATTGATCGGAAGGGGGAGCCTATAGTGAAACGAATGCAAAAGTTTGCGCTGATCTTCCCGTTCCTGTTTCTGTTCCTCACAGCCGGACCTGCAGGTGCGGCATGGGGGGCGCCGTATGAAGGCTATAATTATTCTAACTTTGGCCAGACTCAGCCGGCCCCCGTTCCATATGCGCCAATACGGCAGATTAACGGCGAACAGCTGGGGATAGGACCGTTAAATTCGCCGGAAGATGTGTTCATATCGGATGACGGTTATGTTTATATCGCAGATACAGGCAACGACCGCATTGTTTGTCTGGACCCGGACTTTAATGCGGTACGCATTATCGACAAGTTTGCCAACGCGGGTCTGACGGATACGTTCCGGAAGCCGCAAGGCATCTTTGTCGACCGTCATCATCATCTGTTTATCGCCGACACCGCCAATCAGCGAATTGTCGAGTTGACGCCTGAAGGACAGCTGGCAAGAGTGATCGAAGCGCCCAAATCGGAGTTGTTCCGTGAAAATTTCGTTTATACGCCGATCAAGCTTGTCGTGGATACAGCCGGACGTCTGTATGTCGTCAGCAAAGGAACGTTTGACGGCATACTCGAGTTGGATGCTAACGGGTCGTTCTCCCGGTTCATCGGAACGAACAAAGTACAATTCAATGCGGTTGATCTGTTTTGGAAGCGGATTTCAACGGAAAGACAGCGGAAGCAGATGCAGCTCAATATACCGGTCGAATTCAATAACGTCGCCATCGACAAGGATAGTTTTATCTACGCGACAACGAGTGAGGAAATGTCCAATGAACCGGTAAAGCGGCTTAATCCGTCGGGAGTCGATGTGCTGCGGCGCGAAGGATATTTTTCGCCTAAAGGCGATATTCAATGGAGTTTAAACGGGACACGCAAGGGAGCATCGGCCCTTGCAAGCGTGACGATAGACAGAAACGGGATGTACAGCATTCTCGATCAGCGGAAAGGACGAATTTTCACCTATGATCGGGACGGCAAACTGCTCTATCTCTTTGGTCATATCGGTGAACAGTTTGGCAATTTTAAAATGCCGGTCGCAATCGGCATGAAGGGCGATCATGTGATCGTGTTGGACAAAGGGCTGAACCAGCTCACCGTTTTCAAGCCTACGCGTTATGGCAAGACGATTCGCGATGCTGTGATTTTTAGCGATCTCGGAGAGAAGGATAAGGCGAGCGCGGCATGGCTGGAAGCGCAAAAACTAAACACAAACTTGGAAATCGCTTATTTGGGTGTCGGAAAAGCAGAGCTGCGGAAGGGCAGCAATCTGGAAGCGATGGCCAATTTCAAGCTTGGTATGCATAAAGGTTACTACTCGCGCGCATTTGAGCGATTCCGTAAAGAATTTCTGTGGGATCATTTTAATGCAGTTGCGTTGACGGTTGTGGCTGCGGCTGTACTGTCAATTGCAGCGGCCAGGCGCGTCAGGCCGGGGGAACCGGGCGTACTGCGCATGGCGTGGTATACGATGTTCCACCCGTTTAACGGATTTTGGGAGCTGAAGTATGAGAAGAAGGGGAAACTGTGGTTTGCACTGCTTATCTTACTGTCGCTTTCCGTGTTGTACATTGTAAAAAGGCAATATTCGGGCTTTATTTTCAATATGCGGATAACGGACGAAGTGAACAGTCTGGATGAAATCAAATTTATTTTGCTGCCTTTTCTTCTTTGGTGCATCGCCAACTGGTCGCTGACGACTTTGATGGATGGGGAAGGAAAGTTTAAAGAGATTGTGATTTCCACCGGATATGCGCTTCTTCCGCTTATGCTGGCGCAAGTTCCGCTAATTACGCTATCCAATGTATTGACCGCCAATGAAGCGTCTTTCTACTATTTGGTCGAATCGATCGCTTACTGCTGGGTTGCCTGGCTGTTATTCGCTGCTATGCAAACGGTGCATCAATATCAGGTGTCAAAGACGATCTTAACGATGCTGCTCACGCTGGTCGTCATCGGAATTTTTATCTTTTTGGCGCTGCTCTTTTTCGCTTTGCTGCAGCAGATGCTTGTATTCGGCACGACTGTCTATAGAGAGATTATGTTCAGAATCGGGGAGGGGTGATGGGGTGGCGACGTATGGCAAACGTTATTTTGCACGGATCATCTTCCTGATGATTGTCGTATGCATCCTCTGCGGGGGATTGTGGCTGCTTCTTGCAGCCGACAATCGGGGGCTCGACGTCTCCGGCGCGCCGGAGACGTCTGAGACGGCGGTTTGCGTCGGCGGTGAAGGCGCAGCCTCGACGAGAATGGCCGCGGGGACGGCAAATCCCCTGCTGCCCGGGATGGAAGCCGTGCTGGAGAACGATACGCTCCAGCTATATATAAATCGGACGAACGCGGAAATCGCTGTGATGACGAAGAGCGATGGCTATATCTGGTATTCGAATCCGCCGAACCGCACTGTAGACCCTCTGGCTTCGCCGCATTTGAAGGGAAGGCTGTCTGCACAGCTCGCGCTGGCTTATTTGACCCGAACGGGGGCGATCAGGGAATATGACAGCTACAATGATAGCGTGCAATATAACCAGTTCGACATTGCGCGAACCGGCGATTGCGTAACGGTGACGTATCGCTTCGGCAATCCGGAGAAGGGTGTAGAGTCGCTGCCGCAGCGAATAAGCAAGCAGCGCTTCGAAGAGAAGCTGTTAAATCGGCTCGATGCTGAGGATCGCGAACAGCTTAAAGTGCGCTATAAATGGATCGAAGAGGAAAAGGTGTACGAGCGCCGGGAAATCCCGCGATCATCAGTGAAGAAGCTGGTGGCGATTTTGGAGAAGGCGGGCTATACGGACGAGGACCTGATCGTCGACAGGGAAGAGAACCGGGCAGGAGAAGCCGAAGCGGAAGGCAATGCGAAGTTTGCGGCAACCGTACAATACCGGCTTGACGGCGCCCATCTGATCGCGTCGCTCGATACAGCCAGTCTGGAGGAAAGTGAAACGTATAAAATTCAAAGCATCGCCCTGCTGGAAAGTTTCGGAGCGGCTGATACGAAAGACGAAGGCTACATGTTCGTGCCCGACGGTTCAGGCGCACTGGTTAACCTGAACAACGGGAAGCAGCTCGCTCAGCCGTTGTTGCTGCCTGTGTATGGCGAAGACGGCGCCATCGCCAAAGAGGAGCAGATCAATGACTATGAAAAGGCGAGAATGCCCGTATTCGGCATGAAGAAGAATGATCGCGCCTTTCTCGCTGTCATTGAGGAGGGCGATGCACTCGCCAAAATATTGGCGGATGTGAGCGGCAGAAAGCATAGCTTTAATGTCGTTGGCAGTCAATTTACGATTCTGCCCAGCGATAAGGTTGAATTGAACAGCCAGGATGAAATGATCAAGACGCCAGAGCGCAAATACGAGGGCAATTTACAGATCCGCTATATGTTCCTTGGTAGCGGCGAGGCCAATTATTCAGCCATGGCTGCCTGTTACCGCGATTATTTGGTTCAAAAGCACGGGATGAAAAAGCTTGCGGCAACCGGCAGCGACACGCCGTTTTATTTGGAGCTGGCCGGCGCCATCCCGAAAAAGGAAAATTTCGCCGGCATTCCCTATGAAGCGATGGTGCCGCTAAGCAGCTTCACCCAAGCCGACCGGCTTCTCGACCGGCTCGACGGCGGCGGGATTCAAAACGTTCATTTGAATTTTAAAGGATGGTTCAACGGGGGCATCCGACACGGGTTTCCAACGAAGGTCAAGCTTGACAAATCGCTCGGTTCCAAGCAAGAGTGGACCGCGCTAGGGGAAAGGCTGCTTCGCAGCGGGGGCGGATTGTATCCGGATGCCGCCTTTATTGAAGTATACGGCGGCGGTTTCAGCCCTTCTCGCGATGCGATCCAGCATATTTCGCGGAAATTTGCCAAGATGTATCCGTTTAACCCGGCAACATACGAGAGACAGAGCGGATCTTATTCCTATTACCTGTTGTCCGTGAACAGGCTTGAGACGGCGGTCAGCAAGTTCTTGAAGGGATACGAGGCGTTTAATCCGGGGGCTATCTCATTGCGCGATCTGGGCGATGGTCTTCATTCCGATTTTCGACCGAAGAGGGAGCTGACGAGACAGGAGGCGGAGCGGATCGTAGTCGAAACGGTGCGGCGCATCGGAGAGCAAGCTCCGAACCTGATGGTGAGCGGCGGCAATGCCTATGTGCTTCCTTACGCGTCGCATGTGCTGAACGTCCCGCTTGAAAGCAACCGGTTCCAGCTCGCGGACGAATCGATTCCATTTTACCAGATGGTGATTCACGGCTATGTAGAATATGCCAGCAAGCCGTATAATCTGGCGTTCGATCAAAACGTTCGACACAACATTCTCCAATCGCTCGAAACCGGCTCCAACGTGTATTACAGCTGGATATTGGAGCATCCGTCAATCCTTAAAAATACGCCGTTCAACGATTTATATGCAGACTACTACGAGCAATGGTTTGGTGAAGCGGCAGAGGCATACCGGGAGGTAAACGCCGCTCTGAAGCGGGTGCGGGGTCAAGCGATCATTTCCCATGAAAAGCTGGAGGAGGGCGTCTATAAGACGATATATGAGAATGGGATTGCGATTTTGGTGAACTACAGCGAACAGCAGGTATCCGTCGGCGGTGTGAAGATCGATGCCGAGCAATATGTTGTGGAGGGGTGAGAGGTATAGTGAAAATACGAACGCTCAGCTTGGAACGCAAAAAAGCCTGGCTCGGTGTGTTGTTTCTCACCCCCTGGCTGTTCGGATTTATTTTTCTGTTAGTCATTCCGCTCTATCAGTCGATTCGCTTCAGTCTAAACAAAGTGACGATTGAGCCTGCAGGGTATAAGCTCCAATTTGTCGGCTGGGATAATTTTAATCATGTCTTTTTTGTCGATCCATGGTTTATTCGGACGTTAACGAATTCCGTACTGGACATGGTCCTTAATGTTCCGTTAATTATCTTCTTCAGCTTGTTCACGGCCAGTTTGCTGACGCAGAAGTTCAAGGGAAGGATGTTGGCCAGAGCAGTCATCTTTCTGCCTGTCGTTCTTGCTTCCGGTGCAATTGCCACGCTCGACAGCGGCAATTATTTAGCTTCTATGATCGGCGCGGCCAGCTCGGAGATTGGCGGCAATTATGCTGGGGGCGTACAGAATATCGACATTCGCCCGCTCTTGATTCAATCCGGCATGAATATGCAAATCGTCGGTTATTTGACAAGCGCCGTCGACCGGATTTATCAAATTGTGAGCGCGTCGGGTGTGCAAATCCTTATTTTTTTGGCTGCACTTCAATCCATTTCGCCAGCGTTATATGAGGCGGCGAGAATTGAAGGGGCTACCGGATATGAAGTGTTTTGGAAAATAACGTTTCCGATGATGACGCCGTTTCTGCTGACCAACACGATCTATTCCATCATCGATTCGTTTTACCATAACCAAGTGACGGAGCAGATCCGTTCGGTCGCCTTTAACCAATTGAATTTCGGTGTAAGCTCGGCGATGGCCTGGGTGTACTTTTTCGTCATATCGGTCATTCTGCTTATTTCAGCCTATATTATCTCGAAACGGGTGTCTTACTATGATTAACACGGAGGAGGATAAGATGAAGGAACGACTGGAGCATAAGGGCCGCCCCGCAGCAGTTGCGCTTACCGGATGGTATATACGTTATAATCCGGTCGAGAAGCTAAAGCATGGGCTGTGGGGCGTTGTCCGGACGGTCCTCATATTCGGTATAAGCTTTATTATCTTGTATCCGATTCTTATGAAGCTGTCTCTCGCCTTCAGAGACAAAGCCGATCTGTTTGATTCGTCCATTGTGTGGATCCCGCGTCATTTTACATTAGCTAATATCAAGCTGGTCGCCGGCTACCTGGATTATTTTACAGCGATAAGCAACACATTCGTCCTCAGCGCGGGAACGGCGTTCCTTCAGCTCATTGCCTGCGCCTTGGCCGGATACAGCTTTGCCAAGCTCCGCTTCAAAGGGAGCGGCATCCTGTTTGCAGTCGTTATTTTTACAATCGTTATTCCGCCCCAGACCATTATGGCGCCGACTTATCTGCATTTCCGATTCTTCGACATTTTCGGATTATATGGCTTGCTGACCGGCAATAACGGCGTCAATCTGCTGGAAAGCTATTGGCCGTTTTATATTTCATCCGCATTGGCGATGGGGATGAAAAACGGTCTTTATATTTTCATCTTTCGCCAGTTTTTCCGGGGACTTCCGAAGGAACTGGAAGAAGCAGCCTATGTCGATGGAGCGGGGGTGCTTAGGACGTTTACGAGCGTTATGCTGCCAAATGCGGTGCCGGCCGTCGTTACTGTGCTATTGTTCTCCTTTGTCTGGCAGTGGAATGATAATTACTTTGTCAATTTGTACATGGCCAACTCGACGACGCTCTCCGGCAAGCTGCTTGTTTTGCCTTCCCATGTAAGACCGGAATATGTAGGCGGGATCGCATATTCGTCGCTGCTAATCAATACGGGGACGCTGCTCGCCATCGCGCCGATTTTTATCCTTTATTTATTTGTGCAACGGTATTTTGTCGAGAGTGTGGAGCGGACGGGGCTTGTCGGCTAAAGCTTCCGACACCATGACGGGAGGAAAGATAAGGATGAAGATGAGAACGTTTGCGGTCAAAAGGGCATGCATAGTTGCGATCATCATACTGTTGATCACTTTGGGGCAACAGCTGGCATTTGCCGATCCGCATGTTTTGTTTCAAGACAGCTTCGGCAACAATGCTGCAAGCTGGACGGCTGTCGGCGGCAATTGGACGGCAGCCTCCGGCGTTTATGAGCAAAGCGATGCCGGCGCCGGCATTGCAGCTGAAAGCTACGCCGGCGAAGCAAGCTGGACAGATTATATCTATGAAGCCGATGTTAAAATAACCGGCGGCCATCGCGATGCGGCTATGGCCTTCCGCGTGCAGTCAGGATTAAACAATTATTACGTGTTGTCGATTCGCAGCAATTCGTGGCTTAACGGGGCAAGCGACAAACGTTTGGAGCTGATGAAGTTTCATCGCGGCGTATGGAAAGTATCGGCGAATGCCGAGAAATCGATTCTGGATCAGACGTTTTATCATATCAAGATCGAAGTGAAACGAAATCAAATCAAAGTCTTTTTCAATCATGAGGCATCTCCCAGTATCGATTACACCGATACGGATCCGATCCGAAGCGGCAAGATCGGTTTTCGGACATGGCAAACGTCGGCCATGTTTGACAATGTTGTCGTGACCGAAATACCGAAGGATCCTAGCGATAGGCAGACGATTGCCATGACCGGCGCATCCATCAAGGTCGATCCGAGCTGGCCGTATTATGCCGGCAGATCATACGACAGCATTGCTGAAGAGATCGAGCTGGCCGGGTATCGGACAGTCCATTATATCGTCGTGAATGAATACGATGTGAAGGGTGGTTTGATCGATGCTCTTCACAATCGGGGGATCGCCGTTTGGCTTGTCGTATTTGGTAACGGAACGTATTCGGCCTGGGGGTTTCCTCCCGGGTGGGAGAACTGGAAGATGGGGCTAATTAACCCGTCAGGGGTTGCAGGATTTACGTTCTTCTCCATGTTCAATCAGGATTATGTCCAATGGAAGAAAACATCGCTTGCCAGAATCGTCACCGATTATCCGTTTGATGGCATAGAAATTATGGAAGCGTTTTTTCCGGAATGGAACGGTTTGCAAACTGGGGTTTACGGCGATGTGGGTCCCGATGCGCAAGCCGCGTTTGCGGCCAAATACAATTCAGCCATTCCCGATTTCGTCAACTCCGGTTCCCCGAACTATTATTTGAACAACAGTGCATTGTATCAAAAATGGATCGAGTTTAGGGTAAATGGCGTAAACGACTTCCTAAACGAAATCTATAACGGGCAAGGCGGCGTCCGGCAAGCGCGTCCGGACATATTGGTCGCCACATGGAGCCTGGCCATCGACGGCGGGCCGGATTCGGTCGCCAAGCTGCGTGAGCTGCAGGGGAACGACGCCGGAGCGATGGCGGCGAAGGTGAATCCGGATATTCATTTTTTCCAGACGCATTGGCCGGACTGGAGCAAGCCGGAGTCACAGCTGCCCCCGGGTTATATGCAAGCGTATCAGCCATTCGTCGATCGGCTGCGGAGCTCGCAGCCGCATCTCCCGGTCGGCTTGCAAGCTGACAACGGGTCGTTGCGGACGATGATCAAATCGGCCTCGTGGCAGCAGCAGTACAATATCGAAGCGGCGCAACACGGTTATGCAACCTGGACGACGTACGAATATCATATCGGCGGATATATGTACGCCGACAAACCGCAACCGAAACGAGCGGTCCGGCTTGACAATGGCTCGGTAATGATCAGCTTCAACAAGCGGATTGATGAGACGACCGCAAAGACGGCGGGCAATTATACGTTCTGGCAAGGCAACGTACAGCAGAGCGTAGCCCTATCCAACATCACCGTCGATGGCAACCGGGTAGTGCTCGAATCGGGCCAATTCCCGGCAGGAAGCTTCGAAGTGGCCGTCAGCAACATCAAGGATACACCTAGTCTGTGGCTCTTTACGGAATTTCCGGCCAACACCGTTGTTGCTGGCAGCAGGGTGAATGTGCAATAACAGCGGCACTGTCTAACCGCGGCTGACAGACAACTGGGCAGGATTAAGACAACATACCGGAATTGACGGCTTAAGCGGGGATATGATTATAGGGTATGCTGTATAGCAGCCGCGGTAATTGGTTAAAGATCTTTTCGATTACCGCGGCATTTAAACTAGCTGCTGCCCGTCCTATTGAATCAAGCGCTTGTTTGGCTATCGTTGCACGGCAGCCGTGTTTTCAGTTTTCACTGCATTTTGGACATACGAAGGGGTGACGCCGGTAAATTTTTTGAAGATGCGGTGAAAATAAGAGAGCTCGCAATAGCCTAAATGATCGGAAATATCGGCTACGGACATGCTGTTCATTTGCAGCAGTTCAAAAGCTTTGGCAATTTTTACTTGATGAATGTATTCGATCGGGGATTGATCCAGTACATCCTTGAATATTTTCGTGACGTAATTGGGAGAGCGTTCGATATAATCGGCCAAATCGGTCAGACGAATCGACTTGTCGCAATTATTGACGATATAGTTCTGGAGCTGGCTGATGAAATACTGCTTCTTGATGGAAGCGGAAGTGTGCTGAGGCTCTTCCGCGTTCTTGAGGATCAGCCCGATCAATTCCAGCAATATCCCCTGACAGATCATATGATGTCCGGGGGAAGGGTCGGACCATTGCTGCAACAGCATAGAGCAGCGTTGTTTGAAATAGTCGAAGTTGCGCATATGACATTTAAAATAATCGCTGGTGGAAAACAAGGCGGTCAGTGATTGATCCGGCTTTGCCTCAGAGCTGAAATGGACGGAATACTTCTGATGCTTATGCTGGCCGTTTACGTTGAATCCCACGGCTTCTCCTGAAGGAATGTACAGCACATCGCCTTTAATCAGGCTGATTTCCGTTCCGTTCAGCCAATAGGTTGCCAGGCCGCTTGTGACAAAGATCATCGTCTGATGCGGGGCTTCCTTCTTGGCAAGCTGCAAATGTTTGATTCGATCGTCATAGACAACAGATTTCAGCGTTAGCATACATTCGTGAATTGTTTCCAACAGAAGCCCTCCTATCAACTCATGTAGCCTTCACCAAGCCAGGCGCCTTGTACAACCAATTTTTTCTGCAACTCGCTCACATTGATCTGCCTTGAATAGATGCGATTCTCGTTGGCCATGCTGGCGGCAGTCCCGGCCGCTTGACCCATGGCGAAACAGTTGGGCATAACGCGAAGCGAGCTTTGTACGATTCGATCTGATGAAGCGGCACGGCCGGGCACCCAGAGATTCGTAATCCCCATCGGAAGAAGACAGCGGTAAGGAACGCCATGCGATTCACCGGCCGGAAGCTGCCTAATCGTCGTCTGATCTTGGCTTGTTGTCAAATGAATGTCGATAAAATAAGCATTGCGGGCAATATCATCCTCGAAGCTAGTCATATTCAAAAAATCACTCGCCAGCAGCACATAATCGCCTATAATTCTCCGGGTTTCACGTATCCCGATTTGCTCGCCTGAGCTGATCAAGTGTGCCTGCTCAAAACCGGGAACATATTTCCGCAAAAAAACAAGCTGCGTTTGCACCGTTTTTCTACCTTCAATCGCTCCACGCGTCAAATCTTCCGCTTTCGTACCGTCAATGCCGAATACATGACCGAAATTGAGGCCGGCAACGTGATTGGACAACCATGCGATTCCTGAAGCCTCCTTTCTTCCAGGTGGCAGATCCCCGCGTTCTTGTGCAAGTCTAACGGCTTTGTGCAACTGACCGGTATCCCCATGTTCCCGCAAGTACGTCTCAAATTTGGATTTATCCACATTGGCCACCAGGTAACACATCGTACCGGGCTGCAGTTCGCCTTGCTCGCCGCCTTTTTGAAACGGCGCACCTGCCATAAAGGCCACATCTGCGTCTCCTGTTGCATCGATCACATAACTGCAGGACACGATGGATCTTCCTGACTTGTTGACAATGACGATCCCTTCAATGCGGTCTTTTTCCTCGTTCATGATCACCTGACTGACGAAAGTATGGTAAATGATTCTGCAACCGCTTTCCAGAATAATATCATCATAGACCAATTTTAAAACCTCCGGATCGATAGGAACCCAGTCCAGCTGATCTTGGTACCATTCTCTATATTGCGTGCTGCATCGCTGCTTCATTTTCTCTAGAATTTCCATCCCGATACCACGTATGACCGGTTTCTTTTTATCCGTATACGGACAGAATGCGGGAACGAGTGAGACGGTAGCCATTCCGCCCATATATCCGCGCTGCTCCAGCAGCAATGTCTTCGCGCCATTCCGCGCCGCGGCAACAGCTGCTGCGACACCAGCGGCCCCGCCACCAACGACCACGACATCCACCACATAGGACACAGCTAGCGTCTCCTCAGGAAGTTTTTTTTGCTTCATTTTGCAACCCGCCCCTTTCAATATTCATTGACAGCTTTATTATAAACAACTTGACAACTTGCGTTTAGTTGTCATTTAATTGGCATTAAGAAGGAGTGACAACATGCGAAAAAAAAGGACAGTCACCATACAGGAGTTGGCTGAGCAATTGGGGCTGAGCCGTAATACCGTCTCTAAAGCGCTTCACGGGCAACCCGGCATGTCTTTGGAAACAAGGGAAGCCGTGCTGAAGCTGGCCGAAGAGAAGGGGTATCGTACGAGAGAGCAGAAAGAAAATGCGCTGCTGGACGGAACGGGATTGCTCCATAAGGGCATGCGCCGTTTTCTCTTTATCGTCGCTTCCGACAGGGGGTTCTTGGAGGAAACGCATCAGTTTGTTCTTCAAGGCATACATGATTGCTTTGATCCGCTTCAGTATCGGATCGATGTCGTATTTATCCCGGAACATAACAGGCCTGAATTGTTTTGGGAAGACTGGCTGGAGGAGCATGCGCTGCTGCATGCGGACGGAATATTCATTTCGCATATGATGCCGGAGGAGCTTGAAGCGAAGCTGCTGCAAATCAGTGTACCTAAAATTTTGATCAATTTTCCGCCGACCGGAGCCAAAGTCGACAGTGTAATATGGGATGTGCAGGATGCTGTCCGGCAAGCGGTCCGTTACTTGTTGAATCAAGGGCATCGGAATATCTTATATGTGGGAGATGCGCCTCATCACCTCGGCTATCGCGGGTATCGCTTGCGCTGGATTGCTTTCCAGGAAGAAATGGCGCAGGTCGGCATTGCTGTCGATAGCTCGCAGCATGTCACGAATAGTATGATGGATCGTGAGCGATGGCTGCAATCGTGGAAGAAATGCATCACGATGCAGAAGCCAACAGCCATTCTGAATACGATCGACTATGAGTTGGGGTGGATTTATTACGCATGCAGAGAGTTCGGGATCCGAATCCCGCAGGATTGCTCGCTTGTCAGCATTTTATATGAGGAAAACAGCTTTATTCCAGATGTTTCCCATCCGCTTCTTCCCGTACGTGCCACCGGCCATCGGGCCGCGGAGCGGATGATATGGCGCATTGCCAATCCAAATCACATCTATGAACATATTCGTCTGCAAATTCAATTCATAGAAGGTAAGACAGTCCATCCGATTATCAATTCACGCAAAGAGGGCTCTGTTAACACTTGATAACAGAGCCCCTTGGCCATACTGCTTGTTCCTTAGTCCACCGTTCCGCATCGCACTAACCAGCCTCGCAAAAAGTAAGTGTCGGCATGCCAGGTTGCCCCCTGGTTGTTTTGAGTCGCCAGGCGCTGATAGGCTGTCTCCGCCATTTCCTTGATCGGCTGTGCATAAGCGGTCATCTTGAAGTCCGCCATTTCCGCCATATAATCCACTGTAGCCAGCGGAATGTGGGCAAGATTGTGCGCCTGCAAATACCGCGCTGCCGTCAAGCCTACGCCGCCATTATTGCAGACGATCCCGACCGGCTCACCCTCTGCGAGTGCCAGTGAATCGAGCAGGCCGGCAATCTCGGCTTCGGCATCGCCCTGCCACTTGATCCGGCGGACGATGCCCCGCTCGCCGCAAGTATCGACAAACCCTTGCTCCCGCAGCCGCCCACTCGACAGCGTCAGACCATCGTAGCCGATATAAACGAGGTTGCCGGCAAATTGCTCCATCATATCCTCGCATAGCGTCTTTACCGCATGATAATGGTCCACGCATACAATATCGGCATGATCTGTTTCGAAGTATTGGTCAAAAAAGACAAAATTCATCCCGACTGTTTGCAGCCTGCCAAGCAGTGCGAAATCGATATCGTCCGTCTGCGGCCAAATGACGACATTGCGGATACCTTTCTGGATGAAGCGCAAAAACAGCCGTTCGGAGTGAAACGCCTTGCCTTCATAATCCTGCTTAAAAAGCATGAGCGACCCGTTTCTTTCCGCTGCCTGCTCAAAATGCTCCATAAACACAGCGAAAAAAGGATCGTGCACAGCGGCGACCAGCGCAATCAAATCCATGCTGCCGGCATAGCCGCCCTTGCGCGCCTTCACTACCGTTCCTTGGCGCGGCACGCCCTCCAGCAGCCCTTCCCGTTTCAGCTCGTCCAGCGCTTTTCTGACTGTGACCCGGCTCAGCCCTGTCTGCTCGCATAATTCCTGTTCCGTAGCCAGCACCCCGCCGATGGGATACTCGCCTTGGACGATTTTTTTGATGATGTCGTCTTTTAAGCTGTCATACAGGGACATGCCTATCACCTTTCCTACTAAAGTTCATGTCCCCATTAGAACATAGATCCGGCGTTCTTTTCAACCATTCAATGCCTCATGAGTGCAAGGGGGCAAGGCGTAAAAGTGAATGCCCCAGGCACAAGATGCTGTGCGTAAGACGCGCGCTGCAATTATCGCACACTCGGATCATGTTGAAAGAAATCGGGCGCCAGACGGGCAAATTTCTCTCTAGGTACTGCGCGCTGGCGATTCAGGCCCGGCAGATCGGAGCCTTTCATGATGTGGATCCAATCCTCATCATGGGGCGTCCGCCTTACATTCGTACCGGAGTAACGGATCGTCAATCCGATCCTCCAGCGATCGGAACGATTGGCCGGGGAGCCGTGAACCGCGTTGTCGTCGTGCAGCGAAATCTCGCCCGCCTTTAAGCAGAGAGACTTGGCTTGGGAGACGTCGAAAGTGCCTTCCTCCAATTCCAACGTCAGCACGGAATCGTCATTGCTCTTTTTGTGCCGGATCAGCCCGGCCCGGTGAGTACCCGGGATAACCTGCATCGCCCCATTCTCTTCATCCACATCTGTAAATGCCAGCCAAACCGTAACGGTATTATGCGGACGCAGCGGCCAGTAGTACGCATCCTGATGCCAGGCTACTGTATCACTGGAATATGGCTCCTTGCCGAAAAATTGTGTCCCCCACATAAAAAAGTCTGGTCCTAGTATATCTTCCACATACGCCAATATTTGTGGATGAGCGGCAATATCGTAGATCCATCTGCTCTCCATATGCCAATCGCGAATATGAATCATTTTCTCGTTTGGCTGCAGCAATTTTTCCAGCTCTCGCAATTCCTCACGTAATTCGGCGATCTCTTCTGTGGAAAAAACAGCCGGAATATTCAGTACATAGCCCTTCTCGCGATAACTTGTAATTTGCTCCTTAGTCAGCCGGTGCAACGTCATGACAACGCACTCCTTTGTTCATATTGTATTATAGATTAATACAATTAGATTCTATTGCAGCTTTTTTATACTGTCAACAGCTAATTTGCTGCGACAATCCGCCTGAAAATCATACAGGTTAACTGATAGGCCGCAACAGTTCCGTTCTTAGGGATCGATTCTGCAACGGCATCGGTGGTTGGCCACCCGCCGCTGTCGCTGGAAACGTACATTGTTGCCGCCATCGGACAACAGCTCTTGTTTATTTCAAGCCTATACATACGATCGCGAGCAGCCAGAGCTCATGCGTCTCCCGGTGTCGCAAAAGCTCGCGGGCTATTCCTTAACCGCGCCTATCACGATCCCTTTAACGAAATAGCGCTGCAGGAACGGATACACAAGCAGGATGGGCAGGGCGCCGATAAAAATTTGCGATGCGCGGACGGTGCGCTGCGACAGATTGGCCAGCATCTCCGGATCAAGCTTGGTCATGTCGGCCTGCACGATAATGGTCTGCATAAAGCTGGCCAGCGGCAATTTTTCGGCATCTTTAATGTAGATCAAGCCGTCAAAATAAGCATTCCAGTGGCCGACCATAATAAACAGCGAAATCGTGGCCAGAGCCGGCAGCGAGATCGGCAAATAAATGGTGGCGAACGTCCGGAAGTGGCCGGCGCCGTCGATGCTGGCGGCTTCCTCCAGTTCTTTCGGAATGGCGCGGAAGAAGTTGAGCAGCAATATTATGTTATAGACCGCCACCATGCCCGGAAGGATGAGCGCGAGCAGCGTATTCATTAATCCAAGCTTGAGTATGAGCAGATAGCCGGGAATCAAGCCGCCGGTGAAGAGCATCGTGATGACGAAATACCATAAGTAAATATTACGCGCCCGGAACGTCTGCGCTTCTTTGGATAAGGCATAGGCGGCAAGCGTATTGACAAGCAGCGCCAGCGCCGTCCCCAGAACCGTTCGTTCTACAGACACCCACAGCGAAGAGAGAAAATTGGTGTTGGCAAAAGTTTTGGTATAGGCTTCAAACGTAAAGCCGATCGGCCAAAAGGTGACAAGCCCGGCGTTAGCCGGGGCTGCTGCGCTGAGCGATACCATCAGCAGATGAAGCAGCGGCAGTAGACATAACACGGAAAGGATGGACAAGAGGACGTAATTAAAAACGCTGAAAATCCGGTATGGCACAGTTTTATGATACATCGTTGGTTGCCCCCTAACTAAAAGATCCGATAGCCGGCAAATCTGTAGGCCAGCCGGTACGAGATGATGATTAAAATCAGACTGATCATTGCTTTGAACAAACTGACGGCTGTGGCAAAGCTGAATTGGCCGCTAAGCAGCCCTTCCCGGTAAACGAACGTATCGATAATGTCGCCCTGCTGATAAATGAGCGGATTATACAGGTTGAACACCTGGTCGAAGTTGGCATTCAGCACATTGCCCAGCGCGAGGGTAGCTACGACAATCGTAATCGGAATGAGAGACGGAATCGTAATATGCATCGTTTGCTTCCAGCGACTGGCCCCGTCCACCTCAGCCGCTTCATAGAGTGCCGGGTTAATGGCGGCAAGCGCTGCGAGAAAAATAATCGTATTGAAGCCGAACTCTTTCCAGACGTCGCTAATAATGATCGTGAAGCGGAACCAATTGCCGTCGCCTAGGAAAAAGATGGGTTTTATTCCGAATATCTCTACAAGAAACTGATTAACCAGACCTGTTTGGGCCAGCAAGTCAATCAAAATGCCGGAAAGTGTTACCCAAGATAAAAAATGGGGCAAATAGACGAGTGTTTGAATCGAACGTTTAAAGCCCATATGGCGCACTTCATTTAGCAAAATAGCAAAAATGAACGGAATGACCAAATTCATAACGATTTTGGAGCAGGCAAAAAACAAGGTGTTCCATGTGATTTGCAAAAAGTACTCATTTTCAAACATGTACCGGAAATGCTTTAGACCAACCCACGGTGAGCCGGTAATGCCGAGTGCGGCTTTGTAATCCTGAAAGGCCATCACTATGCCGCCCATTGGCAAATAGGAAAAAATGAAGACTAAAATAACGGCCGGAAGCAGCATGAAATGCAAAATCCATGGTTGCTTGTAGCGTCTTTTTCCTTTTGCTTGTTCTGTTGTATATGCGCTCATCGCTCTCTCCCGTTCCATAACAATTTATTTGTACAGTCGAGTAATCTCTGTTATATATAGTATCAAGCGCCTTGCTCAGCAAACTATATGACAATGTTAGGATTGGATATGGTTTTGTTAGGGAGCATGCTTGGAAGGAAGGGACCGATGATGCTCAGCATAATCAAGACAGGCCTATTTCGCATCAAAGACAGAATCAACCGCAGATGGAGCTTGTTTGCCAAGTGGAACGGCTTGCTGCTGCTTTTGTTTATCCCGATTATGGCAACTTATTCATATTCGAATGACGTCGCTTTCAACGTAGTAAGCAAGGAACTGCAGCTGTCGAATGCGAAGCAGCTGGCCTTTTTGTCCAGCCAGATCGATTCGCGGATTACGGGGATGATGGATTTTGCCATCTCTTTTTCCAAGGATCCCAATGTGCAAAAGTTTAACGGACTGACCATTTGGGACGAACGTTACGACCGGATGCAGACCCGCTATATTGTGCAGGAGAAGATGGCGCTGCAATCGGGCATGATGAACATTTGGCCGGTTAAGTATGCGGTTTATTCTCAGCAAAATCGCGAGGTCATTACCAGCGCGAACGATCTGGTCGCTTATGAAGAAGCGTATTTGAAACGCAATGTTCGTGAAGGGTGGAACTACAGCAATAGCATCATGAGTGGCGGGCAAGGGAAAGCATTCCATTGGTTTTACACCGATTCGCTTGTCAGGCAAGGCGAGCTGAGCGGCAGCAATTTGGTCGTTGAAGCCAGCTTCAGCCCGGACAATATTAGAAATATGCTGGATTCGTACAAATCCGGAGGGAAGGGCGATCCTTTATTTTACCGCAAAGGGGAGCAGCCGATATTAAACAGCAGCGCGGATGAAAAGGTGACAGCGGAGCTGGTGGATTATTTAAATAAGCAAAGCCTTGCGGAGACGACGCAGCAGGTCGTTAAGCTGGGGAAAAAGGATTTTGTCGTCAGCTCGATCGTTTCGCCTCATCTGGGCTGGCATTTGGTGGACGTCATTCCGCTGGAAGAGGTGCTGGAGCCGATTTCGTTCAGCCGCAATTTGTTTTATCTTACGATGGTCTTGCTGTTTGCGGTCGGCATTTCCTTTTCGATCCTGCTTTACCGCAATGTACAGCGGCCGATTCGCCGGCTGATCGGCGGCTTGCAGCGTGTGCAGCGGGGGGATTATTCTGTCCGGATCGATTCGAACGGGCATAACGAATTTTCTTATCTGTTTTATCGTTTTAATGATATGTCCCGGCAAATTCAGGATTTGATTGAAAATGTGTTAAGCGAGAAGCTGCGGGCGCGCGAGGCGACGCTCAAACAGCTGCAGGCGCAAATTAATCCCCATTTTCTCTATAACTGTCTTGGCTTTATTATCAATATGGCGCAAATGAAGGATGAACAGGCCGTTGTCTCGATGGCGTACAATTTAAGCGCGTATTATCGCTATACGACACGGATGGAGCGGGAGACGGCGACCTTGCAGGAGGAGATCAAGCTGATCGTCAATTATTTGGATATCCAGAAGCTGCGCATTGGCCGGATTCATTATGAAATCCAGCTTCCAGAGGAAATGCTCGCTCAGCAAGTACCGCGTCTGCTGCTGCAGCCCGTTGTAGAAAATGCCGTAATTCACGGGGTTGGCCGCTCTTACACGTCCGGTGAAATCCGCATTGCAGGCGAGATTGCGGATGGTTATTGCAAGGTGTATATTGACGATGACGGCCCGGGGATGAGTCCGGAGCAGCTTGAAGCACTGAATCAGAAAATGCTGGAACCGCTGCAGGAGGAAATGGGCTGCGGGCTTTGGAATACCAATCAGCGGCTCTATCATCTATTTGGAGGCAAGTCCGCAATGCGCTTTACGCGTTCCCCGCTAGGAGGATTTCGTACGGAGATGACCTGGAGGATGGGCGTTTTTGATGAATCTTTGCGCGAAAATAAGAGGGAGTGAGCAAAGGGATGCAAATGATCGTTGTGGATGATGAGGCGCATTGGGTGGATAATCTGTCGATGAATAAACCTTGGTATAAGCTGGGGATCGAACAGGTGCATCGAGCGTATTCGGCCAGAGAGGCACTCCAAATTGTCGAGGCTTATCCGATCGACATTGTCATTTCGGATATTTTGATGCCGGAGATGACAGGACTGGAATTGATCGAACAAATCCGCAGCAGGGACAAAAAAATAAAATGTATTATTTTGTCCGGCCATTCCGATTTTGAGTTTGCCAAAAAGGCGGTTCAGCATCAGGCGGTAGATTATTTGCTGAAGCCGCCTTCAGATGAGGAGCTGTTTGCTGCTGTCGGGGCGGCAATTGCGCAGCTTCATGCGGATTGGGACAATATCAGCTCATTGGAGCGGACGCAGTATACGCTGCGGGAAAATTTGCCGCTCCTGCGCGGTCAATTGCTGCTTGAAGCTTTGCATGGACATCGTTTGTCTGAGGAGGAATGGACGCGGAGGCTCGGCAGCTGCGAGCTGCCGTTTCATGAAGGCGACAGCGCGCTGCTGCTTGTGCGAATGGAGGATGGTTTCGGAGAGTATGCGGGGAAAGATCAGCAGTTGCTCGAATATGCCATTATGAATATTGCCGAGGAGATCGCCTGCGATCATTTTTATGTATGGGGGGTAAAGGAGGAGCATGGCTATTTGGCTGTCCTGCTGCAGTCGAAGGGCGCTGCGGAAAAGCTGATTAAAACCGATCAAGAAGCGCTGGTCGAGAAGCTGGCCATGCAGTTGGAACATAAAGTGAAGCAATTTTTGAAAGGCTCGCTGTCAGTCGTTATGACGGAGCTGTTTCATTTTCCAGCAGAATTGCCGGCAAGCTATCAGCGGGCTGCCGCCTATTTTCGCCAAATTGTTGGGGATGAGCGGGAATTTGTGATGCGTGTAGGCGATCTTGAACAGCCCCATGGTTCACTTGAAATATTATATATGCCGCCGGCCCTCGGCAGCCTGTTGGAATCAGGGCGCTGGGAAGCGGCCGAAGAAAAAGTGGTGGCTGTATGCGCTGAGCTGGATCGCCATTGGTCGGAGTCATGGGAGCACTGTGCCGAGGCAGGCTTCATTTTTACCGCTGCTTTCACGCATCTGGCTCATCGCAACGGACATACATTGACGGCTATTTTGGGCGAGGATATGGAGCAGCTGCAGAGCGGGGACGCGCTGACCTCAATTGCCAAATTGCGTAAATGGTCGCTGACGGTTTTGGGCAAACTGAAAGAAAATATCTCCACAGAAGTGAAAGATATGCGTTCTTCCTACGTGAGCAAAATACAGGCTTATGCGGAGGCCAATCTGCACCAGGACGTTTCCTTGCGCGCATTGGCGGATCATGTCAATTTGCATCCTACCCATTTGTCCAAAATTTATAAGATCGAGACGGGCGAAGGCATCAGCGATTTTGTTTTCCGGCTGCGGATGGAGCGGGCGTCGCATTTGCTGAAAGCTACGGAAAAGAAAATCTATGAGATCAGCACGGAAATCGGCTATTTGGACCCGGCTTATTTTATTAAAGTGTTCAAACGGCAGTATGGCGTAACGCCGCAGGAATTCCGGGATCATCAGTGAATAGCATGACAGAGTCTTATCGAAACTAATAAAATCCTATAGATGATTCCCCTGATCAGTTGGTAAAGTAACCTTGTAAGCAATCATCTTCAGCAGGGGGAGAGAGTCAGTGATGAAAGGAAAACAAATGCTGCTCGCAATTGCAGCGCTGATGATCGTGGCGGCAGGATGCAGCGGTAAAGGGAGCGATAGCGGAAATAATATTGGCGGTGCTGCTGCGCCTCAGACGGATACGGCAGCGGCGAATGCGGCTGACGAAGCCTTTGCCAAAGGCAAATACGATCCGCCGATTGAAATAAGTACGGTGCTGATGCCGAAGAAATATACGAATGGAGACACGAAAGAAAACAACGTGCATGACCGCTGGATGCAGGAGCAATTCGGGATCAAATATAACGGTACCTGGTATCCGGCAAACGATAGCCAATATCATCAGAAACTCCAGCTTGCCATTACTTCGGGCGAGAAGCTGCCGGATTTCGTGCCTGTGCCGACAAACCCGGTGCTGACTAACCAATTGATCGATTCCGGACAATTTATGCCGATCGATGAGCTCTTCGATAAATACGCGAACAAAATTTTGAAAGATCACGCGGCCGAGCATCCGGAGCTGTGGTATCCGTTCACAAGAGACGGCAAAAAGTATAACTTGCCGGTTCTCGAATATACCGACAACGACGATACGCTGCTGTGGCTGCGGGAAGATTGGATGGAAAAGCTGAATTTGCAGGCTCCCAAGACGATTGCCGACCTTGAAGTGATTATGGACAAATTCAAAAATGAAAACCCGGACGGCTTGCCGCCGGAAAAAGTGTTCCCGCTGGCGATTTCTTTGAAAAACAATACGAACACATGGATGGGCTCACTGGACTGGCTGTTTGGCGCATACGGCACGATCCAGGAGCAATGGAATAAAGACGCGGACGGCAATCTGGAGTACGGATCGATTCATTCGGGCGCCAAAGCGGCGCTCGCCAAGCTGAATGAGTGGATGGATAAAGGTTATATTCATACAGATTCCGCACTTTGGGATGAAGGCAAATCGGCTGAGAGCTGGACGAAAGGGACGGCCGGTATTTTGCCTGGCGCGAACTGGGTTCCGGACTGGCCGGCGCCGGACTTGCTGAAAAATGTGAAAGGCGCAAAAATTAAAGCTTATCCTGTACCTGCCGGTCCGGACGGCCTGATGGGCACCAAATGGCAAAACTCCGGCGTCAACAGCAGTATTATGATCAACAAGGATGCGAAGCATCCGGAAGCGATTTTCATCTATTACAACTATATGCTGGACAATCTGGCGAACCCGGCAGCGGGCAGCAAATATGAATATGGCTTCGCTCAAGGCTATGACTGGGATATCATAGACGGAAAGCCGACCAGCGATAAAGATAAAATCAAAGATTTCAACAACAGCTTCCCATTCATTACCGGCCCGGCCCGCATTCCGGATCTGTACATGAAATCGCTGGTGAAGCTGGCTGACGGCCACAATCCGGAGACGCCTTATGAAAAGCAGATGGCCGAGTTCCGTAAGCCGGAAAACTGGGCGGCGGCGAAGGTTGTCATGTCGCAGATGGACATTCGCAAGCAAAACTATTTTACCGGAGCGGCGACGCCGACGATGATTTCGAAATGGAATTTGCTCCGCCAATCCGAGATGGAGACGTTCAACAAAATCATTTACGGCAAATTGCCGATCGATGCCTTTGACCAATTTGTAGCCAGCTGGAAATCCAACGGCGGCGACCAAATTACGAAAGAAGTCAATGATTGGTACAAGTCAGTATCGAAATAAAAAGATGTCTGTCCGCTAAGACCGGGCCAAGGTGCAAGATTTTGCTCCCTGGTCCGTTTTTTTGTGCTTGTTCTACTAAATTCCTATCGCATATCTACCGATAAATAAATTGGAGATGAAAATACACGAATTTATCCCTATGGACATTTGGATTAGAGGGTCGAAAGACGCGTTTGCAATGTCGAAAGAAATCGAAAAGAAAGAGGTGTCTCCATTTACCTGACAGCAACTGAAGATGAATACGACACATGGAGGATAAGACTATGAATTGGTACAGGAACTTGAAGACATCGGTAAAGTTAATTTCTGCATTTATCGTCATTGCGATTATTGTAGCACTTGTCGGGATTTATTCGATTATTAACTTAAGCATGGTAGACAATCTGAACAGCAATATGTATAACAACAATCTGTTATCGATCCAGCGGCTGGCGGACGGGCTGAACAGTTACCAAAATATGCGGGTAGCGATCCGGGACATTGGGCTTTCTACTACGAAGGCGGAGAAGGATAAGCTGGAGGCAGACATCAAAGTATATTTGAAGGAAGTACAGGATAAGGTTGATATGTACCGGGATATCGCATATACGCAGCCGGAAAAAGATGAGCTTAAGGTGTATGACTCGGTGCTGCCGCCTTATACGAAGCTGCTTGATCAAGCGCTGCTGTTAGCAAAACAGGATGATAAAGCAGCCTATTTTAATTTTCAAAAAAATGAGTTAGTTCCGGCAGGGAGCAAGGTAAGGGAGTCGTTAAGCAGACTGATTGATATAAATGTGAGCATCGCTGACCAGTCGAATAAAGAGTCGGAAGAGGCGTATGTGGACGGACGCAACACTACGATTGTCATTGTTGTGATTGCATTTGCTCTCAGCATTCTGCTGGGGTATGCCATCGCCCGTTCCATATCGAAACCGCTGACGAAGATGGTTGCATTAGTCGCCAAGGTGGCGAGCGGCGATCTGCGCGAGAAGGCGGAAGTTAACAGCAAGGACGAGATTGGGAAGCTGGCGTTAGCGATCAATCAGATGATTGAAAGTCTGCATCAAATGATCGGCGAGGTTGTCCTTTCCTCACAAAATGTGGCCTCGGCATCGGAGCAAATCTCGGCAAGCACAGAGGAAATTGCCGGCAGCAGCTCCAACCAGGCGCACGCGGCTCAGAATATAACGGAATTGTTTAAGGAACTGAGCATAGCAATCAATTCTGTCGCGATCAGTGCCGAGCAGGCTGCCGAACTGTCCAACTTGACCGTGAAAACCGCACATGAAGGCGAACAAGTGGTGCAAACATCTGTAGAAGGAATGGAAGCCGTCAACCGAATGATGGCCCGTCTGGAGGAGGATTCCTTAAAGATTGGCGACATCATCGAAGTGATTGGCGATATTGCGGATCAAACGAACCTGCTTGCGTTAAATGCTGCGATTGAAGCGGCCAGAGCAGGCGATCAGGGCAGGGGTTTTGCGGTCGTAGCTGATGAGGTGCGCAAACTTGCGGAGCGAAGCGGTGAGGCGACGAAGGAGATATCGGCAATTATAAAAGTGATACAAGCCAATACGAAACAAAGTGTAGATGCCGTCACTGATAGCGTAGCCCAATCGTCGCAAACCGGGGTGGCATTCCAAAACATCATTCGGATGGTCAATGATTCGGCCGGCAAAGTCAATGAAATCGCGGCGGCCTGCGAGGAGGAAGCGGCCCAAGCGGCAGAGGTGATGCAATCGGTAGAAGCGATATCCGCCTCGAGCGAGGAAGCGGCCGCCGCCTCGGAAGAAACGGCTGCAACCTCCCAGTCGCTCGCCCAGCTGGCTGACGGACTCCATTCTTCGGTCGCTACGTTCAAAATATAATATGGAAGTGATTCTATGGGGACATTACAGCAGGAGCAGTACATAGAAATGACGGTTGGCGAAGAATTGTATGCGGTCAGAATCGAAGAAATTCATGAAATTATAAAAATGCAGACCGTTACGGAAATCCCTCATTGCAAATCATATGTGAAGGGCGTCATTAACTTAAGAGGAAAGGTTGTTCCTGTTATCAGCTTTCGCCACATGTTTGGCCTGCCTGAGCAGCCGGACACGAAGGCGACGCGTATCGTCGTGGTGAAGCATCGGGAAGAGTCCGTCGGAATTATCGTCGATCAGGTGAATAAAGTGACGACCTTTCCGGATATTCAACCGCCGCCCGATCATGTTGGAGGCGTGAGCGGAGCGAATTTCACCGGGATCGGACTTCACGGACAAAAGCTGGTCGGGATTTTGAAGCTGGATGAAGTGCTGCTTCGCGACTAAGGGAGAGGCGGTTGCTTAATGGAAGATCTATCAGCCTACCGGGGAGCCTTTATCGAAGAATTGGTGGATCAGCTAGAGCGTATGGAGCAGGATTTGCTTCATTTGGAGAGGGATGCTTCGGAAGAAACGATTCAATCGATTTTTCGTTCGGCTCATACGATCAAAGGCTCTTCGGCTGTTATGGGATTTGATGAGATGAAAGGTTTGACGCATGAGGTCGAGCATTTGCTGGACATGGTAAGAAGCAACAAGCTGGAGGTAGGCTCGCCGCTGATCAACTTATTGTTCCAAGCATTGGATATGCTGAAAACATTGCGGGACGAATATATGAACAGCGCGCCCTATTCGGATATTTCCAATTTGCTGCATGAGCTGCAATATTATAAAAAAACGGCGAAGATGCCGGTGGCTATGAAAAGCTTGCCGGAGCCGTCTCTGGAGCAATCGCTGCGGTTAAAAGAAGCGGTGGAGACGGGGCTGCAGCTGATGAAGCTGCAGCTGAGGCTAAGCGACGACTGTTTGATGAAAGCCGCCCGTTTTCAATTAATCGTTCAAGAACTGGAAGCAAAATATGGCGTCATTATTATATCCGATCCGCCTGTCAGCTTTGAGCTGCGGGACGATGAAACGTACGCCGAACCGGTCTTTTTAATGAGCACTTCCCTCGAAATGAACGAGGTGCAGGAGCAAGCCGCACTTCTCACAGATGTCAAGAGCGCCCGCGCCGAGGCTTATAAGCCGCCCGTACAGGCTCCTGCGCGCAGTTCAAGCGAGAAAGGCTCAGCCGAAAAGCTGAAGCAAGGGCCGCAAACGATACGGGTCAGCGTGGAGCGTTTGGAGCATCTGATGAATCTGGTCGGTGAGCTGATTATCGACCAGACCTCGCTTGTGCAGTTGAAGCAGTCGGCCTCCCGGCATGACGTTCACGAGGAATTTCTCGAAAAACTGAGCGATATTGCCGATCATATGTCAACGATTGTGGATGAGCTGCAGGAAAGCGTGATGAAAGCGCGCATGCTGCCGATCGAGCATTTGTTCAACCGTTTCCCGCGGATGGTAAGAGATCTTTCGCAAAAGCTGAACAAAGAGATCGAGCTGGTGCTTGAGGGAATGGAGACAGAGCTTGACCGGACGATTATTGAAGAAGTCAGCGATCCGCTCATTCACTTGATCCGCAATGCGGTCGATCATGGCATTGAGCCGGCAGAGGTGCGGATCAGTCAAGGGAAAAGAGCGGCAGGCCGCGTCCGGTTAAATTCGTACCATGAGGATAATCAGGTTGTCATTACGGTCGAGGATGACGGGGCGGGAATTATACCCGATAAGATCAAGGCATCGGCCTTGCGCAAAGGAATCATTACAGAGGGCGAAGCGGAACGGCTGTCCGATACGAGCGCGATCTATTTAATTTTCCGGCCCGGTTTTTCCACTGCCGGAACGGTGAGCGAAGTATCCGGACGGGGCGTAGGCATGGATATTGTACGCAACCAGATCGAGGGGCTTAACGGGATGATCGACATCCAATCCTCTCCGGGCAAGGGCACCTGCTTTACAGTGCGCATTCCGTTGACGCTGGCCATTATTACCGGATTAATGGTCAAGGTAAGCGGCCGCGATTTTGTGATACCGATGAATAATGTCATTGAGATTGTGCGCGTTCCGGTTGAAGAAGTTCAGACCGTACATGGAGAGTCAGTTATTGTTATACGGGATAAGGTCATTCCGCTTGTCTGGCTGCACGATGTACTGCAATATGCCAGGGGGGATGGCGCTGGCAGGTTCATCCCGATCGTAGTCGTAGGCTCGGCGGAGAAGCGGCTGGCCTTGGCCGTAGACGAACTGCTGGGCAATCAGGAAATCGTCATCAAAACATTAGGCGCTTTCCTCGGAAAAACTCCTTTTATCGCGGGGGCTACCATTCTCGGCAGCGGGCGGGTCGCACTTATTTTGGAAATTGCCTACTTGATGCAGAAAATGAAAAAAGCTGCAATGTAAAGAAAATGAAGATCATGGAAACGGACAGCTTCTGCTTAAGCAGGGGCTGTTTGGTTTTTAAGAGAGTCGGTAAAGTCGTATTGCTTCGCTTTGTTATGAAGCATAATCCGTTTTGAATGTCAACAAGAATTTGTACTGCCCAATTAATCCCCATATATGGATAATCTTTGTTACAATTAGTTAACAATGTTTCGTTCTACAATAGAAGGGGATGAAAGCTATGCCGCACGAAGTGAATCGTACATCTGCCATACCGCCTTATATCGATTTGCGGGCGGAGTTTGCATTTCGATCGTTATTTGGTCAATTGGATTGCGAAAAGGTACTCGTTGGTTTTCTGAATGCATTGCTTGGATCGGGCGGAAGGGATATGGATAAAGCCGACCGTTCCGGGGCAATTACGAAGGTTATAATGTTGAATAGCGATATGGGACAGCCGTCTATGCATGAGCCGGGCCCGTTGCTGGAGGTGATGGCTGAGACAGAGGACGGCAAATTTGTGCAAATCGAGCTGCTGCTTGCCTTTGATCCTGACTTGGCCAGGCGCCGGCTTCATAATTGGAGCTTCAGGTATACGACACAAATCTTAAGGGGGCAGCTTGGCTCCGGATTGAAGCGAACGGTTCCGATTTTAATCACTTTTGCCGATTTGCTGCCAAGCATGAGGCGCTATCATAGTACGTTTGGGTTTTATGACCGTTCGGTGCAGGATGCGATGCCGGATCAGGTGGAAATTCATGTCTTCGAATTGGCGAAATTGCTGAAGCGGGCAGCAGCAGGTGAACTGGAGCGGTGGCTGGAACCGGAGTGCCGGTGGCTGCTGCTGCTCGGAGTCGTCCAGGGAGGGGCGGTGCAGACTGACCTATTGCAGCAATTGCGAGAGAACGCGGTGAGCAGAGAGGATGAGCTGCTCGATGCTTTTGAGCGGTGGGAGGATTTAAGCCGTGATCCGCAGATGTGGGAACAATATGAGCGTTGGCACGAGGCGATGATGGAGAATGCAGTCTACAAAGCTGAGGTAGAAAGTGTGCGGCGGGCGCAGGCGGCAAGCATGCCGGAAACGGAGAGTGGGCTCATCACCGCAACCCTGCAAAACGCCGAGCAGTGGCAAGCTGAGAACAAGCTGTTGAAGGAGCGGCTGCTGGCAACGGGGCACAAGCTGCTGGCAAGTGGCGTGATGTTGGATGAGGTTGTGGAGCTGACCGGAATCCCGGCTGAACGACTGAGCCGTTAGGGGGCGTACCTGAGCGAGCAGGTTGTGAAATAGAGAACCGCCAGGGGGGAGCAGACTGACCTGTTAAAAGAACTGGAGGAGATCGCGATGGAAAAGGATCCGGATTTGCTGAAAGCTTTCGAGCAATGGGAGAACATGAGCCGGGATCCGAAAGTGTGGGTAAAGTATTGGCACAAAGCGATGATGGATGACGCTGCATACAAGGCAGAAATGGAGAAGCTTCTGGCTGCAACAGCTGACCTGCAAACACAGAAGGTTACTCTGGAGAGAGAAATTACTGTACTAGAAACGCGAAAGGTTACTCTTGAGAAAGAAAACACTGCACTTGAGAAAGAAAAATCTGTGCTCGAGAAAGAAAAGTCAGTCCTTGAGAAAGACAAGGCTGCTATGGAAGACGGACTGCTTGAGTTAGGCCGCAAGCTGCTCACTGGTGGCATGGATATAGATGCAGTATTGGAGCTGATGGGACTGTCTGCGGAACAATTAAAAAAATGATTGGAGTATAGCGCCTCTCTTTGCATCCCTCGGTTTGGAACAACAAGGGCAAAGAGAGGTTGTTTTAGTTTTTTTTCTAAATATTGTTGCTTTTGTAATAAGGTCAGATTAATCAACTCTCGATTTAAAACAAAGTAGTCGAGACAAACTCAATCCCCAACGTGCTTGGCGAACATCGCAAAGGACAGAAAAATATACGCTTGAAAGCAAATAAACTAATAAATAAACAAAATATTAATATTTGAAGCGCTTACAACAATAGGTAGGATATAAGTATACAATCATTAGCCCACAAAAGAAGGCGGGAGGGCAGATGAAAAGAAAAGTAGTCGTGATCGATGATAAGTCAGCAGTCCGCAATATGATTGTCCGTACGTTGGATTGGGAGAAGCTGAATTGCGAGGTGGCGGGTCAGGCGAATAACGGCTCAGAGGGGCAGCGGATGATTACACATATTTCCCCAGATATTCTCATTACAGATATCCGTTTGCCCGGTCGAAACGGTTTTGAGCTGGCCGACTGGATGAAGAATCATCTCCCACGCGCGAAAACTATTCTTACGGCGGATTATCGCAATTTTGAATATGCACGGCAAGCGATCAGTCTTAAAGTGCATGCCTATGTGATCAAGCCGCTTCAAAAGGAAGAGCTGTATCAAGCTGTTCATAGCGCCATTAAAGAGCTGCAGCCATGCGAGAACCATGCAAGCCCGGAGGAATCATCCAAACCCGCGTGTGCAGTGAACGCACAAGCCGTATCCCCCCACGTGCAACTGGATGGCAATGGCCCCATCATGCAGGATTTGGAACGTTTTTCCCTTATTCTGGATTGTTCATCGGAAATGGATCTGCAGCAAAACCTCTCCAGCTTTTTGACCCGTCTTTATGAATACAGCAATGGATTTCCAGCCGTATGGCGGGGAATGGTCGGCAAGGCGGCGATTGCCGTTGTCGAGCATTATTACAAATCGACCCGTGATGAGTATGGATTAGGCCGTTCGATTTATCAGCTGCTTTGCGAGATCGATCAACTGAACGATTTGGAGGAAGCGGGAATATTTTTGACTCGGCTGATCAGCGATATGCAGCAAAAGCTGGCTAGTGACGGCAGGTCATACAGCCCGATCGTGAAGCAAATTATTGATTATATTAATGGGCAGTACAATCGCAATATTAATCTTGCTTCAGTCGCCGATTATTTTGGCGTTAGTCAGAGCTATGTCAGCCGTACGATTTACGCAGCGACAGGGGTGCATTTTACAGATTTGGTGTCGCGTACAAGGATCGAGGTAGCAAAGCAGCTGCTCAAAAATGCGAAATATAAGGTCAATGAAGTGGGAGATATGGTTGGGTTCTCGAATTATTCTTACTTTTATCAGGTGTTTAAGCGAGTAGAAGGGATTTCACCAAAGGAATTTAAAAACCAACAGGTATGAGCATAGGCCATCACTAGCGCATGGAAGGAGTCAAATGGAATGGCTAACGCCCAACTCGAAAAAAATGACATTGAACAATTGATCGAAAAAATTGTAGCGCGGATGAAGCACTTGGATATTGCGATAGAGGAGGATACGCCTGCCAGCATTATTTCGATGGATATTTGGGATTGGTCACAGGGGGTAGGATTATTCTCGCTCTATCAATACTACACGGAAAGCGGGCGCGAGGACATTCTCTCCTATATCGAAGAATGGTTTGAGAAGCAGTTTGCAAGGGGATTGCCGGGAAAAAATGTGAATACGATGTGTCCGCTGCTGACGCTCAGCTACCTTTATGAATTGAAAAATAATGCAGAATATTTGGCCATTTGCGAGGAATGGGCCAGCTATGCAGCGGCTGAAATGCCAAGAACTCCAGAATTTGGGATTACACATGTGACGGTTGATAATGACAACACAGGCGAACTGTGGTCGGATACGCTTTATATGACGGTTCTATTTTTAGGACGTATGGGCGTGCTGCTGCAGCGGGACGATTACGTGCAGGAGAGCATCCGGCAGCTGCTCGTTCATCTGAAATACTTGACTGATAAAGAAACAGGCTTGTTCTATCATGGGTGGACATTTCTGGAGCAGCACAATTTTGCCGGCGCCCTCTGGGGACGGGGCAACGCGTGGTACTTGGCGGGGCTGGTCGATTATTTGGATATCGTCAAATTGCCGTTAGGTGTAGAGATGTTCCTGCTTTCATCCTTGGAGCGTCAGGTGCAGAAGCTGTCGGTGCTGCAGGCGGAGAGCGGAATGTGGAACACGCTGCTGGACGACCCGAGCTCCTATGAGGAAACGTCGGCGACGGCAGGGATTGGATACGGGATTTTAAAGGCCGTACGCAAAGGCTACTTGAGCGAGGATTATGCCGAGGTAGGGTTAAAGGCGCTTCATGCCGTAATGGGGAAAATCGATGAGACGGGTGCGGTGCATGGCGTATCGTACGGAACGCGGATGGGGAGGACGCTGGAATTTTATAAAAATATTCCGCAATGCCCTATGCCGTACGGGCAATCGATGGCCTTATTGTTTCTAGTAGAAAGCTTGCATCTATTTCCTGCCAGTACAGTTGTCACCAGCTAGGCAGTGACCGGTTAAACGGCAATATCGCTTGCATCTTTACAAGAAAGTAGTGGTGAAATGGAAGCATACCCAGTGACGACAGTGCCGGATGAGGCGCCCGCTTCAGCCCCGGCTCCGAAGCGTAAACGTCCTTTGTGGCGCGAGCTGCGCAAAAACTACGACCTTTATTTATACCTTGTCCCCGGATTTTTTTACTTTGTCATTTTTTGCTACATTCCGATGTTTGGCATCATCATTGCCTTCAAACAGTACAATATTTTTCAAGGCATCTTGGAAAGTCCCTGGAACGGGCTGGAAAACTTTTATGAAGCTTTTCGGATGCCGGCTTTTTCCAACATGATAAAAAATACGTTAGTGCTCAATATTCTCGGCTTGCTGATCGGGTTTCCGGCTCCCATTATTTTGGCGATCATGCTGAACGAGTTGCGGGCTAAAGTGTTCAAGCGCATTAGTCAGTCGCTGTTATATTTGCCGCACTTTATGTCCTGGATCGTGCTTGGCGGCATTGTGTATCAAATTTTATCGCCGAAATATGGCATTGTGAATGAGATCTTGCAATGGTTTGGCCTGCCTAGTGTTTATTTTATGATCGATAAAGGCTGGTGGATTGCTGTTTATGTGTTATCCGGCATCTGGCAGGGAGCAGGCTGGGGCACCATTTTGTATTTAGCTACGATGACGACGATTGATCCGGCATTGTATGAGGCTGCCGTTATTGACGGCGCAGGCCGCTGGAAGCGGATCAAGCATATTACGATTCCCGGCATCATGCCGACGATGGCGGTGTTGCTCATTTTTGCGATTGGCGGCATGGTGTCGATCGGCTTTGAGCATCCGTTCGCGCTGGCAAACCCGGTCGTTAATGATGTGTCTACTGTGCTAAGTATTGGGATTTACGAGCTTGGCATTATGCGGGGCGCTTATTCGATTACGACAGCGATCGGTCTGGCCCAATCTCTCGTAAACTTGGTCCTGCTGCTTAGTGCGAACTACGCCGTGAGGAAGATGGGGCATGACGGTCTCTGGTAAGCGATACGAAATGATCAGGAGGAAGCGCAATGCAGGGAAAACAATTGAAAAAGTCTTCAGGCCGTTTGTTCGGAATGATGTCCGGCTGGGACATTGCCTTTCATATAACGAACTATACCTTAATCGCCCTGTTTACATTCGTCTGCTTATTCCCATTTCTGAACGCTGTGGCGAATGCATTCAGCAGCAATGAAGCGATCCAGATGGGGAAAGTCGTGCTGTGGCCGGTCGGCTTTCAATGGGATGCGGCTATAGCGGTAATCAATGATGCGGCCATTATTCGCTCGTTATGGGTTACGGTCTATATTACTGTCGTCGGAACCGCGCTAAATATGTTGTTTACGATTATGACCGCCTATCCGTTGTCGCGGACCGATCTGTGGGGACGCAAATATTTTATGAATTTTATGATTATTACGATGCTGTTTAGCGGCGGGATGGTGCCGGGATACCTGCTGGTAAGAGAGCTGGGCTTGATCAACTCTCTATGGGCGCTGATGCTGCCGGGCTTGATTAGCGCCTTTAATGTCATCATTATGAAGACGTTTTTTCAAAATATTCCGTCCGAGCTGCGGGATGCAGCAATTATTGACGGCTGCGGCAATACGCGCTACGTGCTGAAGATTGCGCTGCCGCTGTCAACGGCTTCGCTAGCTACATTAAGCTTGTTTTATGCAGTTGGACATTGGAACACCTATATGTCGGCGATTCTCTACTTGAATGATCCGGCGCTCTACACGCTGCAGGTGAAGCTGCGCAACATTTTGCTGCTGTCCCAAATGGATACTTCACTCGAGACGATGCAGTTCACCCATAAATTAAATGTCGTTGAGGAATCGTTGAAATCGGCGGTTATCGTTTTCGCAACGCTGCCCATTCTGCTCGTTTACCCGTTTTTGCAGCGTTATTTTGTCAAAGGCGCGCTGCTTGGGTCGGTTAAAGGTTAGTCTTCACTTAGGCAAGCAGGAAAAGCGCAAATAAAGATAGGGTCGCTTTGCGCCGGACCAATTTATATAAGAGGAGATGAAAGGGAATGCGAGTATTGCGTTCAGGGCTTATGGGGGTAATAGCGGTCATACTGGTGACGTCCTTGTTCCTTGCTGCTTGTTCCAGCTCCAATAGCGGCGATGGCCAGAAGCCGCCGGCAGACACAAACAACGGAAAGAAGAAGGAAGAGGGCGCGCCGCCCAAAGAAGAGGACAAAACAGAGCCGGCAGAAATAACGAAAATTCGCGTTACTTTATGGGATCGGGGCATTACACCGCCTGATGCTGCCCCGATGAAGGACAATGTCATCTTGAAATACATTAATGAACAAATGGCGCCATTAGGTGTAGAAGTAGAGTTCGCGCAAATTCCCCGGGCGGAGGAGTCCGAGAAGCTGCAAGTTTGGATGGCATCAGGTGACGCGCCTGACATTATCCTCACCTACGATATTGGTATTATGAACCGGTTTGCCGAGCAAGGCGGCCTGCGCGAGCTTGACGATCTGCTTGACAAGTTTGGCCCGGACATCAAAAAGAATAATGCTATAGCATTAGAGCAGGCTGGTACGTATAAAGGAGTCCGCTATGCCATTCCGGCTCTGCGCGGTAATCCGTATACCGGATCGAATATGTCCATTCGCAAAGACTGGCTGGATAAATTAAACATGAAAGTGCCGACTACGCTTGATGAGCTGACAGAGGTTTTGCGAGCTTTTAAAGAAAAGGATCCGGGCGGTATAGGAAAAAATAATGTTGTACCGTTCGGCTTGCCGGCATTGACCGGTTCGGGGCAGTCTGCTTTCCTGTATGGAACGATGGCGGGAATGGGCATTTATTCTCAAGGGCCGTTCACAGAATCCAACTACTGGCAGGCGGGCAATTATGTCGATGGCAAGTTTACACCGTCTGTCCTCATGCCTGAGGGCAAGGAATATTTCCGTTGGATGAATCAGCTGTTCAAGGAAGGATTAATTTCGCCAGAGTTTGCTACGGATGCGAATTCGCAACGGTTTAAACAGGATTTCAGCAATGGCTACATCGGGTTCTTCGATGCGAACAATCCGCCGGCTGCGCAAAATCTCGAAGCGCGCAAAGGAGCGCCGCAAGTAACGTACGTAACGGTTGATCCATTCATTGATCAGCATGGCAAGCAGTTTTTCAACAAGGTTGCCGATTACGGCATGATGATTATGATTCCGAAGTTCACATCGGACAAAAAAGCGGAAGCGGCTATAAAATATTTGAACTGGATGGTACAGCCAGATGTGCTGATAACATTGAACAGAGGCATTGAAGGACTGCATTGGGAGAATAAGGATGGCGTCGCTTCCTTGCTGGATAAGGATGTAAGAGCGAAGGATTTGTGGATTTTGGGCTATGGTGATCTGGAAATTATGCAGCAAGGGCTGAAGGTGACGGAAGATCTTGAAAAAATTAAACAGGAAAATGCATCGCATCCTGATCTGCAGACACCTGAGAAGCTGCAAGAACATGCAGAATTGACAGTGGCCTTCTATGACATGGTCCGGAAATACGGCAAGGTAGGGCCGACCTTCACTGTGCCGCGCCCGGTCAATGATCGGCTTGGCGCTAATCTTGGCAAATTCCTCGGTGAGGCTGTATCGAAAGTGATCATTGCCGATGACTTCGAAAAAGCATATGATCAGCTTCTTTCCGGCTGGAAGGGCAATGGCGGCGATGAGTGGCTCGAAGAGGCGAATAAGGTGCTGCAGGAAATGGGCTATACACCGGCAAGCTTTTAAGCAAGTCAGCATAGGCAGGTTGGAGGAGTTAGCGACTCCTCGCCTGCCTATTTTTTTATTTCTTATTGACAAGAATATTGTATTAGTCACATAATACAGTTGTGGATCGGAAGGTGACGGAGCAGTGTTGAATTTTCAAGAATTGCGGCTGAATACGAGAGACCCTGTCTATATACAGATTGTCCAGTTTGTGAAGCGTCAGATCTTATTAAAGATCGTGAGGTCGGGCGACAGGATGCCATCTCGCAGGGAGATTGCCGCACAGCTGAACATTAACCCGAATACCGCCCAGAAAGCATTCAAGCTCATGGAGGATGAAGGGTTTGTGCATACGGCAGGCACGCAGGGCAGTGCCGTATATGTAGATGAGGCCATTCTGGCACGGATCGAGGAAGAGCTGACCCGCGAGATGGTGACAGCCTTTATCCATTCTGCGAAGGATGTCAATCTGTCATTCAAAAGAGTAGTCGATCTGATCAGTGAGCTTTGGGATCAGTAGTAGTCGAATGTACTAAGGGGATCATACAATGGAGGCGGGGCTATGAAGCGGTTATATCAATTATTGCAGGTTGAGTTCTCATCCTGGGCACTGGCGGTGCTGCTGCTGTCCTGCGGCGTAATCATGACACCGTGCCTATTTGTTTATACGGCGCTGCGGGATTATAACGAATTTACGATTCATCAGCGGTTTGAGGATTTATTTCTTTCCGCCGGCGGGAGTGCAGTTTTTATTTTGTATTTGCTGGTGCTGCTCTTATTTTTCGCTAAAACGGTCTACGGCGATTATTGGGGGAGCAAAGGCGTGTATACCTTACTTACGCTGCCAATCAAGCGGATGTATGTGTATACCAGTAAGTTGATTGCACTATGCATCAGTATGCTGGTGCTGATTGCTGCCCAACTGCTGGGTATTGCCCTCAGCTATTCCGTCTATGCCTCGAAAGTAGCCAGCTACGGCGATGGACGATTCGTTACAGAGAACGGATTGTTTCTGGCGTTTGTCCGCTCCAGATTTTTCCGTTTGCTTCTGCCGCCGACCTGGCCGGAGTGGCTGTTTTCACTCACATTGCTGGTGGTATTAGCGAGCGGCTGTTATTATGTTGTGCTCTGTGAGCGTGCCAAGCGTTTCTGGGCGATCGTGCCTTTTATTGCCGCGATCTGGCTGATGATCCGCGCTATTAATGCGCGTTTGGATATTCCTTATGGCGATTCGCTTGCTGCGCAGTATTGGCATGTAAGCTTGCTGCTGGGCTGTACGGTGTGGTTTATCGGCTATGGCATAAGATTAGTGAAGCGCGGAGCTATTGTGTAAATGCAGGCGCACAGCGTTAAAGGAGGAGGGAAAGCATGCGGACGGGATGGAGGAAGCTGCTGCCGGCGGCTGCGGCCTTGGCGGCGGTACTTACAATTAGCATTATGAGCTGGCAGGTATATGGAGCGAAGGAACAGGGGCGGTTCGAGTTGAAGGATGTAAGCGGAGACCGTGCGGCCTTGAACGATGTCATTATACGGGGATTAGTTGGGGACAGCTATTACCGGACTGTTTTTCAGATCGAGCGGGGGGAAGTGACGACGGCAAGTGAAATTTATGCCCGGCCTTCCCTTTTAGCTGGAAGCAGTATTATTCCCGGCGGAGAAAAACGGATCGGTTCGCGCTATTATTCGATCTTCGGACATGGCAGCTTTGAAGTTCGTTACAATGAGAGGAAGCAGGGAATGATTACAGGCTCCGGCAAGCTGGATGTTATGTTCCCGGAGCTTATTTATCCTGAAGGTGAAGGAGAGGGCAGCCTGTCATCCGGTTCGCCGACTGCATCAGGCGGCGGTCAGGCGGATGCCACGGAATTTCATGCCACCTATACCAATGGGCTGGAGTACGGGCTGGCAGAAATCGGAGATAAACTGTATTTCACCGTACCGACGACAAAGGAGTACAAGGGTGAAAATAGCATCTACGCCCTTTCATTCGATGGAGGGGCGAGCAAGCGTCTGGTGGCGATTGATTTGTCCGGGGGACAAACCGAGGTGCTGGGGCTCGAGGCTGTCGGCAATCGGCTGGTGCTTATTCGTACAGAAGGAACACAATTGCTCGTAAGCGCTTATGATCCTGCCAGCGGCAAGCGTGTAGGGGAAGCGGCGGTGCCGGATTTCTTAGCGGGCCGTGATGCGGATAGCAGGACGGATGCTGGGACGAAGGGCGGCAATCATTCTGAAAACTATGAAGCCTTCGCAGATGACGAGCGGATGACGCTGGAACTCAGCTTTCGTCGCAGCGGCGATGACAATGTGAAGAACGGTCATGTGCCAAGGACAATCATTAGCCTGGATCTTAGCGATGGCGTGCAGCTGGACGGCGATTTGCGGGTCACTTTCCGGGATGGGGAGCAAAGCCCGACATTTGACTCTTCTTATATGACGCATAAGGATGACCGGCTGTATATTGTGCGTATCGTGCGGAGTGTCGAAAATGACGAAAGATCTTATGATCTCACCTGGCCACGGCATTTCTGGATTGATGTTTACCAGGCGGGAAAGTCCGTGTATCGCGGCGAGCTGCTGACGGATGTAAATGATGATTTAATCGGAGCCATTAATTATGAAATGACGCACAGCGGCTTTACCTATGATGAACGGGTCATTCGCACCTTTCGGGAATTGAGCATCAAGCTGCGCAACAATTAAAGAGGAGGGGTCGGCGATGATAGAACTGCAATATGTAGAAAAGCGTTATCGCCCTGCTAATCGGGTGGCGCTGTATATCGATCATTTAACGATTCCGACAGGCGAGATCGTAGGTGTGCTGGGCAGCAACGGCAGCGGCAAGACGACTTTGCTGAAGGCGATAATGGGCATCGGCGAATTGTCTAACGGTACAGTGCTGATCGATGGGCGTGCGGTGGGCGAGCAGTATGAGCGGCTGGCGTTTATGACCGAAGAGGGCAGCTACTGGCCAAGTATGACAGCAGAGGAATACTGCAAATTTTTAGCGGATTTTTTCCCGCGATTTAATACAGAGCGTTACGAACGCTTGCTGCGCTTTTGGTCGCTTCCCTCCAAACGTAAAATAAGGAGCTTCTCAAGAGGCGAAAAAGCAAAGCTGGAGCTTTGTGCCGGCTATGCCAAATGTGCCGATTATATGCTGCTGGATGAGCCGTTTTTGGGCAAGGATAAATTTGCTCGCCTTGATTTTTTGAAATTGCTTGTCGGCAGTATGGAGGGGAAGGAAACCATTTTGCTGTCTACCCATATCATCGATGAGATCGACAATGTGATCGATCGGGCGATTATTTTGCATGAAGGCCGTCTTAAGGACGATATTTATATTGATGATCTGCGCAGCCAAGGGAAGGACTTGACAGAGCTTATGGCGCAAGCAATCGGTTACAATGCGGGCGGGTATAGACAAGTGCTTGATTAAAGGCGTAATATAGAGGGCATCGCACAGCTTTATAAGGAGTTGCCCGGATGAAATCATTATCGAAATTGCAAACTGTACTGCTGATCGGTTTTCTTGTCCTTGTATGGGGAATCAATTGGCCGTTGTCCAAATATGCCCTCACTTATGTGCCGCCAATCTTATTCTCAGGCATCCGTACACTGCTTGGCGCGCTGCTGCTGCTTATTGTCGCGCTGCCCCGCATTCGACAATTGCGCTGGCGGCAAAGCTGGCCCGTATATGCCGTGACGGCAGCGGTCAATATTACATTGTATTACGGCTTGCAAACAATCGGTCTCGGATACTTGCCATCAGGATTATTTTCGGCGATCGTATTTATTCAGCCGGTGCTGGTCGGGATTTTCTCCTGGCTATGGCTGGGCGAATCGATGAATGCTTTGAAGATAACGGGACTGCTGCTCGGCTTTGCCGGTGTCGGAACGATCTGTGTCGGTTCCAGCGGAATGACAGGGCATATTTCGGTGACAGGCATTTTGCTGGCGCTGGGTTCAGCTCTGAGCTGGGCGGCGGGGACGGTCTATGTGAAGAAAAAAGCGCAGCATGTCGATCCAATCTGGATGGTCACCATGCAATTGCTGTTGGGCGGTATCTTCATGTCCGGGGCAGGCTCGTTGATGGAGCGCTGGTCGGAAATTGACTGGGAGCCGGCCTTTATTGGCTCGCTGCTGTTTATATCCATCTTCGTCATCGCTATCGGCTGGCTTGTATTTTACAAGTTGATTGATTCCGGTGAAGCGAGCAAGGTAGCGTCTTACACCTTTATGATTCCGATCGTTGCAATTATTTCCGGAACGCTGTTTTTGCATGAACAGCTTACTTATTCGCTACTCATCGGCATTGCGCTAATTGTAATCAGCATCTATTTTGTCAACCGGCAGCCACGCCGCCGGGCGGCAGCTGGCAACTAATCACACCTTGATAAGGCGCTCCCAGTTCAGTACTGTGAAGCGCCTTTGTTCTTACGATTTCAACCCCTCGATATACCATTCCCCAAGCAGCTCATGCATCGTATAGCTGTCTGCTGCAAGCTGCTGTCGAACCTGCTCGGCGGCTTGCTCCGGTGTCCAGTCATACAAAACCTCGATCTCCTTGGCAAACAACCGCTTCTCCTGCTTGAGCACCGCGGCCAGCGGCGGTACTGGCTTGGCTGCCGGCTTTGAGTCGCCAACAATTTGCGATAACGCAGCAACATAAGTATCCAGCGATCTGGCGCCAACGATCTTCACGCCTTTATTTTCTTCATTGACCATGATGACGGTCGGGAATCCGCGGACGCCGAGGGAGCGGGCAAGGTCAAAGTCTTCCTCCAGCAGCTGCCGGGCATGAGTCATCTCGGCTTCCTGCACGATCGCTGCGCCGTTGAGTCCGATTTCATCAACGAGCTGTGTTAGCACCGCCGGATCGGCAATATTGGCATTGAAGGCGAAAACAGCTTCTCTTGCCCGGCGCAAAAAGATCGCAGCGCCACTGTCGCTTTGCTGCTGAATCACTTTGAACACGCGGGATGGCGGATAGGAAGAGGCGATCGGATTGTCCAGCCAGAGCGAGCCGTCAATCGGCATCCGCGAATGCTCGCCGACCTCGCGCCAATGGGCGGCAACATCGGCCGGCTTGCCAATCCCATTGCTTACATCGGCAAAGCCATCCCAGTTGGGCAGCAGTCCGCCCATGATCGTGCGAAGCTGAATGTAATCGCCATACTGCTCGGTAAAGCGGCGCAGCACCGGCTCTAGCGCCCAGCAATGGGAACAGATTGGATCTGTCGTGTAATACAGTGTTACTTTTTTCGCTGGCGCGCTAAGATCGATAAATTCCATCGCATTACTCCCGGCTTCGCCGCATACCCCTGTCTCCAAATCGCACATCATATTGTTCAAATTGTTTTTCGCCATGTTGCTATTCTCTCCTTTATTGTTCATATGCCTTGCACTCGTGACGATACTTGCGCGCCCATTGCTGGACGGGACCGAGCGCTTCGGTCAAGGCGCGGCCTTTCTCTGTCAAGCGATAGCATATATCTACCGATGGCTGGGTGCTGACGAGCTTCTCAATCATCTGACACTCGCCTAATTCGGTTAGTTTAAGTGAAAGCGCACGCGGGGTAATGGCAGGTAAATCCCGTCTAATCTCCGAGAAGCGGGCTGTCTGCTCTGGACAGAGCGACAAATAATGAATAAGCAGTCCATTCCATTTCTTCCCCAAAATTTGAAAGGCAAATTGTAAATCCGGACAAACCTCCATGACGCCAGCCTCCTTCTTGAACATAAGTATACCGAATATAAAAAATATATCAAGTATAAATTTTATATCGCATAAAAATGACGGACGAGTTGAACACTCCCCGGGCCGATTTACAAACACATCACACTGCTCTGACATTCCATTCACATAACGGGCTTACAATAGCCGTGAAGCAAATGAATCAAATGACAAAAAATGAAGTGTTTACGACAAGCAATAATGAGGAGGAGAGCGAGTGGGTTTGAAGTTTGTATGGTTTGACCTTGGGTATACGCTCGTTGACCGGGACAAGGGGCGGCTCTACCACGACATACTTAGGAAGGAGTTTCAGATCGAGAAGCCGCTGGCAGAGGTGCGGCTCGCCTTTCATCAGACAGACAAGCTGTTTATGCGGGAATATCCCGGGGTGCTCGGGCAGCATCCGGCAACTTATTTTCCCTGGTATATCGGCATCGTCAATTACGAGCTCAAGCTGGCGCTTGATTTATCGAAGGTGATCGGTTGCTTTCGTAATGAGCATTATTTTACGGCCGATATTTGGAAGGCATACCCGCGATCGCGCGAAACGCTGAAGCAGCTCAAACAGGCGGGCTACGGGGTAGGGCTAATCTCGAACTGGGATTTGTCGGCCCGTCAGGTGCTGAAGGACAATCGGCTCGATGAACTGCTGGATGAGGTTATCGTATCGGCAGAGGTCGGAATCGAGAAGCCTGATCCGCAAATTTTTCAGCTGGCATTGGAAAAGCAGCGCCTTCGGCCGGAGGAATGCCTGTATGTCGGCGACAACTATTACGATGACGTGGTCGGGTCAGGCAAGGTCGGGATGGATTGCCTGTTAATCAACCGGTTCGGCAGGACCGGGATCGAGGAACTGAAATACCCGTCCATCATTGCGGATGTATCCGATGTGACTGTATGGTGCAAGCAGCATCGCGGTACGGCAGTCATTTAGCAGATACCGGTTCGGGAGGCGGCAGGGCTGAAAATCCAGGGAAAAATCGAAACTCATTTTCATACATTAAGCGCTGCGCAAAAGCAGGCCGCCCATTATATTTCCACAAATTTAATGGAAATTGCCATGATGCCGGCCAAAAAGCTGGCCGAGCTGGCGGCTGTCAGTGAAGCGACGATTCATCGGCTGGTGCAAGCGCTGGAATATAGCAGCTACAAAGAAATGCAGCTGGCGATCAAGGAGTCGCTGTTCAAGCAGCGGGCCATCTCGCGGCTGGAGGCGACGAGCGCCTTTCCGGAGCAGTCGTTATGGATTCATGAGCATTATTCGGCCGAGATGCGCAATATTGAAGCAACGCGGATGCTCAATGCGGTCGAGGATGTGCGGCAAGCTGCGGGCATGCTGCTGCAGGCAAGGCATATTTGGGTAGGCGGCTGGCGGATGGGCCTGTCGGTGACGGCGTTTGCCGGATTTATTCTCAAATATTTGCTGGGCAATGCCGAGCTGATTCCGCAAGGACAAACGGCGGAATATGCCACCTATTTGCAGGCGGAGGATGTGCTGCTCGTCAGCGGCTTTCCAAGATATTGCCACCGGACGTTAAAGCTGGTGGAAATTGCGAAGCAGCGCGGGCTCATGATTATCGTGCTGACGGATTCGCATATGTCGCCGTTCGCCAAATACGGCAATGTCAATTTGTTCGCACCGACGAAATCGATTAGCTTTCTTGATTCTTACACCGCGCCCCTGGCTTTGTTCAATGCGGTGCTGCGGGAGATGGCGCTGCAGGATCAAGCGCGCATCCAGTCGGGCATGCGGACGATGGAGCAGATGTTTGAAGTATTTGAGGAGCAATTCAACTGGTCGGCCATTAATAAACCTTGAGAAGAAGGAAGGAACAAGACATGAACTTGAGAAAAGGCAGCAAAGCAGTCACTTTATTACTCAGCGTTCTTATTGTTTTGGTAGCAATGACAACGGCATGCGGTCAGGCGAACAAGGCGCCGGACAAAACGAATAACGGCGGCAATGCGGCCGGCGGGCAATCGGCGGGTACAGCGGGCGGCAATAAGCCGTCGGATGCGGATAACAAACCGTCCACAGAGCCGGTCAGCGGCGGCACAGTGCGGCTGCCGATCGCGACAGAGCCGGATAATCTCGATCCTTTTCTTTCCTCCGCTACCGATACGGCTTCGATGATGGACAATGTATTTGACGGCTTGCTGACGAATGACGAGACAGGCAAGCTGCTGCCCGGTATAGCCGAATCCTACGAAATTTCCGCTGACGGGCTGGCGTATACGTTCAAGCTGCGCCCGAATGTCAAGTTTCACAACGGCGAGCTGCTGACCGCTGAGGACGTCAAATATTCGTATGAACTGCTTGCCGGTATTGGCCAGGAAAAGCCGCTTTCCTCAAAATTTGAAATGGTTGCCGGAATTGAGACCCCGGATGCCGCGACCGCTGTCATTCAGCTGAAGCAGAAGGACGCTTCGTTCATTACGCGGACGACAGTAGCGATTTTACCACATGATTACAAAGAGCAAAGCAAGCAGCCGATCGGCGCGGGGCCGTTCAAATTTGTGTCCTACAGCCCGGGGCAATCGCTTGTATTGGAGCGTTTTGCCGATTTCTACGATCCGGAAAACGCCGCCAAAATCGACCGCGTCGAGTTCAAATTTATGAACGATGCCAGCGCAACGCTGCTGGCGCTGCAGGCCGGTACGCTCGACATGCTGCCATCGGTAACGGTACAGGGCGAGCAGCAGCTCGGCGACAGCTTCACTTATGTAGAAGGTCTGCAAAATATGGTGCAGCTGCTGGCGCTGAACAATAAAGTAAAGCCGCTTGACGATGCCAGAGTGCGGCAGGCTATCTACTATGCTGTCGATGTCGATGAACTGATTGCCACCATTGTAGAAGGCAAAGGAACGAAGCTCGGTTCCAATATGAGTCCGGCGATGGAGCAGTTCTATGAGCCGGGTCTGGAAAGCACCTATGACGTTAATGTAGAAAAAGCAAAGTCGCTACTGAATGAAGCAGGTCTTGCAAATGGCTTTGAGCTGGAAATTACAGTACCGTCCAACTATCAAACACATGTTGATACAGCCCAGGTGATTGCCGAGCAGCTGAAAAAAGTCGGCATTACAGTGAAAATCAAGCAAATTGAGTGGAGCAACTGGCTGGAAGATGTGTACACGAACCGCAAATATACTGCTACTGTCATCGGCTTTACCGGCAAGCTTGATCCTTATGACGTGCTCATTCGTTATGAGACGAATTATCCGCGCAACTTTATTAATTTCTCGGATGCCGCTTACGACGAGCTGATGAAGCAGGGAACGCTGGAGGCTGATATTGCCAAACGCGCGGAAATTTATAAGAAGGCGCAGCACATTTTGACTGAGCAAGCCGCTTCGGTCTTCATTATGGATTTCAAACAAACGGCAGCGCTGAAAAAAGGGCTTGAGGGCTTCAAAATTTACGCGAATCAGCTGCTCAATATGGCTGATCTGTACTATACGAACTAATGAATACTGCAGTCCGCAAGATTTTGTCGCTCATTACAACGGTTGTCGTTGTCTCAGTCATTACATTTTTCGTCTTTCAAATTTTGCCGGGCAATCCGGTACAAATAATCCTTGGCGTCGATGCCGATGAGCGGCAGATGGAAGCATTGGAGGAGCAGATGGGGCTGGATAAACCAGCCGCCGTCCGCTACCTCGAATGGGTCGGATCGGCAGTTAAAGGCGATCTTGGGACATCGATCCGCTATCAGCTGCCTGTCGCCGAGCTGATTGGGGATCGTCTGCCGGTTACGATGTCGCTGGCCGTAATGTCGCTCATCCTGACGCTTGCCGCCGGTGTCCCGCTAGGCATCTATATTGCCAGCCGCAACGGCAAAGTCATCTCCTATCTGTTGTCTCTGCTGACACAGCTGGGCATTGCGATTCCGTCGTTTTGGCTCGGCATTCTGTTAATCTTCGTTTTTTCCGTCATCCTGAAGTGGTTTCCCGCCGGTCAATATGTCAGCTGGAGTGACAACCCGTGGGAGGCGTTCAAGTCGCTGCTGCTGCCGTCGATTGCGATCGCCATTTCCAATACGGCGGTGCTCATCCGCTATATTCGCAACACGGTGCTGGATCAATTGAAGCTCGATTATGTCCGGACGGCGAGAAGCAAAGGGCTCGGCCAGGCTGCCATCCTGTACAAACACGTGATTCGCAATGCTTCGATTCCCGTGCTGACCGTGCTTGGGATGATCGTAGCTGACACGCTCGGCGGGAGCATTATCGTTGAGAATGTATTCAGCCTGCCGGGGCTGGGCAATTTGCTTGTAAGCTCGATCAATAGCCGGGATTTGCCGATGGTGCAGGCTATGGTGCTCTACATCGGGGTGACGGTTATAATGATCAATTTTTTGGTCGATTTGCTGTACAAGGTCGTCGATCCGCGGATCGGCAGGAGGGGGTAGCTGGAATCTGATGAACTGGAAAAAAGCTGTTCGCAATGTGCCGCTGCTGATCGGCGCTTCCCTGTTCACAGTGCTATTTGTTTTGTTTGCCATCGGTCTTGTCTACACGCCCTATTCGACAGAGGCGATGAACACGGCGATGCGCCTGCATCAGCCGAACGCCGCCCACTGGTTCGGCACGGACAATTTCGGCCGCGACCTGCTTAGCCGGATCATGGAAGGGGCGCAGACGGCTTTTTATGTCGGCAGCCTGTCGGTTGTGATCGGTATTGCCGGCGGCCTCGTCGTTGGCTCGCTCGCCGGTTACTTCGGCGGATGGCTGGATGAAATCATTATGCGGGTGATGGATGGCGTGATGGCTTTTCCGGGCATTCTGTTCGCGCTGATGCTGGTCACTGTTTTTGGCCCTGGGGTGAACAATACGATTTTGGCGCTAGGGCTGATGAGCATTCCCGGCTTTACCCGGATTATCCGTTCAGGCGTGATTCAATATAAGGAATTTGAGTTTGTAAAAGCAGCCAAAGTGCGCGGCGCGGGCTCGCTGCGCATTATCGCAAGCCACATCCTACCGAATATGATTTCGCCGCTCGTCGTTGCTGCTGCACTTGCGGGTGCCGGCTCGGTACTGGCGGAAGCGGGCCTCAGCTATCTGGGCCTCGGTGTGCAGCCGCCGCTGGCCAGCTGGGGGAGAATGCTCAATGAGGCGCAGCCTTATGTGCTGTCCGCGCCATGGTATACGATTAGTACTGGCTGCTTTATTACAGCGATGGTGCTCAGTCTCAACTTTATAGCGGATGGTTTGCGGGATGCGGCCGATAAGCGGAAATAACAAAGGAGCGTCACGATGGAAATGATGAAGAAAGAACTGCTGCAAGTCGAGCGGATGAATATTCGTTTTCATACGGAGCGCGGTACGTTTCGGGCGGTTAAGGATGTTTCCTTTACGCTAAAGCGCAATGAGATTGTCGGTCTGGTCGGCGAATCGGGCTGTGGCAAAAGCGTCACCTCGCAGGCGCTGATCGGCCTGCTGCCCAGCAATGCGGAATGTACAGCCGAACGCCTGCAATTTGAAGAGGCGCCTCTCGGCGAGTTCGATGAGCGGGCCTGGCTTGACTTGCGCGGCAACCGGATGGCGATGATCTTTCAGGAGCCGCTGACGACGCTGAACCCGCTGCTGACCGTAGGCAGGCAAATATCGGAGGGGCTGATCCGCCACCAGAGGCTGACGAAGAAGCAGGCGAAGGAGCGGGCGCTGCAGGTAATGCGCCAGGTCGAGCTGCCGCGTCCAGAGCAATTGTATGACGAATATCCCCATCAGCTTTCCGGCGGGATGCGCCAGCGGATCGTCATTGCGATGGCACTCGTCTGCAATCCGCAGCTGCTGATCGCCGATGAGCCGACTACGGCGCTGGATGTAACGGTCCAGGCGAACATCATCGCTTTGCTCAAAGAAATTCATGCCAAGCAGCAGACGTCGATTTTATTTATTTCACACGATTTGGCAGTTATCTTCGATCTGTGCCAGCGCATTATCGTCATGTATGCCGGCTATATCGTAGAAGAAGCGGACAAATCGAGCCTGCAGCGGCTGCAGCGCCATCCTTACACGAAAGCGCTGATCGGCTCGCTGCCGAGCGCCGCCAAGCGGGGACAGCCGCTGCAGGCGATTCCGGGCTCGGTGCCGTCAATTCAGGAGGAACTGCTGGGCTGTCCGTTCGCTCCGCGCTGCAGTAAAGCCGATGAGCGCTGCCGCAATGAACTGCCTGAGCTGGTCGAGATCTGTCCGGGACATTTCGTACGTTGTCATTATGCTGACCGGGAGGCGATCCAATGAGCGAACCATTGCTGCAAGTGAAAGGATTATATAAGCATTACCCCGTTCCGCGTAAATCGCTGCTGGCCAAGCGGTCTTACGTGAAGGCGGTAAATGATGTCACCTTCGAAATTGAGAAGGGGGAAATTTTTGGGCTTGTCGGCGAAAGCGGATGCGGCAAATCGACGCTGGGCCAGCTGCTTGTACAGCTTCATCCGTTGACGGGCGGCTCGCTGACCTTTCAAGGGCAGGACATTACGCATGTGAAGGGGAAAGAGCAGAAGGCGCTGCGGCGGAGCATCCAGATGATTTTTCAAGACCCGTTCTCGTCGCTTAATCCGAAGAAAAAAATTCGCGCGATTTTGGAGGAGCCCCTGCTAATTCACGGCATAGGCGATAAAGCGGATCGGCTAGCGGCCGTGAAGGAGATGCTGAGCCATGTCGGGCTGAACGACAGCTATCTTGAGCGCTACCCGCATGAACTGAGCGGCGGCCAGCGCCAGCGGATCGGCATCGCTTGCGCGCTTATTTTGCGGCCGGAATTTATCGTGGCCGATGAGGCGCTGTCGGCGCTGGACGTTTCGGTGCAGGCGCAAATTTTAAATCTCCTTGTCGAGCTGCAGCAAAAGTTTCAATTAACGATGCTGTTCATTTCACATGATCTGAACGTGGTGCAATATATTAGCAGCCGGGTTGGGGTGATGTATTTGGGCGAACTGATGGAAATCGCCGCTGCGGAGCAGTTTGGCGAAAAGCCGCTGCATCCTTATTCGCAGGCGCTGCTGTATTCCGCTCCTGATATGGAGCGCCAGGAGCGGGCCAATCCGTATTTGATTCGCGGCGAAGTGCCAAGCCCGGTCGATTTGCCGTCAGGCTGTGCATTTCATAACCGTTGTCCGTTCGCGACCGCGCTGTGCAAAAAGGTAAAGCCTTTGCTGCAGCAGGTGGCCGATAATCATTTTGTCCGTTGCCATCAAGCATTTTAAGAGGGGGAAGCCGCTAATGAAAGCTGCTGTGATTTCTGATCTGCATGTAGATATGAACGAAGGCCATCCGGTTATTGCCGCACTGTGCGAAGCGGTAAAACGGCAGGAGATCGAGCTGCTGATTGTTGCGGGAGATTTGGCGAACCATTATGAGCAGTCGCTTGCCGCGATTCGGGACATTCGGGAAGGATCGGGCGCGCAAGTGCTGTTCGTGCCGGGCAATCATGACTATTGGTCGATTGATGATCCGCAGCATGATACTTGGGCGACCTACCGGCATTTTCAGCAAACGGAGGGCTGCTTAAGCGGAGGTGCGTATGCGCCGAATGAAGATTGGATCATTATCGGCGATTCGGGCTGGTACGATTACTCGTTCGGCACAGCGGATTACACGGAAGCTGAATATGACGCGATGAAGCTCGGGGAGCGGACGTGGAAGGACAGTCTGTTTGTGAATTGGGGGAGAAGCAACAAGGAGATACACCGCTATTTTTATGAAAAAATGGCGGCCGAGCTGGCGTTGCACCAAGGAAAGAAGGTCATACTTGTGACGCATATGCTGACCGATGCCCGTTTTACCGTGCCAGTGGAGCGTAAGCCTTGGGATTATTTCAACGCTTTTCTTGGCAGCGAGCAGTATGGAGAGCTTTATGCCCGGTATGATGTGCGGTACAGCATTATGGGGCATGTGCATTATCGGAGGACGGTTACAGCCGGCGCCACACAGCTGATCTGTCCATGTCTCGGCTATAATCATGAATGGCATAACGGCGGCGAAGCGAGGCAAGAGGTGGAGCATGCGCTGCAGGTGGTGGAGCTCGATTAATGCTTTTGCAAGCTGATTCAGCCGAATGCCGGGGCGGTGTCAGGCTTCGGTCCGCTCCGCTCCTGCTGGGACGCGCTGGAAAAAAACATCTTGACAGATTGAAAGGGGGACTGCTAAAATTACGTCAACTATTGATCAATGTAGAAGTGGAATCGCATATCGACCAGACAACTGGAGATTTACGACCGCTTTCGATAACGCAGACGCAATGTCTGTGTTGTCCGAGGCAGACGGAAGTCTCTTTTTATTTTGGCTTAAAACCAAGTAAATCGGTGTGTTTTATTGTATTTATAATTGGAGGCGGACATATGCTGGTCATTGAGGGAGTGCATAAGTCATTTATCGTTCCTGCAGGAGAAGTGGTTGCATTGCGGGACATACAGCTTCAGGTCGAGAAGGGAGAGCTCGTCACCTTCCTCGGCCCGAGCGGCTGCGGCAAGAGCACCCTGCTCAAAATCGTCGCGGGGCTGGACACATCCTATGAAGGAACGGTCCGGCTGAACGGCCGGGTAATAGCGGGTCCCGGCATCGAGAAAGGATTTATATTCCAGGAGCCCCGACTGTTTCCCTGGCTGACGGTCGAGAAAAATATCGCTGCCAACTATTCGCTGCGGGATCCGCAAGTACGGCGGCAGGTGGATGAACTGGTTGAGCTGGTCCGCCTGAAAGGCTTTGAGAAAGCCTATCCGCGCGAGCTTTCGGGCGGCATGGCCCAGCGGGCAGCCATCGCAAGAGCGCTGCTCCGCAAACCGGAGGTGCTGCTGCTGGATGAACCGTTCGGAGCGCTCGATGCTTTCACCCGCTCGCATATGCAGGAGGTGCTGCTCGACATTTGGGAGAACAACCGGACGACGATGCTTTTCGTGACGCATGATCTGGATGAGGCGGTGTTTCTGGGGCAGAAGGTTGTTATAATGGACCCCCGGCCGGGCCATATCCGCAAAGTAATCCGAATTGATCTTCCTTATCCGCGGAAAAGGGCAGGGACAGCCTTTCAGGAAATGAGAAGCCGCGTGCTAGGAGAATTCGAGAAAGTGGAAGAACCGGCATTTGACGTAGGTGCAGGAATCTAGCCGGACAAAGCTGGTGTTTGCCGGAAATTATACACTTCGAAGGGGATAGTGCGATGAAGAGAGGCATAACTTGGTTGACAACAATATTGGCATTGCTGCTTATTCTAAGTGGCTGCGGCAATGCGGCGAAGGAAGAGGGCGGCAAGCAGCCGGCGGATAATCCGGATCAGGCGAACCGGGGGAGCGGCAAGCCCGTGTACGAAAATTTAACCGTCCGCCTGGGTGTACAAGGGAAAGGCGGCTTGTTCGGCAAGGCGCGGGAGGAAAAATGGTACGAAGATGCCTTTGGCGATCTGGGCGTCAAGGTGGAATGGATTGAGTTCCAGAGCGGTCCGCCGATGGTGGAAGCGATGGCGTCAAACCATCTGGATTTTGCTGGAATGGGCAATATGCCGCCAATTGCGGCCCAGGCCGCAGGCGTTGATTTCAAAATCATCTCGCAGATGCTGGAGGGCAAAAACAATGTCGCGATTATTGTGCCGAAAGAGAGCGCGATTCACTCTGTATCTGAGCTGAAGGGCAAGAAAGTTGCAGTAACGAAAGGCAGCAATGCTTACAACTTCCTGTACCGCGTACTCGGCAAGGAAGGGGTGAAGGATTCCGATCTTGAGATTATCCAGCTACAACCCGACGAAACACAGCCTTCCTTCGAAGGCGGCAAAGTGGATGCGTGGGCGGTATGGGATCCCTATATTTCATTAAATGTACTGTCGGGCAAAGCAAGAGTGCTTACGGACGGCGCAGACTCCGGGGTACTGTCTCCTTCGTTTCAGCTCGTGAGGGGTGATTTTGCCAAGAACTATCCGAAACTGGTCGTTTTGTATTTGAAGGTGCTGGAGAAGTCCCGCTTGTGGGAAGCCAATCATCAGGAAGAGGCCTTCCAGCGTTATGCCGATGAGCGCAATATTCCGCTCGAGCTTGTAAAAGGCATGCAGGAGCGCAGCTCTTACATTAACATCCCGATCAGCGACGATATTATCGCCCGTCAGCAACAGACGGCCGACTTCCAATTCTCGCTCGGGACGATCCGCAAAGAGATCGATGTGTCCCAGGTGTTTGATAACCAATATATCGTAGAAGCGTTGAAGCAGACGGAGCAGGAGAGCAAAAAGTGAGGTGAACGCGGGTGCAAACCAGGAAGAGCAAGCTTTCGATCGGCACTGCCAACATATTTGTCGGCTTGCTTGTACCCTTGTCATTGCTGGCTGCATGGCAATATGCCTCAGTCACGGGAATGGTCAATGAGGTTCTTGTGCCTCCTCCGGCATCGATCGCGGACGAATTCGTCAGCATGATTGTATCGGGCGAGCTGCAGCATAATCTCGGAATTTCGGCATTGCGCGCCATGCTGGGATTTCTGCTCGGCGGCGGGCTTGGGCTGACTGCAGGTTTATGGGTGGGATTCTCTCTGCGGACGGAACGGCTGCTCGATCCTTCGATGCAACTGCTGCGCACATTGCCGCATCTGGCAGTAGCCCCTTTATTCATTTTATGGTTCGGGTTCGGGGAGACGTCGAAAATATTGCTGATCGCAAAGGGAGCCTTTTTCCCGCTGTATGTGAACGCATTTCTTGGCGTCCGCACTGTAGAGGGGAATCTGTTCGATGTCGCCAAAGTGCTCGAATTTTCGCGATGGGAGACGATAACGAAGCTGATTCTTCCGGCTTCGCTGCCCTCGATCTTTCTCGGAATCCGGTTATCGATCGGCGTAAGCTGGCTGGGGCTGGTCGTAGCGGAGCTGATGGGTTCCAGCTCCGGGATCGGCTATATCATTAACGATGCGCGCTCTTTTTCGCAAACTTCCGTCATATTTGTCGGAATTATCGTTTTTGCCGCAGTCGGTAAACTGACGGATTCACTGGTGAAAGGGCTTGAACGGTATCTGCTGAGGTGGCGGGAAAATCTGAAAGGAGATGGCTGATCATGAATGACATCGCATTGGATTCCAAGGCGGAGACAAAGCGGGCAGGGGAGGCAGAAATCGGAGCGGAGCGAACATGCGCAGCGGCGTCTGCCGGCAAGCCTACAGCCGGTACCAAGATCCGGCTGCCCGTCTGGCTGCATGGCTGGCTGGTGCCTTGTACCATTCTTGTCATTTGGGAAGCGGCTTCCGCCTTGGGCCTTGTATCCCAATCGATGCTGCCCGCACCATCCCGGATTGCCGCTGCCTTTTCCGGGCTGATGGCAAACGGAGAGCTGCTGGATCATCTGGGTTCAAGTTTGCTGAGAGCTTCAGGCGGCTTTCTGCTGGGCAGCAGTACGGGCCTTCTACTAGGCATTTTTGCTGGTTTGGGCAAATGGGTGGAGCGAACGCTGGATCCGACGCTGCAGATGATGCGCACGATACCGCTGCTGGCGGTCATCCCGCTCTTTATTCTATGGTTCGGCGTAGGGGAATTATCGAAGATGCTGCTTATTTCATTGGGCGCTTTCTTCCCGGTATATTTTCATACCTTTCTGGGCGTCCGCAGTGCGGATCGCAAGCTGTATGACGTCACGCGCATTCTGGATTTTTCCCGGCTGCAGCTTTTGAAGAAGCTAATCCTTCCGGCGGCGCTGCCAAACATTTTGCTGGGCATCCGGCTGTCGGTCGGGGTGTCCTGGCTGCTGCTGGCGGTCGCGGAGATGATGGGCGCAAGCTCGGGCGTCGGCTACATGATTCAGGATGCGCGGGTATATGGACAGACGGATATCGTATTTGTCGGCATCATTCTTTTTGCGCTGACAGGCAAATTGTCCGATTCTGCAGTGCGCCTGCTGGAAAACAGATGGCTTAGCTGGCGGAGCACATATAAAGGCTAGGCGGCCATTTTCCGCTTACCCGGTTTGATCGGAACGATACAGGACATGAAAGGCAGGGAGTTAGCTTATGAGTGAACGGCGGCAAGAACAGCTTCATTTGGGCGCATTTCTATATTTTACAGGTCATCATCATGCGGGGTGGAGACATCCGGATTCCGGCGTGGAGCAAATGTTTGATATTGAAAATTATAAGCGGATGGCCCGGACGGCAGAGCGGGGCAAGTTCGATATGATCTTTTTCGCGGACCTGCTGCACCTGATCTATCCGAGCCATGCGGCAGCGGGCATGCTTGATCCGATAGCGCTGCTTTCTGCGCTCTCGGTCGTGACATCGAAGATCGGATTGGCCGCAACGTTGTCTACAACGTATAACGAGCCGTACAATGCGGCCCGCAAATTTGCCACCCTCGATATATTGAGCGGAGGCAGGGCCGGCTGGAACATCGTCACATCCCAGACGGATGCCGAAGCGCTCAATTTCGGCAGGGATAAGCACCCCGAGCATGCCTTGCGTTATGAGATGGCCCAGGAGTTCGTGGACGTGGTGACCGGCCTTTGGGACAGCTGGGACGACGATGCGCTTGTAATGGACCGGGAATCCGGCGTATTCGCAGACAGCTCGAAGCTGCGGACGAACGACGATAAAGGAAGATGGTATTCGGCCAAAGGACCGCTTAATGTGCCGCGCCCTCCGCAGGGTTATCCGGTGCTCATTCAGGCCGGCTCCTCGGAGCCGGGGCAGCAATTTGCGGCCCGGGTCGGCGAAGTGATTTTTACAGCGCAGCAAAATCTGGCTGACGCCCAAACTTTTTATAAGCGCGTGAAAGCGAAGCTTGCGGATTATGGAAGGGAGCGGGACAGTATGAAAATTATGCCTGGACTGTCTCCCATTATCGGTTCTACAGAAGAGGAAGCGGCCCGCCGTGAACGGGAATTGCTTGATCTGATCAGACCGGAAGAAGCGAAAGGCTTTCTGTCGGGTCTGCTCCACTATGATTTGTCTGGGTATCCTGTAGATCAGCCTTTGCCCGACATACCGGACCCGGTGGAGGCTTCCAACGGCATGAAAAGCCGGGTTCAGCTCATTATGGACATGGCACGCAAAGAGAAGCTGTCTATTTTGGAATTGGGCCGCAAGCTGCTGGGAGCCAGGGGCCATCTGCAATTTGTCGGAACGCCGGAACAACTTGCCGATCTGATGGAGCGCTGGTTCACCGGGTACGGCTGCGACGGCTTCAACATTATGCCCCCCGTTCTTCCGGGAGACCTGGACCTTTTTGTCGATGAGGTAGTGCCGGTCTTGCAGCGGCGAGGCTTGTTCCGCCGGGAGTATGAGGGGGCGACGTTAAGAGAGCATCTCGGTCTCAAGCGCCCGCCGGTCGGACATTTCGGCAAAAAAACCGCTGCAGCCGGCTCGTGAACGGGCGTGTCTGGAGCAGGCACAGGCTGGCCTGCCGAGCGCCGGATAAGCTAGTCGCTCGCTAGGCAAGCATCGTATTTAAGGAATGGCAATAATGTGGCAGATTTGATAAAATTATCGAGGGGTCCGCACGCATAGCAGATACGATTTCATGACATGCCAACGATAAGGTGTCGGAGGGATGAGGAAATGTGGATGTTAATTCGGTCGCTATCGATTGCCGTGGCCATGATTCTCGGCTTGAAGCCGCTATTCGACGGGCACTTTGGAGCCGATGATTTTATATTTCCTGTTTTCGCTATTTTAGCAACCGTTGCTCAAATTCAGCTAAACAAACAGCAAACGAAAAGATGAACGGCGTCCAACCGGACGCTATTTCAGTTTTTAAAAAATAGCAAAAGATTGTTTGACGTTTTTGTGAAATTTATGGAAAACCTCCGAGTTTCGTTCTAGAATGGTCACTTACTTATTATATTTGGAGGTTTGATCATGAAAAAAAGACTCGTTGTAATCGTATCTGCAGCCGCGTTATCTGTTGGTCTCGTCGCGGGTGCGGCTGCCGGCCCTACGCTGGAGAAAATCACCGCGAGTTTAAATTGGGGTTTGAAGTTCAAGGTTGATGGCAAGGATTGGAACGCCCAGGATGCAAAGGGCACTAAGCTGGCGCCAATTACGTACAATAACACCACCTATCTGCCGGTAAGGGCTGTATCTGAATTGGTAGGGACAGCTGTTGACTATAACAGTGCTGCCCAGACGATTACGATCGGCGAGAAGACGTCCTCAGTTCCGATTACGAAGGAAAAGATCGATACAGGCTTAAGCAGCCAGGTTATGTCCACTGTGGACAAACAATTTACGATGCAAAATGGCGTTGACTATAAGAGCGGTGTTGTTGTGAATAATATCAATGCTGCTCAAAAGGGCTTCAAGCTGCAGCCTGGCGGCAAATATCAAAAGCTTGAGCTCCAATTTTTTGGTATGGAGTTCGAGCAGGAAGTAGAAATTAAAATTTTCAATGCGGATAATGTGCTTCTCAAAATGGAGACGCTGACCGTAGACAAGAAGAACGCGACCGTAGATCTGGACATTGGCGCACTGAAGGAAGTAAAGGTGGAGCTGAAAGGAACGCCAGGCGGGTCAGGTGTTGTTTTTACAACCGGCAGCTATCGTTAACGGCCAAAGATAAGGATAAGATGAGGATACATGGAGAGCTGTTCGTAAAGAACAGCTCTTTTTGTAACAATAAAAGTTTTTAAGTTTACGTTATAACAAAGTCTGATAAGCTTGTCACACAATAAGAGACAACAGAACTCCTGATATGATATGATGTTGATAAATGTATATAAGGGGGAGCATAATGGAGCAGGAAGAACAGGCCAAAAAGGAAGAGAAGGATAGGAAAAATAAAGAAGCCCCGTACTTTATGATACAATCTGTCGACCGGACGTTGAATATTTTACAAAGCTTTATCGAAGAACGCCGCCCGATGGGAGTCACCGAGGTTGCAAAGAAGCTGGGACTGCACAAGAGCGTTGTGCATCGGCTGATGCTAACCTTGCAGGCGCACGGGTATTTGCAGCAGGTGGCCGATACGGACAAATACATGATTGGCGCCAAAGCATTCGAGCTGGGTGCTGTGTACAGCAGCTCCACTAATTTGCTGGATGAGGGCAAGCAGGTGCTGATGCAGGCAGTGGAAGAAATTGGGCTGACCGCCCATCTCGCCATTTTGGATCAAGGTTCTGTTCTTTATCTGGTTAATGTGGAACCGGAGCACTATAAATATTTGTTCGGGGCGGTCGGGCAGCGGGCACAGGTTTACCATACCTCACTTGGCAAAAGCTTGACCGCATGGCTGCCTGATGATGATGTGAGAGAAATTTTGGCGGGCTGTTCGTTCAAAAAGCTGACTGACTATACGATAACCTCTGCTGATGCTTTTATGCTGGAGCTGGAAGAGGTGAGGCAGCGCGGCTTTGCCATCGACAATGAAGAGGCCGGCTTTGGCATGCGATGCCTGTCCGCGCCCGTGCGGGATAAAAGCGGCAGCGTCATCGCCGCCATCAGTGTGAGCGGCTATAATGTACCGGATGATCAGCTTACGCCAATCGGCTTGAAAATGAAGGGTTTTGCTGCGCAGCTGTCACGCAGAATGGGATATTTCGGAAATCAGTAGACGACGTCTCTCCCAAATCGTTTTCGGTCAGGTCATACGAACATAACTGGTTAAGCCCTTATTGGTGTACAAAGTGCGAATAAGGGCTTGCATGCTTTTATGCCGCATTTTCAACCGCGACGAACGCGAAAAATAAGATTATTTTAAAAAGAGCAATATTTCGTAACCTTGCGCGCCTCTTAACGTCATAATCTATATGAGCCGCCAATCCATCAATGATCAGGAGGGGCACGGGCATGCTGCATACTTTAATTGTAGAAAGACAATTGCAACAGCGAAAAAGATTAAACAAGCTGGTCCAGAAAATGGGGCATATCGTCGTAGGCGAGGTGCAAAACCGCGATGAGGCGCTGGCCTTGATGGAACAGGGATGGCCGACCGTACTGCTGGCCGATATGCTGCAGCCTGAAGATGAAGGGCTGATGCTGGTGCGCCAGGTCTATGAACAGCGAATCCCTATTGTTGCGATTATGATGGGAGAGAGCAGGAAATTTGACGACGCCCGTCTGGCGATGCAGGCCGGTGCGATCGACTATTTGCCCAAGCCTGTCAAGGAAGCTGAGCTGGCACAGGTCTTATCGCGAGCAGAAGAACGGGTCGTCTATTTTCATGCCGCTCATCGGGCTTTTGTCCGGGCGCAGCAGTTTTTCGATTCGTTGCAGACGCTGCGTCCGTATGAAATCATTCAGGAACAGGCCGATATCATTCGGCGCCTGCAAAGCTTCGAAGAAGGGCGACAGGGGGAACGGCTGGGCCTGCTTCGCATGTTCAGCGCCAAATGGCATGATGTGCTGCGGAGGAATGGAATAGGGTTCGAAGAGCCTGGCGCCGGCATGCAGGAGGAGGCGATGATAGCTCATTTGCACCAAATGAGCAGCTTTTGGCTGGAGCATACGGCAGCATCGGCCGCGGGTAGTACCAAGCGCAAGCGTGATGTGCGGCTAAGTGTCAAGCTGGCCGGCGAATACATAAAAGAGCATTATATGGAGCGCTTGACTCCGGAGGAGATTAGCAAAAAGTTTGGCATGAGCCCTTCATATTTTCGTATGCAAATTAAAAGCTATACCGGTTACTCTTTTGTCGGTTATATCAATTACTTGCGGGTTGAGAAGGCGAAGGAACTGCTGCTGCAGCCGAATTTGAAGGTCTATGAAATTGCGAGAGAGGTTGGTTACGAGACACTGCAGTACTTTAACAGGGTGTTCAAAAAAACGCTCCAAATGTCGCCCATTGAGTACCGCAAGAAGCTCGGCATCTATTGACTTCGGAAGCAGTGGCGATGGCGGGGGCCGCGGCGGACATCAGCTCCCGGAAAACGAAACCGCCCCGGTCCGATGAGGACGGGGCGGTTTCATTGCCTTGTTTCTTACAGGTCGAACGATTGGTTCGCAAAAGGTTTATTCAACCGTAATCGTCCTTGTTTTTCCTTCCCAATTGACCTTCAGACCCAATTGTTGGGATATGAACCGAATGGGAACCAAGATGCGGCCATTGCGGGAAATCGGCGCCACTTCGGATTGACTCTTTTTGCCGTTCAAAATGTAGTCTTTGCTGCCAAGCTGCATTTCCAGCAAATTGCTGCCGCGGAGCACGGTCACCCGCTTGTGCGCCTGTTCCCAGTCAACCTGGGCGCCCATCGCTTCCGTAACAAAGCGCAGCGGGAGATACGTCGTGCCGTTCAGCGCGATCGGCGCGGCATCCAGCGTATAAGGCTGTCCGCCGACCTGGGCGGATTTGGAACCGAGCGTCAGCAAAATCTTTTGCCGGACAGGTTCCGGAACTCCGACCGCGTACTGGAAGCCGATATTGTCGAACGCTACCGAGCCCGCCAGCGCACGCTCGTCCTGTCCTTCCTCGATGGACACGACATAGAGCCGCTTCAGCGTAATCGGGTAGGCCATTTTGTCTGCAGGCAGATCGATTTTTAGCGTTTTCCAAGTCGAACTGTTCCACGTCAATTTGTCAGCGAGCGTCACCAGATGGGCTTTGCCGTTATTGTCGATGAACTCGGCGCGCAGCCAGTTCAGACTTTCGTCGCCGAGCACGTCGATGGTCATCGCCGTCGGTTTTCCTTCCACTTTGCGGCCAGAACCGTTCAGCACGGCGTAAGCCGCTTTTGTGCCAGAAGCGTTCGTAAAGTCGTAATTGAGCCGAAGCGCCTGAGATTTTTCCCGTCCTGGCAATCCTTTCGCCAGTTTGGCAGTCCCTGTTACAAGATTTGTGCTTTGGAACGAGATGGGGTAGGCCGGCTTCTCAAAGTCTTCAAACATTTTGGCCGCTCCCGTTCCCAGCACGACGGCCGCAGCGAAGCCGTCGTAACGCGCAATCGCGTAGCCGGCCTTCGCATCCGCCGGCACTTTGCTGATCGTCAGTGTTCCGTCCTGCACCGAGCCGGTAAAGCCGCGCATTTCCCATTGGAGCGACGATGCCGGCATCGTCAGCTTGCGGCCGTCTTTCAACGTCGCTTTCGCCGATACAGCAGTGGACTTGCCCGCTTCCAGCACCGGCGACGCAGCTTCGACCGTCATCTCGGAGATCTGGTCGCCGCCGATCACTTCGACGTCAAGCTTGTCGCTGATTTTGCCCGCTGTGACTGTAATCGTTGTTTTGCCTGCTTTTGTGGGGACGAACGTATTGCCGTTAAACGTGCCCGCGCCGCCTTTCACGCTCCATACCGGTGTCAGGGAACCGGGATCGACCGGGTTGTAGTACGTGTCATAGCCTTTCATCTGATAAGTTGCCGGCTGGCCGACGAACAGCGTCGTGCTTCCGCTGGCCTTGATGCCGCGCAATTCGCCTTTCGGCGCGGTTGTATAGACGCCGACGCCGTTGGCGACCGAACGCTGGGAGCTGTTCTCGATCGGATGGGCCAGCCCGGTCTCGGTCTCGCCGAGCGGACGGGAGATCATCGTCGTCGAGCCGCCGCCGTCAAGGTTGAGGCCGCGCCATACGCCGAGCTTGACCATCATTTTTTGCAGCTCGGCGAGCGTCATGCCTTGGCTGCTGCCGACGTCCTCGACCGTAATCATCAGCACTTTGCTGTTGTCCTGCGTAAAGCCGATCGCCGTGCGGGACCGTTCGGAAGAGCCGCTGATGGGGTTCGTGTCTCGGGAGAACGCCGTCGTCTTGCCCTGATCGACGAGAATGGTATAGCCGCCGACAAGCATCTGCAGTTGCGACGGGCCGTATTGTTGCCCTGACGTTTGGGCTTTCAGGTTGTAATTGAGCGTCACCGAAGCTCCGACCGGCAAATGATCGCGAACGAACTTTGCTGCCGTACCCTGCGCGAGCAAAATGTATCCGTTCGCCGGCGGATTGCCGGGAATCGTGCCGTTCTCGGCCACTTGCTGCACGACGTCATCGACGACCAGCACCTCGGTCAGCGTCGCGCTCGGGCGCTCGACCGTCCAGGCGCTCGTATATACTTGCATCGCATTCGCGTGGCTGTAGCCATTGTCCGGCTCCGTCCGGTAGGCCGGTTTGTTCACGCCCGCAAGCGGGAATGTAGCGCCGTCGCCGGCTTGAAGCTGGCTGCCATCGAAGCTGAACAAGTCGATGACGGGCTTGCGGTCGCTCGTCACGGCGAACGCGTACATGCCGGTCAAGCGGGAGGGGCTGACGACAAGCCCGCCGTTCGTTACCTGAGGCCCAAGCGTTGCGTGATCGCCGGCAGGATTGAAAAAGTCGGCGTTCACCCCGGCGACCGCGCCGCTGTTTTTCACCATATTGCCAACCGTGCCAAGCCCCGTTACCGAGCCGGATTTGCCGCTCATGACGTCCAGTTTTACATATGGATTGGCCAGATCGACCTCAATGACATGAACGTTGGAGTACTTGCCGTTGCTCTTGGTCCAAACATAGTCGATTCGTTTGGCGCCGGACGTAATAATTTCTTCCCCTTGTTTGGTTAACGTTTGCTCAACGGCCGATTGCGCGGCGGCTGCGATGTCCATCGGTACAATCAGGCTGACCGGCTGCACCAGCAGCGCGGTGCCAAGCGCGACTACCAGCAGCTTCTTGCTTGTCCCTGTCTTGTTCTCGATACGCTGCGTCTTCGTCCGCTTGTTTCTCTCATTCTGCATATTCTAGCAACTCTCCCATCTCGAATCTATTCCTTATAGATAGACTCAAATTAACCGGGAAAGTTACGTGCTATAGAAGACTCCTATCAACAAAATTCGACTGAAAAGAAAAGGCTATCTTTGTAGATTCCCTGCCAAACATGTTAAAATTAACCTTGTATAGGTTATAAACGAAGTGAAGGAGAAAAAAATGAAACTTAACAGCAAAAAGCTGATGCTTGTTCTGGCCCTGGCGGCCGTAGTCGTTGTAGCCGGGGGCTGTTCGTTCCTGCAGCGGAATGACACGGTCCAGCCGTCTCCCGGTTTGAACGGCAGCAAGAGCACAATCGCATCCGAAACGGACAACTATCTGGCGGACATCCCGACAGAGCAAACGGATATCGTCCTGATCGGCAGCGAGCTGGAAGGGCTCTACCTGGCCCGCGCCGCTGCAGACGAAGGATTGAAGGTCAAAATATTGGATCCGCGCAGTGCGTTCGGCGGCCAAGTGTTGCAGGGAGAGATGCTGTTCCTGGACGAAACCCGCGACGATCGGAAGCGGCTGCTGGTGCAAGGCCGGGCGAAGGAGCTGTTCAGCGGCTTCCGCAATGGCAAAATCCGCAAACTGAAGGAGTTCGAGCAATATTTTGACAAGCTGAAACAAGATATTCCCGTCGAGCATGGGATCAGGATCGAAAGTGTTGAGCAGAAGCCCGGTCAATTCGGCGGGCAGGCGGTAAACGGCGTCGTCTACACGACCAGAGACGGTCAGAAGAAACGGATTGCCGCCGATTATTGGGTGGAAAACACTGATCACGCCGCGATGGTCAGCCAGCTTCAGGCGACCCGGATGCCGGGCCTGGAGAAGTTTTACGGGCAAAAGGACATCGAGTATATGAGCTCCGGCATGATGATGAAGTTCAAAAACGTCGATTGGGCGAAGTTCCAGCAAAGCTTCAACAATACGTCGAAGAAAGAGCGCAGAGCCAAATACGGCTGGGGATCGGTGAATGAAAGCTTCGCTATCAGCCTCATCGGCATGACGAACAAGTACAAGGCGGTGAGCGATCGCGTGCTTCTGCGCGGGCTGAATGCGGTGAACCAGCGGGACGGCGAAGTCATCATCAACGCCTTGCTAATCTACACGGTCGATCCTTCGGACGATCAATCGGTAGCCGATGCGCTAGAGATCGGGAAGAAGGAAACGCCTCTGATCCTGGATCATTTCCGTAAAAGCTTGCCCGGCTGGGAGAAAGTGGAGCTAAACGGGTTTCCGAATTACCTGTACATCCGTGAATACAATCACTACGAGACGGATTACGTCTTGAAGCCATCGGACATGCTCGGGGCGAAAATGTTCTGGGACAACGTGAGCATCGGCGGCTACCCGCTTGATCTGCAGGGCACCAGCGCCACAAAATGGGGCATCGAGATGGGACGCCCAGACAAATACGGGATGCCGCTCCGCAGCTTCCTACTCAAAAATTACGACAACGTCATTATGGCCGGCAAGAACGTCGGTGCCTCCGCCATCGCTTACGGCAGCGCGCGCATTCAGCCGAATACGAGCCTTGCGGCCGAATCGATCGGCGTCATTCTCGGGCAAATTAAAGGCAAGAAGCAGCTTCGCGAGTTGAAGGAAGCTGACGTGACGCAGCTTCATCAGTATCTGGCCGAAAAATACAACATCAAGCTGACCGGCGTAACAGGCAACAATAAGCTGGAAGGCTGGTCAGCGGACGAAATCGCCCAGCTTGACGCCGGCAAAATTGTTTATCCGGTTTATGTGGAAACGCGCCAAAAATAACAGTAATCGGAGCGCAGACTGTGCCAACAGGCAGTCCTCGCTCTTTTTTTAATTTATTGTTAATTAGCGAAATGGTTCATAAATCATAGAATTGTTTCATTACTTTTTTTTCTCTTCATATTATACTGAGACCGGTTGTTCAGACCAGACAGAGCAGGATGGGGAGGAAAACAAAAATTATGAATCACAAGAAGCGTATGGCTCTATGGCTCAACATTTTGATTGTGCTGTCGCTCGTAGCTCCGTCGGGACAAGCAGCGGCAGCAGCTGGAGCGGATTCGGAATTTGCCCGGGTGTTGGATACGCGGCAAATGGAGATCGGCCCTGGCGCCAAATATGTGTGGCAGGATTTGCAACTGAAGCAAGGCTTGGAGAAGGTTCATTCCGTTGAGTTTGATCCGAAAAACCCTGCGCTTGATTTGCAGCCGGGCATGACTAATGGCAAGGTTTACGGCATGGAAGGCCTGAGCAAGATGGCTGCGGACGCGGATGCGGCCGGCAATCGTGTAATCGCAGCGGTCAATGGCGATTTCTACGATATGTCAACAGGTGTTCCGCTTGGACTTTTTATGGGAGACGGCGAAATGTTGACCAGCCCTCCTGAAAAATGGAGCTGGCTGGCATTCGGCCTGAAAAATGACGGCAGCACGATTTACGGCTTAAGCCCGGATCTTAAGCGCACGATTCAGATCGGGGATAAAACGATCCCGATTTCTCACATCAACCGCATGCGGGAAAATACGGAAGCGCTGATGCTGTACACTGCTTCCTTCCATTCGTCGACGATGACGAACGATCTGGGCGATGAAGTCGTGCTGGATATACTTGAAGGCGAAGTGAAGAGCGGACAAACGATGAAGCTGAAGGTCAGCAAAATTTTGTATGATAAAGGCAACACACCGCTCAATAAGGGGCAGGTCGTGCTTTCAGCGTCGGGAAAATTCCGCCAGGAGCTGGCTAATTTGAAGGTCGGCGACGAAATTACAGCCAGCTTTGAGCTTGAGGATGAGTGGAAGGATGTCAAGATGGCAATGGGCGGCGTCTTTATGCTCGTTAAGGACGGCGTGGCGCAAACCCATGAAGACAAGGCGCTTTATCCACGCGTAGGCATCGGTACAAAAGCTGACGGAACGGTTATTATGGTGGAAATCGACGGCCGTGCCCCGGGCTTTAGTGAAGGTGTCTCATATGACGACCTGGGTATCATTATGCGCGATATGGGTGCTGTGAACGCGCTTTGTCTTGACGGCGGCGGTTCCGCCACATTTATTGCCAGACTTCCGGGCAATGTCGAGCGCAAAGTTTTGAATCGCCCGTCTGACGGCAATGAGCGCAAAACAGCTAACGGTCTGTTGCTGGTAAACAAAGCGCCGGAAGGGAAGGCAACGGAGCTTGTCGTACAGCCAAACCTTGAGCGCGTGCTTGCGGGATCAGCAGTATCGTTCAAAGCTGCGGCAGTAGATGCAAGCAGACATCCGGCAGCTATGGAGGGCGCGCCTGCATGGAAGGTAACGGAAGGCTACGGCACCATAAACAGCGAAGGCCAGTTCACTGCATCCGATAAAGCGGGAATGGCCGATATTACAGCTACTGCAGGCGGCTTGACAGGCAAAGGGCAAGTAGAGGTCGTCGACGAATTGACCGAGCTCGTATTCCCGGGTGCCGTCAAAACTTTCGCATCGGGGAAATCCGAGAAATTGACCGTTCAGGCCATTCGCAACGGTCAGGTCATTCAGGCGGACAACAGCAAATTTGAGTGGCGCGTTGAAGGGCCAATCGGTTCCATTAGTGAAGACGGTGTTTTCCAGGCAACCGATGCTACAGAACAAAAAGGTAGAATAATTGTTTCCTATAAAACTGTAGAGACCTCGATGGGCGTCGAAGTCGGCCTGCCGCCAGTCATTTTGGAAAACTTTGAAAATGGTACAGGCAATTACAAAACACAGTCGGGTGCGCGTTACAAATCCGTCTATTTTGGCGAAGAAACGAATGAGGATTTTGTTCGCACCGGCAGCAAGTCGGCCAAGCTGGAGTATGATTTTACAGATGAGCTTGGCACATCAGGCGCTTATATGGAAGCGAAGGATTTGGAGAGCAACATACAAGTTCCAGGCTATCCCGAGAAGATTGGGATTTGGGTCTATGGCGACGGCAAAAAGCACTGGCTGCGCGGACAGCTGCGGGATGCTAAAGGTGCGGCGATCGGTATTGACTATGTGGATCAATCAGTCGGCGTTGATTTTGTAGGCTGGCGTTATTTGGAAGCCGAGGTGCCAAAAGGGCGCGATCTTCCGCTTAGAATGGATCAGCCGATCCGTTACATGGAAACAAAAAATGATAACAAAAATGCAGGCGTTCTCTATATCGACTCCATCCGGGCGGTCTACGGCCCTACAAATGATGATATGGACCCGCCGGTACTGAAGGATCTGATGCCGGCAGAAGGAAGTGTCGTCAAGACAAATACGCCAAAGATTGAGGCAATTGGCGAAGATTACGGCTATGATCCTGTTAAGCACCCGGGAACAACGCTGATCGATCCGGACAAGATCCGTTTCTACGTAGACGGTGTGCTGGTGCAGCATACATTGTATCCGCCGAAGGGACAAATTCATTACACGCCTAGCGTACCGCTGGCTGATGGCGTCCATGCTGCGAAGATCAAAATTAGAGACCTGTCCGGCAACATGACGGAGAAGGAGTGGACCTTTACGGTCGATACAGGCTCGTCCAAGATTGTGTACGATGCTCCTTCCGAAGTCTATGCAGGCAGCAGATACACGCTGGATATTCAAGCGATCAAAGCAGCGGCTATCAATAACAGCCATGTTGAACTCAGCTTTGATCCCGCGGTAATAGACAGTTTGGAGGTTATCCCGAGCGCGAAATTGAGCAAGGAGCAAGTAATCAGTGCAGTGGATGGGCAATCCGGAGCTGTCAAACTGGAGTTCCAGCAGATTTATACGGCCGAATTGGCGGATAACGATTTGCTTGCGCAAATCCGCTACCGCATCAAGCCGCAGGCCGCCGGTGCAGCGAACATTACTTTCAAGTCCGGTGCGATGACCTTCAAGGACACAGGCGAGACCAGCTTTACCTTCTTTGGCCAGCCGGTTCGTGCCGCGATCAAGCATCAGCTGGTGCTGAGCTGGGATGAGCATGGCGTAGTAGAAGGCATGAAAACGACATTGAAGGTTACGGATGAAGCCGGGGCTCCAGTAGAAGGTGTGGCTGTTACTGTCATCGGCGGATCAGAGCTGGGCGTGACCAATGCGGAAGGGGTTCTGATAACAGATGCTTTGACGGCAGAAGTGAAGGAATACCAGCTGCAGGCTGTCAAGGACAGCTCATACAGCGCCATTATGAAGTTCAAAGTATCCAAGCTGACCGGGCAGCCGGTTCCAAGCAATGTCAGCATCACGATGGGGGCTGATACGACAACCTCCCGCGCTTTCACCTGGCACACGAACCCGGCAACGGAAGGTACAGTGGTCGAGGTTGCGAGGCGAGAGGAGTTCACCGATTTTAATGCGCCGAATGTATTGAAATTTACCGGTGACAGCTATTTGTTCAATACAACCGATACAGGAACGGTCCGTGTCCATAAAGCAGCGGCCATTGACCTTGAACCGGGCACACATTATGTGTTCCGCGTTGGCGATGGCAGCAGCTACAGTGAGCAGGGCTCCTTCCAGACGGCGGCAGCCTCTGATGAACGGACGAAATTTATTTTCCTCGGCGATTCCCAAGCGACTAATGAGGGCGGATTTAAGCTGTGGGGAGACATTTTGAGCAAGGCGATAGCCGATCATCCGGACACGGAATTCGTCGTTCAAGGCGGCGACCTTGTCGAGGACGGCTATAAAGAAAATGAATGGAATATGTGGTTCAATGCTGCCAAAGGCAACTTGATGAATACGACGATCGTGCCGGTGGTCGGCAACCATGAAGTAACGGGAAGCCGAAAAACGGAGGAGTACCTGGCGCATTTCAATCATCCGCAGAATGGTATTGATACGCTGAAAGGAAGCAATTTCTCCTTCGATTACAAAAATGCCCATTTCATCGTCCTTAACAGCGAGTATGACTTTGAAGAGCAGCGTGAATGGATGCGCAGAGACTTGGCGGCTACCAACAAGAAGTGGAAAATCGTCGCCTTCCATCGCGGACCGTTCGGCAGCCAGTATGATTCCGAACACATTCGTAATGCCTGGACGCCAGTGTTTGATGAATTCCAGGTTGACCTTGTGCTCAACGGCCACGACCACGTATACGTGCGTACGTATCCGATGAAAGACAAGAAGCCGGTTGCGGACGGAGAAGGAACAACGTATATTGTCGGCGGTTCGTCAGGACCAAAATTTTATCCGGTATGGTCACGGGAGTGGCAGCGTGTGACCGACGGCGAAAATACGCAGATGTATGTTGCTGCCGAAATCGATGGGGATGAGATGAAATTCGTCGTCAAGACAATTAATGACCGTGTCGTGGATGAATTCAAACTGGTTAAGATTCCGGCAGAATCTGTCGTCATCGATCATCCGCAAGCGAATCTGGCTGTAGGCGAAAGCATCCAGCTCAAGGCCGACGTCTTGCCGGCGAATGCCAGCAACAAAACGGTGACCTGGTCTGTCTACGACTCCACTCCAGACAATGTCGTGCAAATATCGGCAGACGGTCTGGTGACGGCAAAAGGCTTGGGCAAGGCTACAGTCCGAGCGCAAAGCATTTGGGGAAATGTTTATGCGGACAGTGAAATTACGGTAGATAAGTATCCGGATTTCCAAGTTGACGAAGTGAAGCTCGATCAATATGAAGGTACATTGAAGGCCGGGGAAGAGCTGAAGCTGAACGCAACGGTCTTACCGGAAAATATACCGAATCGGGGAGTTATTTGGATGATCCCCGAGGAAGCGGAGAAGTCGGTTGCCTCTGTGTCCGAAGACGGCACAATAAAGGCGCTCGCCGTTGGAACCGCGACGATTCGGGCATTGAGCGCAGCCGATGAAACCAAATTTGCCGATTTTAAACTAACGGTAGAAGAAGCGGATCAGCCGACTGATCCAGCGGTGACTGAGGTTCGGTTGAATAAAGAAGCGACTGCATTAAAGGTAGGCGAAACGCTGCAATTGCATGCAACGGTCCTTCCTGAAAATGTAACCGACAAATCTGTACTGTGGTCGGTAGAAGGTGAAGGCTCCGAAGGTGTTGCACGTGTAACGGAAGATGGTCTCGTTACCGCGTTGAACCCAGGAACGGCCATTATTCGCGCTGTCAGCAAAAAGGATCCGACCAAGTATGCCCAGATGTTCCTTACTGTCAAGCCGAACGATACCGATAATGGCGGCTCCGACGGTTCGGGCGGCTGGGTCAACCCGGGCAACCCGGGCGGCACTGACAATAACGGCGGCAATTCGGCAACGGTAGGCAAGGGCAGCATCTCGCTCGAAGCTAAAGTAGCAGGAACGACGGCCACGGCAACGATTTTACCGGCCGATCTGGAACTTGCTTTGAAAGATGCGGGCAAAGACAACAAAGGCGCCAAGGTTGTAAAAGTAGAATTGAAAGGTGCCGGTCTTGCGAGTCATGTAGATATTGAACTGCCTAAGCTGGCTGTAACGAAAGCAGCGCGGGAGTATGTTTTTGAAATTGCGACTCCTTATGGCGTTGTAAGTATACCGGCTAATTTCTTGAAAGACAGCGGTGCAGCAGAAAAAGATATGATCTCGCTCGTAATCAGTCAGGCGGACCGTGCTTCCTTCAGCAGCGAAGTGCAGGCGCAAACCGGCAGCCGTCCGGTGATTAGTCTGGCGGTCAAAGAAAACGGGGCGCACCGTTCATGGAATAACCCGGATGCGGTTGTAAAAGTGGCGATTCCATACGAGCCGACTGCAGCGGAACTGCGCAAGCCGGGCAATCTCGTCGTATGGCACATCGATGACAAACGCCGGGCAGCTGCGCTGCCGAGCGGAAAATATGACCGGACAACAGGCACTGTCCGTTTTGAGGTGCATCATTTCGGCAGCTATGCCGTAGCATTTGTGAACAAAACCTTTGCAGATATCGGCAAGCATCCGTGGGCGCAAGAAGCAATCGAAGCATTGGCAGCCCGTGAAATCATTCAGGGCGTCAACAGCAGTTCATTTGCGCCGGCACAGAATATTACGAGAGCGGATTTTGTCGTGCTGCTCGTGCGGACGCTGGAGCTTGAAGGCAGCGGCGCTAGTGAAAACTTCAAAGATGTGAACAGCGGCGATTACTATTATGAAGCGCTGGCGATCGCCAAGCAGCTCCATATGATCCAGGGAACAGGAGCAGGTCGCTTCCGCCCGCAGGAAAAGATCTCTCGCCAAGATATGTTCACGATCGCAGCAAGAGCGCTGAAGATTGCCAGAGATCTGTCAATCAGCGGCAGCGCAGATTCGTTGACAGCCTTTAAGGATCATGGCAAGGTTGCCGCTTATGCGGCAGAAAGCCTGGCCGGCCTGGTGCAGGAAGGAATCGTCCAGGGCAGCGGGCAAACGCTGAACCCTGCAGGGACTGCCACAAGGGCAGAAGCGGCTGTATTCATTCAGCGCATTTTGAACCGGATTTATGAGTAGCATCTAAATAGATATCAGTCCTAGAGCCCAGTTATGCGCCGATACGGTGCGTAGCTGGGCATTTTTGTATTTACAGCCTATCGGATTGCGGGTATAATTTCAATTAATAGAGTCGATTGTCTCATAATAAGGTACAAAGAATTTATATGCGGTACTACAACTCGAATGATGTGGAGGTGCAAATGAGCGATGTCTGAACAAAACAAGCCGCTTCGTCTGGCTATGCTAGGTATGGTGGATGGCAATGGCCATCCGTATTCATGGAGTGCGATCTTTAACGGCTATAATTCTGAAGTAATGTCAGAATGTCCGTATGCTGCCATTCCAGTCTATCTGGATAAGGAGCCGAAGGAGCGGTTGCAGATCGAGGGGGCTGTGGTCACTCATATTTGGACGGATGCTCCAGAAGATGCGGAACATGTGGCGAGGGCTTCGCTTGTGCCGAATATTGTAGCACGCCCGGAAGATGTGATCGGCGAAGTGGATGCGGTGTTAATTGCGACAGATCGCGGCGAGGAGCATGTGGAACGCTGCAGGCCGTTCGTTGAGGCTGGCATCCCGAGCTTTGTCGATAAACCGCTTACAGATAATGAAGCGGATTTGAAAGTATTTAATGGTTGGGTGCAGGCAGGAGCCAAAATGATGTCGTCCAGCAGTATGAGATATTGCAAGGAGTTTATTCCGTTTCGGGCATCGACTAACAACTTGGGCAAGATTCGCTTCGCTACAGTGACGACACCCAAGAGCTGGGAACGCTACGGTATTCATGCACTGGAAGCGATCTATCCGATATTGGGGCCGGGATTTATAAGTGTCCGCAATACAGGAACAGCTGAACAGAATATCGTACATTGCCGGCATCGGAGCGGCGCGGATGTTGTCATCGCGGCAACGGCTGACATGTATGGCTCATTTGGCGTCTTGCAGCTATGTGGCACGATTGGGCATGCAACAGCCGCGATGCAAGATACGTTCTATGCGTTCAAAGCGCAATTGCAAGCTTTCACGGATTATGTGCGGACAGGAGTAAGACCATTTCCTTTTGCCGAGACGGTGGAATTGATGAAGCTGGTCATTGGCGGCATCCGCAGCCGGAATGAAGGCGGCCGCGAGGTGCTGCTGGAGGAAATTCGGGAGAGCTAATCGAGGGGGAGAACAAGGATGAGCGGTCAGTATTATGGCATGCGGCCAAGCCGGGTTTTGCGGAAGATGAGGGCAGGCGGGACGGCGGTCTCGATTAAATTGAATTTGGCCGATGCACGGGTGGCGGAAATCGCCGCGCGCTCCGGCTTCGATTGTATTTGGACCGACATGGAGCATGTGCCGAATGACTGGTCGGCAATCGAGAAGCAAATTTTGGCGGCCAAGGCGTATGATGTCGATGTCGTGGTACGGGTGGCACGGGGAAGCTACAGTGACTATATTCGTCCGCTGGAGATGGATGCGACCGGCATTATGGTGCCGCATATTATGAGCGTTGACGATGCCAAGACGGTAATACGCAACACGAAGTTTCATCCGGTCGGCTTGCGCCCGCTCGATGGCGGCAATGCCGACGGCGCTTACTGCGGGCTGGAGCTGCTGCCCTACTTGGAGCAGGCGAACGACCAGCGGTTTAACATTTTTCAGATCGAAGATCCTGAGCCGCTGGGGCAGCTGGACGAAATATTGGCACTGCCGGGGCTGGACATGATATTCTTCGGGCCTGGCGACTTTACGCAGGCGATTGGCGAGCCGGGCAATTTTGCCCATCCGCTTGTGGCGGAGACGAGAAAGCGGATCGCGGAGCGGGCGGCTTTTCACGGGAAGTTTGCCGGTACGGTCGGCAGCCTAGATAATTTTACGGAGCTTGCCGGACTTGGTTATCAGTTTATTAGTGTAGGTGCAGACGTTGTGGCGCTGCAGCAATATTTCCAGCACATTACTTCAGAACTGTCGAACAAACAGGCTGCATTGACAAAAAGCATCTATGGAGGCTAAGGCGATGAAGACAAGCGTACTCTCGACTTTTTCACTGGAAGGCAAAGTGGCGCTCGTGACTGGCGGCGGCGGACTATACGGTACGCAAATTGCGCTCGCGCTCGCGGAAGCTGGAGCGATTACTTATGTAACGACTCGCGATGAGGCCAAACTTGCTGAGCTGGAACAGATGTATCATGAGCTGGGCTGTACAGTGAAAGCGGCGGTGCTGGATCAGAGCAGCGAGGCATCGATGCTGCGATTGCGGGACCGGATGATGGCGGAAGCAGGCCGGGTCGATATTTTGGTGAACAATGCAGTGGAGCGGGTAGGTGTAGAGTGGGATTCGCCGGCAGAGCTGTTTGCCAAAAGCATGGAAGTGAATGCGACAGGGCTGTTCCTGATGACGCGTACGTTTGGCGATGTGATGAAGGAGCAGGGCGGCGGCTCGATTGTTAATATCGGTTCCATACAAGGCGTGATCGGCCCGGATGCCAGCTTGTATGAAGGGCTGAGCTTTCATGGGTTTGCTCCGGACTATTTCTTCCATAAAGGCGGGATGCTGAACTTTACCCGCTTCACGGCTTCCTATTACGGCCCGTATCATGTGCGCTGCAATTGTATTGATGCCGGCGGGGTCAAGTCGGAGCGGACGCCGGATGTATTTGTCGAACGATACAGTGCCAGGACGTTCCTTGGGCGGATGGCGAATGCCGAAGATTTAAAAGGCGCAATCGTCTTTCTGGCCTCCGATGCCTCTGCTTATGTGACAGGAGCGAACCTTGCCGTCGACGGAGGATATACAGCCAAATGAGCCAAAACTTACAGCAGTTGTTTTCACTGGAAGGATGCGTCGCCATTGTCACAGGAGGAGCTGGATACTTGGGGTCAGCGATTGTAGAAGGCATGCTCGCCTATGGCGCGAAAGTTGCCGTCGCCGATATCAGTGCAGCGAACACGCAAGTGAATGAGCGGCAGCTTCATGTGCAATGCGATGTATCCAGTACGGCGTCGATTCGCGAGATGATGTCAAGTGTGGAGAAGGCATTCGGCGGAATCCATGTCTTAATTAACTGTGCAACCTTTGGAGCCGGATATGGCAAGGAAGCGGACATCGTCAGCATGTCGGACGAAAATTGGCTGAAAGGGCTGGATGGCGCAGCCGGTACAGCGTTCCGCTGTATACGCGAAGTCATTCCGTATATGGAGCGGGCAGGCGGCGGGGCAATCGTCAATTTTGGCTCGATGTACGGGATCGTTGCGCCCGATCCGGCCGTTTACGGCGATAATGGCTATAACAATCCGCCGAATTACGGCGCCGGCAAGGCTGCAGTGCTGCAATTGACGCGGTATTGCGCCGCTAATCTCGCCGGACGCAATATTCGGGTTAACAGCATTACCCCGGGACCATTCCCGAACGGGGCAGTGATGCAGGATGCCGCATTTATTAAAAACTTGAGTGCCAAAACAATGCTTGGCAGGGTCGGCAAGCGTGAGGAGATGATCGGTGCGGCGGTGTTTCTTGCTTCCGGCGCGGCTAGCTATATAACCGGTTCGAACATCGTCGTGGACGGCGGCTGGACGGCCTGGTAGAACAGCGATTAGGGGGAAACGACACATGCAGGAGCAGCAATTCGGCAATCTGAAGATATCAGGCATGACGCTGGGGACAGTACAATTAGGAATGACATACGGCATTGCGAACAAGAGCGGGATTCCGGATGAAAGCGCCAGCTCGGCCATGCTCCAGGCAGCGCTTGACCATGGGATTACATGTTTTGATACGGCAAGCGCATACGGAGAATCGGAGAAAGTATTGGGCAGTTTTTTTGCCAGGAAATCCTCTCCTCCGGTCATTGTGTCGAAAATAAGACTGGAGGTGGGTGCCGATACATCGGCGGCTGAGGTAGAAGCGCAAATGCGGCGATTCGCCGAAGGTTCGCTAAGCCAGCTGCAAGTGAAGCAAGTGCCGATCATGATGCTGCATAACCCGGATGTTATAAGGTTTCATGCCAATACGGTTATGCGTGTGCTGGAAAGCCTGATCGCGGAAGGCGTGATCGGCAAAGCGGGCGTCTCGCTCGGAGCGAATATTGATGAGCATATGCGCGATTTGTGGCCCATTGTCGAGCATGATTTGTTTGAGGCTATCCAAATCCCGATCAATATATTGGATCATCGCCTGCTATATAATGAAGGCTTGGCAAAATTGCAGCAGCAGGGCAAAATTGTCTTTGCCCGCAGTGTATTCCTGCAAGGGCTGCTGTTTATGGAGGACGATGAGCTGCCGCTGTATTTGCAGGAAGCAAAGGAGCCGCTGGCAATCTTACGCAAATTGTCGCAAACGTACGATATGTCAATCGCGCAGATGGCGTTCTCCTTCGTTCGCGATATGCCGGAAATTCATTCGCTCGTTGTCGGAGCGGAGACGGTTGGCCAGCTTGAGGAAAATGTATCGTTGATGCAGGGCCCGGCGCTGAGCGAGGAACTGCGGATGGATATTTTGCAAGCTTTGCGGCATACGCCGGAGCAAGTGGTCAATACGGTGCTGTGGGGTTAGGTGTTGACATCCGAATCTGGTAGTGATATAAAAAAGAGAGTTAGCACTCGGTCGAGGTGAGTGCTAAACTCTCTTTTATTGTTAAACCGAATACATAACAATAGGCAGCGTCTACTTTTGAAAGGGGAGAATGAAATGGAAAAGAAGCAGTTTCAGGCAGAGTCCAAGCGTCTGTTGGAAATGATGATCAACTCCATTTACACTCAGCGCGAAATCTTTTTGCGGGAGCTGATTTCGAACGCTAGCGATGCGATCGATAAAATTTACTATTTGGCCCTAACAGATGACAAATTGGTGTTCGACAAGGATAATTATTTCATTAAAATTACTGCCGATAAGGACAAACGGACATTGACGATTCAGGATACCGGGATCGGGATGACGCCGGAAGAGCTGGAAAACAATCTCGGCGTTATTGCCAAGAGCGGCTCGCTGGCGTTCAAGAAGGAGAATGAGTCGAAGGACGGCCACGACATTATCGGGCAATTCGGCGTTGGCTTCTATTCGGCCTTTATGGTAGCCGATGTGGTTACTGTTATAAGTAAAGCGATTGGCAGCGACAAAGCATACAAGTGGGAATCGACAGGTGCTGACGGCTATACTATCGAAGAGGCGGAGAAGGACTCGGTCGGCACAGAAATTACGCTGAAAATTAAAGAGAACACCGAAGAAGACAACTATGACGAGTTTTTGGAGCAATATCGCCTGAAAGCAATCATAAAGAAATATTCGGACTTCATTCGCTATCCGATCAAGATGGACATGACCGGCAAGCGTCCGAAAGAAGGAAGCGAGAACGAGTTTGAAGATTATGTCGAAGAGCAGCGTGTCAACAGCATGGTGCCAATCTGGCGCAAAAACCGCAATGAATTGACAGCGGAAGACTATGAAAATTTCTATCATGAAAAGCATTACGGCTTTGACAAGCCGCTGAAGCATATTCATATCAGTGCAGACGGCGCAGTCGTTTATCAGGCGATTTTGTACATTCCGGAAAATATTCCGTTTGATTACTATTCCAAAGAGTTTGAAAAAGGGCTGGAGCTGTATTCGAATGGCGTATTGATTATGAATAAATGCGCAGACCTGCTTCCGGACTATTTCAGCTTTGTAAAAGGGATGGTAGACTCCGAGAGCCTTTCCCTCAATATTTCCAGGGAAATGCTGCAGCACGACCGTCAGTTGAAGCTGATTGCCAAAAATATTAACAACAAAATTAAAAGCGCCCTGCAAAGCATGCTGAAGGATGAACGCGATCAGTATGAGAAGTTCTACGGTTCTTTTGGCCGTCAACTGAAGTACGGCATCTATAGCGATTACGGTGCGCATAAAGAAACGCTGCAGGATTTGCTCATGTTCTACTCTTCCAAAGAGAAGAAGCTGGTTACGCTTGATGAGTACGTATCCCGCATGCCGGAAGATCAGAAGTATATTTACTATGCAGCCGGCGAATCCAATGAGCGGATCGAGAAGCTGCCGCAGACGGAGCTTGTAGCGGACAAAGGCTACGAAATTCTTTACTTCACAGAGGATATCGACGAGTTCGCGATCAAGATGATCATGAAGTATAAGGAGAAAGAATTCAAATCGGTTTCCAGCGGCGATCTTGGCATCGAAGCGGATGACAACGCAGAGAAGGATGAAGCGGCGAACAACGAGAACAAAGAGCTGTTTGATTACATGAAAGAGCAGCTTACGGGCAAAGTGTCCAGCGTCAAAGCTTCCAAGCGGCTGAAATCGCATCCGGTCTGCCTCTCTACGGAGGGCGAAGTGACGATCGAGATGGAGAAGATTTTGAAGGCAATGCCGAACAGCGGCGATGTCAAAGCCGAGAAGGTGCTGGAAATCAATGTGAACCACCCGGTCTTCCAATCGCTGAAAGCAGCCTACGAGCAGGATAAGGAAAAAGTGAACCTGTATACCGCGCTGCTGTACAATCAGGCGATGCTGATTGAAGGTTTACCGCTGCAGGATCCGGTTGAATTTACGAATGATATTTGCAAAATAATGGTTTGACGATATAGGTTAACGTTACAAGCAAAGGTTTGGACAAGTAAAAGCCGAGCAAGTGAGCTGTGCTGCCGCACAGACTCCTTGACTCGGCTTATTTTTTCCACATTTTATCCTCCCTATGTTGACGATTAGGGCTAACGAACTTGAGACACGCTATTGGCCTGAAAATCGGCTTGCTCCGCGTGTAACGAACCTGAGACACGCTATTGATGGAAAAATGGCGGGGAAGCAGCCGATTTTCGGTGAATAACGATCGGTAGATTCGTTACAGCCCACAAGGCCCCATTTTTAGCCGAATAAGGGGTGTCAGGTTCGTTAGCGGCCATTCATCAAGGGATACCTGATGAACGAGCGCTAACGGACGCCACAGCCGCTATTATCAAAAATTCGACCGATTTGAAATTGTAACGGAACTGTACGCCTTTATCTGCTGATGATGCGCACGATTTCGCCCAAAAACGTCCCATTAAGATCGCCCACATCCGTTAGATTTCAAAAGGGAGGGTTATTGGCGAATTAACGTCTGTAGCTTCCGTTAGATGAACCCGCTTTGCAGCTTACCCTCCTTAAGGGCTTTAGCCCTCTAACTCCGACTATGCATGGCATGCTATTAGAAGAAGAAACTTGGCGATAGTACGAAGGATGGCGTCAGCCGTTTCTTCTCACATGAATACTTAGCGGCATGATGAAATACATATAATTGTTAAGGGATTTACAAACAAGGCATCCAGAGTTTAGCGGAAAGGAGGGGTTCGAATGGAACGAATGAACCAAAAAGAGATGCAAATACCGCAACCGATCAGGGAAAGCGACGGCGCAGGGGCGACAGACTTCGGGCCGCGCGACATTTTGCGCGATATGGAGAATCCGGACATGTTGGTGCCTCCGGTAACGGATGCAGGACTGCTGCCCAATTTGAAGTTTTCTTTCTCAGATACACATATGCAGCTCAATCAGGGAGGATGGTCGCGGGAAATAACGGTGCGAGACCTGCCCATTGCCACAACGCTGGCCGGTGTGAACATGCGGTTGACGCCGGGAGGCGTACGGGAGCTTCATTGGCACCAGCAAGCGGAATGGGCTTTTATGATTATGGGCAGGGCCCGGGTGACGGCTGTTGATCAGCAGGGGCGAAATTTCATCGCCGATGTGGACAAGGGCGACTTGTGGTACTTTCCGCCGGGCATCCCCCATTCTATTCAGGGCCTTGCGGAGGGCTGCGAATTTCTGCTCGTCTTCGACGACGGCAACTTTTCCGACCTGAATACACTTTCTATTTCCGACTGGTTCGCACATACCCCCAAGGAGGTGCTGTCGGCCAATTTCGGCGTTCCCGTTTCGGCATTTGAGAGTGTGCCGGACGGGCAAATCTATATTTTTCAGGACGAGGTACCCGGTCCGATTGAAAGTCAAGCGGTACCTGCCCCGGAGGGAAGCGTGCCGAACAGCTTTGTCCATCGGCTGCTTCAGCAGCCGCCGCTCGTTACGCCGGGCGGTTCGGTACGAATTGTAGATTCTTCGAATTTTCCGGCATCGGTCACCGTAGCAGCCGCCCTGGTGGAAATTCATCCTGGCGCAATGCGGGAGCTCCACTGGCATCCGAACAACGATGAATGGCAGTACTATATTAGCGGCCAGGGGCGGATGACTGTCTTCGCAGGGAACGGGACGGCGCGCACATTCAATTACAGGGCTGGAGATGTCGGCTATGTTCCTTTCGCGTTTGGTCATTACATCCAGAATACGGGGACAGAAACGTTATGGTTTTTGGAGATGTTCAAAAGCGACCGGTTTGAGGACGTATCGTTAAATCAATGGATGGCCCTTACTCCTAAGCAGCTGGTAAGCGATAATGTATACGCATCACCCGAATTAATGCATGCGCTGCGCAAGACGAAATGGCCTGTTGTGAAGTATCCGGGAATACCCCCGGTTATTGAGTAAAGGTTTAATAAGTGCAATAAACAATGATCCCCTGAACCGGATGTCTCTCGAAGTCCGGTCTAGGGGATCATTTTTTTGTGACAAATTCCAAAAATATTAGACCAAATCAAAAAAGAATGCGCGTTGTTGCCTGGCACATTGAATTCTATAATGAATGAAGTGAACAAGCAATTTATCATCTTACATCCTGGGGGGATTTCAATGAGCAAGAAGTATTGGTCAACCGCTCTGTCTGCACTGTTTATCTGCAGTCTGCTGCTGCTGAGCGCCTGTGGCGGCAATAGCGGCAATGGGGGCGAGCCCGGCAATAAAAGCTCCGGCGGCGACTCCGGCGCCAATGCCGGCAATAGCGGCGACAGAGGCAAAGACAAGTCGAATAGCGAACGGGTCGTCATTCGCACCACACTGTACGATACTGAGCTATCGTCCGAAATGATGGCTGAATTTGAAAAAGAGCATCCGAATATAAAAATCGAGCGTGTCGAAGCCGATTACAATAAACTGATGGCGATGATGGCGGCAGGCAATGCGCCGGATATTATCCGGGCTGCCGGCGTGACGGAGGTGCCAGGCTTTGTGCTGAAAGATATGGCGCTCGACCTGACGAAATATTTTGAAGCGAGCACAGTGTTCAAGCAGGATGATTTCCTGCCGATCGTCAACCAGTTCCGCTTCGATAAAACGACCGGCGAGCATGGCAAAGGCCCTATCTACGGTTTTCCGAAGGACTGGTCGCCGGACTTTACCCTCTACTTCAACAAAAAAATGTTTGAAGAAGCCGGCATCCCGCTGCCGAGCAGCACGGAACCGATGAAATGGAAACAATTGATTGAGCTTGCGCAGAAACTGACGAAGAAAAACGGCGAAAAAGTAACACAATACGGCTTGACCTACTACAACGGCAATATTGCGGCACAGCAAGATTTGATGAACTTCCAGCTTGCGCAAATTGACAAGAGCATGTTTAGCGCTGATATGAGCAGTGCGGATTTGAATACTCCGGAACTGCAGAGCCTGCTGAACTTTTGGGCAGACACGGTTAAACTAGGTATCGGCCCGAGCCCGCTGCATCAGGAAACCGACTGGGGAGGTCAGCTGTTTATCGATAATAAAGCAGCGATCATTATTGCGGGCTACTGGTTTTCCGGTTTTCTCAAAGACAATCAATTGACCAAGGACAGGCTGGATGATTTCGGAGTAGCGCCTGCGCCGGTCATGGAGAATGGCGAACGCATTTCACCGAATGCATCCGGTACAGGAGCGATTATTTCCAGCAAAACTAAGCATCCTGATGAAGCTTGGGAAGTATTCGAATGGTTTTTCGGCGGAAAGCCGGCAGAAGAACGCGCTAAAATAGGCTACGGTTTGCCTGCAAGCGCAGAGTTGATGAAGCTGCTGCCACAAGGTACGCCTTTCGATAAAATGGGTTATGATTTTGTGCAAAACGAGCTGAAATATACGGAAGGCTTCTTGAGCTACAATCCTTATCTCAATTATCAGGCCGTCAACGCCATCTTCGACAAATACTTCACACCTGTTTACTTCGACAAAGAAACGGTTGAGGGCGCAGGGAAGAAAATGACGGATGAGCTGAATACGCTCATCACAGAAGGCAAACAGCTGACCGGCGCGAAATAATCCAGGTACAAACTTTTGATGGTTGCCGGAGTGCTGCTGCTGATGCTCCGGCAACTTTTTTCTAAAATGAAACGGGAAGAGGACATCTATGAGCAGGAGATCGATCAAAGCTGCCCTGGAATTTTATGCATTTATCTCTCCATGGTTTATTGTGTTTGTGTTGCTTGGTTTGCTCCCGCTGTTCTACGGGCTTTACTTAAGCTTTACGAATTATGCGGGTTTTAATATGGACAATTTGAAATTTATCGGCCTGGATAATTATGTGAAGGTGTTCACCGATAACGATGCGATGTACGCGCTGGGGCGTACGCTGCTCATTACCTTGATCAACGTCCCGCTAAGTACTGCGATTGGGCTGCTGCTTGCGATGTTGTTGAACCAAAATGTGCGCTATATCGGCATTTACCGGACACTGTTCTTTATTCCCTCCATTATCCCGGTTGTCGCAGTCGGTACGATGTGGCGCTCGCTATTTACGAAGGATGGGGTCATTAACGATTATCTGATCCAAATGGGGCTGCAGCCGGTAGATTGGCTTGGCTACGATTATGCCATGCTGCCTTTGTTCATTATGCTGCTGTGGGGTGTCGGCGGCGGGATTTTGATCTATTTGGCGGGATTGAAGGCGGTGTCCAAAGATTTATATGAAGCGGCGGCCATCGACGGCGCCACAACGTTTCAACGGTTTGTGAAAATTACGATACCGCTCGTAACGCCGGTTTTGTTCTTTCAATTCATTATGAATATCATCGGTTCGCTGCAAATTTTCGTACAGCCTGTACTACTCGCGGCTAATTCGAACAGCTTGCTGTCGACGCCGATACGGCCGAATTATGTATATTCGGTTCATGCGTTTCAGCAAATTTTCGCCTACAACCGGTTCGGCTACGGCCTGGCCCTGCTGTGGGTACTGTTCCTGATGATTCTGCTGTTGACGATCGTGATTTTTACGACGAGCAAACTTTGGGTGTTTTACGAAGTGGATCAGGAGGGAAAGTAGCATGGTAGGCCAAAGCACCGGAAACTGGTTAGGAAGAACGTCCATTTACAGTTTGCTTGTTCTGTTGTCGATCTTGTTTGTTCTGCCTTTGTATTGGCTCGTCACCAATTCCTTGCAGCTAGTGGGCTCATCGTCGAGCTTTTTGCCCGGCGGGCTGCATTTTGAAAACTATCGTTATGCGGTGACATTGATCGATTATTGGAAATTTGCCAAAAGTTCCATCATAATTTCCGGCATTGCAGTCATAGTGCCGACGCTCACCAGCGCGATGGTCGGCTTCGGCTTTGCGCGGCTGCGCGGACCGGGCAAGGGCATCCTGTTCTTGTTGATGCTTTCTACGATGATGCTGCCCGGCATTGTAACGCAAATCCCAACTTATGTCATCTTCTTCAAAATCGGCTTTATTAATACGTATTGGCCCTGGTTTTTCTGGGCACTCGGCGGCAGCGCCTTCAGCATCTTCCTGTATCGCCAATTTTTCGCCGCCTTCCCCAAAGATTTGGAGGAAGCTGCGCGAATTGACGGATGTTCAACGTTCAGGATTTTCTGGAATATCTTTCTGCCGATCTCTTTGCCGGTTGTTGCAACGGTGTCCATTTTAGCTTTTAATGGTTCATGGGGGGGCGATTATTTGACGCCTTTCATGTTCCTTCAAGATGACAAGTATCCGCTGGCGACGGCGCTGTTCTCGGTAGGCTATTCATTCCCTGGCAATCAGAGGATTGAAATGACGCAGGTGCTTAATGCCGGGCTCGTCATTTTCGTCTTGCCGATTATCGTCGTGTTTTTTATCGGACAGCGTTACCTCGTTGAAGGAGTCGTATCCTCTGCTATTAAAGGATGATGAACGATGACAACAGGACAAGAGAAACGGTTCACCATGCTCATTGTAGATGATGAGCATGAAATTCGGGAAGGCTTGAAGAAAGTAGACTACGGTTCATTCCGGATTGAAGTTGTCGCAGTTTGCGATAACGGCATCGAAGCTTTGAAAGCGATGGCGCAGACGCCGGTCGATATTTTGCTGACCGATATCAAGATGCCGCTCATGGATGGTCTCGAACTGATTAGCAAAGTGTCAAACCTGTACCCGTACACAAAAAAAATTGTATTGTCGGGCTACGGTGATTTTGAATATGCGAAAAAGGGAATTGAGTTCGGGGTGCTGGACTATTTGCTTAAGCCCCTTGATTTCGAAGAGTATTTTCAGCTTCTGCACAAAACGACGGCAATGCTTGGCCAGGAGCGTGAGCTGCAGCTCAGGCAGGCAAGTCTGGAGCGCAAGGCGAAGCTGACGGCACATTTGTTACGCACGAAATTTTTAGCCGAGTTGCTGCAGCGTTCCTTGACGGAAGAAATGATTGAGCTTGATAGCGCGGCTGCAGAGGTGCTGCTGGAAGCAAAAGCTTCTTACGCTGTTTGTGCGCTGCGTTTTCAGTCCTACCCCAAACGGCCAAAGCCTGCGTCCGATCAGGAATGGCAGCTGGTTGTGTTTGCACTGGACAATTTGCTGCACGATTATTGGGATGAGCCGGGGTTCGGTTACCACTATGTCGATCCGGTAACAGGCCAGTGTTCATTGATTGTCACTGAAGCAACCATGCTGCCGCCGGATCAGATAGCAGCAGAAAAGGCGATCAAGTCAGAGCTGGAGCGGATTTTGAAGGCGCTTAAACGTTTCCGCGGCTTGTTTCAGTCTCACCTGCAATACCGGATCGGGCCTGTCGTCGACAGGGCGACAGAGATTCGCCATTCCTGTCTGATGGCCGAAGCCCAGTTTGCATCCGCTGAATCGTCTGCGGCTCTTGCCTCGCCGGCAACCGCTGCCGGACTCGAACAATCCGGCGACGATGCAGAGGCAGGCCGGGCAAACGGCAAGCGTTTGGTGCAAGAAGCTAAGGTTTTTATCGCCAATCATTACGACCGCACAATTACGCTGGATGACGTGGCGCAGCATGTCCATTTGAATGCCAGCTATCTCAGCCATTTGTTTAAAGAAATAACCGGGATGAAATATATCGATTATTTAACGGAGTTCCGTATGGAGAAGGCCAAGAGCTTGCTGGCCGGGACGAACTGGAAAGTCTATGAAGTCGGCGAAATGGTCGGTTATGAAAACCCGCGTTATTTCACGCTTATTTTTAAGAAATATACCGGACAATCGCCGGCGGAATATCGGAATGCCCACTACAATACAGCTTTAAAGGACGGATAACATGAAATTTCGCAGCTTGCGCAATCGCCTGATATTCATCTCTTTTCTGTTGTCCGTTCTGTCGGAGGGCATTCTCATTGCCATCAGCTACTGGAATACAAGCGGTGTTGGCATCGATATTCGTCAAGCCGCCCGGCAAAATGTAACCAAGCATGTCGAGAGCCAGTTGATGACCAAGTTAAACGACATTAGCTCCCTGGCAACCCAGCTCGATTCTATGGATTTCATAAATTACTCCCGGGAATATTACAATCTTCGTCCTCCTGATGAAGCTGAACGGCTGCGTACGGTACTGAATGAACGGCTGAACAAGCTGCATTTGCAGCCTTCATTGGTGGAACGGGCTTATTTCATTGGCGAAAATGAAAATCAGAAAAATTTGGGCAAACAATTCAGCCAGTCCTCGCTTATTCCCGAGGAGCAGATTCCGTGGATCGATGAATTGCGCGATACGGGCATGATCGAATCGTTTACGCGTTTTTATGATATGCCGACCTATATTCCGCCCGGAACATTTACGATCCCGCTAAAGACGATGACGCATTTTCCGGAAGATAAACGAAAACGGCTGCAAGCTTTTTTTGAAAGCATCGAAGGTCATATGATCATTAACAACGGGGTTAATTTCCTGAATGTGCTGACCGTCGTTGTGCTGGACGACCATATGCTGTCCATGGCTTTGCCTGGAGAAGACAGCTGGGATGGCTATATTACACTGCTTGATAATAATGATCATGTTTTATGGTCCAATTTATCCAATGAACAAGCCATCCGCGCGGCGGTGGGGAAGGTCAGGCAGGGTGAGACCCAGTGGGTTCAGGAATGGGACGACGCATATGAAGTAAGAGCCAAAACAATTGCGCCATACGGCATTCAGCTGTTGTTTTTTGAACGTAAAGCAAGCAATGCGATTTGGGATGCCTCGCTGCTGCAAATTAGCGTGCTGCTGTTCGGGGCGACACTGTTAATCAGCTTGCTGGTTTCGATCAGGCTCTCTAACCGCATTATGTATCCGTTCAACGTGTTGGCCCGCATTTCTTGGAGAAAAGAGAGCAATGTCGATTTTGGGCATATTCCGGAAGATCGTTTTGCCCGTTTGCCTTTGTCCAAGTTTTCGATCCGCAATAAAATTTTGCTGCTGCTGTTCACTTCGGTCATGATTCCGTTCATTGCCGCTGTTGCGCTGCATGTTGCCTTGACTTATCACTCGATGTTCAATAAGCTGGTCGACTCTACCGTCCAGTCCGCGAATCAGATCGTTAAAGAAACGCGCAACCGGATGGACAGCTATGAAAGCTTGACGAACAGCGTGGCTACCGACACCCGCCTGACGAATCTGTTTATGCCCTACAATCCGGCTCCCGGCGTAGATGAAAAGTTTCCGATTTCCAGCTATCCGGGGCTTGTAGACGTTTCTTATTTTATTCTCTATAACAGCCAGGGGTTGGCCCGTTACTCGTCGACGTTTATTAATAACATCGGATTGTTCCGTCTGACGACCTCCGAAATGACGACGCTGGAAAAGCTGGAGCCGGAACAAATCGTCTGGGTGGCCGGCAAGAAGGATGTTTATGATCATCCGGCAATCATGCTGATCAAAAAGCTGTCATTGCCAACATCGGACGGCACCATGACAAATGCCTATCTGCAAATGGTGCTCAAGGAGGATACGTTCCAGTCGGTAGCTTCGGACCGCCGCGAAACAATCGTACTATTGGACGAAGCAACGGATAAAAAGTTTTATTCCAGCGCTCCGGAGCAGGGCTTTGCCGAAATGGCTGTACGGGAGCGGGCAGCAGGCACGTTCAAACAAGAAGAGTCGCAAATTAGAAAAGTGGGTTCGAGCAATCAAGTCATGATGCAGCGCTCCATCCCGAACTCGCGATGGACGGCCATGCTTTTCTTTACGATCGACGATATTTATTTGAAAATCAATGAAATGCTCTATCGCTATTTGCTGCTGATCGTCTTGATTTTTGCGGCCATTCTGGCGGTTGTCTGGTATCTCTCCATGCTGCTGGTGAAGCCGATCGAGCGGCTGACGCAGGCGCTAGAAGCAGGGGAGGCGCTTGACGGGATGGTGACCGAAGAGTTGAACAGGCGGGATGAAATCGGTCTGCTCGTTTTGAGTTTCAATAATATGATCACAAAGATTAATGATTTGATGGAAGAAAACATCAAAAAACAGGTTCGTGAGAAAGATCTCGTCACTTCCAAAATGAAAGCCGAGCTCGGGATGCTGCAGCAGCAGATCAATCCTCATTTTCTGTACAATACGCTGGAAGCGATCAATATGCGGGCCAGACAATATGGCGCGGTGGAAGTTAGCGCGATGGTCAACTCGCTGGCGAAAATATTCCGATTTACGATCAACACCGGAAGCGAGGTTGTGCCGCTAGCGGAAGAAATTGAGCATGTGCGCAATTATTTGACGATTCAGGAGCTGCGTTTCAAGGATGCGTTCATTGTACAATGGGAAATTAATGTGCCGGACTCACTGCCGATTCTGAAATTTATTTTGCAGCCGATTGTGGAAAACGCCCTGCAGCACGGCATTGAAGAATTGTATGAGCAGGGGGTTATCTGCATTGCGATTCATCCGGCTGAAGGCGGACTGCAAATTGAAATCCGCGACAATGGGTTAGGCATGGATGAGGAGGTTCTCAGGCAGCTGCGCCGTTCATTGTCAGACGATTACGCGGGCAGCGAATCAGGGGACGGAGGCGAAGAGGAACCGCGGAAGCGTTCCACCGGAGTCGGGCTGCGCAATGTGTACCACCGGTTGCGTATTTATTATGGCGAAGCGTTCGCCATGCACATCGAAAGTCAGGAATTTAGCGGAACGACGATTACCCTGTACATTCCGCTTCATCAGGAAAGCCATGAATCGTAAGAGGAGGCTACTTTCATTATGAAATCGGTTATTCGGCTTCTTGCGGTTGCCCTGCTGCTGCAACTGGTGTTCGGCTGCAGCGATGCGCCGGCGCAGCCAGGCAGCGTAACAGCTTACGCCGCACCGGCGGATTTGCCGGTCCATTTGCGGGCAGAGGAATTTGCCGTCACAGCGGGCGGCAAGCAAATTGATTTGTATAACGGCGGCATGAACAGCTGGAATCATCCGGTCATATTCGGCTCATTCGATATGACCGGCGGTCCGGTAACGGTTACGATTACGCCCCGCGACAGCTTCAAAACTTACAAGCTGCTGCCGCGCTCGCTGGAGCTTGTGAGCAAGCAGGAAGAGAAAACGATTACTTTCACTTTGCAGGAAGCAGCGAATGTAACACTGGTACTGGATGACGATTTCCAGGGCACGGTACTGCATCTGTTCGCCCAGAAGGAAGAGAGCGATATTCCGGATCCGTCAGATCCAAAAGTCGTCTACTTTGGCCCAGGCTATCACGATCTCGGCGGTTATGACGGCAAGCCGATCATACTGGAATCAGGGCAGACGCTCTATATTGCGGGCGGTGCGGTCGTCCGGGGACGCGTCAGAGCGACCCAGGTTTCCGATGTGACCATTCGGGGACGGGGTATTCTGTACAATGACTTCATAACCAAAGACGAATACGGAGATATAACGCTGCTGCTCAGCTTTGCTACCAATTCCAAGGTGCAGGATATTATTGTCAATAACGATACTACAATCTGGACTTCGGCCATGCATGGAAGCAGCTTCGTCGAGGTGCTGAATTATAAAGGGGTCAGCCCGCGCTTTGCCAGCAGTGACGGCTTCAATATTAACAGCAGTCATGATATTACTTTCGACGGTACCTTTATCCATTCCGGCGACGATGCGGTGTCCATCAAGGGCCTGTCTGATGAGAAGGAAGCGGCGAAGGCGCTGCCGGTCTACAACATTACGTACCAAAATGCGCAGCTATGGTCGGATGCCAACAACGGGATGACCATTGGCGCGGAAACAGTAGCCGCCTATTTTAAAAACATTACCTTCCGCAACATCGATGTACTCTATAATTTTGATGACCGCAACAATCCGGATGTGCTGCCCGACCGTTCCGCCATTAATATTTTTTCTTTGAATGCGACGCATTTCAGCGACATTACATTTGAAGATATCCGGGTGGAAAAAGCGAAACGGCTCATTAATATTCAGATGGATACCACCTTCTATTTCGGCGCGTTGCTAGGCAGCTGGGTAGAGGACGGCTCAATGCGCAACATTACGTATTCAAATATTACGTCCTATTCGGATGGAACGAATGAAATTAAAGTAGCCGGCTGGGATGAAAACCATCTCATTTCGGATGTGACATTCAAAAATATCAATATTAATGGCAATAAAGTGAAAGATTTGAAAGACCCACATTTCACAGTGAACAAGTACACAGCGAACTTAAACGTCCGATAGAGGAGAGCGAGTCATGATGATAAAAAAGCTGATGTTGACGCTGCTGATTGCAGCGCTTGTTATGCCGGTGATTGGATTCGGTTCAGAAGGAACGGTTCATGCAACAGGAAGTGTCACGGCCTACCCCGCCCCGGCTAACTTGCCGGCTGCATACAAGTCGGAGGATTTTGCTGTAACCGCGCAAGGGAGCCAGGTGGCGGTGTACAGTGCCGGCGGCAACAGCTGGGGCAATAAGGTCAGTTATGGCAGTTTTGAAATGACAGGCAGCGTAAGCGTATCCATTACACCGAATTTCAATTTTTCATCCTATCGGCTCGCTCCCCGCTCTTTGGGGCTGAATGCGACGAGAAGCGGCAACACGATTACGTTCACGCTGGATCAACCGTCTCATGTCACGCTAATTCTGGACGACAATTATCAGGGCAAGGTGCTTCATCTGTTTGCCGACGGACCGGATACGAACATCCCTAGCGCGACCGATCCGAATGTGATCTACTATGGCCCCGGCTATTATGATTTGACCGGAAGCGGTGCATCGCCGATTATTTTGTCCTCCAACAAAACGCTGTACATCGCGCCAGGCGCTGTGGTACGCGGTCGGGTCCGGGCTAACGAAGCGTCAAATGTGACGATTCGCGGGCGGGGAATTTTGCTCAATGATACGATGCCGAACGATGCGCACGGCAACATTACGATGGCGCTCAATTTCGTCAACCAAGCGACAATCAAAGACATTATCGTCAACAACAATACGACGAGCTGGACTTCGGCCGTTCACGGGAGTGGGTTTGTCAATGTGACGAACTATAAAGGCGTCAGCCCGAAATTTGCCAGCAGCGACGGCTTCGATATTAACAGCAGCCACGATATTACCTTTAACGGGAACTTCATTCGTTCGGCCGATGATTCGATTGCGGTCAAAGGCTTGTCAGATGAGACGGAGCCGGCCAAAGCGCTGCCGATCTATAACATTGCGATTTACAATACGCAGCTTTGGTCCGATGCTAACAACGCGATTGGCATAGGCGCGGAAACGGTAGCCTCCTATGTGAAAAACATCCGTTTTCAGAACATGGATATTTTACACAATTTCGATGACCGCGATCATCCCGATATTTTGCCGGACCGTTCGGCCATTAATATTTTTGCGCTCGAAGCTACTCATTTCAGCGATATTACGTTTGAAGATATTCGGGTGGAAAAGGCGAAGCGGCTTATTAACGTGCAGATGGATACCTCGTTCTATTTCGGCGCCTTGCACGGCAACTGGTCCTGGCCGGGAGAAATGAAGAACATCACGTACAAAAATATAACGTCTTACTCCGACGGAACGAATGAAATCAAGCTGGCCGGCTGGGACAGCCAGCACCAGATTTCCGATGTCGTATTTGACAACATTAACATCGGCGGCACCGTCGTGCAGGATTTTAACGATCCTCATTTTAACATTAACAGCTATGCCAATCGCATTGAAGTAAAGGCGCCGGGAGGCGTGCCGGCAAAGAGCCGCTTCCAGGCGGCTGATGACTATGCAACCGTTCAAGGCAATCAGGGCTGGCGCTACCGGGTACTGACGGGCGGCGGGGAGGCCGCCGATATGAGCTGGAATCCGGACGGCAGTAATCATTGGCGCGGCACAAGCAGCTATGATGCAATTTGGAGCGATAACGGCAACTTCTATCTGCATCCGGACAATAACAATCAGGTTGCGGTTGAATGGCAGGCCACAAGGCCGGGGACGGTACGTTTGACCGGCACGGCGAAGAAGCTGGCTGCAGCCGGCGGCGACGGTGTGAAGGTGAGCATTTGGAAAAATGGGACGATGATCTGGCCGGCGAATGGGCAGTGGCAGACGATCGCCTATAACGATACGACAGGCGTAACGCATCAAGTGTCTGCTGCAGTTGCGGCAGGCGACAAAATTTCCTTCCGCGTCGATCAGAACGGGAACAGCGCCTATGACAGCACGTCATGGAATCCGGAAATCAACTACGAATTCAACAATGTCTTTAATGCCGCGTGGGATATGATTCATCTGCAGGGCAATCGCGGATGGTATTACCGCGTCTGGCGCAGCGGGATCGGCACAACTAATATGAATTGGAGCCTGGACGGCTCCAATCATTGGCGCGGACCAGGAGCGTATGATGCGATCTGGAACGGCTGGGGCAGCATGTACCTGCATCCGGACAACAGCCAGGCGATGCTGGAATGGCAAGCGCCGAAAGCTGGCACTGTGCGGGTAACTGGCCAGGTCAGGAAAGCGGATTTGGGCGGCGGCGATGGCGTCAATGTGAGCATCTGGAAGAACGGCACGATGGTGTGGCCGGCCAGCGGCCAGTGGCAGACGATCGGCGCGCAAGACGGAACAGGTGTGGGGCATGATTTCACTCTGCAGGTGGCGCAAGGCGACATGCTCTCCTTTCGCGTGGATCAGCGGGCCAATCCCGCTTATGATTCCACAGCGTGGAACCCGGTGATCCGCTATTAAGCTGGTCAGCCGCTGATAGGTGTTTCTAAAGCAACTAGAGGAGGAAAAATCATGCAGCAAACGGCGGATATTCAAATTCGCGATCCGTTCATTTTACCGATTGCGGATGAACGCATCTATTATATGTACGGAACGACAGATAAACAGCCCTGGGGCGGGAAGGCTAGCGGATTTGATGCCTATCGCAGCCGGGATTTGCAGCAGTGGGAGGGACCGTTCCCGGTCTTTCGTCCGGAGGCAGACTTTTGGGCAGACGAAAATTTTTGGGCGCCTGAGGTTCATCTCTACGAGGGGCGTTACTATATGCTCGCCAGTTTTAAGGCGGAAGGGCGGTGCCGGGCGACGCAGCTGCTTGTAGCGGACCATCCGCTTGGACCGTTCCAGCCACTGACGGATGAGCCGATCACGCCGCATCAGTGGGAATGTCTGGATGGAACGCTTTACCGGGATGAGCAGGGTGCGCCCTGGATCGTTTATTGCCGGGAATGGCTGCAAACGACCGATGGGGAGATGTATGCCCAACGCTTGCAGCCGGATTTGAAGGCTGCGGCCGGCGAGCCGATCAAGCTATTTTCGGCTACTGAAGCGCCTTGGGTATGTATCACCGAATTTAATGGCAGCCGCGGCTATGTGACGGACGGTCCCTACTTGTTCCGCTCGCCGCAGGATGAGCTGTGGATGCTATGGTCAAGCCATGGCAAGGATGGCTACGCTATTGGACTGGCCAAATCGGCTTCCGGCAGCATTCAGGGGCCGTGGGTGCAGGAGAACGAGCCGTTCTTCCGCAAAGATGGCGGGCATGGCATGCTGTTTCAAACCTTCGAAGGAGAGTGGAGGCTAAGTCTTCACCAGCCGAATACAAGCCCGCAGGAGCGGGCGGCGTTTTTGCACGCCGCATGGATCAATGATCGATTGCTATTGGAGGTAAAGAAAGATGACTAATTTATATACCATTCATAATGTGACGCTGCGTATTTTTCCGGCACCGCCGGAAATCGGCTACGCTGCCGATGAGGCAAGGCTGGCAGAGCAGGGCAATGATGCTTTTGGCGCCGATCCGGATGGGCTTGTGCTGTCGCGGGACTGGCTTTTGTCGGCAGGCGGACAGGAGATACCGGTCTATGCCGCACCAGTGACGAGCGGCGGGCCGCTGTCTTTTGCTTCATTCGAGTATGTGGAGGGGACGGAAGCGATTGTCCTGCAGGCGATAAGCGCAAAGCCCGTGCATAGCGTGCAGATTCGCCCGGCGTCCTTGCAAGTGACGGCTGAAGCAGAGGGACAGACGGTGCGGATTCCGATTAGCGGCCCTGGCAAATATATCGTGGAGACGAATGGCGATCTGGAGCGTCCGCTCTTCATTATGGTGCATGCGCCGGAGCGGGATGTGCCGGCAGCGGATGACGGGAGCGTCATCTATTTCGGCCCTGGCCTACATACTGTAAGTACAGTGGAGCTGCAAACCGGGCAGACCGTATACATCGCCGGAGGAGCGGTGCTGCGGGTAACGGTACCGGAAGGAGAAGTGCCGGACGTCGAGAGCGACTGGGCAGGCAAGAAGCTGTACCGGGATACATTTGTCGCCCGCCATGCGAGCGATATCGCCATCCGCGGCCGGGGCATCATCGACCTGTCCATGCTTGACTGGCATGCCCGCAAGGCGGCATTGATCCAAAATTGCGAGCGGGTGCGTATCGAAGGCATTACTTGTGTCGGCACGTCGCACTGGACGATTCATCTATCCCAATCGAAGGATTGCCTCATTCGCGACCTGCTGCTGATCGGCTACCGGGAAAACAGCGATGGAATCGATATTGTCAACAGTGAGCACGTGCGTGTGGACAATTGTCTTATTCGTACCGGCGACGATGCGGTCGTCGTGAAGGCGATGGCCGCCCCGCCGGCGCTTGGCGGCAAAGATATTCGCGTGCGCGGCTGCACCGTGTGGAATGATAAGGTTCGCTGCTTCGGCATTACAGGCGAGACGCGTACAGACATTGCCGATGTCATATTTGAAGATTGCGATATCGTGCATAGCCGGGCTGTCTGGACGGAAGAGCTGGGTTCGCTTTGCATCATCGTCGGCGACTCGGGAACGATTGAAAATATCCGCTTCGAAAATATGCGGATCGAGGATGAGCAGCGCTATGCGATGGCTTGCCTCATCTTCAAGGATCGTTGGTCGGTCGACCAAGCAGCAGGCCGGATCCGCAATATTGTATTCCGCAATATACAAATTCCGGCTGGCGTACCGTCGCTGTTTCATGGCTTTGATGAGCAGCATACGGTCGAGCAGGTGACTATAGAAGGACTGTTCGCAGACGGACAGCCAGTCGGGAAGATTGAGCAGGCGAACTTCAGGATGAATGATTTTGTGAAAAATATTAGCTTTTCAACGGGTGAGTAAGGATTCGATGAACAAGGCTTGAGCAAGAATGAAGAGGGCGTCCGGATTTCGGACGCCCTCTTCATCGGTCAAACCTCCAAACCGCCCCAGCCCAAGGTCCGATGTACGAGTATAACGCGCTCAAATGTTGCAGATTGGAACTGCTGCCCAACTGCAGAGCCGGATCATCAGAAGGGGGGATCGTGATCTGGATCTGGATGCTCTCCATTTCATCCTCCCTATGTTGACGATTAGGGCTAACGAACCAGAGACACGCTATTGGCCGAAAAATCGGCTTGCTTAGCGTGTAACGAACCTGAGACACGCTATTGATGGTAAAAAGGCGGGAAAGCGGCCGATTTTCAGTGAATAACGATTGGTAGATTCGTTACAGTCCACAAGGCCCCATTTTGAGTCGAATAAGGGTTGTCAGGTTCGTTAGCGGCTCTTCAAATCAAATCTGCCAAGTAAACAGGCAAAACAGAATTATAAGATGAATATAGTAGCAATTCCAACAGAAGGAAAAGGAAGCACAGCCGGGGAGGAAAAATAATTTTTGAAACCGGTTTACAGGAATAAAAGGGTGTGATATATTGTACGCGTCATGAACAAATCAACCAAAAATGAGCAAATGTCCAAAAATGAGTTTTTGGAAAAGGTCGCACGGCTGTATTACATTTTGGAGCTAAGCCAACAGGAAATCTCAGAACAATTGAATATCGGCCGCTCTTCGGTGGCACGATTTCTGAATGAAGCAAAAGAGAGGGGGATTATTCATTTTCAAATTCATTCAGACTGGGATCGTTGGCGGTCGCCATCGCTGGAACGAACATTATTAAAGCGGTACAAGCTGAAAGACTGCGTTGTTTTGCGCAGCGAGAATCAATCAGGCAATTCCTTCGAAGCGCTGGTCAGCAAATATTTAAATACAGTTCTTCCTATGGAGGGATCAGTCGGGCTTGGCTGGGGGAAGACGATCCATGCGATCGGAACGCAAATTTACTTGTGCGACCCGCGTCCAAAGCTGAAGATTGTTCAGCTTACCGGAGGTTCCGGCGCTAAAGAAGAACTGATGCCTACGACCTCTTCGGTTCAGCTGTGGGCACAATCGCTGCAAAGCAAATCATGTTTGCTGCCGGCGCCGGCGATTGCACGCAATGCGGAAAGCAGGAATAGCTTTTTGGAGGATTACAGCATTAAGGAAGTGGCCGAGCAGATAAAAAAAGTATCAGTCGGCATTGTAAGCATAGGGCATACAGGAGAAGATTCTACAATCTTATCCGCGAAGTTGGCTCCTGATTTGACCAGCGAAATGTTGTCAGCCCGGAGTGTCGGCGACGTCATTTTTCACTTTTTTAACGAAAAGGGCGAGTTCTCGTACCCCAGCTTGTCAGAGCGCGTAGTCGGTTGTACAACGGAGCAATTTCGAAATATCCCTATACGTATTGGTATTGCTTACGGAATGAATAAAGTGAGAGCGATTTCAGGAGCATTAAAAGGTAATATTTTCCACGTTTTGATTACTAATGACGAGACCGCAAGAATGCTGATTGGCAAGTAAGCGGACTTCCCTTGCTTGCCTCTCCCCTTCTCGGTGCCGGCAGGAATAATAAAATAGGAGGATACTAAATGAAAGCGGTTACTAATGCGCAATCTGTAAGCGGGAAGTTAGGCATACCTTCATCCTTGAAGTGGGGATACCTCGGAGTTCTCTTTTTTATGATCGGTGATGGTCTTGAAATGGGCTGGTTATCCCCTTATCTTATTGACAACGGCTTGACGATCCAGCAATCGGCTTTACTGTTTACTGTGTATGGGATCATGCTGACCATTTCCTCGTGGTTCTCAGGAGTTTCTGTAGAAATGTGGGGGCCGAAAAAAACGATGACATTTGGTTTTTTGGCTTTTTTGGCGGGAACGGTCATGTTTTTACTATTCGGGATAGCCGAAAATAACTATTCGGTTATGCTTCCGACATATGCGATGCGCGGGTTTGGTTATCCGCTTTTTGCGTATTCCTTTCTAGTTTGGGTCACTTACCGCAGCCCCCAGGACAAGCTTGGCACTGCTGTCGGATGGTTTTGGTTCGTGTTTACCGCAGGACTAAATGTCGTTGGCGCCTATTATTCCAGTTTCATCATTCCCAGAATTGGCGAACTGAATACATTATGGACTTCCCTTATCTTCATTGCTATAGGCGGTCTATTGGCACTTGTCATTAATCGCGACCGTTTCGAAAGAAAACGGGACCCTCATGAAGAAGGGGGATTCAAGAAACTGTGGAGCGGCATTACGATTGTTTTTGAGTATCCCAAGGTCGGCATGGGGGGCATCGTGCGGATGATCAATACGACTGCTGTCTTTGGTTTTGTCGTGTTCCTTCCCACCTATATGATTGATCGCATCGGCTTCACGCAGAGTGTATGGTTGCAAATTTATGGAACGTTGTTTTTAAGCAACATTATTTTCAACCTGATCTTTGGCGTAGTTGGCGATAAGCTGGGCTGGCGCAACACTGTCATGTGGTTTGGCGGAGTCGGCTGCGGATTAATGACGTTGGCTTTGTATTATGTTCCGCTTTGGGTGGGGCCGGACTATTGGATTATGACAGGAGTTGCGGTTATTTTCGGCGCGTTGCTGGCTGCATACGTTCCGCTTTCGGCCTTGATTCCGTCGCTGGCTCCAGATAAGAAAGGACCCACAATGGGGATACTGAATTTGGGAGCGGGACTCAGTGCGTTTGTAGGACCGGCTTTGGTCGGCGCGTTTATCAATATTCTTCATGCCGGCGGTTTGATGTGGTTGTTTGCCATTCTATACTTTATCAGCGCCTTTATTACAAAGTTTATTACACTGCCGAAGACCGAAGAAACGGCGGGAACTGAACGGGCGGTCTCGAACAGCCATCAGCAGCTTGATACGATTCATTCCTAATAATAAGGCTCGTTTACAAAAAAGGTTGACTTTGTTCATATAACAATTTGATTTGCAGAAAGGTTGAATACAAGATGAAAATTTTAATTACTGCCCCTTATTCCGTCCAAGCCAGAGAAATGCTTAAGCCTTATGCGGAAATTGAATACCGTGACTGGAAAGACAAAGGTACGGTCAGCCAGCCGGATGAAGTGATCCAATTGCTGAAGGAAACCGGAGCCGACGCTTTGATAACCGAGCATGACAGGGTTGATGATTCTGTACTCAAGGCTGTCGATCTTAAATTCGTTGGTGTGTGCAGAGGAACTCCTTCCAATGTAGATCTGGAAGCGGCTAACCGGCACGGGGTGCCGATATTCCATACGCCGGCCAGAAATGCGCAAGCTGTGGCTGAGCTCGTAATCGGGAAACTGATTGTCATGCTCCGGAATGTACAGGCAGCGAACGCGTGGTTAAAAAGCGGGCAGTGGACTGAAGGCGCCTATGATTCCTATTTGCAATTCCGGGGCAACGAGCTTGCGGGGAAGACTGTCGGCATGGTAGGTTTCGGTGCAGTCGCTCAAACGACAGCTCGTTTATTGAAAGTTTTCCCGTGTCCGATACAGTATTATGATCCGTATCTTTCCGAGTCCCCTGATTCCCATTTTGTAGCGATGAACAGCATCGAGGAACTTATGGCGACCAGCGACATTGTATCGATCCATCTGCCAGCCAATAAGCATACCGAAGGCATGATCACGTTGGACATGCTGGCCAGGATGAAAAAAGATGCGCTGTTCGTGAATAGCTCGCGGGCGTCCGTTGTAGACCAAAATGCTTTATATACCGTGCTGAAAGAACGGAAAATCGCCGGCGCCATTTTAGATGTATTCTACAGCGAACCGCCGGGCGAACTGGATAACGAAATGATCCGCATGCCTCATGTTCTGGCAACGCCTCATATTGCCGGCGCTACTCATGAAGTCGACAATCATCATACAGATATCATGAACAGGGCCCTTATTCAATGGTTTAACGACCCGGCGGCACGGGTCAAGGAATTGGTTAATCCGCAATTCGTTCAACAGAAGCAAAGTTAAGCTGCGGGAGAGTGAAGGAACTATGAAACAAGGTTACATCGTTTTTGATTTCGGAACCGGTAATATGAGAGTCGCTGTAATCGAAACGAACGGGACGATTTTGGCTATCGAGAGGGAAGACATCCATTATCAATCCAATCCGGAATTTGCGCAGTCGCTGTATTTCGATCCCGAACAGATTTGGTCGCGGCTTGTAACGCTTGCCCGCAATGCGCTGGCCCGGTCGGGAGATGTGCGGATTATCGGCGCTACATCGACAAGCCAGCGTCAGGGAATCGTCTTGATCGATCGGAACGGGAGACCGTTTCTCGGTCTGCCGAATATCGATTTCAGGGGCGAAGATTATTCTAAACAGATGCCCAACCGCCAGGCGATTTATGAAAAAACGGCGCGCTGGCCGACCGGGCTGTTCTCGGGCATGTCGCTAGCTTTTATCAGAACGTATGAACCAGAAGTATGGGAGCGGATCGATAAGTTTTGCAGTATTAGCGATTGGATGGTTTACATGCTGAGCGGCAAGCTTGGTTATGAGCCGTCGCAGGCTACAGAGACACTATTGTATGACGTTCGGCTGAACGAATGGAGCGAAGCGCTGGCACAGGAAATGAATCTGACAACCTCGATTCTTCCGCCGATTCACCCTTCCGGCACGGTATTAGGAAATCTGCTTCCGGAAATGTCCGCATTGTTTGGTCTCGAACAGGATGTAAAGGTAATTGTCGGGGGAGCGGATACCCAGGTTGCCGTTAAGCATGTGACATCGTCCGTCGGAGATGCCATTATTGTCTCCGGAACGACCACCCCTATCGTTAAAATTGTCGATCGGTTTTTGTACGATTCCCATGCCCGAACGTGGACCAACTCGCATATTGAGCCTGGCAAATGGCTGATCGAAGGGAATTGCGGAGTATCGGGGCTGAATTATCAAAAAATCAAAGCGATTTTTTATCCGAATGAAAGCTATGAAACGATGGAGGAAGAGATGAGCCGGGTAAATCACTATGACTGCTTTGCCTGCCTCAGTACCAGCCCTATCGATGGTGTTCAGCCGCAGCACGGAGGATTTGTCTTTCCAATTCCGACACCCCAGCATTTGACGCGCGCTCATTTTGCCTGGGCTGCTTTGTTCGATATCGCTTGCGCGATTAAAACAATCTGGGGTCAAGTAGAAGATATTGTCCGGGATACAGGCTTTATTTGGGGCTGTGGAGGAGGGTTCCAAAGCGCGACTTTATCGGGGATGCTCGCTGATATGTTGGATGCCGAGATCCGTGTGAAGCGAAACGGCCAACATTCCTCCGTCTTGGGCTCGGTGCTGATCTGTAATGAAACGTTAGGCATTCCGGGCGGAACGGACTTCAACGATTATGAATCTGTGCTGCCGGACAAAAAAACGGATTATCAACAACTATATGAAGACTGGTTGCAATGCAGAAAAATTATCGACCAAAAAACCTATATCAAAGGAGCTAGCAATGACTAAAATAGAGCAGCTTGTATATTTCAGTAAAAAGCTATATTCGTTGGGACTTGTATCCGGAACAAGCGGAAATATCAGTTTCAGAGACGCTGAGAAAGCGACGATGTGGATTACGCCCTCGGCATTGCCTTACGATGTGATGACGGTTGAGGATTTGGTGGAAATCGATCTGGCCACAGGGGAAACGGTGACGGGACACCGCAAGCCATCCTCCGAGAAGCCTATGCACCAATCCATCTATAACCGCCGGGAAAATATTGGGGCTATCGTGCACACCCATTCAACGTATGCGACGATGTTTGCTTGTGCAGGCATGGAAATCCCACCGGTGCATTATCTGCTTGCAGATATTGGCGATTCTGTGCCGATTGCTCCTTATGCCACCTATGGTTCCGAGGAACTTGCGCAATATGCTGTCGAAGCAATGGACAATGCCAACGGCACATTGTTGCAAAATCACGGCGTCATTGCCGTCGGCTCTGATTTGCTTTCTGCTTTCCAGCGTGCGGAAATTATCGAGAATATGGCGCAACTGGCCTGGGGAGCCAGCGCGCTGGGATCGTTAAAACTGTTGAGCGACAAGCAGATGGCGGAAGCGAGAACAGGATTCAGCACTTATTTCCCCAAATAAAACGGTTGATGGGCAGACAGGAAGGGGGAAGAAATGAACAGACAACAAGTTCCAATCTATCTGGGCGTAGACATCGGGACACAAGGCGTGCGTATTGTTGCTTTGGATGATTGTGGAGAGATCGTATCTTCCCGGAGCCATACGTTTCTCATCGGATTATCGAGAGAGGAACAGGACCCGGCCCGGTGGTGGCAGTCTGTCACAGCCTGCCTGCAGGACATCGCGTCTGAATTGAAGCGGCAAGGCCGCTTGGGGGCTGTGCGTTCTATGTCCGTTACCTCCACATCGGGAACCGTGATTGCACTGGATTCGCACTATGAACCTTTGAGTCCCGCCCTTATGTACAGCGACCCGCGTTCCCGCGAGGAAGCGGAGCTGTGCAAACGAATAGCGGAGCGGAATGCAGTTCAGGGCTATAAAGCGTTTAATCCTTCCGCAGGCCTGCCTAAAATCGTTTGGTTTGTACGCCAACACCCGGGAATAGCGGAGCGGATAAAGCTATGGGCCCATGCGGCCGACTATATTCTCGGCAAGCTAAGCGGCGTGTGGGGAGTGACCGATTACACGAACGCACTGAAAACCGGTTATGACCTGCACCGCTTAAGCTGGCCGGAATACCTCGGGAAAGAGCTCAGTTTACCGGGGAGCTGGTTTCCGGAAGTCGTCTCTCCCGGAACTGTTATCGGAAGACTTGATCCTGCAATAGCGGAAGCGACCGGCTTGCCTTCGACAGTGGATGTCGTCACCGGCATGACGGACGGCTGCGCGTCCCAGATCTCGGCCGGCTCGATCCGGCCGGGAGAATGGAATACGACTATCGGGACGACGATGGTCGTCAAGGGCGTCACCCGCAAGCCGCTTGAAGACCGGCTCGGCATATTTTACAATCACCGGCATCCGGATGGATTCTGGATGCCCGGCGGGGCGAGCAATACAGGCGCCGACTGGGTATCCAGCGATTATGCGGGAGCCGATCTGGACGAGTTGAATGAGGCCGCCGGCCGCTTAATCCCGACCGCGTGGCTCTCGTATCCGCTAAAGCGGCAAGGCGAACGTTTTCCTTTTTACTCGGAAGCGGCGGTTGGTTTCGATCCGCCGGGGATCAGTGCGATTGAACGTTATGCAGCCCGTATGGAGGGCGTCGCGTATATGGAAAAATTGTCTTACGATATTGTCGAGCGCCTATCTGGAGAGAAGGTGTCCTGCGTACAAACGTCGGGCGGGGCCAGCAACAGTCAGGTATGGTTGAAAATCCGCGCCCATGTGCTGCAAAAACCGGTGGTGAAGATGACCCATACGGAGGGAGCGGCAGGAGCGGCCGTTCTTGCAGCCGTGCCTTGCTACCACAGTCTTTCGCAAGCAGCGGAACAATTGATCCGGCCAGAACGGATTGTGGAACCGGACGATCGGTCCATGACCCGCAAATACGAAGACGGATATGCCCGGTTTGTCGAGAAGCTTGTGAAGCTTGGATATTATCAAGAGGAAAGCGTGAGTGACAAGTCATGACGGTATTTTATATACTTCGGCATGGAGAATCCGAGTGGAATGCGGATGAGGACCGTTACTGCGGAAAAAGCGATATTATCCTGTCTGCAGAGGGAAAACGGCAGGCGGAGCAAGCGGCTAAATACTTGCAGTCCATTCCGTTTGCTGCAATCTATTCTTCTCCGCAACAGCGTGCGCTGGAAACCGTTCGGCCAATTGCCGAACGGCAAGGGCTGCCTGTAATAATCGACGAGCGGTTGCGCGAAATCGATTTTGGCCGCTGGGAAGGACTGAACCGGAAGGAAATCCAACAAAATTTCCCTGATTCATGGAAAAAATGGAATGAAAACCCTGGCGAGTTTTCTGCAGGCGAGACTGGAGAAAATGCGGACGAGGTGTATGAAAGAGCCAACAATTTTTATATGGAGAAAATGCGAGAGCACGAAGGCGATACAGTACTTGTGCTGGGGCACAATACGCTTAATCGGCTTTTTATCGCCGGTTCGCTCTCCATTCCGTTCCACAAGTATCGTTCTCTGGCGCAGAGCAATACAGGAGTTTCGATTGTTGAGCTGACGCCTGGATACTTGAAATGGCTGCAGTTAAACGGGACGGAACACTTGACATCATTGTAGTTGGCTGGCTGCATAAGGGCAGCGAATAATGCGGCAGGCTGTATAGCCGGAGCGGTGCATCGGTTAAAATAAGATGAAAAAAGTCCCACGTTCCAATTGGCGCCGGTGTATGTGCACTGGCAATTGGCGGGGGACTTTTTTTCTCCTGTCCGTGTAGCTTTTCCTACTCCTTCACCGACCCCAATACAATCCCCTTCACAAAATACCGCTGCAAAAACGGGTATACGAGCAGGATCGGCAGGGCGCCAATAAAAATTTGCGCTGCTTTAACCGTCTGGTTCGATATATTTTCCATATCCCGCCCGGAGGACAATTGCGTCGCGTCGATCTGAATAAGAATCGTATGCAAAAAAGTAGAGAGCGGGTACTTGCTCGAATCGGTAATATAAATCAAGCCGTCAAACCAGGAATTCCAGTGGAAGACCATCATGAAAAGCGATAAGGTCGCGACGGCCGGCATCGAGATCGGCAAGAAGATCATGAACAATATACGCGGCTGGCTGGCTCCGTCCATTAGCGCCGCTTCCTCCAGTTCCTTCGGCACATTGCGGAAAAAATTGAGCATGAGCACAAGTAGCCAGACACTGACGGAAACCGGCAATATCAACGCCCAAATGGAGTTCATCAGCCCTAGCTTTTGGACGACAATGTAGTTCGGGACAAGTCCGCCGTTAAACAGCATCGTCATAATAAAAAACCAGGAGTAGACGGAGCGGCTTTTGAAGACAAGATTGCTTTTGGATAACGGGTAAGCCGCGAGAAAAATCATCAGCATGCCGCTTGCTGTGCCGATCAAGGTACGTAGCAGAGAAATGCGGATCGAATGCAGGAAATTCGGATTATTGAACGTTTTTTTATAAGCGTCGAACGTAAAGTCGACCGGCCAAAGTCCGACCAGATTGGCGTTGGCAGGTGCGCGGCCGCTAAACGACAGCGCAAGCGTATGAATCAGCGGCAGCAGGCACAGAAAGGCCAGCAGAGCGAGAAACAGATAATTGCATGAACTGAACAGCCTGTAAGCTTTCGTTTTGTAGTACATCGGGAGTCCTCCTAAAAAATGCGGTAATTCGCGTATTTGTAAGAGATGCGATAGGCTGCCACGACGAGCGCGAAGCTGATGACCGATTTGAATAGTCCGACAGCGGTGGCAAAGCTCATCTGTTGATTCAAAATCCCGACGCGATAGACGAACGTATCGATAACATCTCCTTTTTCATAAACAAGCGGATTGTACAGGTTGAAGATCTGATCGAAGCCGGCATTCAAAATATTGCTGAGTTCTAACGTGGTGCAGACGACAATGATCGGCACGAGCGCAGGCAGCGTTATATGCAGCGTCTGCTTCCAGCGATTGGCGCCGTCGACCTCGGCCGCTTCGTATAAGCTGGGGTTAACGCCGGCGAGCGCGGCCAAATAAATAATCGTGCCGAAGCCGAATTCTTTCCATATATGCGAAGCGACAGCAGTAAAGCGGAACCAATCGCCATCGCCGAGAAAGAAGACCGGATCAAAGCCAAGCCATGTAATGACTTGATTGACAAAGCCGCTCTCCGGCGACAAAATATCGATCAGGATTGCGCCAAGGATGACCCAGGATAAAAAATGCGGCAAGTAGACGAAGGTTTGCACCGTTCGTTTGAAGAAAGAAAGCCGTACCTCATTAAGCAGCAAGGCGAAGATAACAGGTACTATTATGATGAACATAATTTTGAAAAATGAAATGATGAAGGTGTTCCATATGACTTGCTTGCTGTCGCTCCGGGAAAACATGTCGTCGAAATGCATCCAGCCGACCCAGGGCGAGTCAAGTATGCCCAGCCAAGGCTTGAATTCCTTGAACGCGAGCACGATGCCAGCCATCGGCAAATATTGAAACAGCAATGTGACGAGAACAGCCGGCAGCAGCATGAGATGGAACGACCAGAGCGGTCTCCGTTTGGGACGTGTCTGCAATGTCATGGCAGCCGCCTCCTCCGTATTTGCTGCTATAGGTTGTGGTTGATTTGATTTCATGCGCGCACCTCCGCTAGGCTTGTCGAGATTATATGGATCATTCTAGCATGAGGAACTTCCGATCTATATGACGCATCATTAACACCGCATATGTTTTTCTTAGCCTGATGTAAAGGAAATGATAAGGAAGACTCCCCAGCTTAAAAAAAGTACATGGACAGTTAACAAACCATTATTTCAATTGTCTCAGGCTGCCGTTACTATTAGAATAGGTTCAGCTGATACTGTGCATATGCAAGCTCGGGAGAGTGCAGACTCTTACCTTCACTTCAGTCAGGGGGATTAGCAACGATATGTTAGCGAAAAAGGGACAACTGATGCTGCTGCTCGCAGCCTGTGTCTCCATCGCTGGCTGCTCCGGCAGCAATGGAGACGCAAGCGGCAACGGCAACAACAGCAAAAATGCGAATACCGGGGATCAAGGCAAAAAACAGGAAGAAGAGGCAGCACTGCCAATGATTAACGGCAAATATGATCCTCCTGTGACGATTACGACGGTCAAAAAAATTGCTACCCCTACAACGTTCAAAAATGGTGAAACCGCGGATGACAACGTGCATTACAAATGGGCAGAAGAAAAGCTTGGCATCAAAATTGAAAATCTGTGGTCTGTCGTAAATACAAGCGATGCCTACAATACGAAGCTGAAGCTGATGCTATCCTCTAATGAGAAGCTGCCCGATGTCGTCTTTGCAGCTGGAGAGGTGGCGCAAATGCTGATCGATTCCGGCAAGTTCCGCGAAGTCGGTCCGCTGTTTGACCAATATGCCAGCGAATCATGGAAGCAGGCGATGAATGAAGCGCCGACGGCCTGGTATGAGTTCACGCGCGACGGCAAGCGGTACGGCATTCCGAATCTGGATTATGATTACAACAATGATCCGGTACTATGGGTGCGCAAGGATTGGATGGAGAAGCTCGGTCTTCCCGAACCGGTCACGATCGATGATTATGAGAAAATGCTGGATGCTTTCAAAAACAACGATCCCGACGGCAACGGCAAAGCCGACACTTACGGGACGGCCGTCGGACTAAAAGATTCCTATGGCAATATGTTCTCCTTAAGCTGGGTGTTCGGCGCTTATGGCAGCCTGCCGGAGATGTGGCTTGAGCAAGCGGACGGCAAACTCGGCTACGGTTCCGTCCAGCCGCAAATCAAGGAAGGGCTGGCGAAGCTGAAGGATTGGGTACAAAAAGGCTATATTCCGATGGAAGCCGGCATCTGGGATCAAGGCAAAGCCGGTTCCTTCATGTCCGCAGGCAAGGCGGGCAGCTTCACCGGTCCTTTCTGGTCGGAAGCATGGCCGATGGGCGATATGAATGTGAACAATCCGCAAGCCGAACTGACGACGTTCAAGCTGCCGACAGGTCCAGACGGGAAGACGATGCATTACGGATCGCATCCTTATACGGGCGCGCTGCTGATTAATAAAGATATGGAGCATCCGGAAATTTTCTTTACGTATGCCAATTATCTGTTCGATCATGTAGTAAACCCGGAAGCGGGCAGCGAATACGAGCATGGCTGGGCGGAAGGCTATGACTGGGCGAAGGTTGACGGGGAAGTGACGTATGACCTGAACAAGGTGCCGGGCGGAGGCGTCCGAGTGTTTTTCTACAGTCTGCTGGACGGCGGTCCGCGCATTCCTTCACTTAATGTCAGCGCGCTTGTTAAGGTGGCCGCGAACGGCAAAGCTGAGACGCCTTATGAGAAAATTTGGTCGGGCTTCGTGCCGCCAATCGAGCTGGAGTCGGCTACCGACGTCTGGAATCAGCGGGATACGCGGTTCAAAAATGCCTATACAGGCGGCAGCACGGAGACGATGAAGCTAAAGTGGGATTACTTGCGGAAGCTGGAGCTGAAAACTTTTAGCGATATTATTTTTGGCGACAAGCCGGTCGATTCGTTCGACGACTTTGTCACAGAATGGAAGTCGCAGGGCGGGGATCGCATTACGGAAGAAGTAAATGAATGGTATACATCGGTAGCCGGAAAGTAGCATGTTAACAAATAATGATCGCCTCCCTTAGCCTGTCTATGATATGGTGAAACTAAAAACAGGGAGCGCGGACATGCGTATGGAGAGACGAGTCACTATTTTCACAAAAATCGTCGTTATTATTCTCGGGCTGCTCATTCCGGTTATGATCTTGTTCTACTTTTACAATGAAAATTCCGTACAAGTCATCAAGCAGGAAGTGACGACGTTAAACGAGAACAAGCTGACTTTTTTCTATAAGCAGCTGAATGAGAAGGTCAATCAAATCGCGTTAAATTCGATTACGCTGTCCAACAGCCCGGTAATCGAGGAGCTGGAATATCAGCAAATTTCCGGAAAGCTGCGCGAAAAGCAGGAGTGGGAGAAGCTTGTTCTTGACGATATGAACCAGCGTTCGGGCGTTACCGGCTGGAATACGAGCATTACGCTGTACTCGCGCGTCATCCAGGAGGTAATATCGACCTCGCCCCGGGTAATCGACTATGACGATGAGGCGCTGCTGGCTGAAATTAAAGAAGGCTGGCAGTACCGCCAGGGCGGGAGAGCGGAATATGCAGAGCCGCATTTTGTCTGGTTTACCGTTTCGCCTTCGCTTGCCTACGACCAGCCGGAGAAGGCGGAGATGGTCGTCAAAACGAGCTTTTCCATCGGTTATTTGCAGGATTTGCTTGACCAGTACAAGACGGATGGACAAGGCGAGCCCCTGCTGTATAATGCGCAGCATGGCTTGATCGGCAACCGCTCCCTGGACGCAGACAAGGCTGTGCTTATTAACGAGTATTTTCGGGAGGCGGCGCTAAACGATTCATCGCGGATGAGCTTTTCGGTCGAACTCGCCGACCGGCAATACTTGGCCAGCTATATTCGCTTGCAAACGCTGGACTGGTACGTTGTCGATTTTATACCGATGGAGGAAATTTTGGCGCCGATGCTTACCTCGCGCCAATGGTTCTACGTCACGACTTCCCTATTACTAGTGCTTGGCATCGCCGCCGCTTATGTGCTTTATCGCAATGTGCAGGTGCCGGTTCGGGCTCTGGTGCGGCATGTGCAGCGGATGCGGCTCGGCGATTATTCCAGCCGGATTGCGATGAATGGCGGCAGCGAGTTTTCCTTCCTGTTTCAGCGGTTCAACGATATGACAGAACAGGTGCAGTCTTTGCTTGAAAAAGTGTACGAGGAACGCTTGCGCTCCAAAGAAGCGGTGCTAAAGCAGCTGCAATCGCAAATCAACCCGCATTTTTTGTATAATTGTCTATTCTACATAAAAAATATGGCGCGGTTGGGCGATGAAGAGACCGTCGTGGCCATGGCGCTTAATCTGGGCGAATATTTCCGATATACGATCCGTCTTGGGGAGCAGACAGCCAAGCTGCAGGAAGAGATGGACGTTATCCACAACTATTTGCAAATTCAAAATATGCGGATGAAGCGCATTACGTATGAGACGATGATTCCGGAGGAGATGAACCGGCTCATTATTCCGCGCCTATTGCTGCAGCCGATCGTCGAAAATGCGGTTATCCACGGCATTGAGCCGAAGGAAGGCGCCGGCATAATTGCGATCAAGGGGATCGTGCTGGAGCGGGAATACCGGATCGTCATTGAGGATGACGGTGTAGGGCTGGATGAAGCCGCCATGCGGGAGCTGAATGAATCGCTTGATTACCGCGAGGAGCAGGTGCGGCGATCGATGGGGCTATGGAATGTGAATCAGCGTCTGAAGCTGACGTACGGCAAGCATTCCGGTCTCTTTCTGTACCGGGTGCCGGGCGGCGGCGTGCGGGCAGAGCTTATCATTGCGCGGCAAGAGGGGGAAGAACTTTGTTTCAGCTATTGATCGTTGATGACGAGCCGTCTGTTGTGGATGCCATCGCGCATACGATGCCGTGGGAGCAGCTGCGAATCGATGAGGTGTACTGTGCCTACAGCGCCAGAGAAGCACTCAAAATTGCCGATCAGCATCATATCGATATTGTCATTACAGATATTCGCATGCCGGGCATGAGCGGGATTGAACTGATCGAACAGATTCGCAAAAAATCGGGCGATATTGAATATATTATGCTCACCGGGTATGCGGAATTCGATTATGCGAAGCAGGCTTTGTCGCTGCAGGTGGCGGAATACTTGCTCAAGCCGGTCAGCGACGAGAAGTTGATCGCCGCGATTACGCAAATTTCCGACAAGCTGCAGCACAAATGGGAGACGATCAGCTCACATCAAAATACGCTTAACATCGTACGCCATCATTTGCCGACGATCAAAAGCGAGTTGCTGCGCAATACACTTGAAGGCCGGGTCGGCATGGACGATCTGGGCAGCAAGCTGGAGATGCTCGAGCTGCCGTATGCTGCCGACGACGAGGTATGGCCGATCCTGATTCGGCTGGAGGGCGCCTTCAATCATTACAATCAGCATGATTTGCTGCTGATGGAATATACGGTGACGAATATTGCTGAAGAAATTTTCGGGCCTTATTTCCACTGCTGGACATGCAAGGACGCCCACCATTATATCGTACTGGTCATTAAGCAGAAGTCAGAAGCGGCTGCAGGGACGCGAATTTGGGACAAGGAATTCGTCTCCCGGCTCGCCTCGCGCCTCTATCAAAATACGTACTATTTTATTAATGGCAGCGTATCGGTTGTCGTCGGGAATCGCGGCCGCATCGAGACCGAATTGAGCGAGCAATACCGGGCGGCGGTCACGACGATGCGCCGGCGCATCGGCAACGATATCGGGCTGGTCATGAATGTCCAGCAGGATGAGCCTGGCCAGGAAGAGATCGCACCTATTCACCATTTGCATGATCCGCCATCGTTTATCCATCTGTTCGAAGCGGGGATGTGGCGGGAGGCGGAGGATAAGCTGCTGCGTTTTTTCGAAGAATTAAGCGACAAGCAGGCCCATTCGCCTGAATGGCTCGCCGAGCTGTACCATACGCTGGCGGCAGCCTGCTATCACTTTGCCCATGCCAGCGGCACGTCGCTGCGGCAATTGCTCCGCGGCTTCGATGCGAGCGGTGAGCTGCCGTCGCTTACCCGCTTAATGTCCATCCCGGCGATGAAGGATTGGGCGCTGGCGCTATGCCGTTATTTTTCCAGCGAAAATCAGGAAGAAATGACCAGCGACCGCCGGATGACAATCAAGCGCGTGCAGGAATATATTCACGTTCATCTTGATAAGGACGTGACGCTGGCGACACTGGCTGATCATGTCCACCTGCATCCGGTTTATCTGTCGAAAATTTTCAAGCTGGAGACCGGAGAAGGGCTGAAGGAATATTTGCACAAAGTGCGCATGGACAGAGCGATCTATTTGCTTAAAAACAGCGAGCTGAAAATATTCGAGATCACGTCACAGGTAGGCTATTTGAATACCGCCTATTTTATTAAGATTTTTAAAAAGCAGTTCGGGATGACCCCGCAGGAATATCGCGACGAGCATAAGATATCATCTTCTGGAGGTTGAGGTTCAATGTCAGATATCATCATTCGCTGCAATGAGCGGACAGGAGCAGTGAAAAAAATACATGGCGTCAACAATGGGCCGGTCTGTTACGGCGCTTTGGTCGACGTAACCAAATATTATAAAAAGGTGGACATCCCGCTTGTGCGCCTGCACGATCCGAATTGGCCGCATCCGCGCGAGGTCGATATTCATACGGTATTTCCCGATTTCTCCAAGGATCCGGCCGATCCGGCGAGCTACGATTTTTCCACAACGGACGAATACATCCGGACAGTCGTCAATACCGGAGCGGAGATTGTCTACCGGTTGGGCGAAAGCATCGAGCATACGGCGAAAAAATATTTTGTCCACCCCCCGGAAAATGATGAAAAATGGGCGCAAATCTGCATCGGCATTATTCGCCATTATAATGAAGGCTGGGCGGACGGCTTCCATTACGGCATTCGTTACTGGGAAATATGGAATGAGCCGGATAATCCGCCGGCGATGTGGTCAAGTACACCGGAGCGGTATTATCAGCTGTACGAAACGGCCTCCCTTTCGATTAAAAGCTATAACCCGGAGCTGAAAGTCGGCGGGCCTGCAGTAGCCGGTTCTTATCAGACGGCATTTATGGCCGGATTTTTAAAGTATGCACAGGAGCGCCGGCTTCCGCTGGACTTTTTCTCGTGGCATACGTATACCTCCGATCCGAAGATGATCGCCCGCAATGCCGCCCATGTCAGGGAGCAGCTTGATTTGCACGGCTATGAGCAGGCGGAGAGCCACTTTAATGAATGGAACTATTTTGAGCCGAACTTCCGCGTCATCTGGCAGGAGCACAGCGAGTTTATTCGCCGCCGCACCTTCGAACGCGCCAAAGGACCGGTAGGCGCCTCGTTCGTCGCTGCCGTCCTGTCTATTTTGCAGCAGGCGCCGGTCGATGCAGCCAACTATTACGACGGCCAGCCGACCGCAGTATTTTGCGGCTTGTTTGACTATTATGGCGCACCGCGCACCGCATACCGGTCATTCGAAGCTTTCTATGAGCTGACCAAACTGCCGCAATTGTTGGCAGTCGAGATTGCCGAGACAGCGGCTGAAATTTATTGCTGCGCCACGACGGATGAAGCCGGCCACTTGGCGATTATGATCAGCAATTATGAAGGGAAAACCCGCAGTTACAGCTTGGAGTTGACGGGACTGGCTTCAGAGCAGCTGGCAGGACTTCGTATGCAGCGCTTTGTAATCGATGAGGATCATGAGCTGGATTTGGCAGAAGAGCGGCAGCTGGGGTCAGAGCAGCTGGATTTGTGGCTGCCGCAGCATTCGGTCACATTGATCAAACTGAATTTCAACTGAAATCCGAAAGGAGGAGCATTCATGTTGAAGAAGTGGCTTGTTCGCGGAATAGCGAGTATTTCTGCAGCGTCTTTGCTTGTTACTGGTGCTCTCGGGGCGGGAGCTGCAGACGGAGCTGCGGCGGCATCGCCGGAATTGACCGGCTTGCCTGCGGCTGCAGGGCAAACAATTGCCGGGGTATCGCGGGCAGATCCGGGTTTCACCTATGGACCTGCTGCGCGGGATTGGGTAGAAACGGCGGATTACTATTACATCGAGAATGAACACGTAAAATTTACGGTTGGAACGGTCCGTTTGTGTACGAAGAACCCTACAGACTACAGTCCGGATGCTTCCGGAAATGACAGATGGGGGTCATTGACGAAGGGAAGTATGATGGATGCGGCTCCAAAGCCCAGCATGCGGGACAATCTTGATTATACTGAATTTGTGCTTCGCGAGCAGCTGCACCGGACGTGGTGGTACCCGACTGAAAAGCTGGAAATGGGCGACATCAATATCGCCGGCGATACAATTACCGCCAGCGGCGGCTGGGACAAGGATGCCAGCATTAAATCATCAGTCGTCTACTCCATCGTAGAGAATACGCCGCTCATCAAGATGGAGCTGACGCTCACGAACGAGAGTGGCAAGGATTTCAGCGGTTACTTCGGCTATTTTATCGATTCGGATGAGGCAGGCGAGCAGCATAGTTATGTACCTGGATGGGGCTGGCGCACGGCGCAGGCGAATCAATGGATTACGACAGGCTGGAATAAAAACTATATTTTCAATGGCGTGAAGGATAAGTTTACAGGGAATCCGGCTCATGCCGTCATTTGGCCGGAAGGTAACCAGCCGGCAGCACTGGTGCCGGAAGGCTATATTCAAGGCGTATGGTTTGATGCGGCTATGGCAGCAGGTGACAGTAAGACATTAGTTTTCTATCATTTGCCGCATATTGCGGGACCGGCGGCAGCGCCGTATCAAATGGCGGAATTTTGGGCGGATGTTGTAAAGAAGGGCATTGATCCTGCCGAGATCGTGCATATTTCGGGTACTGTAACCGATGAAACGGGCCAACCGTCTTCTGGCGTCGAGTTGATTGTTACCGAGTCTGACAACAACGCATACACAGCGACCACTACAGACGCTAAAGGCTTTTACAGCTTATATGTACAGCGAAGTAAAGCCGCCGCTCTGAGTGCCGACAATGGAGCCCACCGTCAGGAACGGGAATTATCGGGACTGATTGCCGGCTCTGCTGCGACGGTTGATTTTCAATTATCAGCGCCTGTTCCGAGAGAGATCACCGGCGGTGTGACCAAGGATGATCCCGGCTTTACTTATGAAGGAACGTCACGAGATTGGTGGCCAGCCAACGATTATTACTATTTGGATAGCCCGGAAATTAAATTTACGGTCGGAACGGTGCGAACAGCAAGCAAGGACCCTGTAGATTGGAGCAATGATGCCTCTGGCAACAACAAATGGGGCTCGCTGACGCCAGGACATATGATGGATGCCGTTCCAAAATTGACGATGCAGGAAAATCTAGACTACACCGAATTTGTTCTTAGTGATGATCTTGGCGAAACCCCGCAGGATGAAGCAAACGGTAAATATATGGAGTGGTCGTGGTTCCATCCGTTGACCAAGCTGCAGATGCCGGATATTCATTTGGCGCAAAATACGATCATTGCCAACGGCGATTGGGATAACAATGCGAAGATGAAAGCGTCTGTCCGCTACTCGATTGTGGAAGGGACGCCGTTAATCAAGATGGAGATCACCTTGAATAATCAGACAGGTACTGATTTCGACGGAGATTTCGGCTATATCATTGACCCAGATCAGCCAGGCGAGCAGCAGAGCTATTTACCGGGATGGGATTGGGTGTACAGTCAGGAAAAGCGCATCATTAAAAGCGGCTGGACAGACAATTATCTGTTTAATGGAATTAATAACGCCTTTTCCGGGAAGACCGCACATGCGATCATCTGGCCGGAAGAGCAGCAGCCGTCCAGAATTATGCATGAAGGCATATTCATGGGAACATGGTTTAAGGCTGACATTCCGAATGGCCAGCAAAAACAATTTACGATATACCACCTGCCGCATATTGCGGGCCCGGCTGACAAACCGTACGCTGCAGCGGAATTCTGGGCAAAGTTTATCCGCGATCAGGAGGATGCAGCCAATTATGGCAGCATCTCCGGCAAGGTTACAGACGAGGCTGGCAACCCGCTTGCCTTTACCGATGTGCTTTGCAAGGATACGGAAGGAAATCTGTGCGGTAAGACGGTAACCAATAGCGAGGGCAATTATCAGATGTTTGTCCGGAACGGCCATTATGAAATTGCTCCAGACCATAAAGCTTACTCTGTGGAGAGCTTGCAGGTTGAAGTAGGTGCTGTCAAGCGAGTACAGGCCAGCTTTGTCCTGAAAAAGTATGCTGAGCTTGACGTACACGTACCAGCAGGCTTGAAGGCAGGCGTCCCTTTTGATATGACGGTTAAGGTGCGCAATGTGACGGATGAGCCGTTGGAGCAGCTGAAGGTTGCTGTGGAGGTGCCTTACTTTGTACAGCTGCTGGAAGAAGGCCAGCTGGACATTCCACAGCTTGCCGCCAAGGGAGAGGTTGAATTCAAGATTAAGGCGATCCCGCTGGAAGGCGGACGGTCATTCGTGAAGGGGGATGTCCGGTCGGGCTTGTTTCAAGTGACGAAAAAAAGCAGCTTTGATGTTCAGGGCGCAGGCTATTATGCAGGCGACAATCACTCGCATACGAAACATAGCGACGGCGTTCATTCCGTGGCGGAAAACTCCGATAGCGTCTATAACAAAAGATTGCTGTCATGGGTATGGAACATGGATCATAATACCGTCTCCCAGAAGCAGGATGCGGATGCGGTGACGCAAAGCTACTCAGAGCATTTCCTTAGCTTGACAGGTACAGAGATTACGACGTCAGCCGGGCATGCGCTTGCTTACGGGCTCGGCACCGTTCCAAGATATGATGTGAATAATCCGGCAACCGAATATACCTGGCAGGATAGCATTAACGAAGTGGCAGGCCAGAACGGTCTTTTCTATATCGCGCATCCGTTCATCCCGACTTTTGCCTTCCAGACGCCGTATGTATGGCGCAATTTTACAGGGGTGGAAGTATGGAACGGCTCCTATCATGCATTGGATAACGGAATTAATGAACGGGCCTTCAAGTTTTGGGATGAAATAAACATCCGTGGGGACAAAAAGTATTACGGCATCACCAACTCTGACGGCCATACGAAGGATAAAGTAGGCGACCCGTATATTAAGGGACGGCTGGACAGCTTAACGGAAGCAAATGTACTGCAGCTGCTGCGTACAGGCGAATACTATGGAACCAATGGTCCTGAGCTGCGCTTTAGCATTGGCGGAATTGGCATGGGCGGGACTGTGAAGCTGAAGAATGCGGAAACTGTGCCCTTTACCATTCAGGCCTATGATCCTAATTCCAACCTGACACATATCCGTGTGCTCAAATATTCAGTTACCGGAAATATGGATGACTACAAAAACCAAGAAATTGTATTCGAACAGGACCTGACTGGGCAAGCGGCCCATTCGTTCGTTACTGAGCTTGAGCTGCCTGTGGCAGACAAGGAATTTTACCGGCTGGAGGTACGCAGCGAGCGGGCAAGCGAGAATAGCTCTGGCATCGGTCCGCTTGCAGGTACCGGCTTTGCTTACTCCAATCCGATATGGATTGAGGAAGCTGCAGCATCCAATTTGTCTGTGATCTCCAATATGAAATATAAAGGAAAATCGTTAACGCCGTTGAAGACATTTGGCGTAACGACACTGGAAATTGCGGATAGCGTGTTCGACCCGAAGAAGCTGAAAGCAAAAGTAAGCAGTGGAAGCAATGGAGCTATTGTGAGTGGCGTCAAATACACGCCGTTTGCAGATGAGAATCAACAGGGAAATCCGGCCTCCAGGCATGCAGCAGGCTTGGTGGAACTTACGGTAATGGCAAAGGATCAGTCGGAGCACACCTATCGTTACCTGATCCGGTTAACAGGCGCAAAAGGCCAAGCTGGCGGTGATGGAGATCAAGATGACCATTTTGACGATCAAGGCAGCGGCGACAATTGAATGAACGCAAAAAAGCTAACTCCAGATTTGGGGTTGGCTTTTTTGCATGATCCGCATCTCTTTACATCTTCCACCGAAACCATCGTCCGTGCCCGTCAGTCTCCGCCAGCGTTTCTTGGTACTCCTTGCCGTCAAGACAGTAATCAAGATGAAGCTGTCCCCAATCCCACATATTGTTGTACAAATGAAAGATGTCCCGCTGCTTGCCGATGCTTTGAATGTGTGCTGTCAGCTCATGCTTTGCTGCAAGCGGAAATTGATTGGCGACATGGGTGTGAAAAACACAAAGTACACAATCCTCTGCGATTTGCGAGGAAAGCTTAGGAAGCAGTTGAATGCCGTCGCCCTCAATCAAAGTCAAGTTTTGCTGCTTCAAACATTGAGCCGCTTGTTCGAAGACTGCGATCCGTTCTGTATGCTCAGGCCAAATTAATGCCTTCAACCACAGCAAGTCTTCGGAATTGTGCATGTCATTAACATGTAGATCTACTCCGATTTTGGTGGTTACCTGGGGGCTTTCCCGAAGCAGAAAAGGGCGGTGTTCTCCCTTTATCTCTGTTCGTATGTGCACCTTCGAGGCTGCTCTTCCATACCCATCTCCATGCTCATAGTTATTTCCGTGGTCATCAGCATCGTAGAAATAACAATATTGATCCCAAAGAAGCTGAAGGCCTGCGCTCGTTCCAATTTCGATCAATGCCAGAGGGCGTTTTGCCCGCTCATGAATGTAACAAAATGCGGGATACAAATACGCGCATCGCCTCACTTCATTGGTCTGTACAAGCTTCTGCTGCAATAGTGGGAGGATATCGTCCCTATGCTGCTGGCAAAAATCGCGAAAATAAGGAAATGCTTCCGCAGCCTCTCTAGGACGGGGCGTAACGCTTCTATAAAATGTCTTCAATTCATGCTCGTACCCTTGAAGCAGCAAGTAGTGAACGGCTCCAAACAAGAGATTCGGGACAGGCTGCCCTTTTTGGGTGAAGGAAGCCAAGCTGAGCAGCTCATGATCGCCAGCGATGTTTTCTGACAGATGTTCATAAAGCGGGCTTGATCCTTTGCATTCCCTGGCTGCAAATGCCGCAAAACGATTTCCCATGCTTGCTCCACTCCTTCTTCGCTCATTCCCTAATTAATGGTATTGTATCATGCTGTTTCTCTGATCCCTACATCATTATTTTTGTCGAAGGTATAAAAAAGTCTGATAGGGGACGTCCGCAGCGGGCGTCCTTTTTTGTAGAATTTAGTAGAAAAGAAGGGGAGAGAGGAAAAATGTTGAAGTAACCTCATAGAATATAAAATGAAGGGGTTAGTAGTATGAAAAAAACATTATCTATTCTGCTGATGGCGGCAATCATCATGACTGTTGCAGTACCGCTCGGAGCGGCGAAACCGTCGGCAATGAGCTTGCTGCAAGCATGCAAAATTACAGTGGACAAACAAGTTCTGTTCATAAAGGAAGACGACAAGGCAAGAACGGCGACGATCAAGCTGGCTTGCGATGCAAAAAAAGTGAAATATGATGATATTAAAATCAGTGAAATTGGCAGCCAAGTGACTGCCGCACAAGATGGACGTGTCATTACAGTAACAGCGAAGGCAGGTGGAGCGGATTTCGTCCTGCTCGAGCACAATGAGTATATCGGAGTCAAAGTGAGATTCCGCGTGTTTTCAACCTTTGATAAAGAAACTGTTGAGCAGCGGGTAAAGCCGGAGCTATCGAACAAGGAGAAAGCCCTGATTGCTGAGTTTGATTCGTATATGGTCAGGCTTATAAAAATTCTCGAGTAATCAATTGAGGTTTACGATGCCTTCGATGAACGGCTGCTCACAACTACATCTGTCAATAAGACTATCTATACCATTTTGGATAAGGAAGTCATTCCAAAACTAAATCAAGTCAATTATCAACTGAAATTGTTGAAGCCTAAAACAGCGGAATTACAGGCTGTTCATAAAAATGTATTGCAATTTTCTGATCTTGAGCTTGATGGCTTCACCTTACAGAAGAAGTCTTACGCAGGAGGGAAATCCAACCGTAAGTTATACAATCAAGGCAAAACCAAGCTTGACAAGGCTGAGTCGTATTTCCAAAAAGCAATAGAACAATTACAAGGAATAAAAACGAAAGTATTTTCCTTAATCGAAGAGATCTAGTTCGATCAGACTAATTTTAAAGAAAACTTTAGGAAAAAAAGAAGGGGTTAGAGGAAATATGTAGAAATATGAGAGAACAGGTCGTATTTTGCCCTGTACGACTGGCGGCCAATATTTCATGGCCAAATGATCATGACAGAAGGAGACAGACAGAATGAAAAAGGTAGTATCATTTCTGCTGACGGCAGCAATTATGCTGGTTGTCGCAGTACCATTTGCCGCGGCGAAGCCGTCGGCGATGAGCTTGCTGCAAGCGTGCAAAATTACAGTGGATAAGCAAGTGCTGTTCATTAAGGAAGACGATGAGGCCAGAACAGCTACAATCAAATTGGCTTGCGATCCGAATAAAGTAGATTACAGCGATATTTCGTACAGCCTAGTCGGCGGCCAGGTGGACGCAGATGCGGAAGGCCGTGAAATTAAAGTAACCGCTGTTAAAGGCGGAGCTGGTTTTGTTAAAATCGAACATGACGAATACATTGCGGTGAAGATAAGATTCCGCGTATTCTCTACATTTGACAAAGAAACGCCAGAACAACGGGTAAAGCCTGAGCTGTCAAATAAACAGAAGGCACTAATTGCCGACTACAAATCATATATGATTCAAGTTTCCAACGCTTCCGAGCATGAAAGCCGCGCGCTTGATGCGTACAACAACAACCGGTACGTGGATAGCAGCAATAAAAGCGCAGTATACGCGGTATTCAACAAACAAGTTGTTCCGAACTACTCTAAATTCCTGTACAGCTTGAAGCTGATCAAGCCCAAAACAGCAGAATTGACCGCCATTCATAAAAACGTATTGCAGCATGCTCAGCTGCGTTTTGACGGTTTTTCGATGATGAAGCAATCAATGGCCGGTGCAAAATTAAATTCGAAAATGTATGATCAAGGATATGCCAAAGTGAATCAGGGAACCACTTATTCTGACAAAGCAGTTGATCAGCTCGATAAATTGTCTGATAAACTGTTATCGTTAGAAGAAGAGCTTTAACAATTTTTAGGGCAAAGAGAAGCCCCTTATCCTCCCTGCTCCATTGGGGAAGATAAGGGGCAGATTTTGTTGTGAACGGGTGCGCGATTCGTGTGAACTTGTCGCTTTACAATTTTCTTCCTATATATCCAATGGAGGGCAGCAAAAAGGCGATGAAGGTCAGCCATCCATTGTCCGTCAACCAATAGGCGCCCAGCGCTAGTGCAGCAGACAAGATTGCCAAAACCCAAATCAAGATTTTTTGCCGCTTTTTCGATCGTGAAGATCGTCGGCGGGGTCCGAGCCCCTTATCCTCTTTTTTTGCCTTCTCCGTTACCTTTGATATTGGCGGTTTGGGGGGGGACGCCGGAAAGTCTTTCGCCCCGCTGTCATTTACTTGCGTGCCGCCCCGCGGCAGATGCTCGCCGCCCAAGATGTAGCTGTCCATTTGCTGCTGTTGCGAAGCAAACCATGAATTGCCCGGGTCGTGCCAAAGCTGCAGGCATGATTCGATGGCCTCCAAATATTCAAGCGGTTCCTCGTAAAAGCTGAAAAACTGTGACAGCTCCAATAAAATAACTGGCGACTCGTAGCTGTCGGTATGCGTAAGCAGCGTCTCATGCCAAGCCGACATATAAGATGCCAGCATCGGAAAATGTTCAATTATCGGCGGCACACACCGCTGCATTTGCGCTGAGCCCTCTTTCCATGAAATGCTCCAATCCAGAGCCTTATAAAAAGCAGCTGCCTCCGGCAATTCCTCCGCATTGTCCTGATCTATTTTCGATTTATACGCTTCCCAGGATGTTAGCAGCCGACTGCGGTATTGTTGATATTGTTCCTCGCTCATTAAAGAAAACCATAACGGTGCAATAAAATTATTAGTCTCAAATGCGACATCATCATAAGAGGATTGAACAGATCCCGCATTTTGTACACTTAAGTATGTCCGGTTACCCACTACTGCTGTTCCCTCCCTCACTATACTATCATACGGAATTATGAGGGATGGTCAAGGGACTAATTGGCGGCATTACGAAGGAGAAAGCGATATATAGCGCTGAAATGGCGTTTATAAACCAAAAGAACTACTACTATAAACCTAAAAAGTCTAAACATTTGTAAAGTTATGGTGTAATATGGAATTGTGCAAATGTTCCAATATTTGCTGTTCTGATTAGCATCGGAGGTGTTTTAATGAGCTGCATCGCTCACGTGCGTGAAAACGATGGCAAGCACCAACTGGTAGAAGAGCATTTACGCGGTGTACAGACGTTGGCTGAAGCGTATGGGGATAAAATTGGCGTCAAACATATTGCGGGCCTTGCGGGCGTACTGCATGACATGGGCAAGTCAACCAAACAATTTCAAACGTACTTGTTTGAAGCTATCAATAATCCCAGTGAAGCCCCAAAGAGAGGAAGCGTCGATCATTCGACGGCCGGCGGAAAGCTGCTCTACGAAATGTTTCACACTGGAGCGCCATCCAGATTAAATTGGCTGTTGGCCGAGGTGGTAGGCAATGCAATTATTTCGCATCATTCGTATCTGCACGATTTTTTGAATCCGGATCTGGAATCCAGATATTTGGACCGTGTACGAGACAAGGAGATCCAAGAATTCAACCAAGCAAAACGTTATTTTTTTGACAACGTTATGAATATGGCGGAGTTTGAAGCTTATGTCTCTAAGGCGTGCACGGAATTGGAGGCTTATTTGGCTAAGCCTTTCTCAGGGACTTATGAGAACAGATTGATGTTTCTTACGAAGTATGTTTTTAGCGCGTTAATTGATGCAGACCGCACCGACACGAGACGATTTGAAGAAAATGTACCCGATGAGCCGGCTGTTGATGAGCAGATGTTGTTTATGGATTATTATGACAAGCTGATGGTCAAGCTCAATACTCTCGCAACAAGTAAGAAGGCTGCTGAGGAGATTAATCGGTTAAGGCAGGAACTGTCGGAGAAATGCGAACAATTCGCCCAGTGGCCGTCAGGCATTTATACGTTATCGATTCCTACAGGAGGCGGCAAAACGATGGCGAGCTTGCGGTATGCGCTGCGGCATGCCCGGCTCTATAAGAAGCAGCGCATTATTTATGTCGTTCCATATACAACGATTATTGAACAAAATGCGGACGAAGTACGCCGTATATTGAAAGATGAACGACATATATTGGAGCACCATGCTAATGTTATTTTCGATGTAGACGACGATGATGAGCGGCAGGACGGTTTCATCAGTACAGCTCACAAACTGAAGCTGGCGAGAGATAACTGGGACTCTCCGATTATTTTCACGACCATGGTGCAGTTTTTAAATATTTTTTACGCCAAGGGGAACAGAAATATTCGCAGACTGCATAATTTAAGCGAAGCGATCATTATTTTTGATGAAGTACAGAAAGTGCCTGTACATTGTGTTTCTTTATTCAATTACGCCCTTAATTTCTTGACGGTATATGGCAACTGTAGTCTTGTTTTATGTACAGCGACACAGCCAGCCTTGAATTTTGTAGAGCAGCCGCTAGCGATCGGAAAAAACGCCGAGATGATAGACAATTTGGAGCATGTGGCAGAAAGCTTCAAAAGAGTAGAGATTATCGATCGTGCAAGTAATGAAACATTCGACCATGAGCGGTTGGCTCAATTGATCAGTGAGAAAATAGACGAAGTGCAAAGCGTCCTTGTCATATTGAATACGAAAGCAGTTGTCAAACAGCTCTATTTGTTGCTCCGTGATAGCGAAATTCCGGTCTACCATTTGAGTACGGCCATGTGTGCGGCTCATCGCAATCATATATTGGAACAAGTGAGCGGCCATCTTGACAGGGAAGAAAAAGTGATTTGCATCAGTACGCAATTGATTGAAGCCGGGGTGGACATCAGCTTTGCATGCGTCGTCCGTTCATTGGCTGGACTGGATTCGATTGCCCAGGCGGCAGGTAGATGCAACCGTCACGGAAAAAGGGACACAGGGTATGTCTATGTGATCGATCACGGAGGGGAGAATCTTGATCATCTGCCAAAAATTAAAGCAGGGAAGCAGATTGCAAGACAAATTTTCATTGATTTGAAACGAAATTCGGGCAGCTATAGGGGCAGTATACTGTCTGCTCGGGCCATGACCCGATATTTTGAAGAGTTTTATACCAGATTCAGATCTAGTCTTAATTACTTTATTAACACACTTGGCAAGGATATGACGGAATTGCTGGCCGGTGAGAGGAAAGAGAATACTTACGATCAAGCCTATACAGTAGAAAAACGGGAAAGCTTGCCGCTTTTTATCAGGAACAGCTATCGGACGGCAGCTGAACATTTTCGGGTTATTGCAGATGAGAACACTGCCGTAATCGCGCCATATGGTGACGTGGGGAAAAAAATTATCGCCAGCTTGAACGGGGATAAGACGATTGAGGATTTGTCAGCATTGCTGCGCAGAGCTCAGAAATATACAGTGAACATATTCCCCTTCGAACGGGAGCGCCTGATTGAAAACGATGGACTGTGCGCTTACCAAGAAAGGAAAATATTAGCTTTGAAGGAAAGCGCCTATAACGAGGAGTTTGGACTTGATCCTGAGAATGACAGCGAGTTCGAGTTTCGGATGTTTTAAGAAACCTATCTTATACGAGATAGGTTTCTAGAATTAAATACTATATCTTTCAATCCACGCTTTATCAGCGACGCATTTATTCTATCATAGTTTAAAGTTGATATAAACATTTCATATAATATTTTATTCTATTGAAATTCAAATATGAATATTGTATGATTCAATTATCAGAAAAATCAAAATTATAAGATGTGAAATGTATCAGAAAGGGAGGAAAGAGGAGGCTTTATCAAGTATGGCGATTATTAGAAATAGGGATGCCTCTAAATTAAAAACAAAGCTTATATTGGAAATGATAGAGGAGAATGAATCTATTTCCTATCTTGCATCCCGACACGGTATTAATGACATCATTCTTGATCAATGGAAGAAGAAGATATTTCAAAACCTTTTGCAGTTGATTGATGTTGATTCCAAAATTAACATGAAAATGAAAAATGATTATGAAAAGAAAATTAGTGTGCTTTATGCTGAAATCGGGAAATTGACTACTCAAATATCGTTACTCAAAAAGAAAGTTAACCACTAATTTTTGGAGGAATAACAGACAGGGGATCAGTTTTGATTCGAGACGTGAACTGGTCTCTTCTGTGATAAAAACATCATGTGATGAAGTTATTGTAATAAGCAATTAGAATTTTAAGGTTTCTCCAAATCATTGAAATAATTTTGGAGGTGAGGTAATGAGAAATGGGATAGAGTTCATAGTTTACGGGGACTATGCGTTATTTACTGATCCTTTAACCAAACTAGGCGGCGAGAAGCTATCCTACCAGGTGCCTACTTATCAAGCTTTGAAAGGGGTTGCAGAGTCCATATATTGGAAACCTACCTTGCTTATGATTGTTGATGAGGTGCGGGTCATGAATCCGATTCGCATGGAGTCCAAAGGCATCCGGCCACTCGATTATGGCGGGGGCAATACACTTGCGAACTATACATATTTGAAGTCTCCTTGCTATCAAGTGAGAGCGCATTTCGAGTTTAATATGAACCGTCCTGATATGGCCTATGACCGTAACGAGAACAAGCATCATAACATTTTGAAACGTTCACTCCAGGCAGGAGGCCGCAGAGATATTTTTCTTGGAGCGAGAGAATGTCAGGCTTATGTCGAACCTTGTGTATTCGGGGAAGGGGAGAGCTTCTACAGCAATTATGGCGATATTCATCTCGGCACGATGGTTCATGGGATCAATTACCCGGATGAGACAGGACGGGATCAGTTCGAGGTGCGGCTTTGGAATCCGGTTATGAAAGATGGAGTTATTAAGTTTATCCGACCTGAGCAATGTACCGAGGTTCGGGAAATAGCTGATATGAAGCCGAAATGGTTTAACGAATCGAATGTTGAATCGGCTGATGAACTGCTCGCGCAACTGGAAGTGGAGGGGAATCCATGAGCTGGCTGCTGAATTTGTATGCAACCTATGAATCCAATCTTGATCGTGTGGGAGAAATCGTTAAAAATCATCACAATCAGGAGTATACGCTGCTGCCTGTCTCCCATACGACACAAAATGCTCATATCGAAGTGACGATTACAGAGGACGGTCAGTTTCATTCTGCTGAAGTATTGAGTAAGAGCGATACGAGCACGTTAATTCCTTGTACGGAGGACTCGGCGAGCCGCGCGGGCTCCAAGATTGCTCCTTATCCGCTTCATGACAAATTGAGTTACGTTGCCGGAGATTTCGTGAAATTCGGAGGCAAGGTGAAGAAGGAGGAGCCTTTTGCGGCATATATTAAACAATTGGAAAGCTGGAGCAGCTCTCCTTATGCAGTGCCCAAGGTGAACAGTATTTATCGTTATTTAAGTAAAGGACGACTGATAGAAGATCTGGTTAATGAGCAAGTGCTGGCTCTTGATGGAGCCGGCAAGCTGATCGAGAAATGGGACGACAACAAGAAGTACAATGAACTGCACAGCGGCAAACCGGCCATTTTCTCCGTCGTTGCAGGCGAACAGGAAAGCGCGTTCGTTCGGTTCAATGTTCGTTCAGAGCATGATTTGACCAAAGTATGGCATGATCCGCAAATGTACGACTCTTTTATTCGCTTCTATAGTGAGCAGTTGGGCGCTCAGGAAGTATGCTATGTCACCGGCAAGCTGCTGCCAAGTACGGACAAGCACGCCAATAAAATACGGCATGCAGCGGATAAGGCCAAGCTTATATCTGCGAATGATACGAGCGGGTTCACCTTCCGCGGTCGGTTCAAAACTGCCGGCGAAACAGCAAGTATCAGCTATGAAGTGTCCCAAAAAGCGCATAATGCGTTGAAATGGCTCATTAATCGCCAAGGGAAAATGATTGACCAGCGTGTATTCCTAATCTGGTCAAACGAAGAGCTTAATACCCCTGATGCTAACGAGGATTTGTATGCGATTGCTCCGGAGGCAGCGATCGTTAAGGAGCGAAAGTCGTTCACCAATCAGGAACTGGCTGGAGAAGTAGCCAAGGCGTTGGACGGGTACAAAAACCGGCTGTCCATAGCCGAGGATCCCTCACTTGTTCATATTTTAATTTTGGATTCGGCCACAACCGGGCGAATGGCGGTTCTGTATTATCGAAGTATGAATAAAGAGCTTTATTTTGCAAGACTTGTGAAATGGCATTCGACCTGTACATGGTTGCATCGTTACCGGAAGAATGATGATGGTGAGTTTATACAGTTTTACGGAGCGCCCGCCACGAAAGATATTGCTTTCGCCGCATATGGACCAAGGGCTGGAGACAAGGTTGTCAAAGGCTTGATGGAGCGTATGCTATCATGCATCATTGATGATGCTGAACAAAAAATACCGCTCGATATTGTGATGAGCGCCTATCATCGGGCATCGAATCCGGTGTCGATGGACAAATGGGAATGGGAAAAGACGTTAAGCATTACTTGCGCCTTAATTAACAAGCGGGAGGGATACGCAGTGGCATTAGATAATGATAATAACAATCGGGACTACTTGTTTGGCCGCTTGCTCGCTGTTGCGGATGTATTGGAAAGACGCGCGCTCTCGGATGAGACGCGGGCAAGCAATGCGATTCGCTATATGAATTCATTTGCCAAGCATCCGGCCAGAACATGGCAAATCATTCAAGCCAGTTTACAGCCCTATCAGGCCAAGCTGGGAACAAAAGGGACTTATTATTCCAAAATTATTGATGAAATTGGCGCCCGCATGCCGATTGATCAGTTTACCAACAAACCGTTGTCCGGTCTATATTTGCTCGGCTTTTACAGTCAACGGCATGAACTCTATCAGAAGAAAGAAGTTCTGGACGTGAAATCGGAAGAAGTTAATTAATTTATCAAACAGGGAGAGATGAGAAATGACAGTTTTGGATCATAAAATCGACTTTGCTGTAGTGCTGTCTGTCACGAAAGCTAATCCCAATGGAGACCCGTTGAATGGCAATCGTCCACGGCAAAACTATGATGGGTATGGGGAGATTTCCGATGTCGCGCTGAAACGGAAAATTCGCAACCGGCTGCAAGATATGGGTGAGCCCATTTTTGTCCAGTCCAACGATCGAAAGACGGATTCTTACAGCAGCTTGAGAGAACGCGCAGATGCAAATGCTGAGCTGGAAAAGATTTTGAAATCCAAAACCGGCTCAAGTGACGAGTTTGCAGCTATTGCTTGCCAGGAATGGATCGATGTGCGCAGCTTTGGCCAGGTTTTTGCTTTCAAGGCTGACAAGGGTGCTGGCGTTTCGGTCGGTGTAAGAGGCCCAGTATCGATCCATCCGGCAATAAGTCTTGATCCGATAGATATTACGAGCATGCAAATTACTAAAAGCGTCAATTCGGAGCCGGGCAAAGAAAGAGGATCGGATACGATGGGAATGAAGCATCGTGTTGATGGCGGCGTTTACATTTTTTATGGCAGCATTAATACACAATTGGCAGAGAAGACCGGGTTTACGAATCAAGATGCTGAAAAGGTGAAACAGGCTTTAGTATCGCTATTCGAAAATGACGCATCGTCCGCGAGACCAGAAGGCAGCATGGAGGTTCATGCCGTATACTGGTGGGAGCATCAATCAAAGCTTGGCCAATATTCTTCAGCCAAAGTTCATCGGTCGCTTACGGTCAAGCGGCTTGTTGAAGAACCTTCGGAATATACAGATTATGAATTTACATTGCAACCGCTGGAAGGGCTTAACGTTGAGGTCATCGATGGAAGATAGGGAAGAAGATCACTATCTCATGCTATCCGGCATACAGCATTTCCAGTTTTGCAAACGGCAATAGGCAATGATTCATATTGAGCAGCAATGGCAGGAAAATGTCAAAACGATTGAGGGTCAGCACTTGCACCGCAAGGCTGACCAGCCGTTTTTACGCGAGAAACGCGGAGATAAGTTAATCGTCCGGGCAATGCCTGTAAAATCGGAAGCGTTGCAAATGACCGGCATTTGCGATGTCGTTGAATTTACACAAGATGAGTGCGGTATTGAAATAAATCATGCAGATGGAAAATACCGAGCTAGTCCTGTAGAGTACAAGCGCGGCAAGCCGAAAAAAGGCGACGAGGATGTCGTGCAACTGGCTGCTCAGGCCATTTGTCTGGAGGAAACGTTGCTATGCGATATTGATGCCGGTTACTTGTATTACGAAGAAATCAAGCGCAGAGTCGAGGTGCCGTTAACCGCTGAGCTCAAACATCAGGTGCGGACGATTGCGGCCGAAATGCAGGATTATTATCGCAGGCGTCATACGCCAAAAGTCAAGACAGGCCCGCATTGCCAAAGCTGCTCTTTGCAGCATGTTTGCATGTCTGAGTTGTTGAGTAAACGAAGTGTGAAAAGCTATATCGAAGGGAAAATCAAGGAATGAAAGGCTGCTCAACACATTATATATCACACAGCCCGATGTGTACCTCTCACTTGACGGCTTGGCAGAAAAAAACAGGAGAAAGTAAATTCTGTGTTTGAATGTGTTGTGGACGCTACCGAGTTTACAATGTTAAAATTGAAATTAATAGATATCGTAGATCAAGAGCAGGATAGTCTACGTTTCTATCAATTGGGAAACAACTATAAAAGGCAAAGTCGAACATGTCGGAGTCAAGGAGTCTTTAGATATAGAAGGACCGTTAATTTTATAGGTGCGAATGTGAAGTGAACATGATTTTCCCGGGACATTCGCACCGAAAAATCTATCAAATTTTTCTAAAAACGTTCTAGTGTATTCTTGAAAAGTCAAAAAATGTGTGATTATGTGCAAAAAGGAAATCATTTGGGATCATTTTTGCGCAAATCCGCCGTCGTATCCTACGCGGATGCGTGGATTGAAATTTGGGGACTTGTACCTCATGTGCAATCGATGCGTCGCATCCTACGCAGATGCGTGGATTGAAATTTACAGCAAGTCGTTGAAAACTCCGATTCCATCGTCGGATCGTGCACGGATGCGTGGATTGAAATAGGGTTGAGCAGGATGTCCTGAATTTCTTTCGCGTCGCATTCTTCTACAAATACTTAGATTGAAATAAAAGCTGGCTCAATCTCTAAATCAGTGACTGACGGTTACTAACAGAGCCTGTACAGATGAACTCTGGTAACCTTCTCAAGGTAAAATCAAGATTTTTGAACCGCTAACAAATGTCTATAATGTCAGTAACGTTATTTTCCTGAAATCCGCCTTATTTTATCCTTTTTTCATGACATTGCCATGGCTGAGTTTCTTAATTGCTTGACACCCATCCGTTTTGGATTAATCATCCTACAGAGGCTGTCAATTTAATGTAGACAACGATTTTCGATCACGCTGACTTGTTAATGGAGATGGATAATGAGTAGCCAACCAAAAGGCATGCGGACCTACGATCCGCTATTTGCCCGAAAAAAGGTGATTGGAAGCTTTGGCGGACAGCGAATCCGTTAGTTATGGATTTTGCCGGATTTTCGGGGTGATTTGAGGCTAATAACGGAACTGGGGTCCGCCGCTCTGCTGTCTTGGCATGTTTGTGAATATTTCGATGAAATAGAGCCGTCATTCCGGTTGTGTGTGAGCCAGTGCTCCGGGAAAAATGAGCCACCTCTCCGGGGGAGGGAGCCACCCGTACAGCGGTAGCTCCCGAGCGTTTAATTGATA
>NZ_JBHTHC010000009.1:32667-378730 GCF_042676285.1 Paenibacillus sp. GCM10027626 | reverse complement strand
TATCGATGGTTAGATGGCCTTCGATGGTAGGGATGCCGATTTTCAGGTGTCCTTGATCGAAACGGAGCCGCCAGTTCTGATTGTCAAACAGGATCGAGATGTTTGCTCGAAAGGAAGGAAAACCCTTGGTATTGGCATGCTTCCGCCAATCTTGATACCGGCTGACAGCCAGTTTTCTTGCTTCTTGAAGCAGTGTTGATGGTAAAGGTATGGAACGAAGCAGGCGATCCAGCTCTGTTGCGTTGCGTATTGGGGACTCCTGTAGGTATAGAAGGGCTTGATTGCTAGCTTGTGAGAAGTGGGAGCGCATCGTTTTATACATGTCTTGTTTCACCAATGTTGGCCGATACAAAGGAAGTTTGATCGTGATCGTATTCATACTCATTTCCAATCCCCCCATATCTATCATTATATCAGAACACCAGTTCGATTTCAAATAGAGAAGGAACTTCTTTAAAATCATGTCGGACAATTGAGATGGCAAAGTTGCCACCCTTGTCCGAAGACGATTCATCTCCTACCTAAGCTTCCCCTTTGAGGAAGGAGTCTTCTCGTCTGTATTTGATAAATTAAGATTACTAAATCGCATGGGGAGATGATATGATGCTCAACGAACAGAACTTAAAGGGGATATTTGTGCCGGTTGTAACCCCCTTCCAGGCGAATGAACAATTGGATCTGAACTCGTACAGGAACTATGTAAGCACACTCTTCGAACATGATATACAAGGACTGGTCATTAACGGTACCACCGGGGAATCTCCCACGGTATCCTGGGAAGAAGTCACGGAGCTCGTCAACGCGACAAAAGAAGCGATGATGGAGAATGGAACGCGTATGCCAATTGTTATTGGCACAGGAACTAACAACACGGCCTCCACCGTCCAGCAAACAGAAATGGCGGGACAATTAGGCGCCGATGCAGTGCTTGTCATTGTTCCTTACTATAATCGGCCATCGCAAGAGGGCATTCTTGAGCACTTTCGCAAGGTCTCCCAAGTCGGCGTGCCAGTAATTGCTTACGAAGTTCCATCCCGTACTGGAGTTCGACTAACGACAGATACGGCCAGGAGAATATTGGATTTGAACGGGGTTATTGGTTTAAAGGACAGCTCTGGCAATATCGGTCTTACCTCGAAGCTGACCAGTCTAAGTTGTAAACCTGTTCTATGCGGAGATGACATTTACTTTCATGCCATGTTAAGTCAAGGCGCCCGTGGCGGAATTCTGGCATCGGCGAATGTTCAAACAAGTTCCTTTGTCAACGTATTTAATCTATTTAGCAGAGGCGATGTTATTGCATCTAAACAAGCGTTCGATCTTCTTGTGCCATTAATTGAAAATCTCTTTCATGAATCCAATCCTTCCCCTCTGAAATGGTCGCTTGCCCGACTAGGCATTATTTCGTCCGACACTCTCCGTTTGCCGATGAGCCGGATTACAGATGAGCTTCAATTAAAATTGGAACAATTGCTCCCGAATCTCGTCTAAACTGAAAAAGGGCTGCAACAGGACATTGCTCCAACCTTGTCACAGCCCTTTAACCATCACACCGGCGCGGCTTCTCGACTTTTACTCTTCCCCCGTCGCGATCGGATTTTTCATTTCATCCCTGCTGCTAAGCCAGCATTGGACTTCCGAATCTTTATTGCCATTAACGATGCGAAGAAGCATACAAACCCCGCCAGCACAAATGCTTGTGAGTAACTGCCCAGCCAATCGCGCATCACGCCTGCGCCGTAAGCGGCCGTTGAAGCGCCTATCTGATGAAAAACGACGATCCAGCCAAATATTATGCCAGAGGATTCTTTCCCAAACTTCTCGCTAGCCAGCTTTGCAGTCGGCGGAACAGTCGCGATCCAATCCAGCCCATAGAATACTGAAAATACGATAAGCATAAAGGGGGAAGCATCCAGTGCATACGGCAGAAACAGCAAAGATAATCCGCGCAGCCCATAATACCAAAACAGCAGCCAGCGGCTGTCGAAATGATCAGATAGCCATCCAGATATCGTAGTGCCAAACAAATCGAACAAGCCCATCATAGCCAATAGTCCCGCCGCTGTAACTTCAAGCATCCCATGATCTCCGCATGCTGCGATAAGATGTGTGCCGATTAGTCCATTGGTTGAAAAACCGCAGAAAAAGAACGTGCCGGCAAGCAGCCAAAAAGTGCCGCTTTTGACGGCAGAACGCAAATGCAGCAGTGGTGTCAAAAATATATTGCCGCTAAAAGGGGGTGGCTTCACAACATCAGATGCACCGTATGGGGCAGCACCTACATCATAAGGATGGTTTCGCATCCCTGCTGCCACAGCAATCAGAACTACTATAATACCTGCTATTGCGGTGTAGATCGCGTATCTCCAACCGAAATCAGAGCTCATTTTGGCAAATAACGGGAGAAAAAGGAGTTGGCCAGTAGCAGCGCTTGCTGTCAATAAGCCGATAACTAAGCCTTTGCGCTTGACAAACCAGATATTGCTGACCGTGACCCCAAGTACGTTGGCCATCATGCCCGTCGCAAGACCTGAAACAACACCCCACAGCAGCTCAAACTGCCATAGCGATTGAATAAAAGGCGTGACAGCCAGACTTGCACCCAATACAGATAATGAAATGATGACCACTCTGCGGACACCAAAACGAAGAATTAATGAGGCCGAGAATGGCCCGGTTAAGCCATATAAAAAAATACCGATGGAGATTACACTGGATATGCCCCCTCTGCTCCATCCAAATTCATTCTGAAAAGGAACAAGCAGAATACTTGGCAGGGAGCGGATGCCCGCTGACACAAGCAAGGTGCAAAAGGTAAGCAGAACGATAATCCAGCCATAGTAGAAGCGTGGTTTTTTTATCATTGTATCATGGGAATCTGTTGTGTTCATAACGTTCCTCATCTCACCAATATTTGTTTGTACATACAAAACAAAATGAAAAATGATTACTCCAGCTGTCTGCCAGCTATTCCGATATCAGACGTCAGCCGGTCGGCAAGCTCCTTACCAAGTACCGTCTCGTACATTTCTTTCAATTTGCGGGAGGCTGCACGCAAGGATGGTTCCAATTCCTTGCCTTTATCAGTTGGGTAGACAAGAACAGTTTTCCCTTGCACTTGCCGTAAAACAAGCTGCTTTCCCTCCAGCTTATCAACAAAGCGCGTTAACGTAGAAGGGGTAATACAAAGCTTCTCGGAGAGCTCCTTCTGCGTAATGCCCGGTGTGCCGATTACAAGGCGAATCAAATATCCGTAGGCTGGGGCTAGCCCTGTTGTTGCGAATGCCTCGTCAGCAATTCGAGTGATCGCCCTGCTCAAACGATTAGCTGTAAAGTACATGCAATTGTGCAAAAATGCTTCATCCTTGTTCGTAATTACTTGAGCATCATCGTTGAGTGTCATCTTCTCAGCTACCTCCTTTGTATGTACAACAAATAAAATACACCAAATTTGAGTTCACGTCAATACGGTTCCTGGGAATCGTTCTATAGCCAAGCCGCTTTCGTTTCACTTTCCAGTAGAGTATAGGGCCGCGTTTCATTTAACCTCATGGGAAGCCCGCGGTGGGCTGGTCCCACAAGATCGATTGCCGAATTTATTTTTCTGCCGGAGTGGAGTCAACATGCAAGTACCTTGATAAGTTTGAGCTTGGCGAATCCAATAACTATTTGTTCATAATGCTTGACTGCAAAGGGGCAATCAAACTCATGGGCTTATCTCAACAATCAGCCAAAGCAAACAACGCTTTGGCCGATTGTTATACAATAAGTTTTGTCCTTCAGATTGGTTCGATTGCATGGGACTACAAGACCCACTAGTCTGCATGCGATTTTCACAAAGGGAGTTCCCGTGACAGCTGGCCGCTGCTCAGGGTCAGTTTTTTGCCCATAACCTCCACAACTACCTCATCCTTGCTGTTTTCCAACTGCTGTATCGTTCCTGTGCATTTCAATAATGGAATCCATATGCTGTCGCCGACTTGCAGCGGGCGATTGGCGGGCGGCCCTTGATTGGCATCGAATTCCTCCTGTTCACCTCCTGCCCCGGAAACCGTTGTTTGTCTCCCGTTGTGCTCCTTGGCTGGGGATTCATTAATCCCCTCAAATCCATCATCCTCTTCCTCATCTTCCTCTGGCAACGGAATAAAGGCTGCCTTACTCTCCAAGTTCAGCCGCTCTCCATTCTTGTCTGTATCTCCTGTTGTCGCCCGTTCTTCTGCCCTCGCTACCACATGCTCCGGCAGCCCGAAGCGACGGGCGATCGCAAAGGCAAAGCTGTCGCCGGCCTCGCCGATTTCCAATCGATATAAGGAGCGGAGCGTGACGGGATCAAATGCCATTCGCGCATTCGCACATCCCGGAGTCTGCGCGGCAAATCGTTTGATCTCATTGAAATGCGTAGTCGCCGCTACGAGTGATCCGCGTTCCAGCAATTCTTCCAGCAGTGCAATGGATAACGCAATCCCTTCGCCAGGATCGGTTCCTGCTGCCAATTCATCCAGCAGCAACAACGAGCGTCTTCCCGCCACATCAAACATCTCCTTAACGGTCGCCATATGGGCGGAGAATGTACTTAGCGAGTGTTCGATGCTCTGCCCGTCACCAACATCGGCCAGTACATGCTCGAAAATACCGAAGACCGTTCCTTCTCCCGCAGGGATCAATAGACCCGACTGTACCATGAGCGCCAGCAGCCCCATTGTTTTGAGTGTAATCGTCTTTCCTCCTGCATTCGGTCCCGTGATGATGAGCTGCCGCCATTGTCGACCAAGTGATACGCTCAGCGGTTTACATGCCTTGCCTAGCAATGGATGTCTAGCATCCACAAGCTTGATGATGGGATGAGCCGATAGTCGAACGCGAATACCATCCCAAGTGCGTGAAAGCTTGGCGCGAGCGAAAATGAAGTCGAAGGAGGCCATCACTTCCAGATTCCATTTCAACTGTTCGCCTTGACTTTCCACCATTTCCGAAAGCCCGGAAAGTACGATCATCCTTTCGCGCTCCTCTACAGCCTTCCACATCTGCATTTCTGCGTGCAGTTCAGCAACATCGTCCGGCTCGATAAAGACAGTCTGACCGCTTGCCGACTCATCCCACACCGTACCCGGTACCTGCTTCCGATACTCCCGCTTCACCGGTAGTACATAGTGATCGTTTCTCCTGCTGACCAGATGTTCCTGCAGCGAATGCCTATATTTGGTCAATGTTTGGCTCACTTTACGTTCGATTTTAGAATCCGTCAACATCATATGTTTTCTGGCATCGGCTAGAGCTGCACTGGCCTGATCAGTAAGAACACCGTTTCGTATGCATCGTTCCAGCTGCTCTCGCATGGCTGGACAATCATTCATCGAATCGGAGTAGCCGCTAATGGTCGGAGCAATCTGCCGCTTGTCATTCATATAACGCTTCATATGACCTACCGAACTGAGCCAGTTGGCCAAATGACCCAGCTCTCTCTCTGTGTAGATTTTCCCTTTACCCAGATCAGATAGGAAAGGCTCGATTCCTTCCATTGCCGACAAAGGCACACTTGTTCCTGCTTGAAGCAATGCTGCAGCCTCTGTCGTTTCTTTCAGCCATTCTTTGACGACAGCCTCATCCGAGCTGGGCTGATGCCGCTCTGCAAGGAATTTCCCACCGGATGAAACGGTGAAAGCAATCAGCTGATTTTTTATTTTGTCATATTCCAATTTTTTTAAATTTATTTCATTCATAGTTTTATTTCTCCTTCATGTAGTTTGTTCATCAAAAAGGTTGCGATTTGTGTTACATTAGACAAATTCTCCAATGTAAGATCCTCATCGCCTATGCTTATTCCGAATTCCTGCTCCAATTCCACGATCAATGCTACAGTCGTGACAGAATCAAGCACCCCCTGTTGCCCAAGCAAGCAGGTAGTTGGTGTTATGTCTGCTACAACTAACAAAGCTTGCACGCTGGCCATCACTCTAGTCTCGAGTTCCCTAAAATCAAACGAATGCATGTTACCCTTCATTCCTAGATGCTCCTTCCATTTCCAGGCGAATCCATGTCGAGTCTGTGTGGACATAAGGAAACGTTCGCGCATAAGTCCATACCTCATCTTCTTGTATACACCGGCTAAATCCCAACAATTGCAGCAAGAGCAGGGCTGGACGATTCCGCTTCTGCGGCCGATAACGACAGATGACTTCGTCCAATGACGGCCAATCCTGGTGTATACGGGATATAACGCCTCCCATAAAAGCCGTCCCGATACCCCGCCCCTCCATCCGGCAGGAAATACAGAACAGCTCGATTTCTGCTGCTGCTTCCCGTACCTGCACCATAGCCATTGCAACGATGCCATGATTGCCAAAACGATCCTTCATCTGCCCTAAATAAATGTGACGTCGCTTCGCGTGCAAATATTCTTCCATCACAGCAAGGGTCGGAGCCTGAACAAGATTATTGAACTGAGTCGTACGTGTCGCCAACTCGACTAAACGTAAAAGATCTCCTTCCTGTGCGCTGCGCAAAGACAATACCATCTCACATGAATGGAGGAACTCCTCTCGCGTACCACTGAATATACGCTCCGCAATCTGTCTCTCCCATCGCAACATCATTTGCTGCCGGCGCTCAGCTCCTGTCTGCGATAAGCTGCTCTTGAGTTCCGGGAGCCGAGGAAGCTCAGCGGCAGCACTTGCATCGTATACATAGAGCTCTGGCAAATACGTACTTGCCTCATATCGTTCATACGGATTGTCATCGATAAAGGCAAGTGTATCCATGCCGATGTTCATCTCCAGAGCGATCTTTCGGATACAGGCAACCTTCGATCCTCTGCTATATTGCGGATAAAGGAAATAATGGTCAATCCCCAGTTCAATCAGCTTTTGGCTTGCTTGATCCGGATCATTACGACTGGCAATGCTCTGCATAATCCCTCTGCGATCCAGTTCCAGCAATGCCTCCCGGACTCCCGGACGAAGCATGACACGTTCATCATCCGCTAATGTGCCTTGCCATAATGTATCATCCAGATCCCATATCAAGCATTTAATCATTTTGTGCCTCCTCTTCTTTGCGGCCTACCCGATATTCCATCGTGAGGTGGGTAGGGGTAAAGCCATATTTCTTGTACAAGGCACGCATCGGCAGATTATGAACATGGACATGCCCCACAATATTTTGGCAGCCTTCATTTACCGCCCATTGCATCCCCGCTCCAAACAAGGCGTCCACCCCGGGCGTACCGCGGTAGGCTTCACGAATATAGAAGCTTCTGAATTGCATGTATACGTCCTGCGTAACGGAATTCATCCTGCCGCTCATCCACATCCATCCTGCGATGCATTCATCTGTCTCCCAAACCAGCATCCCCGATCGTTCACGCTGCACTGCTTTCTCCAGCTTTCGCAAATGAAAAGCAATATCCGTTATTGCTTCTTCGCCAAATGAAATGATCGCGATCTCCCGCTCCCAGCCCGCTATTTCCTGTAAATCTTTCGCCTCAATCAATCGGATGGCCATCATGTCTCTCCCTTCTCCAACCCCTCAGTCCAAGTTGTATCCTGAAGCAACTTCTCCCTCAACCCTCCTAAAAACACAAAAAAAGGCAGAGATGAACATACGTCATCCCTGCCTTTAAATAGAAGCCTTCCGCATCGTTACCGAAAAAAAATCCGCGCTGAACTCAGCACGGATGTGGGTAATCATACGAATTGGCCCTAGGGCTTAGATTATATCCGTTGTTCTTAACTAATTCTGAAGCCTTCCTAAGCCAGCAAGAAATAAACCATGCTATTCCAGCAAATGGCACTTCAAGGGCAAAAAAGACCTCAAATATGGAATTGATTAGTTAAGAACGACCCCGGACATCAAAATCTCCCCTTAATTAAATTAAGTTTATATTACTACATTCATTTTCTGCCGTCAAGGACTGCAATATTAGAAGTATATTAGAAGTAGATCGAGGCCGGCTCCACGATTTCCGGCAACAAATATCGCTCTTACGAGGCTCTCCGATCACGCAGGAAACAAAGGCAAACAAATGCAGTCAGAGCAAGTCCTCCGCATGCGGCTAAAGAGACAGAAAACGCCCTTGCATAGTCTGACAGGATAGCACTTGCCAAAGACTGTCCCAGTGAGGCAGAAAACAAAATACTGATCAACGCTACTCCTAACGAACTGGCCAAATACATGAACGTATTAAACAAGCCTGAACCTGTCCCTGCATCCTTCATCGGAACCGTGCCCAGTACGACGCGAGTGAGAGGCGTTGTGACCAGACCAAGTCCCAAACCGTATAAAAGCAAAAGCACAATGTATTGAATACTAAGCAGATGTATCGCATCCATATACAGCAACACAATGAATAAAAAAAAGCAAATCCCTGTTACCAAAGCGCCTATTCTCAGCACAACCATCCCCCACCTGCTAACAATTCGCGATGACAGCAGAGAAGTCAGGAAAAAACCGCCGCCCAGAGGCAAAAAAGCGAGACTCGTCTCTTGTGCATCGAAATGCAGGCCAAACTGCAAATAATAAGTTAAGAGGAAAAAGAAAGAGAACATGCTGAGATAGATCAAAACAACTGAAGTCATCCCCACTCCGAATAAGCGTTGTTTGAAAATGGTCAAATCAACAAGGGGGTCCCCATCCCGTTTTTGTTTTCGAATCTCGACTGTGATAAAAGCAAGCAGCAGCAGAAGCGAGAGGATCAAACAACCCCATATCCACTGCGGCCATCCCTGTTTTTGCCCCTCAGACAATGGATAAACAAGCAGAAACAACCCGCTCATGATTAAGAAGGTGCCGATCCAATCGATTCTTTGCGTCCGCCCGCCGCGCGACTCCGGCAGAAGCGGCAAACACAGAAGAACAAGTATACCGAAGGGAACATTGAAAAAAAATATGGTTCGCCAGCCAAGATCAAACACGTTCCAATTGACAAGAATTCCTCCCAGGATAAGACCAAATGCGAACCCGAATCCCATCAATGCGCCGTAAATACTGAAAACAAGGCCTTTTTCCCGCGGCAGAAAATTAACCTGCATCATGGATAACACCTGGGGTTGAATGAGTGCCGCGGCGAGCCCTTGTACAATCCGAATGACAATCAGCAGAGTTGGATTCGAAGTCAATCCACCTAGCATTGCCATGAGCGTAAACCCGCTCACACCGATAAGCAGCAGCCGTTTTCTGCCGTATATATCGCCAAGTCTCCCGCTGACAATGAGTGCTACGGCCAGACTGAGAGAAAAGCCAGCGACGATCAGCTGTGCATCCGAAAAACTGGCTTTCAGACTGTTCTGTATAGACGGAAGCGCGACCTGAATCATATAGGTGTTCAATGAATTAAGCAATATTGGCAGCAGAATAACCGCCAGCGCATACCAGCGGCGCGGATCAACCTGCTGCTCCAGTTTTTCGTCTGCTTGTAATGAAGTCGAAAGATGATTGGTCAATTGTATTTCCTCCTCAAATGCTAAACTTGCCTGAAAACCGTTTTATGTCGCCTGAAATGAATGGAAATCAACTGGTAGGATATGGGCCTCAATCCACCGTTCGGGCTAATCATTCCGACAAATATGATTATCATTCACATTGAGTTTTTTCTCTACCTGTTGAGGGAGCCCCTCTCCTTGTTAAGGGAGAAAAAAACTTCAAGCAATGTAGATCTATCGTTCGTTTCCGAAGGATATCTACATTGAAAATGTTGAAAGTAAATCATGGGATACAGTACAATGCAATCATGCAAGCGTCAAGGAGGTGATATTAACGATGATTTTAAATATAACCACGATTCATGAATTATTTGATCAATTTACGAGAATGGTAGAGGGACACGTTCAGCAAACCAATTGGGAACAGAGGCTTACCATTCCTGCTCATATAGGTAAGGGATACGTGACAAGGACGCGAATTCGTCCGGGGATGGAGATCATGATGACGGATATTACATTCGAAGAAGATATGAAACTTCAGCTCCAGGAATCCTGCCAGTTATTTGAATTGAGTTATTGCGTAAGCGGAGAAATGAATTACGAATGGAACGGTAAGAAAAGCCATACGAGTTCAAAAATAGGCAATGTTACTTTCCTGGAAGATGTTCGGGTCTATGAAGAGAAAAAAGCGGGCATTCGAAATCAGTTGCTGGAAATCAGGTTCACTCCGGACGAACTGCTGTATTATGCAGGAGATTTGACGGAGAAAAAACAAATGGAAACCTGGCTTAGACACTATCGTGGAAATATTGATCGTTACCCAGACACTCCAGCCATCCAAAGATGTGTTTCCGATATGATCCATTGCACACATCTAGGAACGATGAAACGGCTATATATGGAAAGCAAAGCGCTTGAATTTATCGCATTGTTTGGCGAGTCGGACGAATATGGTTCTGTTGGCGGAAGCATGCTGCTTCGCCGTGATGATATTACCAAATTACAGCAAACCCGCGAGTTGGTGCAAAATCATTTCGAACAACCACTGTCTATCCGCGAGTTAGCCAAGCGGGTTGGAATGAATGAATTCAAGCTTAAGAAAGGATTCCGCGAATTGTTTGGCATGACGATCTTTGAGCTTGTGCGTCAAAAAAGGATGGAGAAAGCCCTTTGGTATATGGAAGCAGCAAGTTTGAACGTTGGCGAAATCGCTGCTTCAGTCGGTTATAGCAACGCCAGCAATTTCACGACGGCCTTTCGCAAGCATTATGGCTGCAATCCAAGCGAATATGTAAAACGTATTAGCCAACTGGATTCGGAGCGAAACATGCTGCAGAACGGTCTCAACTAGCGGAAAACTTCAAGCAAGCAGAACATATCATTCAGAAACGGATGATATAACTGCATGCTTGAAGTTTTTTTGCTTCCTTAATAAGAAAGTCCAGTTTAGGTTACAACCGGCGAGGATGATAGGTGAGAACAACGACGCCTGTACTGAACGTCTTTGTATCAGCAAGTATCAAAGTCTTGTTATCAATAGTGTCACTAAATAGGAGCTTTCCCCTCCCCCGAACAAGAGGAAACACCATGAGTCGATACTCATCTATAAGATCATGTTGCATCAATGTGTTTACTAATTGGCAACTGCCGGCGACTAGAATATCCTTGCCAGGCAGCTGTTTTAACTTAGAAACTTCTTCCACGAGATTCCCCTTAATGAGCTGGGAATTATTCCACGAAGCCTCTTGCAAGGTCGTAGAAACAACAAACTTGGGGTAATTGTTCATTCTATCGGCAAAATCATCAGGAAGAACAACTCCTTCAGCTACTTTGTTTTACCCGGCCTCTACTAATCCAACGAACGGAGAACGATAAAATCGACAGATCCAAAAAAATTTTATTTTTTGTTCAGCATATCTGTTCGCGCAGGTATTGTATTTTTAACCATTTCGTTTTTGGAAATCAGCAAGAAAATCCGTGAATGATTTGCAATGCTCATAAGGTACAGCATTATAAATGGAAGCACGCAGATGTCCTGCATCTCGATGTCCTTTTAAGCCCATAAATCCTTCTTGCTCCAGCTCATTAAGCAGCTTATTTTCGATTGCTGGACTGAATGCTTCGAACGTAATGTTCATCCCCCCGGTAGAAATAAAACGGCGTAATCAGAAGAAAGAGTCAACAATTCTTTAATCCTTTGCTGTGCTTCATTATGAATAGCTTCGTATGGTTTACTTCGATGGGATATTTCTAGAATCGATGCACCGATCCCATGAAAATTTCGTAATTCTTCCTGTGCTTCTTGCAATACTTCCGGAGGCAATGCCCCGGGACCGGCATTGAAATTATAGGCGTAGGTCATCGGCGGTCCCTCCTGTAATGTAACGAATTTTCGTGCTATCCAACTATTGAAGTCCTTCATATAAAGGAAATTGAGACGTAATGTCACGCACACTTCCTAATATCTGAACTTTAACTGTCGAACTCTTGGGATTTTTAAAGGCAAGTCCAATAAGCCGGGCAATTTCTTTCATTTCTTTGGGCCCTAATCCTCTAGACGTCATAGCAGGGGTCCCGAAGCGAATGCCACTCGTTACTAACGGGCTTGCCGTATCATGAGGAATAGCATTTTTATTAGCCGTAATCCCCACTTCATCGAGTATTGTTTCAGCTTCTTTGCCCGTAAGTCCAATCGTGCGCAAATCAACCAAAACTATATGATTATCTGTTCCACCCGAGACTACGGATAACCCTTCATTTATTAATGTCTCAGCCAATACTTTGGCGTTTTCAAGAACTTTTTCCATATATGTTTTGAAATCCGGATGCAACGCCTCGCCTAGCGCAACCGCTTTTGCCGCAATGACATGCATAAGCGGGCCGCCTTGTGACCCGGGAAAAATCGATTTATCGATGGCTTGCGCCCATGGTTTACGGCACATGATGACACCGCCTCTTGGTCCTCGCAACGTTTTATGCGTTGTCGTCGTAACAAAGTGCGCGTGCGGCACCGGGTTGGGATGCAGGCCCGCCGCGACAATTCCCGCAATATGCGCCATATCCACAAAGAAAAGGGCCCCAACTTCGGCCGCAATTTGGGCGAAAAACTCAAATTCGATCGTTCGTGGATAAGCGCTGGCGCCAGCAACGATCATGCGCGGAAGATGCTTATGAGCGAGCTTCCGCACTTGGTCAAAGTCAAGGCGCCCCGTTTGTGCATCGACACCATAAGGAACAAAATTGTAGAATCTTCCGGAAAAATTCACCGGACTCCCGTGTGTAAGATGGCCGCCATGGGATAAATTCATGCCCAAAATCGTGTCACCGGGCTCAACTGATGCAAAATAGACCGCCATATTCGCCTGAGCGCCGGAGTGAGGCTGTACATTGGCATGTTCAGCGCCAAAAAGCTCTTTGACACGTTGAATGGCAAGTTGCTCAACAATATCAACATACTCACATCCGCCATAATACCTTCTTCCCGGATATCCTTCAGCGTATTTGTTGGTCAGTACCGTACCCGTGGCTTCCATAACAGCCTGGCTTACAAAGTTCTCTGAGGCAATCAGTTCTATTTTATCCCGCTGCCGTGCAATCTCTTGCCGAATGGCGCTCGCCACTGCTTTGTCTTGTTGCTCCAAATATTTCATGAAGATGTTCCTCTCTATCCGCTTATTTCGTTGCAAAAACAACTATTGTCATGGTAGTATATCAATCAATGGATTGTCATGAAACATCCATACTGAATCGATTCAAACAATCCATAATTTCGATATAAACACTGGAGGTGAATCGAATGCTAAAAGTTAACCGGGATGATAAACGTCCCATTTGGCAGCAACTGCTGGACCAAGCGATCCATAATATTACGACCGGAAAATGGCCGCCGGGCGAATTGCTGCTCCCATCCCGCGAACTCGCTCTATTGATTGGCGTTTCCCGTTCAACCATACAGATCGTTTACGAGGAATTATTCAGCCGCGGGTACACCGTAACCTCTCGCCGCGGCGGGACAAGAGTTAGCGAATGGATATATACGACTCGTTCTTCAGAGGATGTTGCCCCCCAAGGGCCCGTCCCCCCAGAATTGCCTTTATTGAACGCTGCAGTCGGCCATTTGCACAGTTGGTTCGGAGACAAAGAAAATCGAAAAGTAGAGATCGATTTTAGTCCCCACGAGCCTTATTTGGATGAACATTTTCAAAGAAATTGGAGACAATCGTTTTTACAGGCCTCCACAGAAACAGACCTGGACAGTTGGGCTTACGGCGACGCCTATGGATTCCTGCCGCTACGAGAACAGATTCAACGTTATCTGTCACTTGAACGGGGCGTTCATGTGCATATCGATCAAATCATATTAACCTCAGGCGCACAGCATAGCATCGATTTGATCGCCCAAGCCCTTTTACATGAAGGAGAAACGGTTTCGGTTGAAGATCCCGGCTTCCCTGCTGCCTGGATGGCGATGAAGTATCGAGGTATGCAAGTTGTCCCCGTTCCTGTCGACGAGTACGGGCTTTGTGTAGACCGCATTCACCCACAATCCAAACTTGTGTTTGTTACACCATCACACCAGTGCGCGGTTGGAGTTATTATGTCGGAGCCTCGCAGACAACAATTGTTGCACATGGCCGCCGGGCATCGGTTTTGGATTGTTGAGGATGATTACGACAGCGAATTTCGATATCGCGGCGACCCGCTTCCAACCTTGTTCAGCCAGCAGCCTCAAAGTACGTTATATATGATGAGTTTTTCCAAAATGGTTGCTCCTGGTATTCGGATATCGGCGATCATTGGTCCCAAAGAGGCCATTCGTCAGCTTGCTCATGTCCATGAATTAACCTACCGCCATCTTCCGATTATGGAGCAATTGACGCTTACTCATTTTATCGAACACGGTCATTTCATGCGTCATATGAGACGAGTTCGAAATCTATATCGGCGCAGACACGAAACGATGACGAAGGCAATCATCGCGACAGGTCTGAGCGAACACTTCACACTAAGCGGCGTAGAAACAGGGTTGCATATGCTTCTTGAAGCTGAACAATCGTTTGACGAAGCAGCCATGACGAACCTGGCGCTCGAAAAAGGAATCCGTGTTTATCCGCTTAGCACATATTGTTTGGAAAGCGATCGAAAAGGATGGGTATTGGGTTTTGCTAAAGTAGATGAAGCTGCCATTGAAGAAGGCATTCATCGTCTTGCGGGGATGCTTTTATAATACAAGCATCCCCACCCGGATTTGCGCTCTTTCTTACAGTCAATTTATGCTGCCATCCAGTTCCCTCAGCACCCGATCTATTGTTTTTGATCGGCTTGTTGTACTCCACTCAGCACGTATTGCTTTTTATGAAATTTCCCATGTATCATTAGATGTGCTGCCAAACCCGCGACAAGTCCCCAAAATGCGCCGCCGACACCAAGCAAAGTCACATTCGCGGCTGTTGCTAAAAACGTAATCAATGCGGTCTCACGTCCCTTGGGATCCGTTAAAGCGCCCGCAAGACTGCCGCCAATTGTGCCAAGCAATGCCAATCCCGCTAACGTTGCAATAAAGGTGGCAGGAAGAATCAAAAACAAAGCAGCCAACGTCACGCCAAAAATGCCGACAACAATGTAGAAAATACCACAGGCAATGCCTGCAATATAACGTTTTGTCGAATCCTCATGCGCGTCTTTCCCTGTGCAAATCGCTGCTGTAATGGCTGCTACATTAAAAGCATGCGAGCCGAATGGTGCTGCAAGGAGCGAACCCAAACCCGTTATGGTCAAAATCGGATTCGCGCTCGTCTTAAACCCGTCATTCCGCAATACGAGCATTCCAGGCATGTATTGTCCCGTCAAGGTAATGATAAACAGCGGCAATGCAACGCCCAATAAAGCATGTAACGAAAACTCCGGAACGACAAATACCGGTGAGGCAATCGTCAATTGGATCGTACTGAAATCCGCTTTCCCCACACAAATCAAATAAATCAGTCCGATTGCCAGTATGCCAACAATCGCATAGCGGGATGTAAACCGTCTTAGCACGACATAAGCGGCAAACAGTACAACGACAAGCAATGGGTCAACTTTCGCTCCTCCAAAGGCTGAAATGCCAAACTGCAGTAAAATGCCTGCTAGCAACCCGGAAGCGATGCCTGGAGGAATAAGCCGGACGAAACGTTCAAACATGCCCGATAATCCTAAAACAATAAATCCTACTGCAGAGATCATGTAAGCACCAATTGCTTCCGGATAAGGGGTTACCGCTAATACCGAAACGAGAAAAGCCACGCCTGGTGTTGACCAAGCCGTAATAATCGGTTCCCGGTATCGATAACTTAGCCATATCCCGGTTATACCCACTCCAATGGAGATCGACCAGATCCATGAAGCGGTCATTTCGGGACTTAAACCCGCGACTTTTGCTGCCTGAAACACGAGAATAAAGGTGCCCCCGTAGTTGACAATGACAGATATTAAAGCGGCTATGGTCGGCGATATCACATCGCGGCCGCGCAGCGAAGGGGATGATGTTGTGTTCATAAGCGTTCTCCTGCCTCTCTCCTAATCGTCCTGGCGCGCATTTTCGTTCCAGTAATAGCCGTCCGGCAAGTAACGTTGGCCGAATACGCTTGTCCCTACGCGAATGATGGTTGCTCCTTCTTCGATGGCCACCTTGAAATCACCGGACATGCCCATCGAGAGGATATCCATTTCTACACGCGGAAACTTTTTCTCTCTAATGTGTGTTTGAATAGATTTTAATAATCGGAAGCAGTGCCGGGTCTCGTCGTTTGTAGCACTCAGTTTTCCAATCGTCATTAAGCCTTTCACGTTTAACGTTTCGAACTGGGACAATTGTTCCACCAACTCCAGTGCCGTTTCCGGAGAAGCACCAAATTTACTTTCTTCGTAGGACGTGTTGATTTGTACCAGAATATCCATGGTCTTATTCTCTTTGACGAGCTGATTGTGCAGAGCCTGCCCCAATTTCAAACGGTCCACAGAATGAATAAGCGTAACATATTTGACAACGTCCTTCACTTTATTCGTTTGCAGATGTCCGATAAAATGCCATTCCACCTGATTATACTGCTGCATAAGCGGAAATTTGCCCCGAAGTTCTTGTGCTTTGTTTTCCCCAAATAGAGTCTCACCCGCTTGTATGGCCACTTGCAATTTTTCAAGCAGTACAGTTTTGGTCGCCAACAACAATTGCACGTCCTCTATCTTGCGCCCCGCGGCTTGGCAAGCCAGTTCCATCTGCTGTCTCACGGTTTTGAGATTCTCTTCAACTAGATGGCCCATGTCTCCTACCCTCTTTCTGCTGATCATAGTTAAGTTAGTCAAAGGAGATTTCCCGTACGCGTTTGATTTCCGATATCGCGAGTAAGGATTCCATCACGTTCTTGGACGTCTTTTTATCGATTTTTAATATCATGACCGCCGAACCGCCAACTTCGTTGCGTCCCACTTGCATCGTGGCAATATTAATACCGCTATCACCAAGCAATGTTCCAACACGCCCAATGATGCCCGGCCTATCCTTCTGTGAAATCAACAAAACATATCCTTCAGGTGAAATATCAACCGGATAGGGACCGATTCGAACAAGTCGTTCCCCGACGCCGGGCAGAGCAGACCCTGTCACCCATCTCTCCTCGATCGTCGACTTTAATCGAATCGTAATGTCGTTGGACGAGCTTTGGGTTAACAGAGATTTTCGCTCCACGAGGTGAATATCACGAAATTTCGCCAGGTGAACGCTATTGACAACATTGACTTGTTCCGCACCGAGATGGTGAGAAAGTATACCCTTGAGCACATAAGGGATCAGCGGCGATGTATCCAAATCAGCAAGTTCGCCTGAACATTCCACTGTGACTTCCCGTACGGCGCCATCGGTCATCTGAGCAAGCGCTTTTCCGAGTTTTTCGCACAATGTGAAGTATGGCTGTAATTTGTTCAGCAGGTCGGCTGGAACGGCCGGTATATTGACTGCATTTTTAAACGGTTCATTTCGCAGGATATGAATAACTTGTTCGGAAACATCAAGGGCTACATTCTCTTGTGCTTCCAAAGTGGACGCGCCCAAGTGCGGGGTAACAATCATTTTAGGATGCCTTAGAAATGGGTGATCTGGCGCTGGAGGCTCGTGTTCAAAGACATCGAAAGCGGCGCCTGCCACAATCCCTTCTTCGAGCGCTTCAACAAGAGCCGACTCGTCAATAATCCCCCCGCGGGCGCAGTTAATGATTCGCATTCCCCGTTTCATGACGTCGAATTGCGGCCCGGCGATCATATGATGCGTTTCATTCGTTAGCGGCGTATGAACCGTCATAAAATCAGCTGTCCGTATGATTTCATCTACTGTCGTCAGCTTGATACCCAATTTGTTTGCCCTTTCTTCTGATAGAAAGGGATCGTAGCCGATAACGGTCATCCCAAACGCCGCTGCTCGTTTGGCCACTTCGATCCCAATACGGCCAAGCCCGAGCACACCGAGTATCTTGTTTCGCAATTCTACGCCAAGGAATGATTTACGGTCCCACAACCCGGCAATGGTTTTGGCATAGGCTTGCGGAATATGCCGGGCCAATGCCATCATCATCGCAAAGGTATGCTCGCACGTCGTAACCGTATTGCCGTCGGGTGCATTGACCACGATAACCCCCCGGCTCGTTGCGGCATCCAAATCAATGTTGTCCACACCGACTCCTGCCCGGCCGATGACTTTCAAATGAACACCGGCCTCCATAATACGCCGAGTGACTTTCGTTTGAGAACGAACGAGCAGCGCATTATAGGGACGGATGATGGAAATGAGCTCCTCCTCGCTCAACCCTGTTATTTTGGCGACCTCCACATCCTCAGCACGCATCAGTTGCTGCAATCCAAAATTGCTTATGGGATCCGATACCAAAACTTTAAACATTGACCTTCCTCCTTCTCTATATGAAGACTGTTGATTGAATCAGCATATATAACATTGCATGGTTGAAGAACACTATGCTAGTTTATCAACAAATGGATTGGTTAGACATATCCAATATTGGTTTATTTGCGCAATCCAAAAAAGTGCATATTTCATTCCAGTATATAAGAAAAACGCCTGACGGCGTCCTTGGTACTATCGTCAAGTTTTTTCTTCTAATACCGGAGTTCAGGGGGAAAAAGCTCTGAAGGAGGGGCGCCTGCAAAGCGATTTCATCTAATGGAAACCACGGACCTTATTACGTCAATTCTCTTCCTTTTTGAAATCTAACGGAAATGAGCGATCTTAATTCGACATTTTCTTGCGAAATCGGGCTCATCATCATCAAATAGGTGCGCACAGTACCGTTACAATTTCAAATCGGTCGAATTTTTGCAAATAGCGGCTGTGGTATCCGTTAGATTTGGCCACACCAGCCAAAATTTTATAAATTATTGAGAAAAAATTCTATCGAAGTCCTTCGAGGATGAGCGACCTAAAGGTTTGCCGATCGTTATTCACCGAAAATCGGCCGCTTCCCCGGATAATAGAGCCACCGTCTCTGCTATCAGGACTCGTGGCTCTTTGTTTTTGCTCGACACGGGGTCTTATACGGTTTTTCCAGGTTTGAACATTTTTTCTTCTTCAATCGGATTTTCTTTCGCGGTGATATGATGTGGATCTATTCGGTACACCTGAACCGGACCTCCGAAAACTGCTGACCGGTATTTGTCTACATGCTGCCGGGGTAACGGCCGATTATAGTAACCAGGCACATACTTATAAATCATCTCTTGCAACATGTGTGTAGCTTCATCCAGATCGACGATGGGCTGTGCCTTGCCAAAAATCATTACACTCATATACGCTGTGTCCGTCTTGGCTGGCACCGGATCAGTAATCGTTCCATATTCTTCACAAACCGTAAAACAGACCTCCGGATTAGCACTCATAACCTGATTTCTTCTCCCGCCGGTGGCTCCATGGAAATAAAGCTTCCCATTTGTCCAAACAAAATTGAGCGGAACAACATACGGCAAATGACCATCGACCATTCCAAGATGTCCAATTCGCGCTTGCTGCAGAAATGTCTCAATCTTGCTCTTGTCCAGCACTTCTCTTATTTTGTAACGCACTCCATCCATTGTTATCGCTCCTATTGAATTAAAGTATTATTATGTAAGTTTATCAGTCATTGGAATGAACATAAAAGTCCATAATTACGGAATTGCAGCAATCCATATCTGACATTAAGCGACGCTCCCTAAGTCAGACCTTATAATCAGCGCATACGATTTGGAAGCCTGTTTACACCTCACATAAATTTTCTTTTCCTGAGCAGAATAATTCTGTTTTTAACAATAAAGCTAAAAGGAGCTAAAAATAATGGGTATATTAAGTGGACATCCAAAAGAACTCCTGCTCCTACTTTGGCGATCATTCGTCCCCCACTTCAAATGAAACGTTCTGAGACAGCTGAAGATTAGAATCCCTGATCCTGCTCAACCGAGTGGGATTTTTTTATCTTTAAGCAATGTAGATCAATGCCTAGTTTATAAGAGGCAAGCAGTCCCTATTGGTCTATTTCGAACACACATCCTGGAAGTGATGGGCCGATCCGTTCTATAAGGGCGATCCTGGTTCTCATAAGAAATTGGACCGTGATGGCGATGGAGTGGCTTGCGAGAAATAAATAAAGTGGAAAAGCCCCGCCAGCCAACTGCCAGCCAACGGGGTTTTTAAAGAAGTTTGGTCTGATCATACAACTGTTGAACATGCTGTTCACAACAGTTGACTCTTCTGAATTATTTTGGAACATCCCCACCATTATTGCATTACTGTATGGCGACTGGCTCCTGAACAATCTCATAAAAACGGCCTAAAGTGTTTAATGTTGTTTGAGGAGCTGCTTCCAGCGGGTAAAACCCTTTTTTCACCATCCATTGCCACACATCATAGGCATGGTGTGAACTCATGCGAAATGCATCTTCCAAGAAGCTTCGAATTTCTGGATTACTCATTTCCATTGCCGCCCAAGCATATTCTCTCCCAGCACGCTTCAATGTGAGTAAATAGGCAGTAGCGATCTCCCGGTCATTAAATTGTGGAACCGTCGTTCTTGGCGTAACAGATACAGGGGGTACTGGAGCTTGTATAAAAGACTGTAGGGCAGGTTGCAAATCTGGAACCATTAATTTAGAGTTTGCCCCCTCCGCTTTACCCAGATATTCCGCCTTGATATTGTAGTCTTGAATGTGCAGCGGAAAATGCCTTTGTAAAATGGCCTTTAATTCGGAGTCTTGAACCTGATTAATAAAGCAAGCCATATTCGTAATAGAGTTGACACAGCTCATTGCCAATTCATGTAAGTCTTGTGCTTCGTGTGCCGCCAATTGCATACTAGTATAGACCTCCCTAATGTTATCTTCGTTTTTAGATTACACAGGAAATTGAGTAAGTATGCAACAAAGTGTGAACATAGACTTAGGAAAGCGCAGGACACCTCTCAAAAAATCCCAGTATATTAGAAAGGTGTTGATCAGTAAAATCGTTCTCCGGTGTGACCGAAGCTAATTAGGATTATAGTTCGGCGGATACTTTCCTAATTTTTTGGTCAAACAGAAAGCGGAGAACCATTTCAGTCCGCCGCCCTCTGCTTGTGATTATACGTCTTAGAAACGGTTCTGGCCGAATTGCTGTGATTGTTTGTTTGCCGAATAGCTTCCCACATGGGAAATCACCGGGCCAGCTTGCTGTGATTGGCCAATAGCTTGGTAAACCGGTTTAGACGGCGTCGATGCTTGCACGGATGCGAAGTTGCTGCCCATAGACTGCATGCCCCCGAATTGCGATTGGTTGGCCGAGTAACCACCAGCATTGGAAATAACAGGCTGCGAGTTTCTTTGTCCAGCAGTCGAACCTAGGCGGGAAAGCACCGGCTGGTTCGATTGGGATTGCGCAATTTGTTGAAAGTTTTGGCTACGTCCGACAGCTTGGTTTTGTTGCCCCGCTGTATATCCGAAATGGGAGATGACTGGACCGACGTTGTTTTGCGCCGAAATAGAGCTGCTGCCTTGGTAATGCAATTGCCCTGGCGATTGGGAATGGTACGATTGCTTTTGCAACTGTTGTTGCTGACCGAAACGTTGTTGATTGAATTGTTGGTTGTTTTGGTACACGTGTTTTCCTCCTCAATAAATCAACATGGATGTAGGCTTCAGGCAGCAGCCGAATCGGCTCTTTTTGAAACCTTTGATAGTGTTGGAGGGACAAGATGATTTTATGACCGTTAGGATTTGGCTTTTCCGCCAGTAAGCTATTACATGCCCATTCTCTAACACGAAATGCAACGAAATTGGTCAATTTATTTAATGGGACGATGCGACTAAATGACAGCATCCAGGAAAAGATTCCTCTTATATTCCTCCTTACCATGCACAGAAAAAGCAGCCGCTTGTTGCAGAGTAAAAAAGAACCCAGGTTTTTACCTAGGTTCTTTTTTGATCTTTACTAAGCTTTGTTGCGATCACGGCCACGCATACCAGCTAAACCAAATAAACCGAGAAGCCCGAGCCATCCCCAATTGAAGCCAGTACGATCGTTCGCATAAGCCCGGTAATTGTTCCCATATCCATCTCGCGTTCCATCCATGTACATATTGTTTTCCGATGTTTGCTTTGATTCAGCCACTGCATTATTCGAGTGAGCAAATGCCGGAACTGCCAGTAATAAGGTCAAACAGACAAGAAGGAAGATAACTCGCTTCTTCACAACTAAAACCTCCAGTGTGTTATATTGGTTTGCTTTCTTGGTATTCCCTAAACGGCAGTGGATTATTAAAAGTACATGATAATAATTAAAAAACCGCCAGCAAACGCCAGCGGGGTTTTTAAATAGGGAAGGTCAAGTCGCAGTGGACATCGACCTGATGGTACTTTCATTACATTATATGCTTTTCGTTTCGACATCTTTATACTCGCAACCAAGTTTCCGGAAGTTCTATTCTAGTCAATTTTGTCATGTGGTTGCAGCCTTCTTTCCCCCGCCAGCAATATAACGATGAAAGAATACCTCAATCACGCCAAGAACTGCTGTAATAATCAATAACCCTCCAATACTCAAATCCCAGTTTAAGAAATACGCTACAACCCAAAAATAGACAAATACCAATACAGCATCTGCAAGAGTGGCAACAGTATTGTTAGTCGAGCGTAAGACAAGTTGATCACCCGCGTAATAAGCGATAACACTTAGGACAAGCGAGGCTAAGGCGGCCTCCCAGAAGGTAGCGTTTGTAAGCCACAAAAGCAGATGATTATTGCAGAGCAAGGAACCTGGGTTTACAACCTAGGTTCTTTTTATATCTTATCAAGTGGATTTCTTGATGGATACAAAGTTGAAATGTGAAATTGGTTGTGCTACAATGCAAGTAATTAATCAAAGGGAGATGAAGAGAATAATGTAAAATTTCTTGCTTATTTTACGAATGATAAAACAAAAACTGTTTTATTCTTTGTTGAAGCAAGAAAGTTACTTATTCTCTTCACTCAAATAAAATAACAATATCTAATCCATTCATTGGGTTAGATTTTAGTATTTGTTTATTTGAGCTACAAGAAAGGTAACTTTCTTGTAGCTCTTTATTTTTTATGGAGGTTTTTGACAATGTCTTTAATCAATGTGACCAACCTAACTTTTGCTTATGACGGTAGCTACGACAACATCTTGGAAAACGTTAGTTTTCAAATTAATACGGATTGGAAATTAGGGTTTACTGGAAGAAACGGTCGAGGCAAAACAACATTTCTGAACCTGTTGCTTGGTAAATATGATTACAGCGGAACCATTTCAGCAAATGTCAGCTTTGAATACTTCCCCTTCCATATTGAACACAAGGAATTTAATACCCTGGATGTTATTGACGAAATTTATCCCGACTATGAGCATTGGCAGATCGTACGTGAGCTTTCGTTGCTGAAGGTGTCAGAGGATGTGTTGTATCGGCCGTTTGAAACCATGTCAAACGGGGAGCAAACGAAAGTATTACTAGCAACCTTGTTTTTGAAGGAAAACAGTTTCCTGCTTATCGACGAACCAACTAATCATTTGGACATTCACGCAAGGAAGCTGGTCAGCGATTATCTAAAAACCAAGAATGGATTTATTTTGGTTTCACACGATCGCGCATTTCTAGATAATTGCGTGGATCACATTCTTTCGATAAACAAAACTGATATTGAGGTCCAAAAAGGTAATTTCTCGGATTGGTGGGAGAATAAACAAAGGCAGGATAACTATGAACTAGCCGAGAACGACAAGCTGCGAAAAGACATTAAACGGCTATCCGAAGCCTCAAAGAGAACGAGTAACTGGTCGCACGAAGTAGAAAAAACAAAAAACGGCACTCGCAATTCCGGTTCGAAAGTCGATAAAGGGTATATCGGACACAAGGCCGCCAAAATGATGAAACGTTCCAAATCGATTGAACAGAGACAGCAATCCTCGATTGAGGAAAGTTCCAAACTCCTGAAAAACATCGAAAGCTCGGAAAGCCTGAAAATCACTCAACTTGCTTATAACAAAAAGAAAATGGTGGAATTAGAGCATGTTTCGATCCATTACGGAGAACACACAGTATGCCACGACGTAACCTTTACCGTTGAACAAGGAGAACGCGTTACACTTGCGGGTCCAAACGGTTCGGGAAAATCAAGTATTCTCAAACTTATTCTTGGCGAGGAGATCCCTTTTACAGGAACATTTCGCAAAGGTAGTCAATTAAAAATTTCATACGTATCACAAGATACCTCACATCTACAGGGCAACTTATCAGATTATGCGAGCCAGAACGATATCGACGAGAGCTTGTTCAAAGCGATTTTAAGAAAACTCGATTTTTCGCGCATACAATTTGAAAAAGATATGTCTTCATTCAGCGGCGGACAGAAGAAGAAGGTACTGATCGCAAAGAGCTTATGCGAGAAGGCACATCTCCATATATGGGACGAACCGTTAAACTTTATTGACGTCATTTCCCGTATGCAGATTGAAGAACTATTGCTGGAACATTGTCCGACAATACTTTTTGTAGAGCACGATAGTGAATTTTGTAAAAATATCGCCACCAAAATCGTCGAACTGTAATATAACTTTATGCTTATTTTATATTAGGAGGTTGAAATAAATGTTTGAAGTTGTAAATGTTCATATGAACCGTTCATTGTCCGTTGGTACGGTTCACGATCAAACTAAACGGATGCCGGAGCATTATCCATCTATCGATAGATGCACATAGCGACTAGAGCTGCATGCATCGTGAGTTTTATGTAGTTGGTTAATGTAGATGTTAAGCACCTTCTATTGGTGCTTAAGGCATTTTCTCCGGCTCAAGAGGAGAAAAAACATGAAATCAACTTCGAAATACGAAATGATTCAACGCATATTGACAGAATTGAAACAACCCGCATATCGGTTTCAACAAATTGCGGATGCGATCTTCAAGCAAAGAATTGGTGAATATGACAGAATGACCATACTACCCAAGGGTATAAGAAACGAATTAATTAAGCACCTTGGCGAACACGTTTTGAACTTAACCCCTGTCATGCAAAAGACATCCAGACAAGTGAATAAAGTGCTTTTTTCCATTGAGGGCGGTGAACGCATAGAAGCAGTTCAACTAAGCTATGAGCGCGGCTGGAAATCATACTGTATTTCCAGCCAGTGCGGATGCGGATATGGTTGCCGCTTCTGTGCTACAGGTGCAATCGGACTGAAACGAAATCTAACCGCTGATGAAATTACCGATCAACTGTTATACTTTCATTTAAATGGTCAAGCCTTGGATAGTGTTTCGTTTATGGGCATGGGAGAGGCGCTAGCCAATCCTAATCTCTTCGACACGCTTACGATTCTAACAGATCCACGAACCTTTGGCTTGGGGCATCGAAGAATTACAGTTTCCACCATCGGAATTTTGCCGGGTATCGATCGTCTGACAAAAGAATTCCCACAGGTTAACCTGACCTTTTCACTGCACTCTCCGTTCGACGAACAGCGGAGCGAGCTAATGCCCATTAACAATCGGTTTCCGCTTCATGATGTGTTAAACAAGTTGGATCAGCATATTCGTGATACAGGTAGAAAAGTATATATTGCGTATATATTACTTCGAGGAGAAAACGATTCAAATGAGCATGCGGAAGCCATTGCTGCTTTGTTAAAGCACAGAGGTCCTTGGGAACATTTATATCACGTCAATCTGATCCCCTACAATTCAACCGACGTGACGCCTGAAAGCTTTCATCAATCGGACAAAGATCGGGTTCAAAAGTTTGTCAGTATCTTAAAGTCGAAGGGAATCAAAGTCACTGTGCGAACTCAATTCGGAACGGACATTGATGCAGCATGCGGTCAGCTATACGGACACAACAAATAAAGGAGAATGAATTTTGTCTCATAAGAATATTACAATCACCCATGTTCGATTCCATGCAAAGACAGATATTTGGTGATATTTGTATGGAAAAACATCATCACCAATCATGCTGGCTTTGCTACTTGAGATATTAAATTTAGTCAAGGAGTGAGTCTACATGAAATATATCAACGCTAATGAAATTCTCCCAAAAGAATTAGTTGAAAAATTACAAAATTTTGTACAAGGTGAATATATCTACATTCCCACAATAAAAGATCAACATAAAAATTGGGGAGAATTATCCGGTTTTCGTGAAGAGATTGATAAGCGAAATAGTGAAATAATACAAGCATATACATCTGGTAATTCGATTCAAGAACTTGCAGAATCTTACTACCTTTCTGTATATGCTATCAGAAAAATCATTTATAACAAATAATAACACTACGCTTTTAGAAGATGATCCCTGTACTCACACGGGATCATCTTTTTTTTAAACTACCTTTATGGACTTTTTCTTAAAGGTTATACCAGACATTACAGAACCGTTTTGTATATAGTTTATGTGATTTCTATCTGTTACCTTTATAACAAAGGGTTCTTCTAAAATGTAGCAGGGCAAACGGAGGTTAAAATAATGGATGCTATCGTAAATATACAAAGAACGTTAATTAATAGGGTTTCTAATACACTGAAGCTTTTAATGCGGATGTGGGTATCGATATCGTGAAAGTTTAGGATCTGGAGGAAAGAATAATGTTGAATGTTACTATTTTTAATATGGAAGGTATTAATATTGGTGAAATGGAGCTCGAAGAATCCATCTTTGGTCTTATTCCCAATGAATCGGTTATGCATGATGCAGTTCTAAATTATCTGGCAAATAAGCGCAGTGGAACACAATCTGCATTAACACGTGGTGAAGTTAGAGGCGGTGGCAGAAAACCATATAAGCAGAATAAAATTGATCAATCCAGGGCAGGTTCGATTCGTATGCCTCATTGGCGTGGCGGAGGAGTTGTGTTTGCTCCTAAACCTCGCGACTACAGCTACAAACTCAATAAAAAGGTTAAGCGGCTTGCTATAAAATCTGCATTATCTAGCAAAGTACAGAACAAAGAATTCATTGTCGTTGACGAGATCAAGTTAGAAAATTACAGGACAAAGTCTATCGCAGCTATGCTTAAGGCTCTTGGGGCGGAGAATAAGGTGCTAATTGTTACACCTTTGATAAATAACTTTGTTTTTAAAAGCGCCAATAACATCCCTGGTGTAGAAACCGCTGTAGCTGATTCACTTAATGTATATAATATTCTGAATTGCGATAAATTAATAATCGCTAAAGAAGCTGTCACTATGATTACGGAAATGTACTCTTAACGAAGGCAAATACCAGAATTTTCTAGAATCAGTATGAGCATATTTCCTAAAAGGCAATTGTCTAAGTATTGCATTGTTAGTCTTAACTGAACGTCAAACCGTATCAGTTTTCTACTGATATCGTACAATCCTATAATCCTTTTATGTTTCGCGTGTAAAAAATAAATGAGCGGCCGACGGAACTGTAGGCCGCTCCACTTATCCTCTTACCTGCCAACACAGCGTCGTATGAACAAGCTATTCTCGCAGCCAAGCCTCTTTGTTCAGTTCATTGTTTACCGACGCTGCAGCTATTGCTCCCGAGGCAGCGGCAGCAATAGCTTGATGCATCTGTGAGGTTGCGTCACCCGCAGCGTAAATGCCGGGAACGCTCGTTTTTCCGAATTCGTCGACTGAAACAACCCCCGCTTCCGAGACGCGGCAGCCTAGCGACTGCGGCAAGTCTGATCCCGGTACCAGCTCAGGTTTGAAAAAGATTCCCGTACACGGTAGCGTCGTCCCATCTTCGAGTACGACTTGCTTCACCATTCCGGCGCTGGAATTAATCGAACGAATGGAGGAATCGAAAAGTGGTACTTGATGGTTGCGTAGTTCCTCACGCTCGGCCTCGCTCAGCTCGTCGGGGCCGTTCGTGCAGACAACAAACCGCTTCGTCCACCCCGACAGAAGCGGAGCGAAGTGCATAAGCGCGGCCCCTCTGCTTATGACAACCAGCGGCTCGTCCTTTAATTCCCAACCGTCGCAATATGGACAGACGAATGCGCTTTTCCCGTATACCTCGGACAGGCCCGGAATATCCAGCGGCCGATCCTTCATGCCGACGGCAAATAGCAGCTTGCGACTGGTGATCGTCATCCCTTGCGTCGTCTTCAAAAGAAAGCGACCATCCTCTCCCTCAATCGACACCACCGAATCTTCTGCCAGCGTCACGGACGGATAATTGCTTAACTGTTCTTTCGCGATGCCGCGAAATTCGCTCGGGCTGATCCCATCGCGTGTCAGAAATCCGTGCGCCTCGCGTGTCACAGCATTGCGGGGACGGCCCTCGTCAATGACGGAAACTTGTTTTCTCGCGCGCCCCAGGATGAGAGCGGCGCTCAAACCGGCCGGTCCCCCGCCTATAATCGCTACGTCCAGAAGCTTCACATTGTCCATCTTTGTATCCCTCCTTGATAGTCTCGAAATTCATTTGTTAATTATTCGGCTTTTATTGAAAATTAGGGCTAACCCCTATCTTCTCTACTGTACATATTCTGGTTTTGCAAACTCTCCCATCTAAAATTCAATATTTCAGCTTTTAAAGGTATGAGTTATCTTTAATTGGCTTATAGAAAGTATCTCCATGAAATACTAAGGTTTAGCGAGGTTCATTTTCGGCGGGATATACCCGAGTTGCCTGCCCATTTTTACAATTTGTCCTCTATGATGAAATTCGTGCGTGATGGTGTGCGTAAATAGCCATAATTCGGTTAACTCTACGCTGCCACTCTGCCAGGATGCTTGAATGGTAGGATCCCATTTGTTTTTAAATTCATTCAGAAATTCATAAACCAGGGCATCCGTTTTCTTAAATACTTCACGCATTTTCTGTACATTCTCAACGGATTCTGGTTTTACTTTGGGAAGTGATTTACCAAGGGCACGATTCCCCAACCATACCCGATAACAATCGGCTACATGAGCATGCAGACTGCGAATAGAAAGTCCGCCTAAGGTTTCAACTTCTTTAACATAATCAGTGGGTGACAAACTTTCGCAATAACGAAATAATGATTCCCTTGTGCGTTGGATCAATTCATACTGACTTTCGAATACATCCATCTTCTCCCTCTCTCCTTTTGACGATTCTTCTGTGAGGATTGAATAATAAGCTGTACTACTCTCCCATCTAAAATTCAATATCTCAGCTTTTAAAGGTATGAGTTATCTTTAATTGGCTTATAAAAAGAAGTGTTATATACCTATATTCAGTTCCCGCACAAGATCTGACATTTTCTGATTTCTCAACTCTTCTTCCATCTTCTCTTCTGCCGATAACACCACCTTTTGAATCGGGCATCCTGGTCCATGATCGACACTGCAATCGAACAAGGAGGCCGACCCTTCAATCGCATGAATAATATCTAGGAACGAAATATTTTCCCAATTTAATTTGAGTCGATAGCCGCCATTCACACCCGTTATCGATTCAATCATGCCCGCCTTCACCAACTTGGTCAGTATTTTGGACAAATAGGTTGGAGACACTCTTTGACGCTCCGCCAACTGCTGCACACTCATTGGTTTTTGCGGAGTCGCCGCAGTAAGAAAGAGCATTGTATGGAGAGCATAATCAGTAGCCTTTGAGAACTTCATTCATAATCACCTCAAACAAGGACTCTAGATATCTAGAATAACTAATATGTTTCATTACGTCAAGGATAAAACATGCGCTTTTCTCGGAAAAGTCCGTCGGGAATCACAAAAAGGTAAGGTTCCTTCTCTGCTAGAAAAAGCAGATCAGAAACCTGTCATTGATGAAGTGGTGCGGTCGAGAGGACTCGAACCTCCACGGAGGGTTAGCCCACACGGACCTGAACCGTACGCGTAAATACGCGGCTTTCGGGCCTACATCCTCGACTTCCGCACAAGTGCCTGAAACTTCTACGTCATCGTAACATAAGTGGAATTTAATGAAGTCTCTGCAATCTTACTTTCATTTAGTTCATTTCCGGTTTTTCTTGCGTTGATTTTTCGCTTCTTTGCGAGCTTTTTTCTTCTTTTGCTTCACTTTGGTACTGTCGCCGCGGCGTTCTTTTAACGGCTCTCCGTAGGACGGGTTGGACCATATTTTGTCGCCATCTTCATCGTCATACTCCGGATCATAATCATCGTCTTCATTATAAAGCAAATCCAGGTCATCTTCTTCATTATCTTCCGTCTCCAAAAACTCTCGCTCAACATAATCTGCAGCTGGCCAGCGGTCAACGAACGCATACTTCCAAAGTTCATCCCGATAAGCGTTTCTCATTTTGGTCTTCAACCGGGCAACCTGCCGCAATGCGTTGATATGAAGTTTTTCTGAAATAACATTACGCTCGAACAAGAAATCATAGACATAAGGCATGCCCCATAGCACGGCAAACGTCTCAGCCTGGCGGTTTGAAAAAAATCCTCCGGCCATCCTTGCCAGATAGGCTTCCAATTCACGTTCTGAAAAAATGAACCAGTCTTCCCATGTTAATATAGATCGCTTCCTCTTTTTCCGTTCCATTAAAAATCGGAATGCTCCGAGCCATATCGCCTCGCCCAAAGGGAAATCCATCTGCTTTCGGTCGTGCATCTGTTTAACGAACTTCCACATGTTGTCCCGCCTGAACAAACCCGAACCGTTCCTTTCATCGATCGGATAATCGCTCAAGAGGATTTCGTCTTCTGACGACAGTCGGCTGACCGCGGCTCGATTCCGCTCAAGAACTTCGTCTTCCATGACGATATCATAACCTTCCAGTTCTTGCTGCAGCGCACGCCAATCGACTTCCTGTCCATTTTTGATGTGCACATATGCTTGTTGAAACCGCCACATGAACATCAGGTCGGCGAACGGCTCCCCCGCTCCGTCAAGCAACTCCGGCGAGGCCACGATTTCCTCGTAAGTTTGCCGCGCGCACTCCACGGCCAGATCCATTTTACGGTAATACACAAGAAGCTGCACCAACTGAATCAGTTGATCAATGCCTTTCACCGGAGCTTCCATGTAGTACCGCAGCGATTCCGCAGCCTTGTGTTCTTCATCGAGAAACAGATGGTAAGCGGCCAACTCATCCTCGAAATATTGAAATTCTTCCCGGTGAAAATCAGGATGATAGCGCAATTTGCGGATCAACGCCGCATACTTGGAGGGATCTTTCCTCTCAGCAAGTTCAAAGATACATTCGGCAAACGGCAACGTCTCAAAAAAATCGGGCGCCAGCTTCCAGTCCAGCGTCTCCATTATCCAATCGTACTGTTCGCCTTCCGGCAGTTTACTGTATGCCCGAAACCACTTCCTGGGGTCGGCAAACATCAATTCGTCAGGCAGCGTTCTACGTTTCAACTTCTCAGGCATGTCGTACCTCCTCACCCCTTGCAGGATTATAATGCAGCGTTATTTCCTTCTGCGCATGCCGATGCCTGCCGCTTCACATGACCGAAAGCAATTCTCAACGTGGGCGCCATGTCATCGGGCACGGAAGCAGAGCGAGATGAACCGGCTTGTCGACATAAGGAACAAGATGATGATGCCGCATCCTTGTTTGAACATAACATATACTGGTTTACGGCATGCATTCACATCCCTCAAATTCACTCTATTTTACCATGCAACGGACAAACATGAAATGCATTGAACACGATCTGGTTCAATCATTCTTCCAAGGTCATCATATCAAAATCTTCTTCAACGTCCATCCCAAAGGAGCGATCAGTTCCAACACGTTACCATCCGGATCTTCAAAATAGACCGCCGCATGAGCTTCTTATTTCCTTCATCCTTGATATCGTCATAAACTTTGCCAACATCGTTCCTGACAATTCTGATATTGCTTTTGTCGGATCAATAGTATTAAATTTAGTTAGAATAAATATCCGATAAAAAAAATACTAAATTTTAGAGCATTTCTTTGGTAGTTACGATAATCAGAGACAGGGAGAGCGCAGCGATATCTACGTACATGCTATTTGCTTATTGTTACGATTTTGCGGATTAAAGTCTCGCTAGCCTCCCAAAGCTTTAAACGGAAATCACGATCATAGGCTTGCTCTTTAGCTTGATCTGGTTGCTTCTCATTAAAGTAATTCCCATTAAGCCCGTCTACCTCCGAGGATATAGCGAGATGTAGGATGGAATCGGCACCTGACTGCACGTTCTCTATTGGTGTGAATCCACTTTGACTCACCATCTTCGTATTAAGTTGGTTCCCGGGATGCAGCGCATTAAAGACCACTCGTTTGGTTCCATATCGTTCGGCTAACTCGAATGTCCAGGTAATCATCATCAGTTTACTGCGCGTGTAAGCATGTAAACGAGAGTAATCGTGTTCCAGCATAAGATTCGTTAAATCAACGGAACTTTGCCCTATAGATGCGACATTTACGGTTCTTGAAGGAGCTTTAGTCAGAAGAGGAAGCAGTTCATTTGTAAGGAGAAACGGGGCTAAGTAATTTACGGCTAGCCGCAATTCGTAACCATCCTTGCTAAGATCGCGGGTCGTTTCCCTCAGGTCTCCTCCACCAACCCCCGCATTATTTATTAACACATCGAGATGGGCGTGATCGCGGTTGACTTGATCGGCCATTTTTTTCACTTCAAGTAACGACGCAAAATCTGCATAATAACTTTGAACGGTTGAATTACCCGTCAGTTGATAGATTTCTTCGGTTATGGTTTCGCTTCTTTCGCGATTCCTCCCAGTTGGCTAAGTTTATGGCTGCCTGTTTTCCTATTCCGTCTGTGGCACCTGTAACGAGGATTACTTGTTTGTCGATCGGCTTCATTCTGGATCCCTCCGAGAGTAAATATGAGTAGAGAATAACAGACCTTTTATAATTGAACCAGTTAGTAAATTAACTACGTTGACAGAAAGGGGACGCAAAATGAACGCCCAACAAAATCGCAAGATATTGGGGAACTTTTTGAGATCCCATCGAAACCGGTTATCTCCCGAACAAGTTGGTTTACCCACAGGCCATACTTATCGCAGAACCCCGGGTTTACGGCGCGAGGAAGTAGCTCACCTCGCGAATGTTAGCATCACTTGGTATACATGGTTGGAGCAAGGAAGAGAAGTAACCGCTTCACCGGAGGTGTTGAACAGCATTGCCCATGTCCTGGGTTTAACGTCACCCGAACGGGAATATATGCACAAACTTGCGGGACGTTACGTCGCTCAGGAAAGAAGTACGCAGCAGCATAAGTTAACCCCGGCATTTAAACAAATGGTTCAAAGCATGCCGTATCCCTGTGTGCGTCTGCTTCGTGTCACGCAGCTCCCGTTGAGAGCGGTGGATTGGTCAGCTGGTTACTCTTCTTGAAAGGTGTCGGTAAATCCAATTGGGAGGTGCTGACGATGAATAAGCCTGTATTGAAAAAAGCAATGGACACAATTGGAATTTCTTAGTCAGGATGCTGAGGCCCGCCGATTGTATGAAGACAGACAGAAGTATCTAACTCATGGGCCGAACTGACGGATACGTTCCATAACACCGTTCGATTTCTTGTGTTCAGTAATAACAATGTTTTAGACCGGAACCCCTTATGGCACAAGGACCCGGTCTTCTAAATCAACAGGTATTTGTAAACTAGTTTTAGACTATACGTCAGTAATGAAGCAATCCACGGATCTAAACTGAATAATAAAGGTATAGCCTGCCTCATTGAACTATCGATCCCGATAGTTCAATAACTAATCGAGTAAAAGTTTCATACCATCATGACTAGCAACAAATCCAAGTCGTTCATAGAACCGATGGGCATCTTTACGTTTTTTATCAGTTGTCAGTTGAATCATCTCGCAACCCATAGCTCTAGCTTCATGAATAGCATAACGAAATAAGGCTTCTCCAACTCCTTTGCCTCGATAATCACTGTCAATACGAACACCCTCAATTTGACCACGTGTCATTCCTAATCTTGCAATCCCCGGAATAATGGTAAGCTGAAGACAACCAATAACTTCGTTGTTATCCAAAGCAACGATTATGGAATTCCCAATCTGCTGTTCAATTTTTGCAAAAGCATCAATGTATGCTTTTGGCAGTGGGTGTTCAAAACGCTCACGGGTAGAACCCAATTCATCATCTGCTAATAGACGAACAATTGCGGGAAGATGGTTTACAGTTGCAGTTTTAAATTCCATAGTGACCTCCAATATTTCATTGATAAAATAATAGATCCCTCATTACCATGATATACATTTTTCAACAAAATTCTGAAAGTGGGATGCCGCTATTTTTAGAAACAACGCGTTAAACAAGTAGTTTGACGCTTTCAATCATCCGTTTCATTCATAGAATAACATAGATCAGCAAAGATGTTGGATCGTCGAGGAAGTCTGAAAACAAACTATCGCAAAGGTGTGTTACCGAACAGCATAAAAACGCTCATGACCATCTGGTTTAATCCCGCTGCAGTCGTATACTCATCTTTTTTGCAAAACCCCTTGCACCATCGCCGCTTCGGCCGGAATGAAGAAATTGGCGACCGCACTCCGTAAAAATAAGATGGCAAAAATGAGCGGCATCCAACCCAGCGTAACGGCACCCAAAAACGTTAATGCGGTCGGTTCCAAAACGCTGCGTACCCCCGAATTCCCTTCATCCAAGGTCAGCTAAATTTCGCCGCTATAAAGGCTATGAACGAGAGAAGGGCAAATCGACATCCCTGCCATTATTTCTGTGAAAATCTTCTGTCTATTGCTACACCGGCATGCGCGCCGCTCCGAAAATCCCGTAAGATCAACCAAAAGCAAAAGAAGGGTATTACTTCAAATCAGGAATGTCCATGAGAAAGGAAAACAAGCCATTGACCTTTGTCGCCGGGATAGACCGCCAGGATAGCGTCTTCCTCCACGGCACGGAAACGGCGGCCACCCCCTCCACGGGAACGTCCGCCGCCTTTATGCCCAATCCGGTCAAGATTGCCGCAAATCCTCGAACGAGAGTCCCCACAGCGACGGCTCGCTGACCGACAGCGAGGTGGCTCCGGCGTTCAGCGCGGCCGCCGCCTCCTGTTGCGTTTGAATGAGGCCGCTGGCGATGACCGGGATGTCGGGGAGCGCGTCGGCCAGCGCCGCGATCGCTTTCGGAATGACTCCGGGCATTAGCTCGACCGCGTCCGGACGCGCCGACTGCGCCAGCTTCCGGCCGTTGTCAAGCGCGAGCGAATCGAGCGCGAACAAGTGTAGGATCGCGTACAAGCCCGCCCGCTTCGCCTCCTTGATCAAATGACTCTTCGGCGTCACGATGCCGTCGGCGCCGACGAAGCCGCGGATAAAGTCGATGCTCTCCTTGTCGGTGCTGGACAGCCCGCGAACGAGATCGATGTGGACGAACGCACCCTTGCCCTGTTCCTTCGCCGCGCGCACGGCGGGAACCAGTTCGTTCACGCTTCCGCCCATGAAAAACAAATGGTCCGCTCCGCTTTCCAAGGCGCCGTCCAGGCGATCGACCGATCGCAGCGCGGCGATGATGGGGCGTTGCCCGATTTGATACAGTAACGACATCACGGAATCTCCTCTCGCTTCAGCGCAGCGGAACGAGGCGAACGATCCGGTATCCGCCTGCGAAGCCGGCCTGCGCGACATATTGGCACGAACCCCGGCCGAACGCGTCCGCGTGGGCGAAATGAACGTGCCCGCAGAACACACGCCCATCACGTTACCGTGCGGATTGGCCATGAGCAAGTCGTAAAAAGCCCGGGTGGCGGGAGTTGCGTCCGCCACATTCCATTTGGCCTGCAGCTCGGGATCCCAGCCTTCAGCCGCCATCATGATCGGCGCGCTCCAGTTTTTCATCACATCGCCGAGCAAGCTCGGAACGTAAATCGGGATATGCATGAACAGTAGCGTGGGTGCGCCGCCTGCCAGCCGCTTTTCCACGAACGCCAGTTGCTCGTCCGTGATCTGGTACGTACTGTTGTCGACCGCGAGCAGGTCGACCCTTTGAAGCGTCAGCGCCCGAAAAGCCGGATTGCCTCCCTCAGCCGGTCAAACTTCGGGTACTGGGCCTTGCGGGTCTCCTCGTTCCAGGGCTCGAACGGATATTCCCAGTCATGGTTGCCCGGCGTATAGAGGTATGGGGCCTGAAGCGCCTCAAGACGTCCGGTCAAGTAATCCAGGTTCCCCTGCGTGGCGCCATTCACCGCGTCGCCGGTCAACGCGACGCAATCGACTGCATGCTCATCGGCGTATGCGAGCGCCCGTTCGAAACGGTGCCGGGTATCGAGCGCGTCGAGGCCGTATGCGCGAATCGACTCGACAAGCGCGCCCGCACCTTCCCGATCGTCCGTCTCGTTCATATGGCAGTCCGTCAGGTGAAAAATCGTCAGCGGACGCGCCAGCCCCTCCACTTCGATGATCGCCTGCTTGTCGCTAGAAACGAGAAGATGATTGAACTTCATTGCCTCAGCCTCCTAATAAGTGATGGATGTCCGGCAAATGCCGAACGATCAGATCCGCGTCCGGATGCGAGCTTGCCGAAGATGCGGCTGCCGATTCGTCCAGCCCGCTAAGCCACGCCGTAAGCATGCCGACCCGCTTGCCCCCGACGATGTCGGTGCCGTAATTGTCCCCAACCATGACGCAGTTGCCGGCCTGCCAACCGCCTAGCTCAAGCGCGTACCGAAACAGATGGGGTTCCGGCTTGCCCGCGAATTCCGCGCGCGCACCGACGGCCGTTTCGATCGCCGCGACAAGCGCGCCGGTCTCAGGCACGCTCGCCCCGCCCGACCCGGGATGGGACCGGTCGGCGTTAGCGGCGATAAGCTTCGCTCCCCGCTCAATGTCGCGGACCAGCCGAGCCAGCTTCGCATACGCGACGCCCGGTCCAGGCCGACGACGACCGCTTCGGGGCAAGCCTCGTCGTCGATGCCGACAACTTCGTGTCCTGCCGCCGCCTTGACCCGCAGCGCGCCGTAGCGCTCCCGCGCATACCGTCCGACGCCTTCGGTCGCCGCAACGACGTCTTCCGCTTCCGCCGCAAGGCCCAGCCCGCGCAGCTTCGCGGCGATCTCGGCCGCAGAATGCCGGGAATTGTTGGTGACGTACGCCATCCGCTTGCCCGCGGCTCGCAGCCGCGCCACGACGTCCCGCGCCCCCGGCGCGACGGCGTCGGCCCTCCTCAGCAATTCCTCCACCGTTTCGTATTTTGACCGCAACCACCCGTTCCCTCCCTCCCCTTCAACTGAGGGCTTCACGCAAAAAAAGCCCCGAACGGCAAATAGAGCCGCGATTCGGATCGCGTTCCGTTTGCCGTCTAGAGCTTTCTCTCATCCTTCACCCTAAACAATCACCCTCATTATGGCATAAGATGCGGAGCTTGGCAATGGGGCCAGCGCGAGCGCAGGGCAATCGCTTACGGATTTGATGGTATTTGAAGAACTTTGAGTAAATTATTGGGATCCAGTCCGCAGATTTTGAGTTTGGTTCTCATGCTTCCCTTGCGAGATGTCTCTTAGATAGCCAGGAAAGAAGACCGTCCCTTCCTTTCATCATGTTCCGTTTTCGGTACAAATCCTTCCTCAAAGGTACATATGTCATTTATATTCAAACAAAAGCTTCCGACCATGCTTTCTGCCAAATCTGCTCCACGGTTTCCCCGGCGGATAGATCCGATGAGTCAAGCCACATACCGATCTTAGGCGTTTCTTCGCGCAATCTGCGGTCAAGCTCAGCTACCGTCCACAAACCGTACCCTTTTTTCGGTCGAGCTGCTTCCCTGCTTGCTATCACTTCCTGATTTGGCGTCAGCACAACAACGTACAACGGACGATTTCGAATAAACGCTACGGTTTCCTGAAGCATGGAACCCATAATAACATCCTGTATCACGACGTTAAACCCCGCTTCAAAGTAAGCATCTGCGGCAGCAGCGGTAATTTGGTGACGTAAGCGAAGCTGATTGATCGCTTCTCCTTCCGAGTCCGGCAACATTTCCTCTCTTCCGCTCACGATCATCCTTCGGAATGTATCTCCGCGCAAATGAACGCCTTTATCAAATTTTTCAGCAAGCAGTTGAGCGACCGTCGACTTTCCCGAGGCCATAACACCAGTGATTACAAAAATTCCTCTTTTTTCCTGTGGAAGCATAGCTATCTCACCTTTCCTTGATCGATTGAATATTGAAACTGAAGAACGCGGCGATTAAAAAAATGAAACCTGCCGTAACATACACGAAAAACAAAGAAGTTGCATTCAAGAACATTCCGGAAACCGAAGATCCGATAAGCAGGGAACCTGTAAACACGGGAGAGATCATACCGTTCATCCGACCGATATAAGCACCTTCCACGGCTGTAAGCATAAATGAAGATAGGAAGGTCTGGACAAGAGCGATGGCGATCCCCATCAAAAATCGCACGAATCCGGTCAACCACGGCCAGATCGACCACACTTCAATCATCGTCAATCCTCCAAGAAGAAAGAGACTGTAAATAACCCCTTTATTCCCGGAAATAGAGCGAACGAAAATACCTGCGCAAATTCCGCCTGCAAGCATTCCCAAGCCCATGGATCCCGTCAGCCACTGAACATTTTCTACGGGCAGTTGCAAACGGTCTCGGACCAGAAAAATTTCCACTGGCTTTAATAACCCCTCCCCCAGTGCTACTAGTGCAAAGATGATTAGAAAGACTCCCAAATCTCGGTTCTTCTGCAAATATCTAAAACCCTCTGTAAACTCGGATGAAAAAGAAGACCGATCCCTCCTTTCTTCATATACGGATTTCGGTAAAAAACTCAGGCAAAGGGCGGAAAGCAAAAACAGGATCAGCAAGCTACCAATTGATACTTCCAGTCCGAATCCGTTGTAGAAAGCCGTCCCTAAAGCAGGACCGCCAATCAGAAATAAAGACTTCTGCGTCTGTGATACGGCCATGGCCGTTGAAATCAACTCTTCGGGTACGTGCTGCTTGATGATTTTTGCCGCAGAAGGCTGAGAAAATTGCGAGACAATAGAGGATATGGCACCCGTCACAAAGACGGCCTGCCAATATCCCGTACGGATACCTGCCATGATCAGGAGAATAGATAAAAAGCTGAACAATTCCCCGTAAATCATCGTCGCCTTGGGACGCCAGCGATCCGCCAGCACTCCACCCACTATGGAAAAAATAAAAATCGGGGCATACTGCACAACGGTTAGCATGGAAACAGCCAACGGATTGCCGCCTGTCAGATCCATCACAAAAAACAGCAATGTCATATTTCGGATCCATACCCCAGCGGATTGCAATATACTTGAAATGGTAAGCTTAATAAATACAGAGTTAGTTATTAGTTGTTTCATGTCCTTCCTCAACGATACACTGAATGTGATCTCATTCTTCTTGTAGATCGAGAATGACAGTATTGAAATTAGATTAAACTTGCTGCGAGATCTTCCAGTTGATCCCGTACTTGTCTACGACCTCGCCATAGTGCGCTCCCCAAGGCCCCATTTCCAACGGATACGTCTGCGTACCGCCCTCTGCGAGGTTGGCATAAGCTTGCCTTGCCGCTTCCAGATCACTGAAGGTCAGTCCGAAGGCGATACTACCCTCCGTGCCGACCTGACCGAAGGCTTCGGACAGAAACAGCACGTTCCCCCCGGCTACCGACAGCACCATGTGCATCACTTTGTCCTTGATCTCCTCAGCGGCGCCAGGCAGTTGACCGTGTGTCATCACGGATTGGACCTCGCCACCCAATGCCTGGATGTAAAACTTGGCTTGTGCTCTTGCGTCTGTCGAAACGATGTACGGAGTTAACTTTGCATTCATTGGAATCTTCCTCTCATGGTTTGATTTGTGCTCCCAGATCCGGCATCTATAAGGACGACGAACGCAGGACATGAAAATCGACATGCATGCCAAAGGATAAGTCAATTTCCGATGTCTATCGCGACTTTGCCCGCGGCGCCTTTACAACTAAAGCGAGCTAGAAGTCTGACTTAGCAGCGATACCAATAGTTCTGAATCAAACGTCTCCCCTTTGCGCAGCTTCAATGTTTTTCTTTCTGGAGGACCATCGAACATGCCCCCCGGGAACATTAAATCTGAACAATTAAAAATGGTAAAACTAACCGTTTCTTTCGCTGTCGAGATAGCTGCGGCATATTTTCCATTTTTCAAAAAGTGTGGCTTCTTATACTGAATTCTTTCATGTACATTGGGAATCACTTGGTGGACCACTTCACGAAGACTGACGGTAACTTCCTTGTGCCACGGTTCTTTTAACGCCTCGATAAAATCGGTTACTTCCTGATTCATTCTTCATACGCTCCTTTAAATTTGAAAATTGTAATCACTATAATCTTCTTAGCATGTGGAGATGATCTTGCAAATCAGCTTCCATGGTCTGCATGCCAGATTGCGACAGGGAATTCGCATTCTCTTCCAGCCCTCGTATTTCAATCGTACACTCGCGGCCCGCTGGAACCGGCATCCGAAGTGCCCATTTCAGAGCTTCGTTCTCCGACCTTACATCGATCACCGTATATTCCGCAACGAGCTCCTGATCTACCGGAAAAGGGCCGGCCTGTATCTCCGGCTCCCCGCCTGCCAACGGATAACATATCCTCATTCCGCTGGAACTGGGGCGAAGCTCTTCGGCGGCTAGAAGCGCACCGACTCTGGCCAAAGACTTCTTGTACGTCATCATCGCATCGATGTGTTCCTGACTTTGATTGACCCCAGCCTCCGAGTACCCGGTCGCCTTGATTATCAACATAAATCGCAATTGGGTTTCCTCCTTCTGTGGGAAGCTGACTTGAGACAGCAGCCCGCAGCTGCTATCCCCTTCCCTACTAACACGACGAACGGGAAACCCCGTCATCGACATAAGGAGAAAAAATTATTTGGATGTGCCTAACCCGCATTCCGTTGCCCGTTGAAGCAAAAGTTCCCGCTCCCGGGTATTTCGGGTCATCGATGCAGCGCGTTCAAATTCTGCCCGGGCTTCATCGTACCGCCCCAGTTTCGCAAGAAGATCGCCGCGAATGCTTGGAAGCAAGTGGTATCCCTTTAAAGAAGGTTCGGTATTCAACTCGTCGACGATCTGCAGCCCGAAGGCCGGACCGAAAGCCATGGATATGGCAACCGCACGGTTTAATTCAACGATGAGCGAAGGAGCCTTCCTCGCAAGTGCTTCGTAAAGGGCCGCAATGCGGATCCAATCGGTCTCAGCTTCGGAACTCGCCCGGGCATGACAAGCGGAAATCGCAGCCTGAAGCGAGTAAGGCCCAAGCGGCTGTCCCAGCTTCCGGCTGCGCTCCAGCGCCGCCAAGCCGCGGCGGATCAGCAGTTGATCCCACTTCGCACGGTTCTGATCCATGAGAAGGACGGGTTCTCCGATCGCGTTAACGCGAGTTTTCAACCGCGATGCTTGAATCTCCATGAGAGCAACCAGGCCGTGGACTTCCGGTTCATCAGGCGCAATTTCAGCGAGAATGCGTCCCAGCCTAAGCGCTTCCTGACATAACAGCGGCCGAACCCATTGATCCCCGGAAGTTGCTGAATACCCTTCATTGAACATCAGGTAAATGACCTCGAGTACGGCAGACATGCGGTCTTTAAGTTCCTTCCCCGCAGGTACCTCAAAAGGGACCTTCTCGGCGCTGAGAGTTCTCTTTGCCCGGACAATCCGCTGGGCGACCGTGGATTCAGCAGCGAGGAAAGAACGTGCGATTTCGTCCGTAGTAAGTCCGCACAACAAGCGAAGGGTCAGCGCCACCCGAGCCTCCTGCGATAACACCGGATGGCAGGTCATAAAGATCAGACGAAGGAGATCGTCGCCGATCTCTCCGTCTAAAGTAAGGTTCTCGTCATCCTCCGTATACAAATCCATCGTGCGGGCAACTTCTACATACTTCTGATCGCGCAGCTTGCTCCTTCGCATAAAATCGATCGCGCGCCGCTTCGCTGTTGTCATCAGCCAGGCACCCGGATTGTCCGGAATGCCGATCTCCGGCCATCGTTCAAGGGCAATCACCAAGGCATCCTGGGCCAGATCTTCCGCGAGACCCACGTCCCTTACCATTCGCGTCAGTCCCGCGATAAGCTTCGCCGATTCCATTCGCCATATGGCATCAATGGTTCGATGTGTCTGAAACGAATTCATGCTTTTTTCTGCTCATTGACTTGCTCGCGAAGGGCCGTTTCCTTGGCCAGCGTTTCGGGATTCTCCATGGGGTCCTCCGCTTCGAACACCTGTCTGAGCTCAATCTCACCCTGCCCAAATCCATGCGGATCCGGCATACGCAGTGCCCATTCGATCGCTTCTTCCTTCGATTTGACCTCAATCAGCGTATATCCGGCAATCAACTCTTTTGCCTCTGTAAACGGGCCATCCATCATTTTGGGCTTGCCCCCGGGCTCCGGATAAGAAATCCGGATTGCGTTTGAACTAGGCTGCAGTCCATCCGCCGCCAGCAGCACGCCGGCCTTGACCAATTCTTCGTTATACTTCTGCATGGCATCGATCAACTCCTGGCTAGGCATGACTCCCGCCTCTGAATCGGTTGTAGCTTTGACAATTAACATAAATCTCATAGGTCGATACCTCCTAATATTATGGCGAAGCTTTCTTATTTGTTTAAAAAATCAACTATATAAGTGGCACTAAAGTATAAGATGAACAGAAATGAATTTCCAGCCGTCGTGTTAAGGGCATAACCTAATGCAGATTGATTTCACCATGTTATGCATCAAGCAGCAAAATTCACTCTTCACTCTTGGTGAACCTAAACCTGAAGAGCTTCAGCACGTAATCTAGCGGCAAGAACCGAAACCCAACCGAAAGCAACAATTCCGGCGCACCCCATGATAACGCCAATCCAAGTAGCGATACTCGAGCCAATAACGATAAGCACAGGCGCAAGAATACAAGATGCAATACAATAGATACTCCAACCACGTTCGCCTTGTGTAGCAAACCGACGTGCAAAGACAATGCTTGCCGCAATTAGACAAATAAATGCTGTAAAGAACGCCACGGAATGAAGTGCTGCATGGCCGCTCATCGATGTCGGCATTTCCGCAGGGGCACCTGAGGGAAAGCTGAGGCCAGGATCCGGGCGAAACAGACCTGCCATGATCATGCCAATCCCATAGACTCCAATGAGCAACGAACCCCACGTGCCTCCCATACGCCCTCGAAGTAAACGTCGCACTCCAATCGCTGCACATACAGCAAGCAATCCTGTAAGGAAGAAATTAGCGCTTTGAATCCATCCCATATCCCCCAACGTAAGGGTACTGATGGCGTGTCGCCTGATATCGAATCCTGTACGTGTAAACGATTGAATAATGGCTGCTACGTAGAACAGCGGTGTTGAAACAACCCCGCCCATCAGAAGCAGACGAATCGCCCTTGTATTCCGCTTGTTTGTAAACATAATAATCTTCTTCCCCTCTCATTGTCCAATTTATGATCTATTATGTCCGGACGTAATTGCAGTTTTAGAAGTGAGGTTTAAATAGCCCTTTACATGCCGGAGCTTAGCGATTGCCCATAAAGAATGCTGCAAGCTCGGATGAGATCTTTTTGGTATCGAGTTTTTTGGTATGACCAAGTCCCTTTTTGCTCAGCAGCCTTGCATTTGGAAGGTTTCCAGCCAGTGCATGGGCACCATGACGCAACGCAACCGGACTCTCCGTTCCTTCGATCACAAGGGTTGGCATCGTAACGGCATCCCACAATTTTTCAGGTAGTGCCTTTCCATCCATATATCCATCGAGCAAGGCAGCGTCGTAAGGAAGCGTATGGGCAACAGCCATGAGCTTGGACCACACGCCTGGCATCACGCGCATCAAACTGACCACAAATGAAGGCGCACCCATCCCCTTGGTCATAAAATACTTAATGGCCTCGCCCCGGCGATTCGCGGATATAAGCACTGAAACGCTCTTGACGAAATCTTCTGGCGGCTTGTGACCCGCATCATCGACTACTAAAGGCGGTTCATGCAAAGCGAGTTTCTTAATATTAGCCCCTGCCGCCGCTGTCTGCAGAGCCAGAACCGCGCCAGATGACAATCCCCAAACAAAGGCCGAGCCACCGGCTTCATCAATCATGGCCTGAAGATCTTCCATCTCGCGTTCGATGGTGTAAGACGGTGTATCTCCACTATCGCCTCGGCCGCGGCGGTCGTAATTGTAGACCGTGAAATGCTCTGACAACAGATGAGCCAACTGCACTTGTCCAGGGAATTTGCGATAGCTGAACGCGCCCGCAACCAGAATAAGTGACGGTCCCTGACCAACTTTATCATAGGCAATCTTTGTACCGTCCTTCGAAGTTACTGTGTGCATCGTATGTCTCCTTTTCAGTTAAACCTGATTTAATTTGAGCCTCTATTTAGACGACGAACCGATAACGGCGAATTCGACACACTCGCAAATTTTTTTTATGGTACCGTATGCCCCCGTATTCTCCTTAGCAGTCATTGCGAATGATATTACTGGATCAACCAACGTGTCGAGCCATGATCCTCATCTGAATGGGCAAAAAGACGTCTCCATCTCCACTTACGCAACGATGATGGAGACGTCTTTGGTTGAATGAATTCAGATGGCTTTGTTGTTAATGGCCTATCTCGGGCTGGTAGATGTGAATCGCGACACCTGATCTTAGCGTTTTGGCGTCCATCAGGCGCATAGCAGCCTTCTCGCTTCCCTCTCTGAACAGCCGTTGTCCGCGACCCAAGATTACAGGGTGAACCCAGAGCCGGTATTCGTCGATGAGATGATGACTCATCAGCGTTTGTGCAAGATCGCCGCTGCCTACGACCAGCAAGTCTCCTTTGAGCTCCTGCTTGAGTTTCGCTGCTTCTTCGGCCGCGTCGCCATGGATAATAGTGGCATTCCAATCCGCATGGCTCAGGGTTCTCGAAGCCACGAACTTCGACATGCCGTTCATCCGATCGGCCAGCCCCAGCATGCCGGTCGCTGACGGCCATGTTGCCGCGAAGCTCTCGTAAGTTTTACGCCCCAGAAGAAGCGCTTCAACCGCGTGGGCCTGCTCGACAATGAGCGCCAGGTGCTCCTCGCCAACATATGACCGCTGCCAGCCCCCATACTCGAATTCATGAAGATCGCCCGGTGCCTGCATGACTCCATCCAACGTAATGAATTGCTGCATGATGATTTTTCCCATTGTTATATCCGTCCCTTCGTGTCGTGCGGTCGATTCCAAAACGCTGCGTATCCCCCGAATATCCTTTATCCAAGGTCAACTGAACTTCGCCGCTATAAAGACTACGAACGAGAGAAGGGCAAATCGACATCCCTGCCATTCTTTTTGTGGCAATCTTGAATATAGTGATATAAACGACCTCACCCCATACTCAGCTTGTTGAGTGATCGTCCCGTTTCAGGTTAATCGATTCCTTTATGAGGCTGCATTAGGCTTCTTTTAGTGATTTACTTTTTAATGAAAACGAGTAAAATACGGTAAACATGCCGATCACAATACTAATTGCTCCAATCCAGCCCAGATTCATGACTGATGTTTGGTTTACCACCCATCCGCCTGCACCGGCTCCAATAGCTATTCCAAGTTGAAGCACGGAATTGTTCAAGCTGAGTACCAAACCGGAGGAGTTCGGAGAAAGCGACACAAGATAGTACTGCTGTGCAGGCGTTGTCATATAGGCAGATCCTATCCAAACGGCAAGGATCATTATAGCCCCTATAAATGTTATTCCCACCCAGGGAAGTGCCGCTAGCGACACAGCGTGGAGCAGCAGACTGACAAGCAGAGTCCGGTAAATCCCCCACCGGTCAGCGCCGTATCCCCCGATACGCGAACCTATTACTGCAAATATTCCGCATATGAATAGAGCTGCGCTGATCTGTGTTGTACGGAGGCTTGCAGCCTCCTGTAGAAAGGGGGATATATAGGTAAATAGTAATTGATACCCTATGACCCAAAAAAACGTAATGAACAATCCGCTAATGATTCGGCGATTCCGCAATACCGCAAGCTGAGTTTTTAACGAAACCGATTCCTGACTTTCCATTTTGGGAACAGATGCAGCAATCCCGATGATTGAAAACAGGGCTAGAATATTGATACACAAAAAGACAAAACGCCACCCCCAATATTCTCCTATTAAAGTCCCAAGCGGAACGCCGACGACCAAGGCCGTGCTTGCACCCATGATTATGATGCTGATAGCACTGCCCCGCCTCTCCGGCGCTGCCATACTTGCGCCTACAGTCAAAGCGACTACTGTAAACACACCCGCACTTGCCGCCTGAACAATTCTGGAAGCCATGAGAATGGTGAAATTAGCGCTAAAGAAGGCAAGCAAATTACCGATGACGAAAACAAAAAAGGTAAGCAGAAGAAGGTTTTTCCTTTCCATCCCTGACGTTAGTGATAGCAGAACGGGGGATCCAGCCGCAATGACAATGGCATATACGGTCACCAATTGCCCGGCCATACCTACGGACACATTCGTATCCTGTGCAATCATTCCCAGAATACCCGCTACAACAATTTCGGCAGATGCCATGACAAAAACGCAAAAGGCAAGTAAATAAAGGACCAAGTTCTTGTTCATTTTCAATCTCCCTTTATCCATCACATTATTGAACATTCATTAAAAAAAGAAGAAAAAAAGGGGCCATCTTTCAATCGAATATCGAAAGAGTGACCTCAACGATGTCTTCCAGAACCGTCATATCCGTTACTGTCTTGGCAGTAACCATCAATCCCCCTTGCGCATTGTTCAAATATCGCGCAAGTGCCATAAGATCCTGATAGCGCTCATTGATTTCTCCCTGTTCCTTGGCTCGGATCAATGCAAGGTAATAAGCGCGTTCAAGACGGATTCTTTCCTTTTCTATAAAATCGGCAATCTCGGAGTCATGCGGTGCGAGTTCTACGCAAGTATTGTTTATGAAGCATCCCCTCGTTCGATCCGAACGGGCAAGATCTGCCAGCAATTCACGGAACACTTGAGTGATGGCTTCTTTTCCCGAAGACGTATGTTCGAGCGTATGAACCACCGTACTTTGATTGACATAATGCTTGAGCGCCGCGAAGAACAAGTCGCGTTTGCCCCCAAAAGTATTGTAAAGACTTTGCGCCTTGATTCCCACATGATTCACCAATTCTTGCATGGACGCACCTTCATAACCATACTTCCAGAAATAATCCATGGCTTTGGAAAGAACCTCTGTCGTATCGAACTCTCTGGGTCTGGCCACTATGTTCCCTCCTCGTACAAACAACTTTAAGTCAATTTGACAGTAATTCCCCGGTGACGTCATAGAGCCGCTTTGCGGCGTCCTTGTCAAAGGACTTGTGCTCCACGCTGATCCGCTTGCCTTCCACGAAAGCGCTCAGCGGCTCGGTCGGCGGAGCGTTGATAATAACGACAATCGGTTCGATGCTCTCCACCACCGGCTTCCCGAATTTCTTCATCGCCACGATGTGAGCCGCCGTTGGCTCATCGTACTCGCCGGAGAAACTGGTAGACGTTGTGCCCGGGTGGAACAGAACGTATCGGATTCGGCCCGCTCCGTGCTTGCCAGCGAAGGAGACACCGAGCAGGTCGTTCAACTTGCCGCCTTGGGTCAACGCCGTGCCTCCGTTGTAGCCCTGCTCAAGCCAGAGATCGTTCCAGTGGATCACGGATAGGTCGGCTCCAGGCCCGGCCACATTCATGATAATCGGGTTATCGGCCTTCTCCAACGACTCGACCAGACCGTGACTGAGGAGAAAACGGCTGAGGTAGAACAACGCAAAATTGTCCTCGAACCCTTCCGCCGTTTCCAACCGTGTCGTACGATAATGCCGCGCGCAAAGTACGAGCGCGTCCACCACAGAGAATTTCGACTTGATCTCCTCGATAACCTTCTTGTTCTCGCTGACCAGGCTCAGGTCTGCTTGGATGAAATAAGCCCTCGTGCCAGCGTCAATTTCGTTGGCAGCTTCGATGAACGCCTTTCCCTTCTCCTTATTACGGCCAATGACGATGATGTTATCCCCTCGGATTAGATAAGTAAGCGCGAGCGCCTTACCTATCCCGTCGGTTCCGCCTGAAATCACAATATTCTTCACTTGGCACCTCCTTTACCAAGTAGCTTACCAGTTTTTTAATGAACATTCAATAATGATTTGAAGTAAGTTCGCTTGCCGAGAGTCGCATCACTTCCGGGCCTAAAAAGCGGCTGACCATTAAAGGGGCTAGAAAAGCGGCTGGACTGAATAAAAACATGGCGATAACCTAGAACACGAGTAACCGCTGGATTTATGCATTTTCTTTCAGATAACCGAATCCTTCTCGAATGCCTTGCAATTGAGACGTCAATCGAGGCGGTTCCCCTGCAAGTCTTACAACCAGCATTTCATAAGCCGGCATCGAATTTCACTCCGGTTTCGGCCCGCTTCTTCCGCTGTTTGGCAGGCCAGTTGACCAGAAACAAGCTTACCGCAATAAAAATGCCGCCGATTGCCATGTTCCGCCCAATCGGCTCCCCAAGCATGAACCATCCCGAGACCGCAGTGAAAAAAGGCGCCAGGAACAGAAAAGCGCTCACTTTTCCCGATCCGCATGTTTCAATAAATAAAACAAGCCTGCAAAGTTGCCGATCGAACCAAAGAGCACTTGCCAAACGAGTACCAGCGCGAGCGGCAATGCAGTCGAATAGCTAATCGAGAAATACGGCTGTTCGATTACGATGCTTGCCAATAATAGAATCGGGCCTCCGATGAGCATCAAATAAGCCGTCAACACCCAAGTATTCATCTGTGCTATCTGTCAGTCATGATTCAAATAAAAAATAGCCAATTGAGTTCTGTCGCGGAGCTGAAGCTTCTCCAAAAGTGCTGTCACATAATTGCGGACGGTTCCTTCGCTTAGAAAGAGGCGACTCGCAATCTCCTTATTCGACAACCCATCTGCTACAAGCGCCAGGATTTCCCGTTCACGAGGATTCACATCCATCGGCAGCGGTGTTTTCTTCTGATCTTTCAGCATGCCGGATATGGTTTGCGCCACTTCTTTTTCGAAGACGGTATTGCCGTTCCCCACTGCTCGCAGGCTTTCCATGATGCTGTCGGGGGGTTGGTTTTTTAGAATATAACCCTCCGCTCCCGACTTAACAGCCTCTTTGATGTACTCTTCATCCTTGAAAGTCGTCAGCAGAACAACCTTCATATCCGAAAAATGACGTTTGATCAGCTGTGTGCCCAGGACGCCGTCCATAACGGGCATACGAATGTCCATGAGCACTAGATCAGGCTGCTTCAACTGACACATTTCAAAGGCTTCCTGCCCGTTGGCAGCCGTGCCGATTACCTCAAAGTCATCTTCCATTCCAATCAGAATGTTAAGCCCTTCCCGAATTAATACATCGTCATCCACGATTAGCAATCTCAACAATCTCCCCGCCTTCCTGTCTCGGAATTACACATACAATCATAAACCCGTCGGTCGCATGAATGGAGAGGTTTCCTCCTAAATTCCGAGCTCTCTCCTTCATCCCGCTGAGCCCCAAGCCTTCTTTGATATTCTCGCACCCTCTCCCGTTATCCTTAACGTACAATCTCGTAAAATTCTCGTTAGCGTCGATTGTGACATTAACCATTGTCGCGAAGGAGTAACGGGCTGTATTGGTTAGAGCTTCTTTAATCGTGGCGCTGAGCAGCTCCAAATGGGCCGGAGGTATCGTGTTGAAGTCTCCGCTCAGCTTCAGGTCGACGGGACAAAACCGGTAATTCCCAATCATGGAGCGAAAATAATCCGCGCCAAGACTTTCCCGAGGTTTAATATTATGGACGGTGTCTCGAAGCAAATCCACTGCATGAGCTAAACCATCTATTGACTTGCTGATCATGGACATGGCTTTTTCAGTATCTTTGCCATGTATTTTATAAGCAGCCTGCAGTTGGATTAAAGTTCCCGCCAAATTATGCCCCACGCTATCGTGAATTTCCCGTGCGATCCGGTTGCGTTCTTTCACCTCTGTAATTCCGGCAATTTCCTTGGATGCATGCAGGAGCTGGGCTTTCGCCTGTTCCAGCTCATAACGCAAGCGCCGTTCATTGTCCAGCGTAGACGTGAAACGGCTTGCCTCCTCGCTGCTCTTCCGTATCACGTATGCGAGGAGAATACAAAAAGCAATCCAGACGATAAACGAATGAATTTGCGGCGACTTGGCCAGGAAATAAAACGCACATGCAAAAACCGCGCCAAGACCGACCCATGACTTCTTGAGCATAAAATCGTAAGCAGCAAGCGCAAATAATACGGCAAATCGAAAATCCATCGCAACGCCTGCACACGTGAGCAGGAGCATTGCGATGGTCAACCAGGACGAATCGTAGTATCGTTCCTTAACCAGCTGGATAATGATTGAGATCATCACAACGAGCAATTGCTCGTACGGGATATCTCCTCTTAGGATAAGCTCAATAATGAGATAACCGAAGATGATCATTTTGACAATGGCGTTCATACCGGTTCCTTCCATAACATCTTTTGAACTTATTATATCGAAATCGCATCATTTTGCGATATCTACTTTTTTTATGGTGCTCAGAAGAAAGAAAATGACGGCGAACAGCAAGAGCATGAGCGCTTCTTTGCCAATCGTTAGGAGCGTTTGTCCATGCAGCAGTTGATCGATCCCCCTCATCACCCAGTACACCGGAGTAAATTGACTGATCGTCTTGACGACATCCGGCGCCCAATCCAGAGGACCGTATGAGCCGCCCAGCATGGAGATCGGCTCATACAGGCAAATGCCGATCAGACAGGCTTGAAGGGCCGATTTGGAAATCGAACTGATCGCAACCCCGAATGAAACAGCCACGACCGAGAATAGAATCAGAAAGGCATACAAACTCCATTCTGAATGCTCCATATCGATGCCGTAGCCCAATTTCAGTACGAGCATGGCGAAGGTAAGCTGGATGATCGCTACAAAGATGAAGCTGACAATCATTTGGAACATATAACTGCTGATGCGCATCGGTGCAATCAGTGTTCGGTAAAGGGTGCGATTATTTCGATTCGAGATAATCTGGATGCCTGCAATTAGCGACGTATACAACATCGGGGTTATAAGGAAGCCAAGCACCTTACGCGATTTGGTCTGATCCTGGACAGAGTTATGTTCTAACCGCAAGGAACCGTGCTCATTGTATTGCTCGTAAGCGGTGTAGAAGCGTTCAGGCTGATTCCCGGCTGCTGTCGCGATGGACTCGGCTTGCCCTACCCACTGCTGCACATAAAAGCTGATTGGCTGCGATAAATTGGATTCCCGGATTGAATATTCGGTAAGCCCTCCCTTCTCACCCTGAAGGAGACGATCAGTAAATCCTTTATCAATGACGAGCACATAGTCAACCTTAAGCTCCTTCAGCTCTTGTTTGATCTGATCCTCCTTCAACGTTCGGATCTCGGCCATTGTTTCCAGCCTGGCTGTCAAGCTTTTCGTCAATTCCGTCTGATCATGATCAATAATAGCAGCTTTCATTGTGATCTTGTCATCAACCAAACCAAGCGACATGTAGATAAGCGGAAACAGAACGATGAAAAGCAGCTGAAGTTTATGCTTGAAAATTCGTTTAACCGTATGTCTGAAAATACTCAAGCCACTCTCCTCCTTCCGGAAATCATGGCAATCAGGATCATGATTAACGTATACACAATCAATCCTGACAAGGCTGTCCCGGCAATGGTTCCCTCATAAATATTGTCAAACAATACTTTTTGGCCATATGAATTAGGTGCAAGCCGGCCTAAAAAATCGAATATGGCTCCCTCAACGGGTTGAATACCGCCAGATACCATCGTAAGCGCAATTGAAACGATAAGAAGGGTGATCGAGGAAACCATCGTGCTCTTGGTCAAGTAAGCCATCAGCATTCCAAGCGCGATGGATATGGTTGCGAACAGGAATAGGACCAGCAAAATGACGAGCAAGCTGCCTCCCCAGTTCGCCCCGAGGACGTATTTGGATACCAGGAACAGAAAGATGGAGACGCCGTACAGCGTAACAACGCTCCCGAGAAGCTTGCCCAGCGTGACCCGGCTTCCAGGTATGGGCGCAGCCAGCAGTCTTGAATACGTATAGTTGCCGATATCCTTGGTTACGGCAAACGCGCCGAAAAGCGCGCCAAGCAGTAAAAATTGAAACATCGTCGTGACCGCATAATAATCAATGCCAGTCGGGATTTCACCTGCAGTGGTTATTTCCACGCTGTTAATGCTTGCATTCAACGCATCAACCGCTTCCAGATTCTCATGAGACCCGGTCATGCGCTGATTGATCGTAAGTATATAACCTTCCACAAAGGGCTGAAGGTAAGGGTGTTCCTCCTTGCTGTAGAATCCGACTTGTCCCTCGTTCCCGGACTGCAGTTCACTGGATATTTCCGGCGGCACATGAATGAAACTTGTGATTTTATCTGATTTAAGAAGTTCATTGCCCTGCTCGACGTCGTGAACCTCTACTCGTTCGATTAGTCCCTTCATCGACGCGGAGCTCAAATAACGATCTAATGAGGTACCTATATTACCACTATCTTCATTAAGAAAGCCTATTTTTATTTTTCCGATTGTCGTTGGCGTAAATTTATTGCTCTGCATCGTGCCCAGCAGCAGCATCATTACCAGCGGCAGCAGCAGAAATGCAGCCATTGCCTTGACATCTCGAAGATGCCGCAAAGCTGTGTAGTAAGCAATTGTACATAGTGACACGTCCATTTTCTCCTCTCTCAGGTTTAATCCCGGAGCGATCTGCCCGTAAGCGTCAGGAAGACAGCCTCAAGACTGGGCTTCTCCACATTCAGGGACAAGATCTCCCCATCCATCTCGGATATGACCTGGATAATACGGCTAACATTGTGTTCGCCCTTCTTACCGATTATTTCCAATAGGTTTCCATTTACGACGCATTCACTAATGCCGTGAATTTTCTTAATGGCTTCGACCATCGTAAAATTGACCGATGACAACTCGATGATCAGCTTCTCTTCAGAGGAAACAAGCGATTTCAGCTCTTCCTTCGTGCCTTGGGCGATGACTCTGCCTTTGTCTACGATGGCAATTTTCGTGCAGATTTCCTCCACTTCCTCCATATAATGCGTGGTGTAAATAATCGTCGAACCCATTCGATTCAGTTCTTTGATCGATTGCATAATATGGTTCCGCGACTGGGGATCAATTCCGACTGTCGGCTCATCCATAATGATCAGCTTGGGATGGTGTATGATCGCGCAGGCAATATTCAATCTTCGCTTCATCCCGCCTGAATAGCCTTTGGGCTTATCGTTTTTTCGCTCCGTAAGTCCTGTAAAGGCCAGAGCCTCCTGGATTCTCTCCTTCAGCAAGCTGCCCTTTAGTCCATACAACCTGCCGAAATAGTCAAGGTTTTCTTGCGCTGACAAATCCTCGAACAACGCGATATCCTGCGGCACAATCCCAAGCTCCCGTTTGGACTCCATCTGTTTGCGGCCGACCGGCTTCCCCAGAAAAAGCACTTCTCCGCCGTCGTACTCCGTAAGTCCGGAAAGAATCCCCATGGTCGTCGATTTGCCGGCGCCATTCGGGCCAAGCAAACCGAATATCTCCCCTTCCTGAATGGAGAGACTGATATGATCCAATGCCAGGAAATCATTATATCGCTTGATCAGGTTTTTAACCTCTACAATCATCCTGCATACTCCTCTTTTTAAATTTTTTAATCTGAGATTATCTTACTCTGTTCAACTTCGTGCTCATAGTGACCAAAAGCATGAAAGCACATGACAAATGTCATATGCCCTGGGAAAACCATTAAGCCTGCAAGCTTGAGAGATACAAGGAGTGTCAGCCTCTATCCCTTACCGGAAGCCGAACTTGCTCATCAGATGAATTGCTTTATGCAATTTGTAACTACTCATCATTCTCCTGACTACTTTCGCCGCGCAGTGACACTTCGAAATGCTCGGCCAGTTCCTTGCCTGTCACGAGTTTTTTTGTACTATAATGAGCAGTATGGACAGAAACCGATTGACTCGTATACACTAACCTTCTTTTCTCGAGGAAGTCTGAAAACAAACTATCGCAAAGGTGTGATTGATCTGGAGAATATCGATAAAAAAAATCGATTGGATGAAGAGGTTTTCAGTTACCGGGTAACGAAAAACAATACGGTTTTTATCGACTGGTATGGAAAGCAAGTGACCATTCTTAAGGGGAAAGAAGCTGAGAAGTTCCTGGTCAAGATGGAGCAAGCAAGTAATCACAAAGAGCAACAGCTTGTGATGGCTAAGGTAACGGGGAATTTCAAGAGAGGAAATGAAAAGGAGGCTTCCCATTGAAATAGGCCTTATTTTGGCGCTTCTTAAGAAGCTGCCAGGATGGTTATGAGCTTTTTGAACAGGCTCTCAGCCTTGTCTGATAGAAAGTGCCCCAGCGCGGCTTATACAGTGCCATCAGCCTGAAAACCGCCTTCCAGCAGCAAATTGGCATCCAGTGAGGGATAGGCAAGGGAGCGGATCTCATGAACGAATTCAGCTCCTTTGGTAGAAGGGGCGGCGATTCTTGTTTCATTTATACAGATAAATATCGAATAAATCCTAATAAGGCAAAGATGAACAACACTGTACCGGCGCCAATACCAGTGACCGCACTATTTGCTACTTGTAATCTCGGCGATATCCATAATGACAGGACAGAAACGGCAACCAGCAGTGCGGCTAAAATATAGAGGCTGCTATCATCAAACACTTTTGTCAGTCCAATAAAATGAATGCCTACGATAAATGCGATCCAGGGTGCGACATAATTTTTATGTTTTCGCTTGATGAGGACGAATGCCCCGATACCAGCCACGATGAATTCAATATAAACTGTAATTAAGTAGGTGCTGAATGCCTTCGTTTCCGAAAGTGCCGAGGCTGCATGCCAATTGGTCACGCTTATGTAGACACCTGCCAAACAGAGTAGAAGCGCAGCTCCCGAAGCCATGCCAAGATACTTGCGCCAGCTTGGCCGCGGGTTTTCTTGAGCCCAGCCAAACCAGCAGAAGCTGAACATGCCGAATATTGAAGCATACATGGCGTAGTCGCGTATATAGTCCATAAATTTCCTCCTCTCGGTAGAAACTTCTGTTTGTTCATATCCTCATCGCTGACAGCGATATGGTTTCTAACTAAACGAAATCTTGAGAATATGAAGCGAAGTCTTCGAAAATAAGCTGTCTGTCATGATTCAGATAAAAAAAGCCAATTGAGTCCTGTCGCGGAGCGCCCCTTTTTGCATCTGCGCCATGCTGGTGAACGCGGATAATAGAGGCATCAATCATCACACTTTCGTCATCGGGATCAGCAGATAGGACATTTAGCATGCGGCCGAATATTCCCGCCTGTTCCCAGCGGCGGAATAGTGTATACACCGATTGCCAGGGACCATAATAGTGGGGCAGGTCGCACCAGGGCGCTCCCAGAGCATTGGACATTAGTATACTTTGAAAACACACCCTAGAGTATGAATGTGTTTTACAGAATCTAATATACATGCTTTTCGAGACAAAATAAAGCGATTTGCAAGAGCCGACGATTTAAAATGAGAGCTGGTTTAGTGAATCCTTCTCTATACCTTATGGTCATTTTCATCTGGCTTCCTTTCTTTTCCATACCTTGTACCCAAAAAAGTTGGTCTCCATAATAAAAAAGTCGTCCTCCCTTTGTCTCACTGACAAAGGAAAGGGCGACTTTGTTCTTCTATCCGAATATTCCTTAAGTCTGAAATTTTTTTCACACTTCATTCAACATCATATCAAACCGTGAATTATAAGTCTATATTTTTTTGGCCGGATATGCAAAAATAATTTCGATATGAAGCCAGAATTTAATTTATATTGGAGGGAAACACGATATGGCAACTTCACTTAAAGAATCGAAGAGAAAAGAGCGACGATCATGGTATTCGGTCGTGGCAATTGCATTAGGAGCTTTTTCATTAGTCATCGCCGAGCTTTTGCCTGTGGGTTTACTAACCGAAATTAGTAAAGATCTGCAGGTAACCGAAGGGACAGCTGGCTTGATGGTCACCGGTACCGGTTTGTTGGCGGCTATCGGGGCTCCAGTCACTACGATTGCCATTGGCCGTTTGGACAGACGAAATGTTTTATTGGGACCTACCCTGATGCTGCTTGTCTCAAGCGGTATTCCCATTTTAACTGGAGAATTACATTCGTTGCTTCAACAATATTTGCTTTTGTCGTTTTTATTCTACAGTTCGTATTTCTTCCAAATCTCCCTACGAAAAAAGGGCTTGGTGTATCCGACTTTTTTGGTATACTCCGAAACAGAAACATGCGGATAGTTTTAATCTCAGCCGTTTTTTCGATAAGCGGTTAAAATATACACCGTTTTATTAGGGTCACCACCACATAAAAGGAAAAAACGACGCTAACAATGCTACTGAAAAAAAGAGCAGGTTGCCGTAGCACCTGCTCCGAAATAATCTATTATTTGTCATTCTCCGTTAGTTTTCCTTCTTTATTACCGAGTTGTTCCGCCAAACCGATTAGAAGTCCTTCATTTCCACGAATGTAGCAGATCCGATACGAGTCCCCGTACTGAACCACTTCGCCAACGAGCCGAGCACCATACCTAGTGAGTCTGGATACCATTTCGTCAATGTCTTCAACGGTGAACATGACGCGTAGGTATCCTAGGGCGTTTACAGGAGCAGTCCGGTGGTCTGATATAGTAGGTGGGTTGAGAAATCGCGAAAGTTCAAGTCGGCTGTGGCCATCTGGGGTAACCATCATAGCAATCTCTACGCACTGAGAACCCAGTCCGGTTACGCGACCAGCCCATTCACCTTCGACAGTGGCTCGCCCTTCGAGCTTCAAGCCAATCTCCTGGAAGAAAGAGATTGCGTCATCAAGGGATTCTACAACGATGCCGACATTGTCCATTCTTAGTAATTTGTTTTTTGCCATAGTTTTATCTCCTCATGTGTACAAATTTACAACCCGATCATTACCATTACCTTCTAAGAGATTAACAGTCTACAACTTTATTTTCTGAGTCTAACACTTTATTTTTCCAGTCTAATAGTTTATTTTCTTTTACACCTGGCTGTTATCATTTATAGGGTGCCCAATGATTCAACTGTAAAGGGATTCAGTTCGCCGAACCGTCCGTTCCGGATTTTCATCGCCCATTCTGGGTCTACTAACAACGAGCGACCAACGGCCACCAGATCAAATTCATTCCTCTCAAGTCTCTCAATCAATCTATCAAGACCGGTAACCTGGGTTACTTGACCGGAAGCGAAGGAACGAATGAATTCTTCGTTCAGAATCGCCGGTTGAACAATGATAAATGTCAACACCCGCATTTGTCAGCGGCTCAAGTTTCTTCTGCCCAGGTAATGAGCACCAGCTTAAACATATTGAATAACAAAAAGGTTCCTTCTCTGCTAGAAAAAGCAGATTAGAAACCTGTCATTGATGAAGTGGTGCGGTCGAGAGGACTCGAACCTCCACGGTATTGCTACCACTGGCACCTGAAGCCAGCGCGTCTGCCAATTCCGCCACGACCGCAAAATGTTTACTTAGTTGTAAACACTAATAATCACAAGAAATATCATAACATTCTGAGACAAGTTTTGTCAAGCAGTTCTCATGAATAAAAGACCATCCTCCTTACAAACTTTAAGGAAGGACAGCCCTTCTAAGCTCAACTGCTCTAGTCGAAAATATCACCTAGCATATCGAACATGGATTTTTTCTTTTTGGGTCTTCCATATTTGTCATACTCTTTGTATTTATCATCGCCGCGTTTTTCATACCCATACGGCTCGCGTTCTTGATGTGAGCCGGCATGTCCACGCTCAGGATAATCGCCCTGCCGATCCACTCCTCGATAATGCTGCTCTTCTATACGATCATACTCGTCCTGAATACGCCGCATTCCTTGCATCAGCTTATCGAGCTCTCCCCGATCAAGCCATACCCCTTTACAATCCGGACAGATATCAATCATGACACCGTCCTTCTCCACCTCACGCATACGCACATCTGTACATACAGGACACTTCATTTGCCGTAAACCTCCTAAGATTAGGTTGAGCAATCTCGTTTCAGCTTATAACCGACAAAAAAGGCTATATGAACAATACGCTTGAACGCTATTTCTCGTTTCAAAAATTATTTGCTCTGCAAACTATGCTTATTCGGACTAGCCAAGCTCCGTCCGCGGCGCGGCTGCAGGCTCATAAAGATAGCTGCGGCTTAATTTCACGACTCTCCGGTTTCCTTTGCGAATGATGACACTTTCCTCATCCCAGGCAACGACAATGCCGATTACATCATTTAGTTCAAGCGCATCGCGCACAACGCGCACTTCCGTTCCCTCAATGCGGTAATGATCAAGCTGTTCTTCAGTTACCATTGTGATTGATGTCCTCCTTCCTTTTAAAGCCATCATTCCTTATACAAAAGGATCTCAATGGCCGCTTTCCCGCTCATTGAGATCCTTCGGACACCACAGCGGTCGTGCTGCGGCAAGCCATTTAGCCTTATTTTAAATCCATTGATTCAGCCGACTCTTCCTTCGAATCGTTGGTTTCGTACCATTCATCCAATACCCGGGAAGACATGACACGCCCAGCAACATAATCGGCTTGTTTTTGCGTAAATTGTTCACGCCAGGCGATCTCAAGCTCGCTGCAAAGCTTAACAATCGTAAGCAGCTCCGACCAGGCTACATAACGTTTATACCAAAAAAATTGCGGATGCTCGATCATGTAAGGATACAGATCATCGAACTCTGTATGCTTGCAATCAAGCGCACGCTCGAAATGCATCTTGGCGTCGGACAATTTGGATTGCAAAAATTTAGCTGACATTTCCTCCATGTTCTCGCGCCTCCTCTCGGTCACTTATAAATATTATATGACAAAACGAAATCGGAGGAAAGAGACTCTTTCGGGGAACTTTATCCACTTTTTATTCCAGATGAATAATTCCGCCTTCAAGCGATGATACTTTGATCAGCGACTCTACAGCGATACCTTGCTCGCGAATCGCTCTTGCGCCTGCCTGGAACGCTTTTTCGACGACGATGCCTACGCCGGCCAATGTTGCCCCAGAGCGCTCGATAATTTTAATCAAGCCGCGCGCTGCATCTCCATTCGCAATAATATCGTCAATGAACAGCACCGTATCCTCTGCTGTCAAAAATTGCTTGGAAACCATAATATCGGTGACGATCCCTTTGGTGAAGGACGGCACACGCTCAGAATAAGCGTCCGGATCGGCAATCAATGTTTTTTTGCGTCTGGCAAAGACCAGCGGCACACCGAGCGCCAGCGCAGTTGTAAATCCGACTGGAATTCCGGATGATTCCACTGTAATCACCTTAGTGATATCTTTCTCGGCGAACCTGCGTGCGAATTCTTGCCCCATCTCCATCGTCAATGCAGGATCAACCTGATGATTCAATATGGCGTCGAGCCGCAGCACTTCATTATTTAATACTGTTCCTTCGCGCAATATCCGTTCTTTTAAACGCTCCATCGCATTCCCTCCACCAAATTCCTTTTCACGTAAACGTACCATAGGATACATAGATTAAGCAATAAAAAAAATGCTGATCAGACTGAGGCAATTTCATTATATATACTTGCCGGCATGTAGCTTGTTAAAAATTAACAATGCAACTTTTTTCCTTTCTGGTGCGTCTAACCTATAAAGGAGGTCCGATCATTATGACATATACCTCTAAAGCAGCTGCTCGCACAGCTTCTTTATTAATTTTGGCTATCGTTTTGACCGGCTGTCAACAAGCTATGAATATAAATAGTCAGAAGCTATCAACAAAGCCGCTGCAGGGACAGCATTCCGAGCGGTCGCAGGACGAGCCCGTTGCCGGCAATCCGGATGATACGATTACCGCCAAGAACAAAGAACAAACGGATGCCGTAGCCGAATCCTCCTCCGACAAAAAGCCCAAGGGCAAGGCAAGCAGTTCTTGGAATACCGATTCGCCTGCACTGCATAATGTCGCCCTCGGCTCTTCTCGTAACGCTGCAGCAATTACTCAGCTCGGCAAGCCTGATGATACATATTCCCTGGGCAAAGGGCAGGACTTCATGGAGGTGCAAGAATATAACGGCTTCTCCATCGGCATAGGCAAGGACGATTCTGTTGTTTATATCGAGATCTACGACGAACAGGTTTCTACAGGCCTCACCGGTCTGGTTATTGGCGGAACGAAGGAAAGCGCCGTTAAAGCTCTCGGCAAACCTTCCACTAACACATCGAGTGTCCTCACCTACACAGCCGGCGATGCTGTACTCAAGCTGGATCTTGATCCCGTAAAGAGCACGGTTGTCTCCGCCAAGCTTTTCTATAAGGCATAGTCCCGCAAGTGAGCCGTCTCCTGATGGAGCGGCCGATAAAAACAACAAAAATAACGGCAGAGTAAAGAGTCCGCTCTTTCTCTGCCGTTTTTCGCTTCCCCGATTGTTTTTCATTTGTCCCAACAACGTAATTCTGTCATGCCTGTCCCATTTTGCACATACGTTACTAGTAGAGCGAATGCAGGAAAGGCAGGGCAAATATACCAATGAATAGACTCGTTAAAACGATACAAGTCGCCTTTACCTATATGGGGACGATCGTCGGCGCCGGTTTTGCCACAGGGCAGGAGATACTGCAGTTTTTCACGCGATTTGGCTACTGGGGCGCGCTGGCCATTATTTTGTCTACCGTTTTGTTTATATGGCTTGGCGCCAAAATGATGCTGATCGCCAGTACGATTAAGGCTGCCTCCTACGAGGCGGTCAATAAAGAGCTTTTCGGTGAACAAATCGGCCATTGGATTAGCATGTTCATGCTAGTTGTGCTGTGCGGCGTCTCCTCCGTCATGCTGGCAGGCGCAGGTGCGATCTTCACCGAGCATTGGAACATCTCCTATCAGACCGGCTTGCTGCTTACTTTAATTGCTTGCTTCCTCGTTTTGAGCAAAGGGATGAATGCTATCATGGCCGTTAACTCCATCGTCGTTCCTTTTATGCTTATCTTCACCTTTATCATTATTGCCGATACGATACGGACGCCCGGGGCGGACCGCTGGCTGCTGCTCAGCAGCGACCATTCTCCCATTGCCGCCTGGGCATCGCCGTTTTTATACACAGCCTTCAATCTATCGCTTTCACAAGCCGTTCTCGTGCCGCTAGGCGCGCAAATCGCCGACCGGAAGACCATTATACGCGGCGCTTGGCTCGGCGGGCTCGGTATCGGCTTTATGCTTCTAGCCGGGCATATCGCCCTCTCGGCCCATATGCCCGGCATTACGCAGTTTGCCATCCCTATGGGCGGAATCGCCCGCGGACTTGGCTCTACCGTTCAATGGATCTATATGATATTGATCTTTGCGGAAATTTTTACGACACTGATCGCCGATATCTACGGCGTTGCGCTGCAGCTCCAGGACCGGATCAGCATTTCCCGCACCTGGATTGTACTCGCTATCCTCACTATCTGCTATTTGGTCAGCCAGGTTGGCTTCGGACCATTGCTCTCGACCCTCTATCCGCTATTTGGCGCTATCAGTATCGGCTGGCTCGTCCTGTTGATACGCAAACGCAGCTCAAGCGAAAGAAGCTGATACACGGTGGTATCAGCTTCTTTCGCTTCTTTCGCTTATTTTCGCGTATCAACATAAACTTGCTTCAGCTGTGCGATGACGCGTGACAGCGAGTACGTTTTTTTCGCCTTATTCCAGCCGTTTCTTGCCAGATTATAGCGGAAGGCCGGATCGGTCATTACCTTCTCCAAAGCTTCGCTTAGCGCTTCCGGGTCTTCAGGCGGGACTAGCAGCCCGTTTATCCCATCGTCAATTTGTTCGGCAATTCCGCCCACATTCGTCCCGACAAGCGCCAACCAGCATAGCGCAGCCTCAGCAAATACGGAACCGAACGCCTCCGCCCGCGAAGGAAGTACAAATATATCGAAGAAGGGCATAAATTCCTCCGGATGAAGCATATAGCCGTAAAAAATAATATCGTCATGCAGCCCCAACTGCTCCGCAAGCTGCTCCAGCTCCGTGCGTATCGGCCCATCTCCAATAATATGGAGCACAAAGGAATGGCCCTTTTGTTTCAAAAGCGCACAGCCGCGCAGCAAAATATCAAGCCCTTTTGCCGGCACAAGCCGGCAAATGGTAATGAGCTGTACCACTTCATTCTCATGCGCGATCGGCTTGAACCGCTTCTCGTCAAAACCATTCGGTATAACCTGAATGTCCTCAGGGCGGCTGACATATGGCGACAAATACTGCTTGAACGACTCGGATACGGTCAATATGCGATCAGCTTTCATCTCAAGCTCTTTATACAGGGAAGTAAGGAAGAGGTGCTCAGTGCCGCCTTCCTTGACCCGGCCGTTTAAAATCAATTCCCGCTCGAAGCTGGAATGAATCGTCACGATGAGCGGAGTATCCGGATACAGCTGCTTCATTACAAGCGCTGCGATCGGATGATGAGCATGAATCAAGTCGAAAGATTTTTTTATCCGCAGCTTTGTCCACCACAAATAGTCGCGCATCGTCTGCATATATTTATCGGCGATCAGACAGCCTGCGTAATGCTCCGCCTCAATGGTATCAAACAAAACCGGCTCCTGCCCTTTCCCTCTAATGCGTTTCGGCAAAGAAAACAGCTCCATAGACCAGCCTAATTTATTGAATCGCTCCTGGATATAGGGCACCATTGACGATACGCCGCCCGGCTGTTCCGGCGGAAAAAACAAAGCTTGTAATATATTCATCTACTTCCCAGCTTTCTTTCTGCTATTCCACAGCATAGGCGGCTTCTATATTACCCAGCCTCTGCTGTTCTATTATACGCCTCTTATAAGAGCTTTGTTCAAGCAATTTCCAAAACTACCATATTAGTTTTACACTTGATATAATAGATTCATCCTTGATTAATAGAATGGAGTTGATACGATGTTGAACCGGCTTCGCATTGTGGCCGTTGCATGCTGCATGCTGCTTATGCTGCCGTTCGGAGTCTATGGCGAATCTGCTGCTGCCGCTTCATCGCCCGCATCCAAACAAACTACGATCCTGCTAGACAATTATCCGCTGCCGTTTCCAGTTGAACCGGAGTTCATTAATGGGACAACAATGGTTCCATTCCGCGCAATCGCTGAGGCACTCCGCATCGATGTCAAGTGGGACAGCCGCACGCAGACCATTACAGCCAACAAAATGATAAACGGACAGCTGAAAAAAATTACGCTTCGGCTTGGCGATAAGCAAGCAACCGTGAGCGGGCAGAAGGTTGGGCTGCTGGTCGCTCCGCTGGCCAAGGAGGGCACAACGCTGATCCCGCTGCAATTTTTCAGCACCCAGTTCGGCGCTAAAGTAAGCTGGAATCAGCAATCGCGTACGATTTCGATCCAATCGCCAGTTGAACCGATATACATATCCGCCTATTACGCTGTTAAAGCATATCATGAAATTGGCTTAATTCCCCATCTTAATTCCGTTAGTTTCGGTTGGTCGCAAATTGACGACGACGGGAAGCTGACGCTCATTTGGCCAAAGCCGGACGGCGACGTTACTGGCGAGAAGATTGCTGAAAATAGCGCAGCCGGAAATACAACCCCCTACTTGCTTGTGTTCGGCAAAGATGGCAAGGGGCAGCTTACCAAGCTGCTGAACGACCCGGCACTGCGCGCCGAAACAATTGACGGAATGATTGAGCTGGCCACAACTAAAGGCTTCCATGGCATCGATATCGACTTTGAAGGCATCGGGCTGACAGGGGATACCGAGCAAGCCAAGCAAGCCATGACCGAGTTTATGCGGCTGCTTCATCAGCAAACGAAGCCTGCAGGTTTGAAATTGTCGATTGCCGTTCATCCGCCTAATGGCGCTTACCGCGGCTACGATTACAAGAAGCTGGCTGCCTATGTGGACGAGATGACAATTATGGCCTACCATTATGAAGATGAAACCTCCCCCGAGCCGATGAAACGCGTCGATGAAGCGATTCGCATGTCGCTTAAGGAAGTGCCTAAAGAAAAGCTCGTTCTGGGCATTTCATTAGCAAGTGAGAATAAATCCTCAGTCAATGACAAGATCGGTCTGGCCAAGCGCTATGGTCTGAAAGGCGTCGCCTTTTGGCGAATCGGCATGTTTGGCGAAGGAATGATCGAACAAATCGAGCGGACTGCCTCGCGCAAGTAACCGCACACAAGAAGAAACGGCCTGCGCCGTCCTTTGGGGGCGCGAACAGTTTCTTTGGAGAAATATAAGTGTGGTTATAAGCATGAAACTTATAAACCCTTATATTTTAAGATAGCCCTTGAGAGAAAAGCTTCTCTCAAGGGCTGCTTTAATTCCGTTTTAATCGTATCATACAATTTTTGCGGCCTGCAACAGCATACAAAATAAATCCAAACACAAGATGCCCTGCAAACCATAGCACCAGCGCTGCATAATCGTCCACTTCAGGAACGCGCTCCGAAATCAAAGTAAGCGGAATCCACAGCATCGCTGCCATCAAACTCATAAACAAACTAATGTACAGAGGATGGCCGAAGCTTACAACCGCCATCCGGTACACGACACCTAACACTACTGATACAAGCAAATGAAGAATAAATTCGTTCATCTCCGACAATACAGGGATGAAGACGATAAAATCAATATTTAAAAGCAGGGTATAGATCTGCTTGCCGCTCCAGTACTGCATGACTTTCAAAGTAAAGCCGAGCACTATTCCTGCCAATAGACCTGCCAGTATACCGCAGATCCAATTCGTAAAAAGTGCCATCCGTTGCTGCTTTTGCAACTACATGCCCCTCCATTCACAAAAAAAGATCGCGCTCACTCAGCTGAGCTACGACCTGACCGTTGCAACACCAACATAGAAGCCCTTAATCTTCATGTGCAATCGGGACGATCGGAATAAGCAGCTCGACTAGCTCCTCTTCCAACCGCTCATCGATATAAAATATTTCCAATGAAACGGCACTCTCGCGCTTGATCAACTGGCGCTCATTCATCCAAGCAAACAATTGCTCGTAGCCTTCGCCGATGCGTTCATTCGTCGTGCGAACCATGGCATACTGCCCTTCTGGAATTGTGAACTGTACCATGCCTGCAGGCGGCTCCTCTATATGGGCAACCTCAAAGCAAGCCCAATAAGTGGCAAAAACCTCATTGCCGAAATAGGGGCTGTAAATTGCCGAGGACAAATAATCTACTTCATGCTTACGTGCAAGTACTTCGCTTTGTAATCGAATCGCTTCGTCCGGGAACGTCGAGTAAGGGCCGCAGTAACTGATTCCGACCAGATTCAAGACGGGTTTCGTAACCACTTCACAATTGTTCAACGCGGGTCAACCTCCCTTGGCAATTGTCAACGCGATTAATGCCTCGCAGGCATGAGTCGTCTGCCGCTGCATACCTGTGTCCAGTTTATCACGATCGCGGCTCAATTGGTAACTTTTTTCATTATATTTTTCCTTACGGCTTTCTGCAGTAAGCAACCACCTCATCGTAGGAAAGCGACCCGCCAAATATATCTAACGCGCTGCCGATCGTAATCCCCAGCTTTCCGTCTGTCAGTTCGCGGAACCGCTGCAAGTCTTCCAGCGAACGCGCGCCCCCCGCATAAGTTGCAGGAATCGTTACCGCTTGTGCAAGCAGCTCTACCAGGCTTTCCAAAATACCGGTGCGCTTGCCTTCTACATCAACTGCATGAACTAGAAATTCATCGCAATATTGCTCCAGCCCGCGCAAATTAGCTGCCGTAACCTCGAAGCTGCTGAATGTCTTCCATTGGTTGGTCACGACGTACCATTTGCCGTTCCGCTGCTTACAGCTCAAATCGATTACAAGCCGATCCCTGCCCACTTCTGATACGATCCGCTTCAAACGGTCCATATGCAGCTCGCCGTCGCGAAAAATATAGGAGGTGACAATGACATGTGAAGCGCCATTGTCCAAATATTTCGCAGCATTTTCCGCTGTTATGCCTCCTCCGATCTGCAAGCCCCCCGGATACTCCCGCAGCGCCCTTAGCGCCGCCTCCTCGTTGCCGCCGCCGAGCATAATGACATGGCCGCCGGTTAGCCCATCGCGTTTGAACATTCTGGCATAATGAGCAGAATCATACGCTGATACAAAGTTTTCTACTACGTCGCCGCCTGCTTCTGCTGCGTTCAATGTTTCGCCTACAATTTGCTTAACCTTGCCATTATGTAAATCGATGCATGGTCTAAATTCCACTTTATCTTCCTCGCCCTCATCTGTATTACATGTCCATTGTATCAGAAAACAAATTTCGACGTTACTTTTTAAACTTCGCAATTTCATCTATAAACGATTTAATATCCGCTACCGATATACATAAAAATGATACTGCCAAAGGAGCGGCCTACATGATTTTTGTTAATTTTTTTAAATCTCGCAGCCTGATTTTGACCAGCTCGATCGTGATTTCAGTCCTGTTCGTGGTCATGATCGGCTTATTGAGTATGATGTCCTACAAACAGCAGCGCGAAGCATATCTGGATGAGTTCCAGCAATATGGGACTATTCTGGGAGCGCAAGTCACTGCCAATGAAGACCTAGTAACAACAGTCCGCAGCAAAATCGCGGCGAATGAAGGCAATCAGGACATCGCCTTCTCCATCTTAAAACGACAATTAAATGCGATGGTGGACGGACTGGCCATTGCCAATGCTTACGTCTTTTCACCAGAAAAAGTAGAAGAAGACGGGAAATCATATTTAATCAATTATCAAGAAAACCAAACCTTAACAGATGCAGGCTTCCATGCGGGGGATAAATATGAATTGTCGCCCACCTTCCTGGCAGGCTATGAAAAAGCAATCAAGGACGGTCATGCGATAACCGAGCCCTTTACAGACTCCGTAGGAGAATGGATCACTTATCTGACGATCATTAAAGACGGCCGCGGGGAACCGATCGCTACCTTTGGCATCGACTTCAATTATAGCGACGTCCGCAGCAAGCTGAATTCCCTTCTCTGGAGCAATCTAGGAATAGGCGTATTATTTATCGTCATTTCGATTATGATCGTCATTCTGCTAATCCGTCTTGCTGTGCGGCCGCTTCGCCGTCTGGCCGAATTGTCCAGTCAAGCTGCGGAAGGCGATTTGACAGTGTCAGTGCCGGTTACGGGCGATCATGAGATTGGCCGGGCGGCAGCCGCCTTTAATAAAATGATCTCCAGCCTGCGGGATTTGGCCGCCAATATTCGCACCACTTCAGCGGAAGTAAGCGAATCGGCATCTAACCTGCAGCTAAGCTCCAGTCAGACGGCGGAAGCTGCGCAAGAAATTGCCGAATCGATCCAGACTGTTGCCGCCGGCTCGGACACCCAGCTGAAAAGCTCGCAAGAGTGTCAGCGTGCGATGAGTGAAATGGCCGTTGGCATACAGCGGATCGCCGAATCTTCGGCCATCGTCTCTGAGCTGGCTGCAGAGACCTCCTCCAATGCTGCCGCCGGCGAAGAAGTTATTGGCGGCGCAGTCAAACAAATGCAGACGATCGAGCATAATATTTCTGAATCGGTAGAGGTCATGTATGACCTCCAGCAATTAAGCAAACGTGTTAGCGATATTATGGCGCTTATTTCTGATGTGGCTGCGCAGACGAATTTGCTGGCTTTGAATGCATCGATCGAGGCTGCGAGAGCCGGCGAGCACGGCAAAGGCTTTGCTGTCGTCGCCCATGAAATCCGTAAATTAGCCGAACGTTCGCGAGCTTCCTCCGAGCAGATTGCCGATATTTTGAAAGGAATTAGCGCCCGGACGGTACAAGCTGTGGAGTCGCTCGAGCTCTCCATGCAAGAAGCGCGTACAGGAACCGCCGTTGCCTCCGAGGCGGGCGATACGTTCCGCAGCATTGTTCAGGCGATTCAGCATGTTACCGGACAAGTGCAGGAGGTGTCAGCCTCCACCGAGCAATTGTCCGCCAGCAGCGAAGAAATCGCCGCCTCACTGGAAGAGCTGGAACGGATCGCTTCCTTCTCCTCGCAGCAAACCGAAGGCGTAGCCGCCTCATCCGAGGAACAGCTGGCCACGATGGAGGAAGTGGCCAGTGCATCGGAGCAGCTGCGCGAGCTGGCAGACAGTCTGAACAGCGCGATCGGACGCTTCCGCGTTTAGAATACGACCGGATCAATTAATGGAGACCATTGCATCAACGGATGGCCGTCCGCCGCGACGGCCATCGTTCCCGAATCGTCATGATTAACCTCCCGCTTCAAGCAGAAGCGCTTCTTTAGAGCATCGCAGCTTAGCTTCCTTTTCAAACAAATTCGCGCTCCATCCCCTGGTGTCAATTCTAGTAACAAGCTGGAATCCGCGCTCGCTATAATAGGTATTGAGCCGCGTGTTGTCTGCCATGCAATCCAATCTGATCATCGCTTTGCCGCTTTCAGCTATATACTGTTCAGCCCAATCGAGCATTAGCGCGCCGATCCCTCTGCCATGGTGATTGCGCCCGACCGCGAGGCGGTGAATATAACCGGCGCTGGCTGCGCGGCCATCTTCCCACATCAAGCTGTCCGACCATTTTATATAGAAGGTTCCTGCGGCGATCCCGTTTTCCTTGAGTAAAAACAGTTCTTTGCCGCCAGTCAAGCATGCCGCAACCTCGCTTAAGTTAAACCGGTCCGGCATCCATTGATCAATTCCCTGCGCCCGCATCCAGTTTGCTGCATCGAGCCAAATATCCAGAACAGCCATAGAGTCGCGCTCGTCTGCGCGCAGCATCTCAAGTGTGCTCATTGATGCGTATCGCACCTCCATATGATTCTATTAACGAATATTATATACCCGGGCATCCGATAGGTGCAAAATAAAAAGCCTTCGGGCGGTCATCAGCATGGACTGACTCGCGCTCGAAGGCATTCTATTACTTAACCAACCAGTAATGCATAAACAATACCAGGCCCATGAACACCGATCGTTAGATCATTCTCAATATCGGCCGAGCGGCTCGGCCCGGAAATAAAGTGAATCCCTGCCGGCAAGTTCTCTCTGCCCGCAGCATCAAAATTTTTCAATATTTCGCCGAGGCGCGTCTTCAGCCGCTCCAGCGGAATGATGACCATCAGCACAGTTGGCAGCAGGCTGACCGAGCGGCCTTTTTCTTTGGCCGAAAGCACCGTAATCGACCCGGTGTAGGCGGCTGCATAATCGGCGATGACGATGCCAAAGTCCGCCTCAGCCGCACGCGCCTTCCACGATTGCCCGGGATCTGTATTCCATACCGAGATATTCGCTTCCGCCAGTGCTGCCTCAAGACCAAGAGCTTCCAGCTCCTGTTGATCCTGGCGTACAATATATTTGGCGCCCATTTCAGCCGCCTTGTCCGCAATAAATTGTTTGGCGGCATCCATATCTGCCAGCCTGGCGACATGGCCGCCGACAGCCTTAAAATTATCGGTAAACCGCTCAACCCGTTCCTCAATTGTCCATTCAAAAGCGTTCCAAAAATCCGGCGCTCCGCGAAACGGATGCTGCGGCTTCTCCGTCATTCTCGACGGCCGGCCAAGCCGGTTGGCAATCCCCTTCATGAAGGTTTCCTGCTTGGTACGGGACGCTGCCGCCAGCTGATCAAGCCATTGTTGATGGGTCTCTTGCTGCTCAGCCATGGCTTTTGCCTCCTTCTTTGCCTCTATTTTTGACAGCGGCTTCCATCCGCTGGCGAATTTCCGGCGGCATTTCCTGCAGGCCGCTGCGAATTTCCTCCTCCATCGTCTTCCATTGCTGACGGAAGGACTTCTTCGACAAGCTCGGCGCCACCCGGTAAGTGTTCCAGCCTTTGAGCGGACCAAGCTTGATGCTGATGCCGCCATTGCGTACAACCAGCCTTTGCCCCAGCTGGCCGAGCTTGATCACGCTGCGGAACCGCTTCATATCGCCCATTACAGCGGCGAAGCCCTTCATCCCCGCTCCCTCGAGCTTATTGCCGTAGCCGCCCTCTACTTTGCGGCGGCGCAAGTAAATGAGCATATCGTGCAGCGGGATTTTCACCGGACAGGCCTCATAGCAGGCGCCGCACAGGCTGGAGGCGTTCGCAATATCGTCCCACTCCGCGACATTTTTTTTCAGCGATGGCGTCAGAACGGCGCCAATTGGACCGCTATAGGTGCCGCCGTAAGCATGGCCGCCAATATGACGGTAGACCGGGCAGGCGTTCAGGCAAGCGCCGCAGCGGATACAGTTGAGCAGCTCCTGAAATTCCGGATCGCCCAATTGCAGCGAACGGCCGTTATCGACGATAATGATGTGCATTTCCTCCGGACCGTCTGCATCGTCCGCGCGCTTAGGGCCTGTTATCCCGGACATGTAAACCGTTATTTTCTGACCTGTTGCCGAACGCGGCAGCAGCGTCGCCATAACTTCCAAATCTGACCAGGACGGAATGATCCGCTCCATCCCCATTAGCGTTATTTGCGTTTTCGGCACAGTCGACACCATACGGGCATTGCCTTCATTCTCGAACAAAACCATCGAGCCTGTCTCGGCAATGGCAAAATTGCAGCCCGTCATGCCGATATCCGCTTCGAGAAATTTCTCGCGCAGCTTTTTGCGGACAAAGCCGGCCAGCACCGTAGTGTCGGGCTCAAGCTTTTCACCGGCCTCCGCCGAGAGCAGGTCGGCGATTTGATAACGATTTTTATGAATGGCCGGAATAATAATATGGGAAGGGGCCTCACCGGCGAGCTGAATAATATATTCGCCCAGGTCCGTTTCGACGGCCTCCACCCCGATCGATTGGAGATGATGATTCAAGTGAAGCTCTTCGGTTACCATCGATTTCGACTTCACGACCGACTTCGCCTGTTTGCGCTCGGCAATGGCCAGCGACAGCTTTACAGCTTCCTCGGCTGTATCCGCAAAATGGACGTGCACGCCGTTGGCACGGGCATTTTCTACAAAGAGGTTCAAATAGTAATCCAGATGAGCAATGGTATGCAGGCGAATTTGCCGCCCTCTTTCCCGCCACTGCTCCCAGTTGCCGTGATCCTCGGAAGCCTTTTTCTTGCCGCTGCGCAGCCGCTCTGTCGTAAAGCGCACCGCCTTGCGCAAAAATTCGTCATTCAGTGCAAGGCCCGCTCTTTCCTTTACCGTCGCTGGCGCTTGTGAACCGGTTCCGCTCATGCTCCCTTCACTCCTTCATACAGAAGTTCCGCCAAATGCATCACGCGCACCGGCTGATTTCGATAACGCAAATTGCCCGCAATATTCATCAGGCAAGCCATATCCAGACCGACAAGCACTTCAGCTTCCGTCTCCAGTACGTGATCGACCTTCTCCGTTACCATGGCGCCCGAAATATCCGCCATCTTCACCGCAAATGTACCGCCAAATCCGCAGCAATCCTCAGCATACGGCAGCGGCACAAGCTCCAGCCCCTTCACCTTGCTCATTAAGGCAAGCGGCTCCTCTTTAATTCCCAGCAGACGGCTGCCGTGGCAGGAGGGATGATAGGTCACTTTATGCGGGAAAAAGGCGCCCAGATCAGTTACACCAAGCACCTGGACCAGAAATTGCGTAAACTCGTAGGCTTTGTTTTTCAGCGCTTCCGCGCGCTTCAGCGTGGCAGGGTCCTGCTCGAACAGCTTCGGATAATGATGAATCATCCCTGTGCATGAGCCCGATGGGGCAATAACGAAATCGCTGTCTTCAAACGCATCGAGAATCGTCCGCGCGGACGCCCGGGCATCATCCCAGTAGCCGCTATTAAACGCCGGCTGGCCGCAGCAGGTTTGCACAGAGGGAAACTCCAGCTTGATGCCGTAACGGGCGAGCAGACGAACCATCGCTTCCCCGACCCGCGGATAAACAGCGTCGCTAATACAAGTAATAAATAACGAAACTTTCAAGGCGAAGCACCTCGCTCTAATGGATTGTTATCATTTTATCAGGTTATCAGACATCTTGACAATGACTTAATTCAATTCTCTTCCCATACCGTCCAAAAAAAATCGGCCGCCCCATCATAACCCTGCATATGGGACAGCCGATTTTGCTTTTTTACACTACCGTTACAGAAATTTGCCGCTCTTCCAGCCGGGCAACCATCTCCTGTTCGATACTGCGGTCCGTAATGATCGAATCCACATCATTCAAATCGGCGACATAGGTGAACGCATTTACGCCAAATTTGCTTGCATCTGCAAGCACGATTACCTCATCGGCAATGCTGATCATTTTTTCCTTAATCCGTGCCTGCAGCTCATTCGATTCACTTATGCCCCGTTCAAGATGGACGCCCTTGCAGGAAAGAAACACTTTATTGACATGGTAAGCGTCAAGCGACCTTTCGGCTAACGGACCGACAAAAGAAAGCGAGCGCTGCGCCAGCAAGCCTCCTGTCGAGATCACGTCAACCCGTTCCTTGCTGCTCAGCTCGGTTGCTACTTTAATCGAATTGGTCAGAACGGTGATCGGGATATCTGGCATGATGGATGCCATATACCAGGCAGTCGAGCTGGCATCCAGCAAAATCCTGTCGCGCGGCTCGATCCGGGTAATCGCGGCTTCCGCGATCCGCCTTTTCTCCTCCGCATGGATAATTTCCCGTTCAAAATACGGCGTCTCCGGCTGATTGCGATCCTTGACGCTGACAGCGCCGCCATGCGAGCGCCGCAAGCGTCCCGCCGCCTCCAGACGGTCAAGATCGCGGCGAATCGTCTCTTCGGTGACCTGGCACAATTCGCTTAATTCAGATACCCGGATACTCCCTCTCTCATTCACCAATTGAACAATCATTTCATAACGTTCTGCAACGAGCATAGCCTACCTCTTTTCAAAGCAAATTGATCCGTGCTACTTCAGTCCGGTCACTTGCAGGAAGCGGCCATAAGCCTGCTCCCACGCGCCCGCTTGCTCAGGCTCGTAGACCGTTACCGGGAACGATTCCCGGATAACCCGGCGCGCTTCCCAAATATCCGCCAGCTGGCCTTGAGCAATCCATTGGACGACCAGGTTGCCGATAGCGCTGCCTTCAGCAGGCCCCGCCCATACCGGCTTGCCAAGCGCATTCGCCGACCACTGGCAAAGCAATGTATTGTGAATGCCGCCGCCAACCATATGAAGCCCGTTGAACTGCTGGCCTGACAGCTTTTCAGTTAGCTCAAGCACATAACGATATTTTAACGCAAGGCTTTCCAAAATGCATCTGGTGATTGCGCCGGCATCCGCGGGCGCCTTCTGCCCAGTCCGCTCGCAGTACAAGCGAATTTGTCCAGGCATATCGCCAGGATGGAGAAACATTGGGTCATCCGGATCAATAACGGCGGCAAACGGCGCCGCTTCGCCAGACATTCGAACGAGCTCAGGGAAGGTATACGACTGTCCGAGCCGCTCCCATTCTCTTCTGCTTTCCTGCAGCAGCCACAGCCCCATAATGTTTTTTAGCAGACGGAAGGTCCCGTCAACGCCGCCTTCATTCGTAAAGTTCAGACTGCTCGCCAATTCATTAATGACCGGCTTATCCACCTCGGTTCCCATAAGCGACCAAGTGCCGCAGCTGAGATAAGCGAACGAGCGGTCAAGCGCCGGAACGGCCGCGACCGCGGATCCGGTATCATGCTCGGCCACAGCGTAAACAGGAATCGCATCAATCCCGAGCTCCTCGCATAGCGACGGCCGCAGCATGCCGGCCTGGGCACCGGGCTGCACAATCGTGCCAAACAGCGAGCGCGGCACGCCAATCACGCTCAGCAGCTCGTCATCCCAGTCGCCTAGCAGCGGATTGTATAATTGCGTCGTCGTCGCATTCGAAAACTCGTTTAGCATTTCACCTGTCAAGTAATAACGCAGCAAGTCCGGAATCATCAGAAATTTATCGGCAAGCTCAAGCAGCGGAGAACCTGCCAGCTTCATCGCGTATAATTGAAAAATCGAATTGAACTGCAAAAATTGAATACCTGTTCGTGCAAAAATTTCTTTCGCAGGCAATTCAGCGAACAATTTATCCATTATCCCGTCCGTCTGCCGGTCGCGATAGTTGTACGGGTTGCCCAGCAGCTCTCCATTTCTGCCGATGAGGCCGAAATCGACAGCCCAGGAATCGATCGCCGCGCTCTGCAGCGCAATTCCCTGATGCTTGGCTTTAAGCAAGCCTTGCTTGATCTCGTGCAGCAACCGTAAAATATCCCAATGCAGGCGGTCTCCCGCCTGCACCGGGTCGTTGGAGAAGCGGTGAAGCTCCTCCACCTCTATTTTGCGGCCGGTGAGCCGGCCAGTAATAGCCCTGCCGCTGCTTGCGCCCAAATCAAATGCAAGAACAGTCATTTGTCGGCACCGCCCTCTATCCGTTTTATTTCGCGCCCAGGACGGCGTCAGCCGTATCTTCTTGGCCGCGCTTCAGCTGTACGTCTTTTTCATAGGCTTTCACTTCAGCCAGCCATTCCTCGCGTACAGGCACATTGTGCAGTGCGCAATAGTAATCCCATACCGCGCCGAATGGGTAGGACTTGAATTCCTCTGTCAATGCCAGACGGGTTGTGAAGTCGAATTCCAGCTCCGCTTGCTTTAGCGTTTCAACCGGCTCCAGCATGGCCCGCATTAGCGCTTTGATCGTATTGCGCGTACCGATTACCCATGCGGCTACACGGTTGATGCTGCCGTCGAAAAAGTCGAGGCCAATATAGGTCGTATCCAGCATCTCGTTGCGGATCAGCTCGCGGCCGATATCGAGCAATTCGTCATCCATAACGACGACATGGTCGCTATCCCAACGCATAGGACGGCTGACGTGCAGCAGAATGCCCTTCGTAAACATTGAGACCGAAGACAATTTTCCGGAGATGACTTCCGTCGGATGGAAGTGGCCGGCATCCAGACAGAGCAGTGTATTGTTTTTGATTGCATAACCCATATAAAATTCATGAGAGCCGACAACATAGGCTTCGGAACCGATGCCGAACAGTTTGCTTTCTACAGCGTCCAGGTGATGCTTCGGATCGATTGGCTCCGCAAACACTTCATCCAATGACTCCTGCAAGCGCTGGCGCGGCGCCAGACGGTCAGCGGGAACATCCTTGAAGCCGTCCGGAACCCAAACGTTCATCACGCTTGTTTGCCCAAGCTGCTCGCCGAACGAGGCGCTGATTTTACGCGATGCTTTGCAATGCTCAATCCAGAACTTGCGGATCTCCGGATCCGGATGGCTCAGTGTCAAACCGTCGCTCGATTTTTCATGCGAGAAGCAGGTGGGGTTGAAATCTAGACCGAGCCCCTGTTCCTTCGCCCAATCTACCCAGGGCTGAAAATGCTTCGGCTCCAGTTGATCAAGATCAACCTTCTCATCCGTATCCGCATAAATCGCATGCAGATTTACTTTATGCTTGCCGGGAATCATTGCGAACGCTTTCTCCAGATCGGCGCGCAGCTCATCAGGCGTGCGTGCAGCCCCCGGATAACTGCCTGTTACGGAAATACCGCCGGTCAGTTCCTGATCGCGGAACAAGAAGCCTCTTACATCGTCGCCTTGCCAGCAATGTACGGATACTTTAATTTTTGACAGCTGTTCCAGTACTGCATCGGCATCAATACCATGTTTGGCGTACAGCGCTTTCGCTTCCTCGTAACTTTTTTGAATAGCTTGATTCATTTTATTATTCCCTCCCTATTTGATGGCAAAGCCAAGTGTTGTCATCAAGGCATTTTCTGCTTGTGTTGCATCAAGCCGGCTATACTGCACAATAACCGGAATATCGCTGACTACTTCTATCGCGTAGGGAACGCCGACCGGAATCGGCTTCCCTTCTTTAAGCAGCGTGCTGGTACGGATATGTCGCGTGCGACGGCCTGGAACGACGACAAGAATGTCCTCCATCGGTTCGCGATCCTCGAAGTAAATATTGAACTTCAGCAACGCTTCCTCGCTTGCTGTATTCAATACGCAAACGGACTCATGACTTTCATATGCGCCTGGCGCGCTAGTCGGAGGAATAAAACCGTCCGGAATGATCCAGTGCTTTTCGCCTCTAGCTTTCGTCATATCCATCTAACCGCCCTTCTTATCGAGTAAATGCCGCCGGCACACCGCCGTCCACAGTCAGCATGCAGCCTGTCGTTTTTTCCGATTTGGACGAAGCGAAGAAGGCGATGCCCTCAGCGATGTCGCGCGGGAAAATGTTGACAAGCAGCGTTGTACGCTTGCGGTAATAGTCTTCCAATTGATCCGGCTCAATGCCGTAAGCTGCTGCGCGTTCATTGCGCCAGCCCGAGTTCCAAATAGCAGAGCCTTGCAGAATCGCGTCCGGCAGCACCGTATTGACGCGTATGCCGAATTCTCCGCCCTCGGCAGCAATACAGCGGGCAAGATGAGCTTCCAGCGCTTTGACCGCACTGTATGCTGAAGCATTTTTGCCGGCATAGACCGAGTTTTTCGAGCCGATAAAGACCATGTTCCCGCCGATGCTTTGCTGCTTCATCATTTTGAACGCTTCGCGGGCAACGAGGAAGTAGCCTGTTCCCAGTACATTCATGTTCAGGTTCCATTCCTTCAGCGTCGTCTCATCGAACGGGCTGGACGTAGCAAGCCCGGCATTGTTGACGATAATGTCAACACCGCCGTAAGCAAGAGCTGTCTCCGCATAAGCAGCGCCAACCTCTTCCTCCTTCGTTACATCCATTTTAACGGCAAGCGCACGGTTTTCGCCATATTTTTCATTGATTTCCGCTGCGACCTTTTGCGCCCCTTCAAGGTTAAGGTCAGCCAGCACCACATGCGCACCCTCGGAGACAAGACGGCGGGCCGTTTCGCTGCCGATGCCGCCTGCACCGCCTGTAATGAAGGCGATTTTGCGGGAAAATTCCGCTTCTGCCGGCGCCAGTGTCAGCTTGTAAAGCTCCAGCGGCCAGTACTCAACATTGTAAGATTCGTTCTCGCTCAGCGATACGAAACAGCCAAGGGCCGTCGAGCCGCGCATAACGGCAATTGCCCGATGGTAGAGCGCGCCGCTTACTTTCGACATCGCCCAGCTTTTCCCTGTATTGATCATCCCCACGCCTGGAATCAAAATAACGCGCGGCGCAGCTTCGAACATCACATCGCCCTCGTTGCAGTTCCGCTCGAAATAGGCTTTGTACTGTTCTTTATATGCAGCGATGCCTTCTTTCAGCTTCGCAATCAGTCCTTCTATATCGTCCGCGTTCGGGGTCCAGTCAATAAACAGCGGGACTACTTTGGTATGCACCAGATGGTCCGGGCAAGCGGCGCCTACCTGAGACAGCTCAGGAGAAGCAAAGCCGCCCACAAATTGCATGACATCCTCTTCATCATCAAAGGAAAGGATCATTTTCTTGGCATCGCTCACTGCACCGCGAACGGTCGGCATAACTTGCGCTGCAATGCTTCTGCGCACTTCGGCAGGCAATGCCTCATGCTTCACGCCGCCAAACAGCTTCGCTTCATTAACGCGAGCTTCGATGAATCCTTCCGCTTCATTAATAATAGCAATCGTCTTGGCATAGCAAGCTTCGGAGGTCTCGCCCCAAGTAACAAGCCCGTGCTTCTCCATCAGAACAAGCTCGGCATTCGGATTAGCAAGCACTCCCTCTGCAATCATCTTCGACAGCGTAAAGCCGGGACGCACATAAGGCACCCATACGAAACGGTCGCCGAAAATTTCCTTTGCCAGCTCCTTGCCATTGTCTGCACAGCAGAGGGCAATAATCGCATCCGGATGTGTATGGTCAACATGTTTGAATGGCAGGAAAGCATGCAGCAAAGTTTCAATTGATGCGCGCGGATGCTTTGAATCGATCATGCAGTGGCCAAGATAAGCGACCATTTCCTCATCGGACATGGCATCGCGCTCGAACAATGGTCGAATGTCTTCCATGCGAAGGCCTGTAAAGTTGCCTGCTTTCATCGAAGCCAGATCGGAGCCGCTGCCCTTTACATACATCACTTCAACGTCGCGGCCGCGGAAATCCTTGACGATCATCTTGCTGGACGTATTGCCGCCGCCCCAGTTGCACACCCGGCGGTCAGCACCGATAATGTTGGAACGATAAACAAGCTCGTCCAGCCCTCCTTGCAGCGATTGTGCTTTCGACTCTTCCCATAAAGATTGTACCATCGATTTACCTCCGGTTATGTTTGTTTGTTATTGTTTGTTTGGAGTATATCATATTTGTTTTTGTTTGAATATCCCCTTTTTCAAAGAAAAACAAAAATAAGCCCCGGATTTATAATCCGCGGCTGTACGTTTTGTTTATCAGTTGACAAAGCGAATATTAATCCCCTTGCGGTCCAGCAGCTGCGCGAGCTCATCCCTTAATTGCGATTCGGCGTCCAGCTCCCACTTGGCGCGCAGCTTCTCAACCGCCTCCTGCCGCAACTCTTCATATTGCTTCTCCTGCTTTTTATATGCCCGCAATATCGTGCCGGAGTAGAGAAAGACTGAAACGGCTACGATGACAAATAGTAATGATGCCGTGCTTTTTCCAATATAAGTAATAGAGTCGAATACATCGCGGCTGGAGATGGCGCCTAGCTTGTACAGCCAATACAGCACAACAATAGCTACAAATAAATTGATAACCGCCAGCATCCGGCTGCGCAGCAACAGCTGGTCGGCCTTAGTTTTGCGGGCAATCATTTCTTTTACCAATATTTTTGTATCGCTGGACACCGCCAATTGCTCCAATTCCTTCTCAATATCATCCATTAGTATCCCTCCTTGTACTCAATATATGCCGAGCCCAGCATAATCTGTACAGATAAGGGGTTGATTAACGGCAAAAATACGTTATAATAATGATAATTATTATCATCGATATCGAACGCAAGTCTTTTTGACAAAAGGAGTCTAGTCTATGAGTCTGTTACTGCCGATAATGACACTCATTCTCGTTGGTGTAGGAGCCTTTCTCCTCTTTACGGCCATTGAGCAGGATCGCAAATCCCGCGCCCGATTCACACATAGCCGCGCTGTGCACCCAGCCTACTTGCCAGGCTGCCGCCAGCTGCAAGCCGACCACGCCGGCTCTACAGATTAACTCTGGATGAGCAGCCTGCCGCTGTGGCCGGCTTTTCTCTTTCTGCGTCATCCAAGTATTATTTTGCCGGCATTGCCTTCCGCCGCGGATACAGTCCGAACGGCTTGTGTTATCTTGGCCAGCGGAAATCGTTTGGCCGCCGGAAGCAACTGCAGCGTGCCGGTACGAACATAGAAGCATAATTGTGCAAAAGCATCCTGCCAGGCCTGTTCGGATACGTCCCGATTCCAGTGGCGCAGATGGAACATTTGCGCCAAAATCGTCTTCTCCTGCCCAATGATCCGCCAATCGAGCGGCTTGCCGGACAATAAGCCAATCGTTATAAAAGTTCCCTTTGCGCGCACGCTGCGGGCTAGTTCCGTTCCGTCCCCGCCGCCAATTGAATCGATCGCCGCATCTGCACCAAGCCCATTCGTCGCCTCCATAATCGCTTCATAAAGCGGCACCTGCGAGGTATCGATCACCACATTCGCTCCCAGCCTTCGCAGCTCTGCTGTATAGGCGCCGCTGCGTACAATGGCCAGCATGCGTACGCCCGACAATCGGGCCATCTGGACGAAAATACGGCCAATCGCCGAACCGCATGCATTAACTGCGAGCACTTGCCCTTCCTGCAACTTCAGACGCTCCCGGCAAATAACCCAGGCGGTAAGCGGATTGATGTATAATTGTGCGGCGGCGCTATCCTCTATTTCAGGCGGAACAATGACGGCCCACCGCGCCGGGCAGCGGACCCACTGCTGCCAAGTGCCCTCGCCCCGCAGCGGCAGCACGCGCCGCCCAATAAAGGCCCGCGGTACCGCTGCCCCTGCTTCCTCAACAACGCCCACTCCTTCATAGCCCGGAATCGACGGCAGCGCGATGCGATGTGCATATGCGCCTGTAATCGGGATTAGATCAGATGGATTAATCGGGCTAGCCAGCATCCGGACTAAAACTTCATCGGCCCGGGGAGGAGCGATTGCCTTCTCTCCCGTCTGCAGCACCTCATCCGGTCTGCCAAAGGAATCAAACCATATATATCGGTTATTCATAAGTAGCCCCTTCCGTACTTCCAAGCTGTCAAGACGATCATACCATAGAACCAATATGAAGCCCAAAGCAGTAAAAAAAAGCTGACCTGCAGCGGCGGCAGTTTTCCCGGACGCCTCTGCAGGCCAGCCTGCATCTTACGCTTCACGCGGCTGACGCAGCAAGCGCAAGCCGTTCAGTATAACAAGAATGGTGCTTCCTTCATGTCCTACAACGCCAAGCGGCAGCGCCAATCCCTCAATAAAGTTAGCGGCAATTAACAGGGCGATGACACTGATCGCAAAGATCATATTCTGCTTAACGATCCGCGCTGTCCGTTTGCCAAGGGTAATCGCTTCGGCAATTTTGCCGATATCGTCCTTGAGCAGTACAATATTGGCCGTCTCCAGCGCCGCATCGCTGCCTGCGGCTCCCATCGCGATGCCGACATTGGCCGTTGCCAGCGCCGGCGCATCGTTAACGCCGTCTCCAACCATCGCCACATTGCCATAGCGCTCCCGCAGCTGCTTCACCATATTTACCTTCTCCTCCGGCAGCAGCTCGGCATACACATGGTCAATACCAGCTTCCTTGGCGATTGCTTCTGCCGTCTGCTTCTGGTCGCCAGTCAGCATAGCTACAGCGACGCCGGCTTTTTGCAATGCTGCAATTGCTTTTTTCGCTTCGGGGCGAATCTGGTCGCGCAAGGCGATAATGCCTGCCGCTCCAGCCGGATGATGCATGACCGTGACTGTTTTTCCTTCTGCTTCCAGACGGCTGATCAGCTGATCGAGCTCAGCTGTCCGATAATGCGCATCCAGAAAGCCCGGCTTGCCGATTTTCCATGTCTCTCCAGCCCATTGTGCTTCAATACCCCAGCCCGTATGCGTTGTAAAAGCGGCAGGCCGCTCTAATGTCAGCTGCTGTTCCTTGGCCTTTTTCACAATTGCCTTCGCCAGCGGATGCTCGGACAGACTTTCCAGGGACGCCGCTATACGGAGCATCTCCGATTCATCCATACCGTCCAGAGCAATCAAATCTGTCACCTGCGGCTCTCCGATGGTAAGTGTGCCTGTTTTGTCAAATGCAATCGCCTTCGTATTGGCTAAGTTTTCCAGGTGAGCGCCGCCTTTGAACAGCAGCCCTCTTCTGGCGCTGCTCGATATTGCCGACAGCGTTGCAGGCATAATCGAAGCAACGAGTGCACAAGGCGAAGCTACTACGAGAAATACCATCGCTTTGTAGAAGGTTTGCTCCCATGACCAATCAAACACCAGCGGCGGGAGCACGATCAGCAACAGACAGATGGCAATAATTGCTCTGGCATAAATCCGCTCGAACCGCTCCATAAATTGCTGTGAAGCCGGTTTCTCGCTCTGTGCCTCTTGCACGAGACGAATAATTTTGGCAAAAAGAGTGGATTCGCCTTGACGGCTTACTTCAATAAAGAGTGCGCCTTGGCCATTAATCGTCCCGGCAAATACCTCTTCGCCGGCATTTTTATCTACTGGAATCGACTCGCCTGTAATTGAAGCCTGGTTGACGGCAGACGAGCCTTCCACGACAATCCCATCCGCCGGGATGCGTTCTCCTGGCTTCACGACGACAATGTCGCCAACTGCAAGCGATTCGATGGCGACAACAGTCTCCTCGCCATTCACATACCGGACAGCCGTCTCAGGCTTCATGCCCATCAGCGCAGAAATATCTCTGCTGCTGCGATCCATTGTGTAAGTTTCCAGCGCGCCGCTCAAAGCGAAAATGAAAATCAGCACTGCGCCTTCCGTCCAATAGCCGATGCTGGCAGCCCCGATCGCCGCGGCGATCATCAGCAGATTCACATCGAGATCCCGCTCGACAAAAAGGGTATGCAGCCCCTCCTTCGCTTTGGCAAAGCCGCCGACGATAAAAGCCGTTGCATAGAGGATGACCGATGCGGTTTCAGAGGCTCCGCTTATCCCCCACGCGGCTGCAATAAGTATACCGCTCACTAAAGCGGCTATCGCCTCTCCATAACGCTCCATCGCGTTTTTAATGAGCGCCGTCAATGTCGGTTGTTTCTCAGCAAGTTCCTTTTTTTTAGCCTTTTTATCCAGTGATTCCAAGGTTGACATCATTTTATCGCTCCTCTCATTGAGAATGAGTCCCATTATTATACCCCTAAAAATGGAACATGCTGCCCCTGAACGGGACAGCATGCATTGTGTATATAGGCGCAAAAAACGGCGCATTCTCATCTAAATTCCATTTCAATTTAATAATAATTATAATCTAGAAGCAGCAAAAAGTAAAGGGGCGTGAAAAGAAACGGCTGACGGCGTCCTTAGTACTATCGCCAAGAAACTTTAAGCGTTTATACCGAGAGGGAGCAACCTTGCAATATTGAAAGCTTCATCTTCGTTATTGTCATGTTATTCGATTGTTCTATCTCCTTCCATTCGTTACCATGAGGGAACATACTTCAAAAGGAGTGTATGCCCCATGTCTAATAAAAGAGTTAAAAAATCGATTATCGTACTGTCGGCTGCAGCAATGTTGATGGGCAGTTTGCAAACAGCTATTCACGTTCCTGCCCTAGGCCCGCCAACCGTTGCCGCTGCCAGCTCCGTTCAAGAACGCCAGCAACTTTCGCTGCGCGAGCTTTGCGATATGTTCGGTTTCCGATTGGTATGGAATGCGACTAATCGCACGGTCTCCATTCATAGCGATGACCGGACACTTTCTATTCAACTGCTGCCTGACCCCGTAGCGAAAACGGGCAACTCAACATGGAAGATTGCCGCCGGCGATGTTGCAGTGAAGGATAATCGCATTTTTGTAGCACCGCAAATTCTGGAGAAGGGACTCGATATCAAGGTAGGCTATAGCGGTAAAACAAAGGAACTGGAATGGGACATGGCCGATATCCGGCTGACGGCTGGCGCATTCTGGTACTTCCTGTCCCGCCAGGAGCTATCTGCAATGAAGCGCTATATGGCCGATTCCATACGAACCGTGCCAGTACCCGCATCTGTCCGGCAGATGGCGGAGTTTTTGCCTCAATTGAAATTGACCAAGGTACGAACGCATGACAACGGATTGTATAAAGTGATCACGTTCATTTACGATGCCGGGCAAATGTCGCTTGCAGCGGAGGTGCGTTTTGACCGGACGAATAGGATTAAAGATTATATCATTACGGCCGATTCTACAGGTTATATTGCTCCCGGTTATGATAAGCCGGACCGCTATACGGAGGAGAGCATCGTCGTTGGGGAAGGAGAAGATGCAACACCCGGCACGCTTACCCTTCCACGGGGGGAGGGACCGTTCCCTGTCGTTGTGCTTGTGCAAGGAGATGGAGAACTGGACCGGGATTCCGCTGTAATGGCACAAAAGCCGTTCCGAGATTTGGCTGTCGGACTCGCAGACCGGGGCATCGCCACGATTCGTTATGATAAAAAGACACGCACTCGTTATGCGAAGCTTTACGCCACACATAATCTGACGAAGGAATTTATCGAGGGCGCAATTGAAGCTGTCGAGCAGGCGAAAAAAGATAAGCGCCTTGACGGGTCGCGAATATTTGTAGCCGGACATAGCAGAGGCGGCTGGATGATGCCGGCCATATTGGAACAGGACAAGGAACGAACGATTGCCGGGGCTTTGATCATGGGATCGCCCAATCCGTCGATTTCGGAGGCGGATACTTATTATGATAAGTCGGCCGAATCCGCTTTTTTCACGAAGGAGCAGATTGCTTATTATCGGGAACAGATCAAACTGGTCAAGGCGAAGAACTTTGATCCTGCCAAGCCGCCGGCGGAATTTCAGCTTCCGCCCAACCCCTATTGGTGGCAGGAAGCCACCACTTACGTGCCGGTGAAGAATGGCAGCGGACATCCTGCGCCATTGTTCGTGATGCAAGGGGAAGAGGATTTTCACGTTAAAGCAAGCGAGCTTGAGACGTGGCGTAAGGTCTACGGGAAGCGCCCGGGCAGCGAGTTCAAATTGTACCCCAAGCTGACTCATATGTTTACAGAGAGTACCGGGAAAAATACGACCGAGGAGTATTACAATCCCGCGAGCGTATCGGAGCAGGTCATTACCGATATTGCCGCTTGGGTGGAGAAGACAGGGAATCCAGAACAGCAAAAATAGCAATCGTTAAGAAATCGCTGTCAGATCGACATAGTATAATTTGGAGGAGGTAGTTGAAGCCGATAAGTAAGGAGCGCAGAGGATGACTACGGAGAGCAGGAACGGCAGCAAGGCAAAGATATGGATCTGGGCGGCGCCGAAATCCATAGCGTCCGCTTCGGCCTGTTGAGCGCCCCGCAGCAGATCCGCCCCCGCCCGTCAAGGATATAAACGCTGCGCGCCCTTGACGGGTTTACAGCAGCGCATACTATAATCAATTGAAATTACGGAAGCCGGAAGTTATGACCGGCTTCCATTTTTAAATTAACGGGAGACATTTGTTAAATTTGAATGACAACAGCAGCAGTCTAAGACTTTATTTTTCAAGTCTTGGTCCGCCGCTGCTTCTTTTAATGAGTCCCGTTTCAAACAACCTCTTTTCACATCGGTTCAGAACATGAACGATCTATTAATTTAACGACCTTTCTTGCGGACTCGAAACCAGTGCTCTTGGTTGATCGGCCTGCTTAGGCTGTTCAGCTTTTCTTTTTCTTGGATTCAAATAATAGTAATTGACGTAATAGTGCTTTTTACACAATCCGATTGCATAATGCTGCCCCTCACACCCTTCAAGACTGCATTGTCTGCGTATTCCCCTTTTTCTCCCCATTGTTGCCTTGCCTCCTTTGCCAGCACAGTGCGCGCGATGCTTGTTATAATCTGAAATTCCCATGCTTAGGGCTGCTTGCATATCTACTTCTGATGAATCGTTATCATACCATATCCCTATAAACATATACTCAACATTGTGAAATAAAGTTTCAGAATTTTGCGAAAATTCTATTTCCAATTTCACGAATATCGTGTTACTCTCAAAAAATACGTTATTTTTAACAAAAGATTATACAATAATTACGATTTGTCTCCCAAAAGCTGGGGCAATCATGGTAACCTTATTGTGAATGAACAGATCATCCCTTCTTTCGGGCGCCTTGATCTTGAAATTTATCGGCTATTGCCGCTTGTTACTCAAAAGGGGTGCATAACATGAATGCAATTATTATTGACGATGAGCCGTTGGCGCTGCGCAGTATGGAACGTCTGCTCGGCAATGCCGGAATCAATGTCGTCGGCTCTTTTTCGAATCCGCTCAAAGCAATCGAGCAGGGCTTGCAGGCGCTCCCCGATCTTGCTTTTCTCGATATCGAAATGCCTGAGATGAACGGTCTTGAGACAGCAGAAAGACTGCTGAGCATACAGCCTAATCTGCAGATTGTATTTGTTACTGCTTATCATGACTACGCAATCGAAGCCTTCGAGCTCAACGCGCTCGATTACTTAATGAAGCCCGTGCAGCCGGCCAGGCTTAATAAAACGCTGCAAAGAATCGATTTGCCCGGTAAAAAGGCTCAGCCGAAAGTAGAGCAGGAGCAGCAGATTACATTGCGCTTCTTCAAATATTTACATATTCATCATCCGGACAAAGGCGCTCTGCCCATTCACTGGCGTACGACCAAAGCCCAGGAGTTATTTGCTTATCTTGTCCATCATCGCCATCGTGCGGCCATCCGCAAAGATGAGCTTATCGATTTGTTGTGGGCGGATCACGACCTGCAGAAGGCATCCGCTCTGCTGCACACGACAGTTTATCAGGTGCGGCGCACGCTCAAACAAATCGATCCGTCCCTGCAGATCCAATTCATTGATGGCGGTTTTCGCCTGCTGCTGGGCGGCGTTAAATTGGATGTGGAAGAATGGGAACGCTCGCTCGAGCTAATCCCGCCGTTATCAGCGGAAACGCTCGATCAGCATGAGCAGCTGCTTGCGCTTTACACCGGCAATTACTTGGAGGATCATCACTATTTATGGGCAGAAAAAGAAAGCGAGCGGCTAAGGCTGGTATGGCTGGATCATATTAAGCCTACTATCGCGTACTACATCGAACACGAAAATTACGCCAAGGCGCTGCACGGTCTGCAACTGGTCCAAGAAACATTACCCTACTCGCAGGACGGCTATCTGGGGCTGATGCAATTGAATGCCAGACTTGGGCATTACGAGGAAGTAAAGAAGCTGTTCAAGCAGTACACATTGCTGCTGCATGAAGATTTGGGCATCGAACCGGAAGAACGAATATCGAGCTGGTATATGCAGTGGCTGCATTGAGAAAAGCTGAGCAAGCATCAGCACTTAAAGACAAACGGAAGGAGGGTTCGAGCGCCTTGTGACCTGCGCTTAAACCCTCCTTTTTGTCCCGCTATCTGCTCTTGACTAACAATTCGATCGCTTCCTGCACCATTTTGCTGCCATCCCCTCCAGCCTGCTGTTCTTCCAAAATGCATTGCTGCAAATTTTCAGCCACAATCTGGGCGATCGCCTTATCCGCCGCGTTGCGAACTGCCGACAGCTGACTGATTACTTCTTTACAGGACTTTTCCTCGTCCATCAAACGCAGCACCCCGCGTACTTGCCCTTCAATCCGCCGCAGCCGTTTTTTCATATCATCCGTATAGGTATACGCCATATAAGCCCGCGCTCCTTTTTGTTCATTCTCAAACTATTATTCGATTTCAGCAAGCTCTGGCACAAGATTGGGCGGCCGCTGGCCCGTGATGCCGGCTACCAGATTACGCGCCGCCGCCATTAACATATCGTGTCTCGTTCTTGCAGTTGCCGACCCGATATGCGGCAAAGTTACGACATTCGGAAGCTGCAGCAGCGGATTATCGGCTGCAACCGGCTCTTGTTCAAACACATCAAGGCCTGCGGCAAAGATCCGCTTTTGCTGCAAGGCGGCAATCATCGCCGGCTCATCAATAATTTGCCCGCGGGAGGCGTTGATCAGAATCGCTGTCCGCTTCATCATGTCAAACTGCTCTTTGCCGATCATACGATGCGTTTCCGGCGTCAGCGGCGTCATAATGATGATGAAATCAGACTGCTGCAGCAGCTGCTCCATCGTTCTGTACTCCGCTCCGTACTGCTTCTCGGCTTCCGGCTTACGGTTGCGATTGCTGTAAAGCACCTTCATATCAAACCCGTGTGCCGCCCGCTTTGCCACTGCTTCGCCGATCCGCCCCATGCCGATGATGCCGAGCGTAGCATGGTGGACATCCAGCCCAAAATAAGGCTCGTCCGATTTTCCGCCAAGCTCGCCCCATTCGCCTCGCTTGACCATTGCATCCAGCTCCGGCAATCTTCTGGCCGCACTGATCATAAGGCCGACGATGAGATCGGCCACGGTGTCGTCCAGCACATACGGCGTATTCGTTCCCATGACTCCGCGCGCCTTCATCGCCTGAATATCATAATTGTTATAGCCTACTGAAATGTTGCTCACTATTTTTAGTCCCGGCGCGGCGGCAAGCAGCTCCTCATTAATCGCTACTCCGGATTGAAGCAAGCCGCTTGCCCCGGCCAGCCTGGCTTTAAGCGCATCGCGGTCGGCTATGATGCCAGGCGGTGCTTCATCAATTTCGCAGTATGTGCTCAAATATTGTCTAGCTTCTTCCGATAAAGTCTTAATAACGAGAACTTTCGGTTTACTCATCGCAGCAATCGCCTCTCTATTGAAATTCCGATTCCAGTCGTTTCATAAATTCTTCGGCCGCGCTGTAGCCCTGCTGCCGAAGGTACCAGTTGTTCGCCGCAGCCTCGATCAAGCCCGCTACATCTCTTCCCGGCTGCAGCTGAATTTCGATATGCGGTACGTTAACGCCCATATACTGCGTAAACTTTGGCTCCAGCTCAAGCTCATTATTCAAATCATTGTTTTGCCACTGGGTCAGCTCAATATCCAGCGAAATACGCGTCTCATCCTGAAATGCCTTGCGTCCATACAGACGGCTTACATTGACAAGACCGATGCTCCGCAGCGCCAGAAATTCCTTTGTTCTGCCGTCATGTGATCCGAGCAGCGTTTGCGGGCTTAATTTTTTCAAGACGACAGCATCGTCAGCAACAAGCCGGTGGCCGCGGCGAATCAGCGTGTGCGCCGTCTCGCTCTTCCCTACGCCCGATTTGCCGCGCAGCAATATACCGATCCCCGATACATTGACACATACGCCGTGCACTGTAATTTCCGGAGCTAGCTCTTTGGCTAGAAACCCTTCCAGCCGCCCTAAAAATTCCGATGTCTTGGTCTGCGTGCGCAGCAGCGGAATGCCTTCCTCGTTGCAATATTTTTTAAGGTACTTTAGCCCCTCCTGCCCGGAGGTAACGATAAAGCAGGGCGGATGATACTTTACAATGTTGCCGATATGGTGATTTCTTTCGTCTTCCGTTAACGTATGCAAATAGTTAATTTCTTTTTTTCCAAGCACCTGTATATTCTCTTGTGAAAAAAAATCGAAATAGCCGACAAATTCAAGCCCCGGTCTATACACGCGCGATTTTGTAATCACTCGCTGCATCTGCGTTTCTCCTGCCAATACCTCCAGCGAGAATCGGTCAGCCAATTGTCGGATTTCTAGTGTTTTCATTTGCCTATCCCCTCCCTGGAATGTCCGCCTAATGATTGTTATCGCATTAGATATTCCACACAGGCAGCCGATTCCCTTTTTCTCTTAAGGAAGCGTTTGCTCATTTACTGCAGATACAGTAAGATATTAGAAAGTATATACGCACATATTTTGATATTGCTAGAGGTGACTTTCATTGGACAAGGTAAAAGAAGCATACGCTCTGCTAGGGTTGTCGGAGGATGCTACGAAGGAAGATGTAGAGAAGCGTTATTTTATATTATTGCGGCAATCCCGTGCCAAGGATGCCCGCGGCGCTGAAGGCGAGGGAGAGCATGGCGCCGATTTCGAAGCGATCAATCAAGCCTACAAAACAATTTTGGCGTATGAAGACAATAAGATACAGGAAGAATTCAACCAGAATCAATACGGGAAATACAAGAAGATGGCCGGAGTCGCGCAAAAAACCGACCATTTCTTTCATTACTATAAGTTCCATCTGCTAGGCGCAATCGTACTCATCGTCTTAATTATCGTTGGGGTTAATAGCTATATGGATCGGCAGGCCGAAAAGGAAAGACTGGCGAAATTGCCGCCAATCGACGTATCGGTTATGTTTCACGGCGAGTTTATGCTGCAAAATCAAGAGCAAGACACAACCGCATTAGAGGAGGCGCTTTTGGCCAAATTTCCGGAATGGAAGCGGGTCAGCGCCGCCGTCACATACGATCCGGCAGAGCCGAAAAATGAATTTGATATGGCATCCGTCCAAAAAGCGTTATTGTCGCTTATTACCGATAAAAGCGATGTTTACATTTTAGACAAAAACAGCTTTGCGAAGCTGTCCAAACAAGGACTGCTGCGCAAGTTGGATGATGAATACAACGAACGCTTGAAGCCGCTGCTGGCTTCCGAGGCAGATGCATACAAATCGCGTGTCGAGGAAGATACCGAGGATCATATTTATGCAATCGATATTACGGGCAGTCCTTTAATCAAGGAATTGCCAGTCGCCTACAACAACATGGTCGTCGGCATTCGTACAGATGCCCAGCATGTGGACAATGCCCTGCTGTTTATTGAGCGTATGATAGCAGGCAAATAACGAGCTAAGAAGAAACGGCTGACGGCATCCATGGCGCTATCGTCAAGTTTCTTCCCCTGATAGCATGCCTTGCATCGCCAGAGGTCAGGGAGCCAAATCCCTGAAGGAGGGTACGATGCAAAGCGGTTTCATCTAACGGAAGCTGCAGACGCTATTTCTCCAATTACCTTCCTTTTTGAAATCTAACGGATGTGATCGATCTTAATGGGACGTTTTTTGGCGAAATCGTGCTCCTGATCATCAAATAGCGGCGCACAGTTCCGTTACAATTTCAAATCGGTCGAATTTTCGAAAATAGCGGCCGTGAAATCCGTTAGCTTAGGCAACACCAGCCCAGATTTTATATAATATTAAAAAGCCAAAATGTAAATGTATGACATTTTGGCTTTTTAGTTTGCATGGAAGGATGTTCCATTTCTTTAGAACGCAAGCCCCGACTCCAATTTATTAAGGGCATCCTGAAGCAGCTCTGCAAATTCCGCTTCGGGGTGCTCGGCATAATGGAGCAAAACCGCCGAGCATGCTCCAACCACCGCACCTGCAAGCACCCTGACTGACCAGTCGTCGCTCGTTACGCCCAGACGCTCCGCTACCATCTCGGCGATCATATTCATCGTCGCGAACATATTATTGGCCGATGCAGCACGCAACTCGGGGATCGACATCATAACCTCAATCCGCTCTCTGGCAGTTTTAGTCTCCTCGGCTGACATATAGGCGACTCCCGCCAGCAAAGCATTGCGCACCGCAGCCAGCGGGCTCAGCTCCGCTGGCTGCTTTTTGAATTCCTCAATCATGATCGGATCGTAATTATCGATAATGAGCACATCCTCTTTCGTCTTAAAGTAGCGAAAGAAGGTGCTTTGTGATATTTCGGCCGCTTCAGCAATCTGCTCGACTGTCGTCTCCTGATAGCCGTTTTCGCGAAAAAGCCGCAGTGCATGCTGCTGCACAGCAGCGATCGTTTTCGCTTTTTTTCGTTCCCTCAGTCCGGCAGCAGTTTTTTTATTTGGCGGCATTTAACCTCCCCCTTTATCCTTACGTCTATATGTCCATATGTTGTCCGGCAGAGGCACGCTCCTTCGCTTTGCGCAAATAAAGCACCACCAGCAACAAGCCCACTGCAGCTATACCTCCGCATATCCACAACAGACGGCCCATCCCGAACACAAAAGCATTCTGAACCTGCGTCAGCAGCGGCAGCGAATTCAACTGCCTGGCAATTGCCGCACCGGCGGCGACATTGCGCTGCACCGCTTCGGCAGCTTGCTCTGACAAACCAGTCACATCTAGTGTACCACGATATGAACGGCTAAGCACAGTACCTAGAACGGCTACCCCAATTGTTCCGCCGACATTGCGCAGCGCCATAATCAAGGCGGAGCCCACTCCGCTGCGTTCAGCAGTTAATGCAGATAACGCCATATCCATCGCCGCAGGCAGCACTAGGCCGATTCCAAGGCCGGATATCGTAATCCAAACCGCCGACAGGCCATAGCCATCTGTAATTGACGTATTTGCACCAAGGGTAAGCGCAGCCGCAAGCAATACGAAACCGCCCGCCATAGCGGCCCAGGCCCCCATTTTTTGCTGGATAGCATCTGCCGCCTTCGACCCGATCACCAACCCGCCTACGAGCGGCAACAACCGCAGACCGGCGCCGAGCGCGTCCGTCCCTTGCACCCCTTGGAAAAATTGCGGAAGTACGAACAGCAGCCCGAACATAATAAACGATATAAGCGTAGCCATCACAGAACCCCAAGTAAATACGGCAGAGCGGAATAATTGAGGATCGACGAGCGGAGTCTGACTGCGGCGAATCCACCATACAAATCCGGCAAGCAGCGCTGCCCCGGCACCAAGTGTCAGCAAAGCTTCTGCATTGTCCCATCCGCTTTCTCCCGCTTCAATCACTCCATACGTAATGCCGATCAGACCTAAGCTGGAGAGCAGCATGCCTACGTAATCAGCGCGGGCGCTGTTCTCGCCGTGCGATTCTTTTAGCAGCAAAGCGATAGCAACCATGGATACAACAACAAATGGAATATTAATCCAAAAAACAGAACTCCAGTTGTAGTGATTGAGCAGCCACCCTCCTGCTATCGGACCAAGCGGTATGCCAACCGCATTGGCCATCACCCAAACCCCTATTGCCTTTGAGCGCTCCTCCTCTGCAAACAGCACCGGAATAAGCGACATTGACAGCGGAACCAGCAAGGCGGCGCCGAGCCCGAGCATAGCACGCCCGATAATTAAGGCTGCCGACGTCTCTGCATATGCACATACGACAGAAGCAGCACCGAACATCAACAGACCGATGATCAGCATCTTTTTTCTTCCCAGCCGGTCACCGAGCAGTCCCGCAGGCAGCAAGGCGGCAGCAAACACAAGTGTGTAAGCATCGGCAAACCATTGCAGATCGCTGCTCGATGCCTGCAATTCAGTGGCTAATGTAGGCAAAGCTAAGTTTAAAATTGTCATATCCAGTCCGACAGCCAGCAGACCAATCGCCAGCCCAATTAAGACCCACCATCTGCGATTATTTTGTTTCTCCATTCCCTTTTTCACCCCTCAAATAAAATGACAGTTACTTTCATTTGAAAGTATATGTCTTTTGGTATTCGAAGTCAAATATTTCGCAAACTTATTCATTGTGATATAATGAACAGCGGCTATACGCCAGCAACATCAATGTTTAGGGGGCAAAATGACGTGCGTGCTAACTTGCCGGACACTTTTATCGCTAACATGCAACAACTGCTCGGAACGGATTCCAACCTGTTTTTACAAAGCTTCGATATGCCGCGTACGTTCGGGCTGCGCCTTAATCCCTTGAAACTGGCAGCGCTGCCTGAAGCGGTTATGGAGCAGCTGCCTGTCAAATTCGGGTTAGAGCCGGTCAGCTGGTGCAAGGCAGGGTATTATTACGAGGAAAGTTCAAGACCTGGCAAGCATCCTTATCACGCCGCCGGGCTTTACTATATCCAGGAGCCTTCGGCAATGACTGCTGCCGAGCTGCTCGATCCCCAGCCAGGCGAGCTCGTGCTGGATCTGGCAGCTGCTCCTGGCGGAAAAACAACCCAAATTGCCGGCAAAATGGCAGGACAAGGTTTGCTCGTCTCCAATGAGATTCATCCGGGAAGAGCAAAAATATTAAGTGAAAATGTTGAGCGCTGCGGCATTGTCAATGCGATCGTGACGTGCGCCGCTCCCGATGAACTTTCCCGCCGTTTCCCTGCATTTTTTGACCGCATCATGCTTGATGCTCCTTGCTCGGGCGAAGGCATGTTCCGCAAGGACGAAAATGCGATAGCTGAATGGTCGCCCGCTCATGTCGCCATGTGTGCGGCACGCCAGAACGATATTTTGCAGCATGCCGCTATAATGTTGAAACCCGGCGGCAGGCTTGTATATTCAACATGCACCTTCAATAAACAAGAAAACGAAGAAACCATTCAGCTCTTTTGCTCGCAGCATCCTCAATTTGAATGGGTCGCTTCTGAACGGATATGGCCGCATCTGGCACGCGGAGAAGGACATTTTGTCGCAGTGTTGCAAAAATCCGCAGATGCGCCTGATAACGCGCTACTCTCCGAAGCGCGCACAGCAAAAAGCCGCTCCAAAGGAAAAAGCGGACAGGCTAAAAATAATGATGTGAATGATATGCTTGCCTTTTACGATTTTACCAAGACAGCTTTGCCTCATATGCCCCGGTTGGAGGCTGGAGAGCCTGTTCGCTTCGGAGATGCCCTCTATTGGCTGCCTTCCCCTTCAGCGGAAGCCCGGATTGCTGCCGATCGGCTCCATGGACTGAAGGTGCTTCGGCCTGGGCTTCATCTTGGCGATATGCGCAAAAACAGAATAGAACCCGCTCATGCGCTGGCGATGTCTCTACAAGCCGCCGACGCTGCCTGGCATCAATCGTGTTCTGCCGATTCGGACGAGGCGGCCGCTTTTTTGCGCGGCGAGACGATTCCTGCGCTAGACGGGGCAGCGGGATGGGGAATTGTAGCAGTTGACGGTTTACCGATAGGCTGGGGAAAAGCCAGCGGGGGACAAGTGAAAAACCACTTGCCTAAAGGACTGCGGAGAACATACTAATGGAATGAGAGCGGCCTGGCAGCGGAAATTATCGCGCTAGGGAGGAAATCAAATGTCCGGAGGATTCGGAGAAGGCGGCGGTTGGGGACTGGATGGCAGCCCCCTTCGTACCGCTACGAGGAAGCGTACGTGCACAGAGCATGCGCTACGCCATCCTCTTCACTTATCTCCCTTGACTTTCATTAGCAGCGCAAGCTCCTCATCCGTCAGATGCCGGTATCGTCCTGAGGGAAGCGCATCGTCCAACTGCAGCGGCCCCATAGAAATACGCTTCAGATAGGTGACCTTTTTGCCAACAGCTTCGAACATCCGCTTTACCTGATGAAACTTGCCCTCATGAATCGTCAGCCGGATACTGCTCTCAGCTTCTTCCGCTTCTTCAGCCTCCGCTACCGACAGAATCGTCAGCTCGGCAGGCATCGTGATATAGCCGTCATCCAGTGTTACACCGGCGGCAAACCGCTCGATATCCGTCTCACCGACACGGCCCCGGACAATAGCTTCGTAGGTTTTCGGCACATGCTTGCGCGGCGACAGCAATTCGTGAGCCAGCTGACCATCATTGGTAAGCAGCAGCAAGCCTTCTGTATCCTTATCAAGCCTTCCTACCGGGAAAGGCTGCAGCACCCGGTCGTCCCTAGCCAATAAATCGACGACTGTTTTATCCCGTACATCCTCGGTTGCCGAAACTACGCCTTGCGGTTTATTGAGCATCACATAAATCACGTCGCGATAATGAATACGCTGGCCATCGCAAATTACTTCAGCGGTATGCGGATCCAGCGTCATCCCGCTGTCCTTAGCTATCGCACCATCTACAGTAATGCGGCCTTGCTTGACTAATTTCTTCACTTCGCTGCGCGACCCGACTCCCATATTTGCAAGCAGCTTGTCCAGCCGCATTTTTTTACTCAATCAGATCCACCTCCAACCGGCAGGAAGCTCATTTTTAAACAAGCTATTACCGTCATACTTTCCCCATCCAATCGAATATTCGTCGATACAGACAAGGACGTGACCCTTCAGCAGCTGGCGCTGCCCGTCGTGCTGTCGAATAGCCGAAGCATCAACGATCAGCGTCTCGCCTTTCAAATAGCGCACTGTCCTTTCGTCGGCGGCATGCACGCATAGCGCCGCCTGAACCTCGTCAATGCGCAAAGCCATGGCCAGCGCCTGGGACGGCTCAAACCGGTGCGGCCCTGCCTCCCCCAAATACCAGCCCGCCCGCACAACATGCAGCCCTTCGAGGGAGGGAAGCCCTTCAGGCTGCAAATAGACCCGGGATCCACAAGCAACCAGCCCGCCCGGCCACATATCGGTGCCAACAAGCCGTTCGGACGCAAATTGCCGCCAGCTGCTTTTGGCGTCAACTACAGCAGCGCGCCCCCGGGACTCCTGCCCTTTCGGCAGATTGCGGTGCTTGCCTCCGCGTGCTTTCGCCAGCCGGGCGGCAAGCCTGCCGCTATCGCAGTCGGCCTCGACCGGCTTGTCGCAAGCCGCCGTTAGACAAGGCTCCTCCCGCTTGCCCATTTTTCGTAAAACCGCAACAAAATGGCCCTCGCCTTCGGTCAAGTGGGGCCATAATCTGACAGTGCCGCTTATCTCCTCATGCTCTTTCGTAATATCGCCAGCCTCGGCAACCCAATCTGCACGGCCGTTTGACCAGCCATGCTGCCGCGAATTAACCGGCACCAGCCGCATATCGGAATAACGTTCCAGCACGCGGGCAATTTGCACTTCGTTTTCCTCAGGGGAGAAAGTACAGGTGGAGTAAACCAGCGTGCCCCCCGGCGCAAGCATTTCAACCGCGGAGCTTAAAATATCGCGCTGCATCAAAGAGCAGCGTTCGACGGAATGCCGCTCCCACTGATCCACCATCGATTCGTCTTTGCGAAACATTCCCTCTCCCGAACAAGGAGCATCGACCAAAATCCGGTCAAACCATCCCGCGAAGGCAGTCGCTATACGCTCAGGCTCTTCATTTAGAATGACCGCGTTGCGCACGCCTGCCCGCTCCAAATTTTTGGCCAATGCTTTTGTCCGTTCCTTCGCATTGTCATTGGCTACAAGCACACCTTGGCCTTGCAGCTTGGCAGCAATTTGGGTAGATTTCCCCCCAGGTGCCGCACATAAGTCCAGCACACGGTCACCCGGCTGCACGTTCAACAGCTCGGCAGGCACCATCGCGCTGGGCTCTTGAATATAATACAGGCCGGCATAATAATACGGATGCTTGCCCGGCCGTTCATTTTCTTGATAAAAATAGGCTCCATCCGCCCACGGAATGGCCGAAAGGCCCGACTTCACGGACGAAAGCGCTACGAATTGTTCAGCACTGATCTTTAATGGATTAACTCTTAAACCATATTTGCGCGGCCGTTCATAGGAAGCGGCAAATGCAGCATATTCCTCTCCTAAAAGCTTTGTCATTTTCTTGATGAATAACGGCGGCAGCGCAATGCCCACTTTCAAATTCCTCCCGGATATTGAGAACCAAATCTCACAGAATCAACTCATCACACAATTTTGCTTTCCTATTGTATAATAAAGCGATTATGACTGTGAAGTAAAAATTTGATTGCCAAATTCCGGCCGTCTGCCGCTAAACACTGCTTTGCTTTTTCGCCCGCTGGAGCGCCTGCCCGATCTCCTCGGCCAGCTGGCGAATTGCATAGGCATCCTCGTGCTCCCACAACTCATTGAAGCGAAGCTGAAATTGCGCCGCTTCCCGAATCCGGTGGAAGAAATAAAGCTCTTGAATATCGCTTAGTACGCTCGAAACGATATTGGATTTTTTTTCAAAACCTATTTGTGCATCCAGAATTTCCTGGCGGATATTTGACATCTCCATATCGAGCAGCGCGGCTGCCTCCGCCGCCTTCTTCAGCCTCTCTCTTACGTCTTCCGGCAAGCTTTCTTTATACTTGTAATTTAGCGAGTGCTCAATTGTCGCCCAGAAATTCATGGCAAGCGTCCGGACCTGCACCTCAGCCAGCACATGGTTAAGCCCAAGCGCCGTCTGCACCGGATAATCGACGATCATATGATAGCTGCGATATCCGCTGTCCTTGTAGTTTGTAATATAGTCCTTTTCGTAAACGATCTTCATATCCTTGCGCGCACGAATGAGCGAAGCTACCTGATGAATATCGTCTACAAATTGACACATAATGCGGATGCCCGCAATATCTTCAATACCGCTGCTTATTTGCTCCATCGGCACATTCAAGCGCTTCGCTTTCTCCAATATGCTGGAAATACGCTTTACCCTGCCGGTAACAAATTCAATCGGCGCGTAGGATTCGCGGGCTTTAAGCTCTGTCCGCAGTGTTTTGAATTTCACTTTCATCTCTTCTACAGCTTGCTCATAGGGCTGTAGAAACAGGCTCCAATCTCTACCGTCCATCCAGCCGCCTCCTGTCTATTACCGATGATCTGCGCCTACCGCTTCCGTAATATTCGCAAATCCGTCCTCATGCAATCTTTTTTTCAATCCTTTGGCCAGCTCGCGCAGCACTTCTGGCCCGCGATAAATAAGGGCTGTATAAATTTCTACCAGACTTGCTCCCGCGCGAATTTTATCGTATGCATCATCGGCCGTAAAAATACCGCCGGAGCCGATAATCGGCAGCTTGCCGCCGGTTTGCTTGTACACTTCGCGGACAACCTCGGTCGAGCGCTCCTTAAGCGGCTTGCCGCTCAAGCCTCCGGTCTGTACGGCATTTTCATGATGCAGACCTTCCCGGTCAATCGTCGTGTTCGTAGCAATAATTCCTGCTACGCCGCTGGCTGCTATCGTATCTACAGTGTAACCAAGTTGTTCTTCTGTCATATCCGGGGCAATTTTGACTAAAATCGGCTTTATCGGGCCGCCATGACGCTTTGCTTGCGTCTGCATCTCCTCTGTAACCGTTGAGAGCAGCAAACGCAGCTCGTCTCCGTGCTGCAAAGCGCGCAAATCAGGCGTATTGGGCGAGCTTATATTGACGACAAAGAAATCGCCATACGGGTACAGCGTCTGCAGACAGGAACGATAGTCCTCATGCGCCAGCTCGTTTGGCGTCACTTTATTTTTTCCGATATTGACGGCAACCGGAAACGGCATCTTTCCTTTACTGGCGAGCCTTGCCGCCATCGCCTCGGCGCCTTCATTATTAAAGCCCATCCGATTGATCAGCGCTTCATCCGTCGGCAATCGAAACAGACGCGGCAGCTCATTGCCCGCTTGTCCCTTCGGCGTAACTGTGCCAACCTCGGCGAAGCCGAAGCCAATATTGGCGAACATCTCTACTGTCTTTGCATTTTTATCCAAACCGGCAGCAAGTCCGATCGGATGCGGAAATTGTATGCCGAACAGATTGACTGCCAGCTCCGGGCAGGTGTCTACTCCGTATATCGAGCGTATGAGCGCAGGCATTCCCGGCGTCTTCCCGGCAGTATACAACCCGTCAATTACTAAATGGTGGGCTTTCTCCGGATCGATGCGAAAAAATATTACCGGCTTCGCTATTTTAGAATAAAGCAAAATGATCCTCTCCGTTCTTCTGATTTGCTCTACGCAACAGTTTAACTCGTTCTGCCTGAAAAAGAAAGAGCAGCGCCAGGACAAGCTTCCTGTTTCATCCATATTGCAGCTCTCTGCGCAAACGGTTACAATGGACATGTAAGACAATACATAAACCGCATCAATACGGAGAAGATTGGCTTTCTGCTATTATCATCGAATTAGAAAGGTTGATCGGCATGAGTCAAACAAAGAGAAAACCGCCAGTACTTAAATCAAAAGAAAAAGAAGAAGTGAATAAAAAAGCGCTCGTCTGGATAGGCGCTTCCCTCGTGGCGATCATCGCCCTCGTCACAATGCTTCTTTTGCTTGATAAGTAATGGCAGCTACAATAGTCAATTAAAATAACCAGCGATATATGACAGCGGGGTTCGTCTCGTCTTGCAGCGGCTGCAGACGGAATCGTTTGCCGGACCGCTTGCCGGGCATTTCGGGAAGGACGCCGCTTTTTATCGTTACCTTTGTGCCGAGCGGCACCAGATCATACAGCTCTTCCACATCCTCTTTTGCCATCCGGATACAGCCAAGCGATTCATCCTTGCCGATACTGTCAGGCTCATTGGTGCCATGAATCGCGTAGCGCGTCCCGGAAAGGGTCATGCCGCGGCTGCCAAATTCCCCGTCGTCCCGCCCGTTCGGATTTTTCACTTTTTCACTGATATAAAAGCTGCCTCCAGGCGTGCGTTCACCGCCGAGCCCGATCGGATAGCTCCTCACGATTACATCGCCCGTTACAACTGACAGCGTATGGGAATCAGTATCTACGATAATCGACAAAGGCGCCACCGGCAAATGGACAGCTCTCCCGTTAAGCGCTCCTGCCCGGAGCTCCTTCTTCTTGCCGTCGCCAGTTCCTTTCCCGCCCGATTGTTCCAATTTTAGCGCCGCCAGCATATCCGGGAATAATGAGCGCATCGACGGCGATTCACCGGCAATCACATTGTTTGGGTACGGACGGATGAGATCGTCCAGACTGGAAGGCCAGCGCTCAAACAATTCATGATAGTGATATATGCCGCTGGCCAGCGTCCAGCGCTCCTCTTGGACTTCACGCCAGCTTTCCCAAGCTTTGTAGGCCTCTGCCGCATCTGCCGGCTGGCATTCGCAGCTGCTCGCATCCAGCATTTTCATGTTGTAGGCAGCGCCGCCTTCCTTCTGCAGCGAAAGGAGCAGACGGGTATTTCCTGTCCAGCGCCGCCATTGCTGCTTGTTCTCCAGTGCCACAACCAGGCCATTGTCAGGTCGCTGACCGCCTTTATTGTCCAGCATTAACGCCATCGATGCACTTAGCGGATTCAGCATGTCAACTGTTGTAAAGACCATTTTGCTGTATGCGGCTTCTGAAGGGAGCTGCACTTCGGCTTCAGTTATTGCCGGCTTCTCCCGGTTTGTTTCATCTTCCAGGCGCAAAGGTGAAGTCAGCAGCATTGCCAGCAGCAGGATGGCGAGCAGAGCCGCCCTGCGCATGATCGATCTGGTTCTCCGCTTTCTATTCCATGACTCGATCATCAGCTGCGGTTCCTTTGCTAATGGATGCCGTTTGCGCTCGTAAGCCTCATAAATATTGCCCGCTTGCAAAAAGCAATAATTCGCCTTCGCTTCCTTGCCCTCGGCAACATATTCCTTGCCCAGCAAATACCAGGCCATCTGGTTGTCCGGATGCTGCTGCACATATTGCTTTAAATAGCCCATATGCTCTGATTGTTCGCCCATATTGTGTCTCCTCCTGATAAGCAATAGGTCATCATGCCCCGCCCACCGCCATCGCCTTAGCTACTATATCGGCAAAAAGCCGCCTGATTTCGCATCAGACGGCCATTTTATTGTAACAAATTGCAAATCCGGTCCATTCGGCCTAGGTTTTCAACATCATGAATAGGTATCTCGGATTAATATCGTCTGCTGCTTGGCAAGCCATTTGACATCCAGACCCAATTCTTCAGCGAAAAAACGGACAGGGACATAGAGCCGGTTTTGCCTGCTAAAGGGCGCTTCCGCCAATGCAACAAACGTCTTCTGGCCTGCTTTGACTGCCGTCTTCGCCACGTTTTTGCTGCCGATCTCGACGGTGTAATTAACATCCTTCCCGCCTAATATTGCCTGGCCTGAGCGATACGCCACACTGTACCCTAAACGTTCAGTCAAAACCCTTACCGGGACAAAGATAGTTCCATTCTTGGCTATAGGAGGGGCATCAGCAGTCAGCAGCTCCTTATTATAGACCAGCTTGTATCCGCTTGCTGTCATCCCGCCTGCCGGCAATTGAAAAGGGATGATCATGCGCACCAGACTGTTGCCCGAATCGGCTACAGCGAACCGGCCGTCGCCCAGCCGCTCCACATCGAGCGGCCTATTGAATGCTGCCGCCAGCGCCGGCCCGTCAGCCTTCCCGCTCTCTCCCGGTTGTCCCGCCACTGTAATAACTTCATCGTTATACAGGTAGCGGATAACATGGTTAAGCGAATCGGCAATTAGGAGCCCCCCGTCAGGCGTGAAAGCCAAGCCGCGCGGCGCATTGAACCGCGCCTCAGCCGCCGCCCCATCCGCAAAGCCGCCTTCGGCGTAGAGCGAACGCGCCGGATAAGCAAGCTTTCCTTGTTCCCCCCCTGCGACAGTTGTCACAGTGCCGGCCGCAAAATCGATATAACGAATACGTTGATTTCCAGTATCGCTTACATATAAATTGCCTTTGCCGTCAATAGCCAATCCGCTCGGCTCGTTGAACTTGGCCGACTTCAGCGGTCCGTCAGCATAATCTCCTGCCGGCTCCACTAAACCCGGGAACACTTCTGCGACCCGGGTCGATGGAGCGTTCAGCGTCGTTACTGTATCACCGGCAATTTTACGAATGACATGGTTCAGTGTATCGGCTACGTAGATCGTGCCGTCCGCGGCGACCGCGACATCGAGCGGATTATAAAAGCGGGCTGCCTCCCCCTTGCCGTCTTTAAATCCAAGCAGGCCATTGCCGGCAACGGTACTGACTTGTCCTTTGGCATCTACTGCCCGAATGGCATGATTGCCGGAATCGGCAACATAGATTTTCCCTTTGCTGTCCGCCGCTATTCCTGCCGGATGATCAAAAGCAGCTGTCTTTCCAACCCCGTCCTGCAGGCCGCCGGCTGCCGCTCCCCGCTCGTCCGTACCGAGGTCGGTACCCGCAACGGTCGAGATCCGCTTATTTTCAACAGCCCGCAGCCGTTGATTGTAAGTATCGGCAACCAGCAGCCGCTTGGCTTTAGATTCATAAAGAAGTGCAGACGGAAGGTAGAAGGCTCCGCCAGCGCCGTCTCTGAAAGCGACCTCTCCCGTTCCCGCCTCAGTGATGACTTCATAGCCCGCTCTGTTGTCCAGCACCTCATTTTTAACTTTACCCGCTGCAGCCGCTGCAGCCATCCCCGGGCCCCATGCGAGAAAGCTGACCGACAGCACAGCTGCCGCCAGTTTATTAATCCTACGCATCACTAACCGCCTCCTTCTTCTTATGGGCGTTTCACCGTCAACGCAGCGCTGCTCCCGCTCATATCGATTCCTCCGATTACATTGCCGGCTGCATCAACTGCTGTAATTGCAATGATCTTAAAGACTGCCGGCTGCGCTGCCGAACCCGGCGCCGTTATTTTAAAAGGCAAACGGATAACCGTCTGTTCTTCACCGATTGCTGCGGCGGTTCCTGTGAACTTGGTCACGGAATAGAGCAGCCTCGGCGCTGTGCCGGAATAATAATGATCCAGCTGATCCACGCTCTCCGCCTGACTTAGGCCGCTCCCGGCGTCCACCTTAAAAGGCCCGCTGCTTCTGACCATGCGATACGGATTCGTGTCGGAAACCGCTTGATACAGCGTTGTATCGAAGAGGGCCAAAGACTGGTCATACTCCAGCTCCAGCTGCAGGCCGTAAATACTGCTGGCAGCTGTAAAGCCATGCAAACTGACATTCAGATTTACGATAGATCCGCTGGCCTGCTCAGGAGTAAACTCATTATTGGCCAGTCCATCAAAGGCTAGATTTACTGCAGGCGTATTGGCTTGATTCGGCTTCGGACCTGGAACGGGATATGGGATCCATACTCCGCTGCCTGAGCCGCTTTCCTGCTCACGCGCTTTTTTATCGCGCTCAAACTGCGCGCGCTCTTGCGGGCTAAGCTGCTCTTTATAACGCTCCTCCGCCTGCTTTCGCTGCTCTCCCTGCGTTTGCCGGTTAACCTGATCGCGCTGCTGTTTTTCCGCCAGCAATCGGTCCGCAAGCGCCTGATCGCGTTCCTTCTTTCTGCCCTCTTCCTCCTTGCTCCGCCGCTCGGTCTGCTCCCTGACCGCCCGCTGCTGCCGCTCCTGCGCTTCCAGCTGCCGCTTTGTCAGCTGCAGCCCTTCTGTCAGATCGAGATCGATAATCGTCTCTCCTAGCTCACGGTTGATTTTTGCCACGATGCTCTCCAGCTCGCCCGGTTTAAATTTTTCCTGCTTAACAGCTTCCTGAACCAGCAGCGAGAGCAATTTCTTCATATTGGCAGCCGCAATCCGCAGCTCTTCATCAGTAGAAGCGAGCGCATGCTCCGGCTGCTTCCCGGCCTTCAGCTCCTTCTGCCAACGGTCGACAAGCTGCTGCTGCTCGTCCTGAATGGACTTGGCATCTTGAAGAAGCTGCTGCAAAAGAGCTGGCGACATCTGCTGCACAAAATCGTCAAGCTTATTGATCGCAGCATACGTGACCGCGCTTTTTTGATCAGAATAGGAAACGAGCAGCTCAGTCGGATTGATGAATTGCCTTTTTTCTTCGCCTTGTTTGGACGTTTTGTGCTCGACCGTCGACTCGACTACCCCGGCAAAGCCTGCCAGCCGGCTAATCTCCGTTACCGGATCGACCGATACATAGAACTGCGTTCCGCGGACGCCCATAATTGATGTTGGCGTCTCAACCTCAAATTTATCGGATGCATTCGAGACAGACTTCACCTTCACCCACAATGAACCCGCCCAAATGTTCATCTTGGCTTTCGCGCCTTTATCCTCTTTCAGCTTCGTAAAGGTCACTTGCGAATTTTCTCCAATGGTTACCTGATCCTGATCCGCCTTGCTGCTGGACAGCTCTAATTTGATTGAGCCATTTTTGCCGGTCGTAATTTGATCCCCTTCATTAAGGCTCATATTTTTAAAAGCCTTGAACGGTTTGGAGCCGCCTGACTTCAACACTTGAACCGTTCCTTGGACCGCGGTTGCCACCGCTACTCTTTTTTCCCGGGCAAATACATCGCGCACATCTGCTAGCGACATCGCCGCAAAGAGAATGATACAGAGCATCACAAGCAGCCCTCTCGATGCTTTCATCCTTTATCTCCTCCCTTTTCCCCGATCACTTCGGCCACAAGCACCGGCTGCGCCTTCCCTTTTACCATCATCTCGCCCATCGGCTGAAAAACGAAGCTGGAAGCAACCCGTTGCCGCGTCTCCTCGCTAATCAACACCTGTCCGGGCTTTGCATTCGCTTCCAATCGCGCCGCCAAATTGACGGTATCACCAATAGCCGTATAATCAAGCCGCAAGCCATCCGACCCTATATTGCCCACAACGGCCGGCCCGCTGTGGATCCCGATGCCAAAACGGACAGGAACCCCAAATTGCCGCATACAGCGCTCTTCCAGCTTTTGTGAATGATTTTTCATCTCTAGCGCCGCCCTGACAGCAAGCTCCGGATGGTTAGGCTGAGTGACCGGTGCGCCGAAAATAGCCATTACCCCGTCCCCAATAAATTTGTCCAGCGTTCCATTCCATTTGAACACCGCTTTCGTACAAATATCCAAATACTCATTGAGCACCCTTATTACCTGCTCGGGCTCCAGCTTCTCCGACATTGGGGTAAAGCCCCGTATATCGACGAAAATAACACTAATATCCCGCCGCTGTCCGCCTACCTTCACTTCTTCGCCGGAAGCAAGCATTTCATCGACGACAGCCCGCGGCACGAACCGGCCAAAAATATTGGTTACGCGGTCACGCTCGCGCTTCTCGGCTATATAATTGATTACGATTGAACGGATAAAAACTATCGTCATAGCCATAAAGCTGTAAGTAAACATTAAAATATACGAAAATAATTGATAAGCTTCTATCCATACCAAGACAAATAAAATGACAATGGCGCCGTAGGCAAGCGATGCTTGTCCGCCTTTAAAGCGCTCGAACAGCACTATGGATAGCAGCGTCAGGAGTACGATCATGCTGTAATTGACCGGCTTACCGGCCTCTTGAAAAAACTTGCCGGCGACAAGCGATTGCACCATATTCGCTTGAATTTCCACCCCGTACATCGGGAGCGTCGTATTGAGCGGCGTCAAATATTGATCCTGCAGTCCGGGTGCATACGGCCCGATCAGCACAATGCTGCCCTCATAATATTCTGCAGGCACATCACCTGTCAGTACATCGGCAAATGACTGTATATCGTACCCTGTATCTGCGGTCATTTTCTCGTATGGCTTAGAGTAAAACTCGGTCTCCACCTGATGGCGCGCATTGGCCGGAATGCGCCGATCCCCGCGCAGCCATTCGCCTGCCGTCCGATCGTAGCGGATCTGCTCCTGCTCGCCGAGCAGCATATTGGCAAGACGAACGCTTGCCGCCGGAATCATCTCTCCTTGTTCGTCGGGAACGCCAAGTGTCAGCATGCGAACAACCTTGTCCTTGTCCTGCATAACGTTGATATGGCCAAGCTGCTCCCGGCTTGCTCCGATGGTTTCGGCCGGATAATCGATCGATTCCGCATCTATACTGCCGGCGGCTTGCTGCCTCGCTGCAAAATTGATAACGACAGGCAGCACAACATTCGAATATCGCTCCATAACGGCAGCCATCGCTTGATCGCCCGCTTCATCCTTTCCCGGCTCCGCCAGTACAAGATCGAGAAAGACCGCCTTTGCCCCCGCTTCAGCAAGCTGCTCAATCAGCTCGGCATACAAAGCGCGATCCCACGGAAATTGTCCAAGCTGCGCCAGCGAGTCGCTGTCGATGGCAATCAGTTTAATTTCATCATACGGCTGCCGCTCTTCATCTGTCTGCTCCCGCAGCAGATCGCGCAGCGGCTTCTCGATAAAAAATAGCGAACCGCCGCTGCCAAGGCTGTAAAGCAGCGACCATACAAGCGCAATCAGCACACCTGCGGCAGCAGTTTGCAGCATTTTCTTTCTCTTCACGCTGTTCCTCCTGTCTTTTTTGCATGCTGCTGGCGTTAAAGTCCACCCAATCTTATTCTAGTGTAGAAGGACAAAGGATGGCAACAAAAAGCAGGCTCCATCCTCTGATTTCCGAGGACGAAGCCTGCTCGATGCCTTGCAAGCCTTCATATATTTATCGCCTGCTCAAAGGCGGTCGTGTATGATAAGGACATTTTGCTATTTCATTTGTCGAACGGCTCGTCGGCAATTTGAATCGAATCAGTAGGACAACCGTCGGAAGCGTCCTGCAGATCGTCATACAGATCTTCCGGAATTTCCGTTACCCCTCTATTGCCATCATTCATATAGATGACTTCAGCCAAGCCTTCATCATCATAGTCATAAATATCGGGTGCGGTCGCTCCGCATGCGCCGCAAGCGATACAAGTATCTTTGTCAACATAAGTAAACTTCGCCATCAAAATTTCCCTCCTAAAATAATGGGCGAGCTACATCATCTCACCCTGCCTGCCCTTGTTGCAAGTGGAACCTCATTCATCACTATATAACAAAAGATCGTCAGTTTGCAAGGACGTCCCTCTTACCCGTTTATTGCGGATGAGCGCGGAAGGATCGTCGCCAAGCATTCCTGCCGTGAGCACGGCATCCTCTCCATATTTATCGCGCAGCTTGTCCAGCGCTTCAGTAAGCGCCGCTTTGCGCGGCTGCTCCTCAAAGCTGAAGAGATCAAGCTGAATCGCAGTATCTTCGCGCGGCGATAAATTTTGCAGCGTGATGCCTAGCAGCCGCAGCGGCTCGCCCTCCCGCCAATGCTTGTCGAAAAGCTGTACAGCTGCACGATGAATGTCGCTCATCGCATCGGTCGGCGCATCCAGTGTCATCGAACGGTTAATCGTCTTCATATCCGGGTCACGGATGATGATTTGCACAACGCGCGCAAACAGCTTCTGCCGCCGCATCCGCCTAGAAGTCTGATCGGCCAAATTAAGCAATATGCGATGCGCTTCTGCACGTTCGGTCACATCCTGCGGCAATGTTGTCGTATGACCGACAGATTTGTTCCGCTCTCTGCCGGCTTGCACGGGCGAATGATCAATGCCATGCGCCGCGGCCTTCATCCAGGAGCCGGCAACTCCAAAGTGCTTGACCAGCATGCGTTCATCCGCCGCCGCCAGCTGCCCGATCGTGCGAATATTGAGCCGGATCAACTTGGCGGCCGTCTTGCGGCCGACGCCGAACAAGGTATCGCACGGCTTATGCCAAAGCAGCCGCGGCACATCGCGAATACGCAGCACCGTAAAGCCATTCGGTTTCTGCATGTCGGAAGCCATCTTGGCCAGCAGTTTGTTCGGCGCCACACCGATCGAACATGGCAAATTCCATTCTTCGCGGATTCGCCGTTGAATCGCTTCAGCGATTTCCAGCGGGGGACCAAATGCCGAAGAGCCGGTTATATCCAGGTAGCATTCATCGATCGAGGTCGCTTCGATCAAGGGGGTGTATTGTCCGGCAATCGCCATAAAGCCGCGCGAATAGGTCCGATAGAGATTGAAGTCAGGCTGGATAATGATAAGTTCCGGACACGCCTGCAGCCCTTGACGAACAGTCATTCCGGTCCGTACTCCCTGCTTGCGGGCAGCATAAGACGAGGTGACGATTACGCCTTTGCGCAGCTCCACGCTGCCAGCAACTGCGGTCGGCCGGTCCTTGTACAGCTCAGGCTGCTCGGCCTCATGCACCGAGCAATAAAAAGCATTCATATCGACATGAATAATGATTCGGCCTTTGGCCGCATTTTTCTTGTCCTCCATAGCGCTTCACCTTTTTTGAGCATACATTCGCTTCCACCCGAAAGTCAACTGTTGTACCGCTTCAATTCGTTTACGCTCTCCTCAATTAATGATATAATAATACAATTATGACTTTTCGTCTGTAATGAAACAGGGAGGGGCGTCCAAATAATGAATAATGTCATTACAATCTTTGATACTACACTGCGGGACGGCACGCAAGGTGAAGGCATCAGCTTGTCTGCCGATGATAAATTAAAAATCGCCCAAAGGCTGGATGCTTTAGGCGTTCATTATATTGAAGGCGGCAATCCGGGAAGCAACAGTAAGGATATTGAATTTTTTCAACGGGTAAAGAGCTTGAAGATGAATGCCAAAGTTACCGCCTTCGGAAGCACCAGAAGAAAAAACAGTACAGCCGAGCATGACGCAAGTCTGCTGCGTATCGTCGAATCCGGCGTACCGGCTGCTACGCTCGTGGGCAAATCATGGGATTTTCATGTCCATACTGCACTGCAGACCACACTAGAAGAAAATCTGGCAATGATCTACGATTCCTTTGCATTCCTTAAGCGCAATGGCGTCGAAGCGATCTTTGATGCCGAGCATTTCTTTGACGGTTACAAGCACAACCCCGACTATGCGCTGGCTGTTCTGCGCAAAGCGCAGGAAGCCGGCGCCGATTGGGTTGTGCTCTGCGATACGAATGGCGGAACGCTGCCATCTGAAATTAACGAGATCGTAACTCGCGTGCGCGCCGAGCTGACGGCGCCGATCGGCATTCATACCCACAATGACTGCGAGCTTGCCGTAGCCAATTCGCTCGCTGCTGTTGAAGCCGGCGCAAGACAGGTGCAAGGAACGATCAACGGTTATGGCGAGCGCTGCGGCAATGCGAACTTATGCTCAATCATTCCGACGCTGCAGATCAAAATGAACTACTCCTGCGTTAGCAGCGAGCAGCTGCAATCTCTGACAAGCGCTGCCCGTTATATTAGTGAAATCGCCAATGTCAATATGCCGGTAGGCCAGCCTTATGTGGGCAATGCCGCATTCGCTCACAAAGGCGGCATCCATGTTTCGGCGATTATGAAGGATTCCAAAACTTATGAGCATATCAGTCCTGAACTGGTTGGCAACAAGCAGCGCATTCTGGTCTCGGAGCTGGCCGGACAAAGCAACATTATTTCCAAAGCGCAGGAGCTCGGCCTCGACATCAATGCCAATAATGAAAAAACACGTGAAATTATGGAGCGGATTAAAGAGCTCGAGCATCAGGGGTACCAGTTCGAGGGGGCCGATGCGTCTCTCGAGCTGCTGCTGCGTGACGCCTTTGGCGAGATGAAGGAAATTTTCAAGCTGGAATCGCTGAAAATGCTGGTCGAAAAAAATAATGGCCATATGAATGCCGAAGCCATCGTCAAGGTCAACGTAGATGGACAAACCGTCTATATGGCCGCTGAAGGCAACGGCCCGGTCAATGCGCTTGACAATGCGCTCCGCAAGGCGCTTGTCCAATTCTATCCAAGCATTAATGATATTCATCTGTCCGATTACAAAGTACGCGTCATCGACGAGAAGGATGCAACAGCGGCTAAAGTGCGCGTGCTGGTCGAATCGACTGATTTCCATAATACCTGGAGCACAGTGGGCGTATCAAGCAATGTCATCGAAGCAAGCTGGGAAGCGCTTGTCGACAGCATTCGCTATGCTTTGCTCAACAAGTCCAAAGTCGACGTGCAGGACGAGCCGCGCGAGCGCTTTGGACTCGTTAACCACTAACTAAAAGGGTCTGTCCATTCGTGAATAATGGACAGACCCTTTTTTGATTTTATAGAATTTATATGTTTTACCTGATAAATTCTATAAAATTTCAGGGGAAGAAACTTGCCTCGCTCCAAGGACGGCATCAGCCGATTCTTCTTAGGCAGCTCAGCTCGTTTTGTCTTCCTGAGCAAGCCAGCGACCGATTTTGTTATGCCATTCCTTTAGCGGAATAACGCCGGTAATCCGTTCCTTCACAACACCGCTCTTGTCAACCAGCAAACTTGTCGGGAATGAGGTGATCACGTAACGGTCCGCCGCCTTCCCTTCACGGTCCATTAGGATCGGAAATGTAAATCCGTACTCCTCCACAAATTCCCGCGCCTGGCGTTCCTTATCGTAGCTTGTCGCATTTACGCCCAGCAGCAGCAGCCTGCCTTCGTATTTTTCCGCCAGTTGCTGCAAATCAGGAGCCTCCAGCTCGCAAGGACCGCACCAGGAGGCCCAGAAGTTAATAAGCGTCATCTGCTCCCGCTCCCCTCCAAGTGCAACCGGCTCATCGTTTAAATTCGGCAGCGATAATTGCGGTGCGAGAAAACCCGCTTTCGCTTTTTGCTCCAGCGTCTTCGCTGTTCCTTCTGTTTGCTCGCCTAATGCATTCATCATTTCGTCAGACTTCGTTTTATTTTGATAAATAGCCGCTAGCGCTAATGCCGCTATAACAACCAGCAAAATGACGGTCCGCTTCATGCTGCTTTGCCCTCTTTTCTCTTCAATTCGTGTAGTTCAACCTTTTTCATGTTACCACCCGGGGAATGGAAGCTCAAGCGACTGGGCACATTACCTCTTATGGAAAGCAAAAGTTTGAACATAGGAGTTCACAATTATGGAAAAAACAAAATCAATTTTCGGCAGCTCGCGCCCCCCTCGAATGCGCACGGCGGCCAAGGAAGCCGGCAATAGCAAGCCAGCAAAATGGAAGGAATACATCGCGCTAGCCAGCGTACCGCTTGTTCTTGTGCTGGGCAACTCCATGCTCGTGCCGATTTTGCCGGAAATGGAGCGGAAATTGAATATTTCCACTTTTCAAGCCAGCCTGATCATTACTCTATTTTCGGTATCTGCAGGTATATTTATTCCCATTGTCGGTTATTTATCCGACCGCTTTTCACGAAAGACTGTTATTTTATATTCGCTTGCGTTATATGGCATAGCCGGAATTGCAGCAGGTTTGGGGGCGCTGTGGCATTCATACGGAATGTTGATCGCTTCCCGCGCCGTTCAAGGGATTGGCGCAGCAGGCACATCGTCAGTAGCGATGGCTCTTGTCGGAGATAAATACAAAAACGGGGAAGAAAGTGAAGCGCTGGGGTTAATAGAGGCATCCAACGGGGCAGGCAAGGTTGTCAGCCCGATTATCGGGTCGCTGCTCGCTCTCATTGTGTGGTATGCTCCGTTATTCGCCTTTCCCGTCTTTTGTGCGGGATCCTTTGCGGCCATGCTTTTTCTGATCCAGGAGCCGGCGAGAGACAAAGAGCAAATGCCTGTAAAACAATATGTGTCTGATGTAATTGCCTTGTTTCGTAAAAAGGGGCGCTGGCTAATCTCGATGTTTGTTGCGGGCTCGCTTGGCCTTTTTATTTTGTTCGGGGTGCTTTTCCGCCTGTCAGACGTACTGGAGGGCGCACCGTATAAGATTGACGGAATTGCCAAAGGCGGCATCCTTGCCATCCCATTGCTGGGACTCGTCATTACATCCTATACGACGGGCCATATCATTAAAAATAACGGCGTGCTTATGCGGCGGCTTATGGTGATCGGCTTATCCGTAATGGCAGCCGCTTTAGCCGCAGCCGCACTGCTGTATCGCAATATGTATGTCCTGATGACGCTTGTAACCCTCAGCAGCATTGGCACAGGTCTTCTTCTGCCCTGCTTGAATACACTCATTACAGGGGCTGTAGACCGCTCGCACCGCGGCATGATCACCTCTCTGTACAACAGTTTGCGTTTTCTCGGGGTTGCTTTCGGACCGCCGATCTTCAGCTGGCTTGCCGGCCGGTCGGACATGCTCCTTTATTTTACTGTAGCCGGGCTTTCGCTGGGCGCGCTCTTGATCGTCATTTTGTTCGTCCATCCTCCGCAGCAGGTTGGCGATGCTTCCGGCAAAACGGCCGCCAAATAATTCAAAAAAGATGGGGCAATCAGTATTACTTCTGCTCCATCTTTTTTGAATCCGGCCAATCTACCGCTTGCTCAGAAAAGTATACAGATCTCCTAAAGTAACGAGATTGCGCGCTATTATTGTACCCAAATAATGCTGCCACAGCCCGGCTGTCATCCGTGCATCCTCCAGCGCGTGATGACGAATTGAAATCTCGATTTTGTGCGCCGCGAGCAGCTCATCCAGACTGTAGCTGTCCCGTCCCGGCTCCAGCGCTCTCGCAATGTGCATCGTATCCAGAACACGGTGATTCAAGCCGATTTTTGACGTTCGGCGCAGTGCTGAATTTAAAAAGGATTTGTCATGAGCGCTCGCATGAGCGACGAGCGGCCTCGTACCGACAAATGCCATAAAATCATGCAGGCTGTCTATCAAATCTTTGCCTTCGGCAGCCATTTCATTGCTAATTCCGGTCAAAAGCACAATTTGCGGGGGAATCCCCCGCTTTGGTTTTACAAGCCGATAAAAGGTTTGCCCATGCAGTATTTCCGCACCGCGCATCGCTACGGCTCCGAACGATAAAATTTCATCGCCGCTTGCCGGATTAAAGCCGGTTGTCTCCAAATCGAATACGACTGTTTCCAGCTCCTGCAGCGGCTTATGCAGCAAAGATTCCTTACGCTGCGATTTTGCCATTGAGCGGATGAAGGCCATCTGCTGTGCATCCTGCATTCCAAACATGGAAGCGAGCGCTGGAGGAAGTCCGCCCATTCGATAAAGCAGCCACAAGCGGCTGACATCCATCCTTCCTTTCATATTTTTCCCTCCACAGCACGCTGAAGTTTTTTAACAGCTTTCATCTCTCGCTTTAGCCGGGAAATTACCGCTTTATTCAGTTTACTCACAGGCAGCTTGCCGCTATTTAAATAAGCGCCGCTGTCGTCCAAACCGAATATTTCCAGCCGCAGCTGCAAAAACTGCGCGAACGCCCGATGATAGACCTTAGCATTTTCGGCGGAAATCTGCTCCATCTCTTGTAAAGCGTACAGGCGCTCCAGCGTCGATGCCGCTTCAACCCCTGATTGAATCGCCATTAAGCGGATCGCATTGACCATCGGAATGTAGGCCCCGTATTTGATGTCGACCGACCCGCTGTCCGCGCCGTACCGCTCGCGCAGCAGCTGCCCGAACAGTCCAATTACTACTTTATGCCGCAGCGTATTGCGCAGCATCGGCGGAATAATCGAGGGATTATTCCGCACTTCCGCCGCGAACTGCCTTTTCAGATTTGTCAGCAGCCTCTGATCTCCATATATTACTCGGCTATCTGCAAAAATCAGCAAGTAACGAACACTTTCCCAATCCGCCTCATCAAACCAATGGCGCAATTTAGCTTCCCAAGCGGAACAAGAAGCGCGCCATTGCGGATTTCTGCTGACAACGGCACCTTCGCAAGGCGGGTAGCCGAGCCTCGTCAGCCAGTCAACAACAAGCCTCGATAAGCTGTCAAAATAACGGGCGGTCTGCGCATTTGCGCTTTCAGAATCTGTCTCGCAATAAATAATGCCGCTATCCTGGTCGCTGCCTAATGTTTGCTCCTTTCTTCCTCCGCTCCCAAACAATACGTAGGCATAGGAGACCGGCGGCTTTTCAACTTGCATCGCCTTAAGCTGCAGCTCCGCCAGAGCGATTGTCCGCCTGATCAAGGCGTCATGCACTTCGTTCAGCTTATCATTCAGCGCAACAATATCGCCTTCTGCCAGCTGGCTCTCGATGATAACATGCGCTTGCGCTCTTAGCAGACGAAGCATATCGATCGAATCGGCCTTGCCAATCTGCATCAGCAGACGCGCATAGCCCCGATCGTTCATAGCCTCCACCTCTCTTGTCATTGTCATTGAAGCTTTTTCATTTGTTCCGGATAACCGTACATGCCATGCTCAGACAAGTCGAGACCTATTATTTCTTGCTCCTCCGTAACGCGAAGACCGATAACCCGTTTGATAATCCCCAAAATCAGGAAGGAGGCCGCCATTACAAATATGCCGCAAACGACAACAGATTCGAGTTGTACCCACAACTGCTGCCAGCTTCCTGTATCCAGCAAGCCCCCTTGGCCGACGCCAACCTTTTTGGCAAGTTCATCGGTTGCAAATATACCGTTGGCAATCGTCCCCCAAATTCCCGCTGTACCATGAACGGACAAAGCGAAAATCGGATCATCTATTTTCATTTTTTCGAAAAATCTGGCGCTAAAGAAGACCAGCACTCCTGCCACCAGCCCAATAATGACAGCCGCCCAAGGAGTAACAAACGCACAGGATGCGGTTATCGCCACAAGCCCTGCCAGCGCCCCGTTCAAGGTGGCCGTAATATCCGCCTTGCCGGCTGCCAGCCAGCTTATCAGCAGCGCCGCTACAGCCCCCGCGGCGGCGCCTAATTGGGTATTAAACGCTACATAGCCGAAAAATCCGTCGCCGACTGCTGCCGAGCTGCCTGCATTGAACCCGAACCATCCTACCCAGAGAAGCAGTACAGCCAGAGCGCTGAATACCTGATTATGTCCCGGAATGATATTGGCAGAACCATCTTTATTATATTTGCCGATGCGCGGCTTGAGCAGCACTGTTGCGGCAAAGGCGGCAACCGCTCCGGTCAAATGAACGACAGTAGAGCCGGCATAGTCCTGCGCTCCATCCATAGCGAGCCAGCCTCCGCCCCAAATCCAATGCGCCACTACAGGATAAATAACTGTCATAAAAAAGAAGGTAAAAAAGAGATAGGCGGATAATTTGGCACGCTCTGCAAAGCCGCCCCAGGCAATACTTAGCGAGATCAGAGCAAAAGCCAGCTGAAAAACAAAGTACACTGTTTGCGGATAACTTTCTCCCCCGGATGCTGCGATTGCCGGGTCAAAAAAGAAGCTTCCCCAGCCAATCAGCCTGTTCACTGTCTCCCCCGCCTCGCCGCCAAAGGTGAGGCCGTAGCCGGCAGCCCAGTAAACCAAAGAGCCGAGTCCTACTGTAAACACCGTCTTCCCGGCTACATGGCCGGCATTTTTCATCCGGGTCGCCCCTGCTTCGAGCAATACAAATCCGCCCTGCATCAAAATAACGAGAACGGCCGCTACGAAAATCCACATTGCATTCAATCCCATATTAAGCATCTCAGCAGATGAATCCGCAAATGCCATTGCGGGAAAGATAAGCAACAAAATTACTGCTGACAACAACACTTTCCTAACCATAACGACCACTCCTCACATTGAGTCACCTGACATTAGATGTCATGTTTTATGACATCATCGCAGGTGTTTGTATTGTCATTATATTCAGACTTCTTTTCCAGCACAATATTTATTTGCACTACGATACATTTAATATTTTTTATCACCCCTATAAATCCGTTTATTTTAAGTGTTTTTGTTTGCATTTACAAACATCTTTTTCTCCTGTCATACTTTAGACACGACTTGGCGGTAGTTCGCTGCAAAAAAAGCATAACGTTTGACTGTATGGTTCGAATTCGGGTATCATTAAGAGTAGGAATTGGGACTCATTTCAGTCAAGGGAGGGGAGATCTTTGGCGCAACCAATATTGTACCGAATCGGCGAATTAGCCAAATTAGCCGGCGTCAGCTCAAGGACAATCGACTTTTACACTTCATTGGGACTGTTAGAGCCTGCGCGCCGTTCAGCCAAAAATTACCGCCTTTATAGCGATGAAACCTTGCTCCGGCTTCAACGTATTGTACAGATGAAGAAGGACAAATACTCTTTGGAAGAGATCAAAGAAAACCTGGACAGCTGGCAGAAGGTTTCCTCAGAAGAGCAAGTATCCAGCAAATTAACCGATTTAGAGCTGCGTCTGGAGCAATTGCAGCGCGAGGTAAAAGAACTGGAGCCTGTTCTTAATCAGATGAAGCCTCAGCAAGCTAAGAAAGTTTTCAATCGCATCGTGCCGCAAACAGCCGCTTGTGTAGAAGCCCTTATGCTGCTTTTAAATAAAGGCGGGTTTATGTAAAGGCAGGCTCGTGCTAGAGGGAATCATTTACTTCATGGAGTGCAACCTTAAAGGAGGGAACAACTGTGCCATACTTTTTTCATCCAATGGACTTCTTAATCCTTATTGCTTTCGCCATCTCGATTTGGGCGCAATTCCGCGTTCGCGGAACGTTCAATCGCTGGTCGGATGTCAGTGCATCAAGCGGGTTGACCGGTTATCAGGCGGCCCGGCGCATGCTCGACAACAACGGCCTGCACGATGTGCCTGTAGAGCCGGTTCCAGGAACGCTGTCCGACCATTACGATCCGATTCACCGGACCGTCCGCTTGTCTGAATCGGTTTATTACGAAAGTTCAATCTCGGCCATTTCGGTCGCCTGCCATGAGGTAGGACACGCAATCCAACACAAGGTAGACTATCCAATGCTGACACTGCGGCATCGCATTTTCCCAATTGTCAACTTCGCCTCAGGTGTAGCGCCGTTTCTGCTGATTGCCGGCTTCCTCTTCCATGCGACCGGCCTGATCGGCGTCGGCATCATTTTCTTTTCGGTCGCAGTAGCGTTTCAGCTCATCACGCTGCCGGTAGAATTTAATGCAAGCAATCGGGCGCGTGAAGTAATGGTATCCGAAGGCTTCATTACAAATGAAGAAGAGCGCGGCGTCGCCAAAGTATTGAATGCCGCCGCCCTGACTTATGTCGCTGCAGCATTGATTTCCTTGCTGGAGCTTGTGAAATACATCATGATTTTCACAAACAACCGCGACTGAACAAAACCGGCGCGATCCGCTCTGCTGAACGGATCGCGCCGGTTTTTCAAAGCAAAAGAGACCTGTGCCTTAGTGCTTAACCGGTCTATAAACACAATGCCACTCGGGGCCGTGTTAAATAAACAAATTAACTTTGGCATCTGCGGCATCACCCAAATATGCGGCGACCCCAGCATACTCAATACCGTCCAGAAGCTCTTCCTTCTGCAAGCCAAGCAGGTCCATCGTCATTGTGCAAGCCACCAATTTTACTCCTTGCTCTCGTGCCAGTTCAATTAATTGCGGCAGCGTCATGGCGTTGTGCTTTTTCATAACGTGCTTAATCATTTTGGGACCAAGGCCGCCGAAATTCATTTTGGACAGACCCAGCTTGTCCGCGCCGCGCGGCATCATTTTCGCGAACATCGTCTCCAGCCAGCCTTTTTTCACGAGTACCGACTCGTCCTTACGCAGTGCATTCAAGCCCCAGAACGTAAAGAAAATGGTCACCTCATGATCGTAAGCAGCAGCTCCATTGGCAATAATGAACGCAGCTATCGCTTTATCCAATTCCCCGCTAAATAAGACAATCGTCGATTTTTCTTTATTCACTTAAATCTCAATCCTTTCACTCTTTGCTCTTGGATGGGACTTTTATTAGCATTCATCGCTGTCAGCAGTGGTGGTTTGAGCCCCGAAGAAGGGGGAAGCTGCAAAGCCAGTTCGTCTAAGACGGAAGCCACAGACCTTATTTCGCCAATAACCCCTATTTTTGAAATCTAACGGATCTGAGCGATCTTAATTCGACGTTTTCTTGCGAATCGGGCTTCAATATCATCAAATAGCGGCTCACAGTTCCGTTACAATTTCAAATCGGTCGAATTTTCGGAAATAGCGGCCGTGATATCCGTTAGAGTAGGCCACACTAGCCGAAATTCTATAATGTTATAAAAAGCTGCCACTTTCGCGGCAGCCATTTTATTTTCAGGAGCCCTTCTTCACAACAAAGGTAAATACGCCGTTGTCTTCTCTTGTTTCCAGCAGTTCATGATTGGTTTGGTTGACCCATGCCTGGAAATCCTTCTTAGAGCCCTTGTCCGTCGTTTGCAGTTCCATGATTTGTCCAGGTTCCAGCGTATCGATTCCCTTCTTCGCTTTTACGATTGGCATCGGACATGCCAGTCCTTTTGCGTCTACAACCAAGTTTGCCATGTTTGTGTATCTCTCCTTTTCTTAAATTATTTTGAATTAATCTTGCTCTAGTTCGTGCGTCCACGCAGACATGCCGGGAATTACATTTTTGATTTGGGAAAACCCTTTTTCCGTCAGGATTTGGCAAGCCAGATCGCTTCTGCTTCCGGTACGGCACACTACATAATATTCCTTATTTCGATCCAGCGACGAGATTTGCTCTTCAAGCTGGCCCAGAGGGATCGAGATCGCTCCCGGGATACGTCCGAATGCATACTCGGCGGGTTCCCGAACATCGATGATATTCAGCTTTGTTCCTGATGAAATTTTGGAGTGAATCTCACCATTCGTTGTTGTATGCGGGTGCTTTTTCTCCGTTTTCGTATCCGCCTCTTCGGCTTTACGAATAAAGTGGCGAAATACGCCGTCTTCTTCTTTTAAGCCTAAATATTGATGCCCGATACGACTGGCCCAGCCCTTTAGGTCTGCGACTGATCCTTTATCTGTTGCGCGGACTTCCAATACTTCGCCGGGTTTCATTTCATCGACGGCTCTCTTGGTTCGAACTACGGGCAGCGGACAAGCTAGCCCTTCACATTCCAAAGTGCGAACTACCTGCAATGTTGTCATGATAAACCTCCCGTATTTTTAAAATGCTTAGACGCCGTAAACTATGCGTCATGAACCGCGCAGCGATTCGGACCAATCTCCATTTCCCGTTGTTCCTCTTCCGAGGGTGTGATCTTCCCCATGTTCGTTTGCCGAATTTCTTGATAAGCATTCGGCTGCTGCGGTAAATTCTCGGTAACCGTTCTGCGGAATGCGGAAGCTTCTTGAATATTCAATCCCGGATTTTCCTTGTACAGGTCGCCAAGACGTGCTGATACCTTGCCTCCCTTCCCCAGTTCTGTGGACTTGCCAAAATGGGCGGGAAGCACAACAAGTTCTTCAGACAGCTGCTTATAGCGCTCATACAGCGTTGTTCTTAGATCCGATACCCAATCCTCCGCCTTGCCGGCCAGATCGGGACGCCCGATAGATTTCACGAACAAAATATCGCCGGACAGCAGGTACCGATCGTCCACAATTAAGGACGTACTTCCAATCGTATGACCAGGAGAATAGACCGGTTGGATCTTGATTTGTGTATTGCCTACGACGATGGATTCGCCTTCCTCAAGCTTCTCATAGTCGAAAACCACTTCGTCCGCATCTTTTGGCGGTAACCAGTACGTTCCACCTGTTTGTTCGGCTAATTGTCGTCCTCCAGAAATGTGATCGGCATGAAGATGAGTGTCAATTGTATGCTTGATCTTCACACTGTTCTCTTTGGCGTAATCCGCAAAAACATCTGTCATACGAACTGCATCAATAACTGCGGCTTCACCGTTAGAGATGACCATATAAGACAGGCAGCCTTTGCCGATGCGGACAAATTGGACGATTTCACCGCCGCCCTTCAAATCAGCTATCTTAACGGGCTCCAAATGCTCACTCCACGATTTCATGCCGCCTATCAAATAGGAAACATGTTGCTTCCCTGCTTCAACCAACTGCTCGGCGACGAATTTCGAAGAGCCTTCTTTGGCGCATACGACTAGCACTTCTTGATTGTCCGGAATCAGGTCTAGAACCGCTTCGACTCCATCAATCAAATCAAAATACGGTTTGTTGATGACCTTTACCTGATTTCCTTCGATTTTCCAATCTTTAAAGTCACTTTCGTTACGTACATCCAAGATAAATAGCGACTCGTGATTCAGTATTTTTTTCGTCAACTGCGCCGCGGTCATTCCTTGAAGTTGAACTTGATTCGTCAATTTGATTTCCTCCTTAGAATAGAATCGACATCCATATTTTGATTACAGTTGCGGTGATTAGCCATGATGGAAAAGCCAAATCCATCTAGGCTCCTGCCTTTCTAATTTCAATATTTTGTTGTCATGCTCTAATATCTCTTTTTAAATATACCCCACTGGGTATAATTTTGGGCAAAAAAAATTTCTCACTGATTTCCAATCCAAAATTTTCACTCAAAATCTAGAGCGGTACTTAAATTATTATTCAAAAACGCTCCTCTCTTTTTATATACACATACCCGTTAGGGTATGTAAACACTATAATCATTTTGTTTCTGTTCGTCAAGCCCCTTGTAATGGATTTAGAATTATAGGGATAATCATCCATCTAATGTAAAAACAGAAAAACACCCCTTCGTTTAGTATAGTGATTGTGTGCAGCAATACACTACTTTTCAGAAGAGGTGTCCTCTATAAGAAGTTCAGATATACGGCAGCTTATCCGTTTATCGATTTTTGAACCAACTTGCCTCGAGTCAAGGACGGCGTCAGCCGTTTCTTCTCATGTGCGGAACTTAGCCAACAATTCAGAAAGCTCCTTCGATACTCTTTCCAATTTATCCGATAACTGAACTAAGCCCTGACTTATATTCGTCTGCTCGCTGCTTAATGATGCCACTTCCTCCGATGTAGCCGAAGACTCTTCCGCTACAGCACTTACACTGCTCATCGTCTCTGACAGCACCGTCTGTGAACGGCCCAGATTGACTACAGCATCAGTAGCACCGCCCAACCGCTCTGTAAACTGTGCCATCTGCTCTTGTACCGACAGGAAGATTTCATTCGCTTCCTTGACTGAACTGATCTGCTCCCGGAAGAGCGGATAAGCATTCGATAATACATCTACCGTCTCATCGATCTCTTTTTGGATGGTTACAGTTATTTGACCTACTACTTCGATGGACTGGCGAGATTGATCTGCCAGCTTGCGAATTTCATCGGCAACTACCATAAAGCCTTTACCGGCCGTGCCCGCACGGGCAGCCTCAATCGTCGCATTGAGCGACAAAATATTTGTCTGTTTCGTCATATTGTTCAATACTTCCAAAATTTTGCGGATCGAGCGTGTGCTTTCCTTGAGCCGATCCACTTTTTCCACCATGGAACGCACCATCTCTTCGGTTAGTCCCGTTTTCTCAATCAACATCGACATATAGGCAGTGCCTTGATGACTGGACTTCTCTACCTCATCAGCAGAAGCAACCATCTGTCCGTTCGCTTCCATTACCTGCTTCATCTGACTGCTGATCTCGCCGGTAAGGTCGCTCCCCTTTTCCGCTTCAACCGCCAGACTCATTGCGCCGCTGGCAATTTCTTCGGTCGCAATTGCTATCTCCTTGGCGGCGACCGCTGTTTTCTTCGAGGCTTCGGTCAGTTCCCCTGCCGTCATTAATACGTCGCGAGCGGTCTGATTCGTTTGATTCACCAGTACAGTAATTTGTGTCATCATCTGATTGAAACTGTCTGCCAGTTGGCCGATTTCATCCTTGCTCTTAAAGGTTGAGCGCACCGTCAAGTTGCCCTGAGCCCCTTCATTCATTAAATTGCGCAGCTTGCTTAACGGCGTAGCCACCATCCACACAACAAACCAGCCGATACCAATGGCGAGCAGCGCGGCCAAACCGGCGATAATCCAGGTCATCTGCGAAATTTGACCGGCATCCTTCACCAGTTCCTTCACCGGCAAAGTGCCAAGCAATCTCCAATCCATCGATTGAAACTTGTTATACACAGCAAGCACTTCATTGCCAGCTGCATCTGTAGCTTCGATTGAACCGCGATCTTGTGACTTTTTATCGTTAATCGCAGGCAGCCCCACTCCCGATGCAGTACCCAGCAGCTCGACATCGGTATGGTAAACATAATTGTTATTGCCATCTACAATCGCAACTCCGCCTTCTTCGCCAAGCTTCAAATCCTCCAGCTGGCCGGCCAGCTGTTTCATTTGTACTTCAATTACGAGCACATACCGCGCTTCATTGGATGATGTACTTTTGATCAGCCGCGACAATGCAAAGGTCGGATTCGTTCCGCTGTCATTAAGGCCGCTCTTTGATACGGGAAACCACATCGCTTTTCCGTCAAGTTCAATCACCTGCTTGAACCAATCCGCCTTACGCGCTTCTTTAATTTCGTACCCGGTGGAAAGCGACTGCCCGCCTTCTTTAACCGGAATAAGGGCGACATTGGCGATCGATTGATTGCCGATCGCGTATTTTTGCAATGCTTCGTTAATTTTCGACGAAGCTTCAAATTTGGCGTAATCCTCTTTGGAACGTGCGATTACGAGCAAATCGGATTGAATGGAGCGGTCGATTAAAATTTGCATCGATAGTTCTTCATAGTTTTTAAACATTAAATCCAATTTCCCTTTGGACTGCTGCAAAGCAACAGAGGTCGACTCAGCTACTTTGTTCTGAATGATCGTGCGTGCGGTTGAGTAAGAAGATAGACCAACGATTAATACGCAGAGCAGAATGGCAGAAAAAATAATGATAAATAATTTCAACCCAACTGATTTCAGCGGGTTTTGCAGTCGAAGGCTCTTCATCTTCATTGTGAGACACCACCTAAATGTTTTATATGTTTTATTTCATGCAGCTGCAATTATCGCTTGGAACGTCGCTTCCAGCCAACTGAGCCTTATTGCTTATTTCTCCATCTTAATATATCGGACAAATATACCTAAAAAGTTAGATATTTAAGCAAATTTGCGCACAAAAAAAACCTTCCCATGCTTTTTATCGCATGACGAAAGGTTTTTAGGTCTTATGATCTATCTCCTACGAACGAAGCCGCTTTCGCATCATATCCATTTGCTTCACAGCCTGTTCGGTGCGAATAACGACCCGTTGAAGCGGATGGCGCGCAGCATCAAGCTCGGTGCCCTGTTCGTCTGTAATACGCTCGATTACTTGCTTGAACGTTGTGCCGTCAGGACCAAAAAACTCTACTTCCTGGCCAGGCTTAAAGTGATTGCGCTGCTCAATTACAGCCTCTCTCCGCTCCTCATCGTATGCAAGTACAACACCGGCAAAATCGTATGGGGCGGCCTTATCTTCCGGACCGAAGATATGGTCCTCCGCGCCAGGCGTGTCATAGAAAAATCCGGTATTAAGCGGACGATTCGCCGCCTTCTGAATATCGTCTAGCCATTCCTGCTTCAGCTCATAGGTGTCCGGATTTTCCATATACGCGTCGATAGCTTGCCGGTAAGCATGCACAACAGTCGCTACATAGTGCAAGCTTTTCATACGGCCCTCGATTTTGAAGCTATCTACCCCGACCTCGATCATATCCGGAATATGCTCCAGCATGCACAGATCTTTGGAGCCCATCGTAAACTTCTCGTCCTCATCGGCGAAAAGCTGCGCTTCCTGATCGTACAGATCATACTTCCAGCGGCACGATTGGCAGCAGCCGCCGCGATTCGAATCGCGGTCTGTAAAGTGGTTCGACAGCACGCAGCGGCCGGAGAAGGAAGAGCACATCGCCCCATGGATAAATGCTTCCAGCTCAATATCGACATGCGCCTTTATTTCCGCAATTTCCTTGAGGCTCGCTTCACGTGCCAGCACTACCCGCGGGCTGCCCTCTTCCTTCCAAAACTGCACAGTCTGCCAATTCAAAATCGACTGCTGGGTGCTAATATGGACCTCCAGCTTGGGCGCAACGCGCTGTGCCGTCTCTATAATGAGCGGGTCGGCGGCAATGACAGCAGCAATGCCCGCCTCCTGCAAATTGCGCAAATATTCCTCCAGCCCTTCGATATCCTCATTATGCGCATAAATATTAGTCGCAACGAACACTTTGGCGCCATACCGCTTGGCAAATTCGACGCCTTCCTTCATTTCTTCGAAGCTAAAATTATCAGCATTGGAGCGCAAACCATACTTTTGTCCGCCTATATAGACGGCATCCGCCCCGTAATGAACAGCAAACTTTAGTTTTTCCAAATTACCAGCCGGCGCCAGCAGCTCCGGCTTCGATAGACGATGTCTTTTTCCTGTATAAATTGCCAAAAGTCCAGTCACCTCCTGCATGGCTTAATAGATCTGCTCTTTATAGAAAAATCCGAATGACAGCTCGCGATCGGGATGCTGCAGCGCGCGAATCGGATCGAGCCAAGTGTCCTCAAACCGGTAACCTTCCGGATCAGCAGCATAAGCGTCGATCGCTTTCCGATAAGCGCGTATAACCGTCTCATTGTACTCGACTGTCTTCATTAACGGCTCGATACTGAAGCTGTCAATCCCAACCTCAAGCAGCTCGTGCAGGCTTTCCAATATGCATATATCATCGGAGCTCATAATATGAGTCCCATTGCTGTCCTCATAGATCGGATAACGCTCGTCCGGCCGTTCTACTTCAATAAGATATAATCCATCCTCGCGGCTGCCGATTGTTCTGCCGGCCAGCGGCAAAGCCCCCTCCACGCCGGCCGATTGCTGGTGATCGAGATAATTGCCTACGAGCGGCCGCTTGGAATGATAAATATTAGTCATGCCGTGAACCTGCACTTGCACCTCAAGCTTGCAGCTTCTTTTAATCTCCAGCACTTGATCCATATTCAACTCACGGGCAAGCACAAATCTGGAGGCGCCGCGCCGCCCCCAGTACTCCGCTGTAGCATAATTGGTTGATGTCATCTCTGCATTCCAGTGCAGCTTCAAATTCGGTGCGGAAGCACGCGCTGCCATTAAGACAGCAGGATCTCCAAACAGGATCGCATGCACATTGGCAGCCGCCAGCTGTGCTAAATAATCGGGCAGCAAAGCAACCGTATCATTGTCCATCAGATTGTTGACTGCCACATACACGCGTGCGCCGCGCGGATGAGCCCCCTGAACAGCTTCAGCGATTTGCGCCGCATTGCAGTCGCCAGGCAGACGAAGACCGTAGCGGGCTTCGCCCAGCACTACGGCATCAGCCCCGGCTTCGACATATCGCTGCACTTCCTCCAATGAAGCGGCGGCTATAAGCAACTCCGGTTTCTTCATTCTACTTGCTCCTCAATATTAATTCTTATTGCTGTTCCGAATGTTTTCGTTATGCCCTTTTAATGTTCGGGCGAATAAATGCTCATTCGAACCGTCTTTTTTCGTAACGTAGTAAAGATAATCCGTGTCTTCCGGGTAGAGCGCAGCTTGGATCGATTTCAGGCTTGGCGCGGCAATCGGTCCCGGAGGAAGCCCGTCATTTTGGTACGTATTGTAAGGCCCTTCTACTTTCAAATCCTTCTCTACAATCCGTTCTTTCGGCTTGTCAAGCAAGTATTGTACAGTTGCATCAATTTGCAGCCTCATCTTTTGATTCAGCCTGTTGTAGATAACGCTTGAGACAAGCGGACGCTCCGCATCGACTACAACCTCACGCTCAATCAAAGAGGCGATCGTAAGCAGCTCATGCAAATCAAGCCCCCGCTCCGCAAGCGCTTCTTCCCAGCCTGCCGGCAGCGCGCTCAGCTTTCGGTCAAGCTCCTTAAGCATCCGTTCAATAATCGCCTCGGCTGTACTGCCCTTTTCAATTTCATAGGTTTCCGGAAACAGATAGCCTTCCAGACGGTGACGGAGCTTATCGTTAGACGGGATGTTGCGCACTGACTCGGCCTTGCTCCATGTCCGCTCTTTATCGGCAAGCTTAATAAAATCTTCTTTTTTAGGGACAAGCCCGGCTTTTTCCAGAGCCTCGCCAATTTGAACGATCGTGAAGCCTTCCGGAATCGTAACGCGGACGGTTTCTTTTTTCAACGTGCTTCCTGTATTAAGCATCGAGATAATGGTATCTTTATCAGTGCCAGGTTTAATTTCATACACGCCCGCCTGAAAATCCCCCCCCGCTTTTTTTAGCGTCAAATAATATTTGAACAGGAAGGCATCGCGAATAATCCCCTCACTCTCGAGCAGTTCCGCAAACTTGTACGGCGACATTCCTCTTTTGAGCTCTACCTGCTTTGGTTCCCCCGCTTCAGCCGGGCGCAAACCGTTCCACACATAGAAGAGTATTCCACCGACAACAATGATAAACAAAGTGAACATCGTCAGCATGACATATAATGCAAGGCGCAGCCTGCTCGGCTTTCCTCTGCGCTTTTTGTTTTTGGCCGACTTTTTTCTTGATACGCGGCTCTCATTCTCCTCCAAAACCTAATCCTCCGTTCCAAGCAACATCAGCAACTTGCGACAAAATTTGCTCTATACCCGTGGAAAAAGGGCGGTTATTGGCGCCGCCCTTTTTCCTTGAACTTATAGATTCTTACCGGCTATGGCTGATCATCGCCAATAAACAACAGGTCATCATAAGCTTCAGCTGCCGCTTCCCATTCCTCATCGTCATCAATTGACTCCAGCTGAGGCTCGCCGTCCCCTTCCGTCAATATGACACGAAAGAAGGCAACTTCGTCTTCCTTGCGCATTGCAGCTGTCTGCAGGCCGACATAGGCCTGCTCGCCTAAACGAAATTCGGCAGCAATGCGATATAGCTCTGCTGTACCTGCGTCATCAGTAAGCTCAATCTCGTCACCATAAGTTTGCTGTAAAAGATTGATTTTTTCAACCGTACTCAAGCCAGTATCTCCCTTCACCGCTTGCTACGGCTTAATCGTTGTCTTCGAGTTCGCCGAGGAGTGTGTTGAACGTTTCTTCCACCATGTTCCACTCTTCCTCATCTTCAATCGTGTACAGCTTCAAATCATCCCCGTCTTCCTCATAGCGGAAGGCGTACACTTCATCCGCCTCTTCCTCGTCATCTGCTTCGGACTCGGAGGAGGTAAGCGGCACGACCATCATATATTTCTGATCGGAACCGTCTACCTCGAACTTCATGACTACCTCGAATTCTTCCTCGTTGCCTTCTTCATCCGGAATATAGATGATTTCCGGCTCTTCGTACTGCATGTCGTCCTTTGTCATCGTTACCCTCACCTTTTCGTTTTAGAATCGAGATAATTTTGCAAAATGAGCGTTGCCGCCATTTTGTCTACGACTAACTTTCGCTTCTTGCGACTGACGTCCGCCTCAAGCAGTGTTCGCTCCGCGGCCACCGTCGTCAGCCGTTCGTCCCAAAGGTGAACGGGTACATTTAGCTTCTGCTGCAAATCTTGTGCGAATGCGATGCAAATTTCGCCACGCGGACCGATGGTGCCATTCATGTTCTTCGGTAACCCAACCACGATCTCGCTTACTTCGTGTTCATTCGCCAATTGGCCAATCGCTTCGATCTCTCCGCCGTCGCGGCGCTTCTCCACGATTCCGACACTTTGTGCCGTCCAACCGAACGCATCGCTGACCGCAACGCCAATTCTTCGGTCGCCGTAGTCCAATCCCATGATGCGCATAAAGTTTCGGCCCCATTTCATCCTGGTACATGTTCAAGCAGTTGGAAAGTCAGCATTCATTGCCGAAAGAGCGATTAATGACTCTGGAATCCGGCTATTCGCGCTGTGTTAGCTGCGGTGCTGACTTAAGTAGGACCGTACAAGCTCTTCGATCAGCTCGTCGCGCTCTTTTCTGCGTATTAGACTTCTGGCGTTGTTATGACGCGGGATATATGCAGGATCTCCAGACAGCAAATAGCCTACAATCTGGTTGATGGGATTATAATCCTTCTCCTGCAAAGCATCATATACTTGAAGTATAATATCTTTTGAAGAAGTTTCAAGTCCTTCTGCCTTCACATCAAATTTCATCGTCTTGTCCATGGAATTCATCGCCAGCACCTCACTTTCCAAGCTGTGTAACAGCCCATTGATAATTATATCATATCACATTTACTTGGGAGAGAACCAGTTCTTCAGCAATTCGCAGCGCTTCTTCTAATTTTGACGGATCTTTGCCGCCCGCTTGCGCCATATCCGGCCTTCCTCCGCCTCCGCCGCCGCAAGCGGCTGCAGCCGCTTTTACAATTTTGCCGGCATTGAAGCCGCGCTTGACCAGGTCAGGCGATACAGCGGCAACGAGATTCACCTTGTCTTCTGCAGCGGCGCCTACAATAATGACCGAGCTTGGGAGCTTGCCCTTCAACTCGTCTACAATACCCCGCAGAGCATCCATCGAAGGCGCGCTCACTTTTGCTGCCAGCACTGTAACATCGCCAGCCGTCTTCGCTTGCGCTTCCAGCGATCCGGCTTCGATTCTGCTCAGCTTGGATTGCAGCGATTCGCATTCTCTGCTCAATTCTTTATTTTGGGCAAACAACGCCTCAAGCCGTTTTGGCACATCGGCCGTATTGGACTTCAGCATAGCGGCAGCCTGCTTTAACAGCTCAAACTGGCTCTCCATATATTCGTAAGCCGCGCGTCCGGTGACTGCTTCAATCCGTCTGACTCCCGAACCGATCCCGCTCTCGCCAAGCAGCTTGAACAAGCCGATTTGCGCCGTATTGGCAACGTGGCAGCCTCCGCATAATTCGAGACTGTAGCTTCCTACTTGTACGACACGTACAATATCACCGTATTTTTCGCCGAACAGCGCCATTGCACCCATTTCTTTCGCCTCGGCCAGCGATTTGTATTCGATAGTTAGCGGGGTGCCGAGCCAGATTTGCTCATTGACACGGCGCTCGATATCCGCAAGCTCCTCCGGACTGATGCTGCCGAAATGAGAGAAGTCGAAGCGAAGACGATCCGGTTCTACAAGCGAACCCGCCTGATTGACATGCTCGCCCAAAACATCCTTCAGCGCGCGATGAAGCAGGTGAGTCGCGGTATGATTTTTAATCGTTGCCTCACGCATTTCAGCAGTGACGACCGCTTTTACCGCTGCGCCTGCAGTTACAGTGCCGCTGACAACTGCAGCATGGTGAACTGCCTGGCCGTGCGGCGCTTTCGTGACATCCTCAACTTGCAGCTCAAAGCCATCGCCCACTATGCTTCCTTTATCTCCGACCTGGCCGCCGCTTTCCGCATAAAACGGCGTCCGGTTAAGCAGCACGAGCACTTTGCTGCCTGCAGCAGCCTTCTCCACAAGCGTACCGTCTCCCACAATCGCCATAATTTGCGCGCCCTCGACGGTAAGCTGCTCATAACCGACAAACTCTGAAGCCTCTGTAAGATCAGCGAGCGGCCCGCCTTGCACATTCATGCCGCCTGTTTCCTGACGCGCTTCGCGGGCGCGCTTGCGCTGTGCTTCCATCGCTTTGTCAAAACCCGCACGATCGACCGTCATTCCCTGCTCGGCAGCGTAATCCTCTGTCAGATCGAACGGAAAACCGTAGGTGTCATACAGCTTGAACGCATCTTCGCCGCCAATTTCCTTCTGGCCGTTCTCCTCGGCAGTCTTGACCAAATTCGACAGCAGCGCCAGACCGTCGGACAGCGTCTCGTGAAAACGCTCCTCTTCAGTGCGGATTACCTTTTCGATAAACTCGCGCTTCGCTGTAACTTCCGGATAGTATACCCCCATTACGTCACCGACAACACGAACCAAATCATGCAAGAACGGGCGGTCAACGCCAAGCGTTTTGCCATAGCGCACAGCGCGGCGCAGCAGCCGGCGAATGACATAGCCGCGGCCTTCGTTGGAAGGAAGCACGCCATCGCTTACGGCGAAGACGACAGTACGCACATGATCGGCGATTACTTTCAAGGCAATATCGTGATCATTATTTTCCTTGTAGCGCACATTAGCGATTTCACAAGTACGATTAATGATCGGCATGAATAAGTCGGTATCAAAGTTGGAATCAACATCCTGCAAAATCGATGCGAACCGCTCTAGACCGGCTCCCGTATCGATATTTTTGTTGGGAAGCGGCGTATAGCTGCCGTCTTTATTATGATTATATTGCGAAAATACTAAATTCCATACTTCGAGGAAACGCTCATTTTCGCCGCCCGGCCAGCATTCGGGATCTGACAGGTCGCCATACTTTTCGCCGCGGTCGTAAAAAATTTCTGTACAAGGTCCGCAAGGCCCCTCGCCAATATCCCAGAAATTTTCCTCCAGCTTATATATTCGCTCCGCAGGAAGCCCGATTTTTTCATTCCAGAAACGGAAAGCTTCGTCATCCTCAGGATGAATCGTAACCGACAGCCGCTCAGGTTCGAATCCGATCCATTGCGGACTGGTCAGAAACTCCCATGCCCATGTAATGGCCTCTTCTTTAAAATAGTCGCCGATCGAAAAATTGCCGAGCATTTCAAAAAACGTATGGTGGCGTCTTGTCTTGCCTACATTTTCAATATCATTGGTCCGAATACATTTTTGCGAATTGGCGATACGCGGATTATCGGGAATAACGCGTCCGTCAAAATAGGCCTTGAGCGGCGCCATACCGGCATTAATCCACAAGAGCGAAGGATCATTATGCGGCACAAGTGATGCGCTTGGCTCAATATGATGTCCTTTGCTTTCAAAAAATCGCAGCCACTTGGAACGAATCTCACTTGCTTTCATTTCACTATGCCTCCTAATAAATTTGGTTGTACTCCGGCTTCGGAAAATACAAAAAAATCGCCCCTGTCTCAAACAGGGACGATTGTCTTCGCGGTACCACCCTGGTTATTGCCGTCCAGATGCTTCAATGCGAAGCGGCGGCAATCTCCTTAGACGGACGATAACGGGTCCTGAGCCGGTGAATTTGGTTCACTCTCCGAAACGAGCTTTCTGTCATTCTTCGCCATTGGAATTGTTGCAGCCAACGCCCCTTTTCGAATGTACGAAAGAACGCGAAGCAATTCCATCTCTGTTTGACGGGCTATAACATACTTAATGTTTCATCGACGATTTCTGCATATTGACTATAGTCAACAGTATATCGGCTGGAATAGACTGCTGTCAAATGATCTTTCTTCTGACATAATACGCAAAGATATGCTGTAAAATCACTTTCAACGCAGCAAAAATCGGTACAGCCAAAATCATCCCGACAATGCCGGCAATTTCTCCCCCGACAAGCAGGGCAAAAATAATCGAAAGCGGGTGCATATGCAAAGTACGGCCGACGACCTGCGGAGATACAACATTACTCTCAAGAATCTGGCATACCGTGTTGACTAAGACGACCAACAGCATCATTTTGAATGAAATGGTTGAAGCGACAACAAGCGCTGGCGCAGCACCAAAAAACGGCCCCAAATACGGTATGATATTCGTAACGGCGACAACACTGGCCAGCAAAATCGGGTAGGGAATGCCGATCAGCAAGTACCCGATATAGGCCAGAACGCCGACGATGATGCAGACGAGGAATTGGCCGCGGATGTAGCTGCCGAGTGCAGTGTCGATATCTTTCAGCAATCTGATTACATGCTTGCGATGCACCCTTGGGATGTAAGTCAGCGCAGTTCGCTCGAACACATTGAAATCCTTCAAAATGTAGAAAGCGAGAAACGGAATAATAAAAGCGACAAAAACGGCATTGACCATCGTGCCGATATTGTTAATAAAATCAGAAATCGCCTCCGACGCCTGCTTCTCCAGCTTCACCAGCGATTTGTCAAAGCCGTCGCGGATGCTTTCAGGCAAAAACGAGTTGTTGTTCAAGTCATTGACCAGGCTTTGCGCCCGCATAGTCAGGTTGGGCATATGCCGGTTAAGCTGCTCCAATTGCTCGATAAACATCGGGATGGCGTTAATAAGAATAACGGCAAGCGAGGCGCAAAAAACGGCATAGATAAGCAAAATTGCAATTGTCCGCGGCATTCTCCGCTCGCCCAGCAAACTGACAATCGGATTCAATACATAAGAAATGATCATTGCTATAAGGAAAGGAGCGAGGACGGCCTTTAGAAAGCCGTACACCTGAACGATCAGCGGCTTAATCAGCAGCAGCAAATAAAGAGCGACAAGCCCGAGAATAATATAAACCAGCAGCACGAACAGACGATTATTGGTGAATCGCTCCATTCCGGCTTGCCCCCTCCTGTCCCAATTTGTGTTGTAATCAGTATATGTACAAGTCGTCCTCTTCATCCCAATTCACAAAAAAGAGAGCTGCTCTGGCAGCAAACATATGCTGCTGCCAGAACAACTCTCTTTACGCGTCTCGTTTAATTCGCATGAATTTGCGGTAATTCCTCTTCAAAGAACAGGTCGTCAAGCGAGCTTAAAGTACCGTCTTCTTCCACTTGGTAGACCGACATTTTATCTCCATTAACAGTCAGTTCAATGAAGCATCCCCAGCAATAAAACTGATGGGATCCGATTTTCCCGATATCTTTCGAGTTACAGTTGGGACATCTCATGGTTCATTTCTCCCTATATCCGAATCAGAAGCAGTGACCGTCTCCAGCCGATCTTCACTGCCGGCAGGAACTATAATCACATCTTCCCCAAGCATGACGGTATCGGGATCAGGCGGAACGGGCAGCCAACGTCGACCTTCCATCAAATCCGCTATGAAACCGTCTGTAAGCTCGTAGCCTACTATTTGTGTTCCCAGTATTTCATTAAAATAAACATCTGATATGCGACCTAATTGCTCACCGTCTGTCGTTACGACCGGCAAGTCTTTCAGCCGATTGGAGCCGGTAAGAAAAGTTCGGCATACTTCATCAGGCTTCGCTTTGCGGACAGCAGTATCATTCATTATCAAAACTGCGTCTTCTCCGCAGATGAGCACATCGCGCCACAGGATAGATTTCATAGCGGATAAGAAGCGGCGTCCGCCCTCTAAAATAATCCCCGTAAGCTGCCAATGCTCATCGAACCATGCGTCCTTAACATGTCCGATCTGCTTGCCTGTGTCTATTTCCAATACAGGAAGACCAATCATATGCTGAAGTTTAATCAAGTCCGGGAAAGCCTCCTAGGCAGTAGTACGAACGCGGCGCAAAATCGTTTCAATTTTTTTTGCCGCAATTTCGATTTCCTCCATAGTATTTCCCAAACCGAAGCTAAATCTGACAGCTGATTGCAATCTTTCTGCCGGCAGCCCCATCGCATGCAGCACATGGGAGGGCTCAAGCGCCCCGGCAGTGCATGCGGAACCGCTCGAAGCCGCAATGCCCTCTAGGTCCAAATTCATTAGCATAGTCTCGGTATCGACACCGATAAAGCTTACATTGATAATGTTTGGCACATACTGTGAGGGATGACCATTTACAACGATTGATGACGTCTGCGCCATCGCTTGCAAACACTCTACCCATCTAAGACGAAGCTCGTCCAAAAAAAGTTTCCTTGCTGCCATATTTTTCACAGAAAGTTCAACTGCTTTGGAAAATCCGGCGATTCCGGCCAGGTTCTCCGTCCCTGCCCGCCGCTTCCGTTCTTGAGAGCCGCCGTGAATAATCGGATGAAATGGAGTGTGCCGCGAAATGTATAATGCTCCTACACCTTGGGGTCCATTTACTTTATGGGCGGAGAAGCTCATTAAATCAACAGGTAAAGTACGCAGATCAATGGGCATTGAGCCAAGCGCCTGAACCGCATCGACATGAAACAATACGCCGCGGCGGCGTGCGATTTCGCCAATTTCGGCAATCGGCTGAATCGTTCCTGTCTCATTATTGACATAGATCACACTAATGAGGGCGGTGTCTGGTTCGATTGCCGCTTCAACATCAGCCGGAGCAACGATCCCATACTCATCTACAGGGAGAATCGTCAGACGAAAACCTTCCTCCTCAAGTGCTTCACATGTATGCAAAACCGCATGATGTTCGACGGCGGTAGTTATTATATGTCGCTTACCTCTATTGCGCATCGCATAAGCCGCACCCGCAATAGCAGCATTGTCACTCTCTGTGCCGCCTGAAGTAAATACAAGCTCTGCTGCTGAACTGCCAATCTGTGCGGCGATGCAATCTCGCGACCGATTAAGCAGTTGTCTGGCTGCTCGTCCGAAACTATGCGTGCTGGATGCATTACCTGTCATTGAAGTGTATACATCCAGCATTGCTTGCACAGCCTCGGGATGAACCGGGGTCGAGGCAGCATGGTCAAAATAGTACTGCATCCCATGCATCCATCCTTTAAGCAAGGTTTGGCCGGAACCGCAAGCGGCAACGCTTAGCGGCTTCGATAGGCCATCAAATGTAAAACATATAGGAATCCAAATGACCGTCTTCCTTATAGGAAACCAAGTCCGCAAGTGTCGTTGAATCCAACACTTGGGCAATGCTGTCGCGGATGCGAAGCCATAGATCGCGCTTGGCCGGATCGTCTTCTTCCGTAAAATCCACCGGAGAGATAGGTCCTTCCAATATACGAATGATATCGCCGGCCGTAATGGATTCCGGTTCCCGGGAAAGAATATAACCGCCGTATGCGCCGCGAATGCTTTTTACCAAACCGGCATTGCGCAGCGGAGCGATTAATTGCTCCAAGTAGTGTTCCGAAAGTCCATTCCGTTCAGCAATGCTTTTCAATGAAGTCGGTCCTTCACCAAACTTCGTGGACAATTCCATCATAATCGTTAAACCATACCGGCCTTTGGTCGATATTTTCAACTACAGCACCTCTTCTCCGAAACGTACAAGTGGCTATACCACGGTTGAAGTCTTGCCTGCTGGCAATCCATTTGTTAATCATTGTATTCCCATTACATATCTATGTTAACACACTCAAGCCGTTTTTGGTGAAAAAAGCTTGACTATCTCATGAAAAAGTTATTCAATTTGTGCTACAATGAAGAAATCTGCAGGAAAGCTTAACTGCATATGATATAAGGTGGTGGATTTAGCAATGAATAATGACAATGCTTCAACAAGAGTCGTAGTCGGTATGTCCGGCGGCGTAGATTCATCCGTTACCGCCCTTCTGCTCAAGCAGCAAGGCTACGATGTGATCGGCATTTTTATGAAAAACTGGGATGATACCGATGAGTTCGGCCACTGCACCGCTGAAGAGGATGCAGAAGATGTCCGCCGCGTATGCGACCAAATCGGGATCCCTTACTATACAGTTAATTTCGAGCAAGCGTACTATGACAAAGTATTTGCTTACTTTCTGGAGGAATATCGCCGCGGCCGGACGCCTAATCCGGACGTCATGTGCAATCGTGAAATTAAGTTCGGCGATTTTCTCAAAAAAGCGCTCGATTTGGGCGCCGACTATTTGGCTACCGGCCATTATGCCCGCGTTGAGCGGACTGCGGACGGTCAGACCAGGCTGCTGCGCGGCGCAGACAGCAACAAAGACCAGACCTATTTCCTGCATGCTTTAAATCAGAAGCAGCTAAGCAAGGCGATGTTCCCGATCGGTCATCTGCCGAAGCCGGAGGTGCGGCGAATTGCTGAGGAAGCCGGACTAGCCACCGCTAAGAAGAAGGATAGCACCGGCGTTTGTTTTATCGGGGAACGTGATTTCAAAACCTTTTTAAGCGGCTATCTGCCCGCCCAGCCCGGTCCGATGATCGATATTGTCAGCGGAGAGCAAAAGGGACGGCACGACGGATTGATGTACTACACGCTCGGGCAGCGGCAAGGACTCGGCATTGGCGGCTCCGGCAGCGGCGAGCCCTGGTTCGTGGCTTCCAAGGATTTGAAAGAAAATATTTTGTACGTCGTACAGGGAGACAAGCATCCAAGCCTGTACTCTAAGGGATTGACGGCCACAGACGTCAACTGGATCCCTCCCGACAAGCCGCAGGCCGAGCTGCGCTGTACAGCAAAATTCCGCTACCGCCAGCCGGATCAAGGCGTCACCATCGCTTTCCGCGAGGACGGATCCACAGTGGACGTCAAGTTCGATGAGCAGCAAAAAGCGATTACCCACGGGCAAGCAGTCGTCTTTTATGACGGCGAGATATGCCTTGGCGGCGGCACGATTGATCAGGTTCACCACGTATAAAAGATGACCTCCTGGCAAACGGACTGTTAAGGCGAATTGCCTTCGGTCAGCCCTCCTGCCAGGAGGTTATTTTTGGTCAAAATATTTGAACATTAGGAATGAATAACGTTAACAACAAAATAGCTCGCATCAACCCCGAATTTATCAGCCAGCGCTTTGATCATGTCCGACTGCAGATCTGCTGCAGATTTGTACTGCTTCCCGGCGAGCACACCGTTCACAGTATCATCTACCTGCTGCTCGGATAACTCCTCCACTTTTACTTGATCAAATATCGTATATTTCGCTTCTACCTTTACGATAAAATCCCGATTGCGGGCGGAACTGTAGCTGGAGAAATGGACGACATCCTCTGCGCGAAGATCGTAGACAAAATCATTTAGCTCAACGATCATATTCTTTCCTCTATACTTCACATGCAGCTCATGTTCAAACTGCGCCGCTTCTTCCCGGCTCATATCCGAGACGCGGATATCGAGCTTAACATACTGAAAGCTATGCTGGGCCGCCCACTGCTTCGGCGATTGCTCCTGCTGCAGCACATCTTCATACTTTTGATAATACGTTCTCCCATCGATGGCGTAGGATACAATTTCATAGTTGATCGTCATATTCGCTCCTGCCTGCTTTGCTTTTGCTGCCATCTGGACAAGCTCAGCTTGCAACTTGCGGGCCAGATCCCGCTGGCTCAACGCATCGTAAGATTTGTCCGTGATCATTTTTTTAATATCGTGAAAACTTCGGGTGAAAATCCGCTCTTTTTCTTTCATTGTAATGCTGTTCTTATCTTTTATCTCCTCTTCATATGCCAGTTCCAGCATAATTTCATGCTCAATGCCCTTGGCATCCTTCTTGAAAACACTGAATGCCGTACTCAACCCGCTTTGCGCACGATCGACATACGAAGAGGAAATGCTCACTCCCTCAAGCTCTGCCGATTTTTTTATTTTTTCCATTTGCTCCGCCTCTGCTTGCTCCAGCTTGGCTTCAACTTGCGCTACAGTCATCTCTTTCCAATTTGCTCCCAGCAGCTTCTCATAGTCATACTCTGCTTCGCCCGCTTCCATCCCAACCGAATAAGTCGTGGCGCCGCTCATGCGATCACTTGCAAAATGCCGGGCCGCTAGCTCCGACTGCCCTGATTGCCTTTCTGCTTCCTCGTTCTCAGCGAACACGGCCCCCGACACCAGCGTTCCAAGCAGTACACAACATGGGAGCACTATACTTTTTCTTTTTTTGCCGCTATCCAAAATAGCGCTTAACCGGTTTTTCATTTCTTTTCGACCTCCATAAAAAGTAGTGGAAAATGCAGTCTTACTTGACGTCTGCTTCCGGATTACACCAAGGATCATCGCCCCGTACAGCTTTCTGTTTTCGATACCGGTATGCGCAAGTACCGCTTCATCGCAGGCCTTCTCGCACTGGATTGCAATGGCGCGCGCCATCAGATGCACGAACGGGTTAAACCAATGGATCGCCGTTGCCGCCAAAACGGCAATTTTGTACCATAAATCACTGCGTCTCCAGTGAATGAGTTCATGCTTGAAAATAAACCGCAATTCATCGGGCGTAAATGTATGTACGGGCAATAGAATGACTGGCCGCACAAAACCAATCATCATCGGACTGGCGATGAACGGGCAAGCCTTTAGCGTCACAGGCTGCGATATTTTCATTTCCGCTTGCTGCTGAGCTAAAATTTCCAGCATAGCGTGATCGGTTATCCGGCTGCTCCAGCGTTTTACCAGACTCATAAATTTGCGATGATTAATCACATGGAACAAAAGAAAAATGACGGCACCGGCAATCCACACATAGCTTGCAGCCTGATACCAATCGACGGATGCAAGCAGCGAAGCGCCGTTTGGCCTTGCCAATTCCGCCGTCCCGTCCGCAGCAGCTCCTCCTGCCGCTTCTGCACCAACAGCTATTCCCGACGCAAATGGCGGGGACCAAATATCATGCTGTCCGGCCTTTGCAGATGATGCAGGCTGCTCAAACGCAATGAGCGGAGATGCTATCTGCGGCCGAAACGGAATCAATAGTCCGATGACGATTACGAGCCAAGTATAGTACAGCCACTTGGCGGAATACTTCCGCTTGTTGGACAACCATGGCTGAAGAAGGAGAAAGCATATGATCAAAAACGACATCACAATCGTGCTTTGCCCCCATGCCATCAACAATTTCTCCATCCTGCCTCACTCCTTTTCCTTCAACCACCTCATCAGATCATCCAAATCGCCATCATCCAGCTTTCGGCCCTTGTACAGCGTATTGACCAGACTTAAAAAAGAGTTTTGATGAAACTTTTCGATGAAATTGCCCGTTTCGAACTGCAAATATTCCTCCTCCGTAATAAGCGGGAAATAGGTCCGTTCCTTGCCCTTCTTTTCGCTCCGTAAAAAACCGCGCTCAGTAAGCCGCACCAGTAAAGTAAGCACTGTTTGCGGTTTCCAGCTGTTACCGCTCTCCAAACCGGCAATTATTTCATTAGTAGTGAGCGGCGGCTCATGCGACCAAACTGCTTTCATAATCTCAAACTCAGCATCAGGAAGTTTTTTCATACTGCTCACAACAGATCGCCTCCGTTTTCTACAACTGTCTTTTTTATATTCTACAATTGTCGTTTATAAAAGTAAAGAGGGTCCAGCTATTTTTTTAGACGGCTGCTGCCGCACGCCAACGTTATACTTGCTCCATACAAAAAGGGCGCCCCAAATTTTAATTTTGGGGACACCCTTCGAATTAACTGGCGCCTACTTGCAGCTCAGACTGCTGCAGGTTCTCGGCCTGTTGTTCGCTCTGACTTAATTTATGCACGATAATCCGGGAAATACGCAGATGGTCGGTCTCTTCTATAATAAATTCATAACCGTCCGGATGAACAATGCGCTGATTGCGCGATGGCGGAATTTCAATTTGCGAATACAGCCACCCGCCAATTGTATCATAATCGTCCGTCGATATATCCAGCCCGAAGAAACTGTTGACTTCCTCAATCAGCATCATGCCGTTTACCGAGAAAGTATTGTCGTCCCGACGTTCGATATCGGGGCGTTCTTTGTCAAATTCGTCCTGGATCTCGCCGACGATTTCTTCCATAATGTCTTCTAGCGTAACCATTCCCGATGTGCCGCCATATTCATCGATCAGCAATGCAATTTGTGTCTTTTTCTTCTGCATCAGCTTGAGCAATGAACTGATCTGCATCGATTCCGGCACAGTCGTAATCGGCCACGCCATCGATCGTATATCTTGAACCCCTTGCGTTGACGCTTTAAGCAAATCTTTTATATGAACAAATCCGATAATATTATCCTTATCGCCGTCGCATAATGGAAAACGGGTATGCAGCTCTTTAAGAGCTACAGCTTTATTGTCCTCGAACGGCTGATCGGCATACAAGCAGATCATCTCCGTGCGGGGAATCATAATTTCACGGGCATTGGTTTCCGCAAATTCAAAAATATTATCCACTAACGTCAGCTCAGTATTATCAATTAATCCGGACTTGTGGCTTTCCTTCATTAAAATCCGGATCTCTTCTTCCGTATGGGCCGAATCATGCTCGGCGGCCGGTTCTATGCCAAACAATTTCTTCAAAATCCAGTTGGCCGTGCCATTCAGCAGCCAAATAAAAGGATACATCACCTTATGAAAGGCGATCAGCGGCAGAGCTGTCCACATTGTCACAGATTCCGCCTTGCGGATTGCAATCGTCTTGGGAGCCAGTTCGCCCAGTACGATATGCAGCAAAGTAATGATCGAAAACGCGATAATAAATGCAATGGAATGAATCAGTGTGGCATTGAAGCCCAGTTTTAACAGCAGCGGTTCAATCGTCTTCACGATCGCTGGTTCACCAATCCACCCTAACCCAAGAGACGATAATGTAATTCCTAATTGACAAGCAGATAAATAAGCATCGAGATGATTCGTTACATTGGCGGCAAATCGCGCGCGGCGATTGCCCTCCATGGCCAGCGTATCGATTCGGCTGCTTCTGACCTTTACCATCGCAAACTCAGCCGATACGAAAAAGCCATTCAAAAATACGAGCAACATAATTACAATCCCATTCAACAGTATGGGTAACGGGTCACTCAACTATTCCCTGTGCATCAGGCGCCTTGCAGCAAGTCGGCTCGCCCAATGACAGGTACACCTCCCTCTGGACATAAAATAACGACTTATAAAAATTTGTTATAATACTAGATTAGTCGATTGTACTTACTTCCGTCAAACTTCGGTTTAGGAGCAAGAACGCCGTTTTCCGCTTATATTTCATGTTTATGGCGCTATGGTCAGCCTTTATGCGCCTTTTACTGACTCCTGCTCAGTTTTAATACTTGGCAGCCCATTATTTCCCGTTTCTTCGGGATTGATTTATTTTTATTTTCTCCTCCATGCCTTGTTCTGTCGCGCGATAAAAGCTTTTCCCGGCCAGACGGTCAGGCAAATATTGCTGCTTAACATAGTGCCCCGGATAATCATGCGGATATTTATAGCCGACATGCCCAAGCCTTTCTGCGCCGCTATAATGTGTATCCCGCAAATGAAGAGGCACCTCGGCTGTGCCAAGCTGTTCGATTGCATGCATGGCATTGCTGATGGCAATCGCCGCCGCGTTCGACTTCGGGCTTTCTACAGCAAACAAAATCGCCTGCGTAATATTGTATTTAGCCTCCGGCCAGCCAATCTTATGATAGGCGTCCATTGCCGTTACAGCCTGTACCATCGCTTGCGGATTGGCCAAACCGATATCTTCACTGCAGGCTACAATTAAGCGGCGGACAAATACCATCGGGTCCATACCAAGCTTTTCCACCGCATACAAAAACCAAAACAATGCCGCATCGCTGGAGCCGCGCACACTTTTATGAAAAGCGGACAGTACATCGTACTGCGTCGACTCATCTGCCCGTATAGTCGGCTTGCGAATCGATTCCTCGGCAACTTCAAGCGTAATATGGACAGAGCCGTCCGGTCTGGATGGCGTTGTAACAGCAGCTAACTCAATTGCATTCAGCGCGCGGCGGATGTCTCCGCCAGCCATATTCGCAATATGCTCCAAAGCTTCCTCGTCAACCTCCAGATCCATAAAACCGAGCCCCCGCTCTTTGTCCGCAAGCGCCCGCCGCATCGCTTCCAGTGCATCCGCCCGTGTCAAAGCCTCCAGCTGAAATAATGTGGAACGGGACAATAATGCGCCATTCACGTAATGAAACGGATTTTCAGTCGTAGCCCCGATAAAAATAATAATTCCCTGCTCTACCGCCGGAAGCAATGCGTCCTGGCGCGAGCTGTTGAAGCGATGGACCTCATCTAAAAAGAGAATCGTTTTTTTACCGTACATCGCTTTATTCATTTTGGCTTGCTCGATCACTTCGCGCACATCTTTGACCGATGCATCGACTGCGTTCAACTTGACAAACTCGCCTTGTGTGCGCTGTGAAATAATGTGAGCCAGTGTCGTTTTTCCGCAGCCCGGCGGGCCATAAAGCAAAATCGACGATACTTGATCCGCTTCAATTGCCCGCCGCAGCAGCTTTCCTTCGCCGACAATATGGGATTGTCCAATATACTGCTCGATCGTTGCCGGACGCATGCGGTCAGCGAGCAATTTTGCCCGGGGCGTCTCCGGCTCGTTCTGAAAAGAGAATAAATCCATTATCATCCCTCTTTCCCTTGTTAACCATTGTGAGAAAAAATCCGCTGATCACCGCATCAGAACAGCCGCAGGATCAACGGATTAGGAGGCATTCCCTCTACTCTTAAGCTTCAGCCGCCATTAAATCCTTCACGACGACACTAACCATAATTAGTCCGGCTACAGGCGGCACAAAGGAATTGCTTGCCGGCGGCTGCTGCGCTTTGCGAATTTCCGGCGCATTTTCCGGCACAATCCGCTGTGTCACATCCTCCCGCGGCTTTTGCGGCTCCTCTGTGGAGAATACAACCTTTACGCCTTTTTTAATGCCGTCCTTGCGCAATTTCGTACGGACAACACGAGCGATCGGATCCATCGTCGTCTTGGAAATGTCCGCAACCTGGAACTTGGTTGGATCCATCTTGTTAGCGGCTCCCATGCATGAAATAATCGGAATTTTCCGCTTCAGACACTCTTTGATGAGATGGATTTTGTACGATATCGTATCTGACGCATCCAGAACATAATCCAGCGGATATTGAAACAATTGCTCATAAGTTTCTTCCGTGTAAAACATCCGCAGCGATATACAATCGCACTCCGGATTAATAAGCTTGATTCTTTCCTTCATTAAATCCGATTTCGGTTGTCCGACCGTTGTCGTCAGTGCATGAATTTGCCGGTTAATATTGGTTATGTCAACTACATCTTTATCAATCAGAATAATACGGCCAATGCCTGTTCGGGCAAGCGCTTCTGCCGCCATTGAGCCGACACCACCTACCCCAAGCACAGCGACCGTACTTTTCCTCATCCGTTCCAGACCCTCAGGCCCTATAGCCAGCTCTGTTCGCGAAAACTGGTGCAGCATATATGCAGCACGCCTCCTCGTCTTCATATAAATGGCGCGTCCCAGCGGGGGGACGCGCATCAACCTATTTAATTGCCCTCTGACGGCTTAGCGCCAGCTGCGGCTGCTTCCGGCTGTTTGCCAGGTTTAGGCAAAGTACGGATATGCAGCTGCTGCAGCTGGGAAATATCGACTTCTGACGGCGCATCGCTCATGAGCTCTGTAGCGCTTGCCGTTTTCGGGAAGGCAATCGTTTCCCTGAGGTTCGTCCGTCCGGCCAGCAGCATCACTAGGCGGTCAAATCCGAAGGCGATGCCGCCATGCGGAGGCGTGCCATATTCGAAGGCGTCCAGAAGGTAGCCAAATTTGTCATGCGCTTCTTCCATCGTGAAGCCAAGCGCCGCAAACATTTTTTCCTGCACATCGCGCTTGAAAATCCGCATGGAACCGCCGCCGACTTCGTAGCCGTTCAATACAAGATCATACGCTTGTGCGCGAATTTGGCCCGGATCTGTGTCGAACAACGCCAGATCGTCGTCATTCGGACGAGTAAACGGATGGTGTTCCGCTACGAAGCGCTTGGCCTCTTCATCCCAGCCGAGCAGCGGGAAGTCCACAACCCAAGCAAACTTATATTGCGATTCGTCGATCAAGCCCAGCTGTTTGCCGATTTTCAGACGCAGGTTGCCAAGCACATCCGCGACGACTTTCTTCTTGTCGGCCGAGAATAGCAGCAAATCGCCTTCTTCTACCGCAAGCCGTTCTGTAAGCGCCGCAATTTCCTCCGGTTTGAAAAACTTCACGATCGGCCCGCGCCATTCTCCTTCTTTCACTGTAACCCACGCCAGGCCTTTCCCGCCGTAACGCGCTGCGAATGGCTGCAGGTCATCCAGCTCTTTGCGGCTCCAGCTTGCACAGCCTTTGGCATTGAGTGCCTTCACTACACCGCCGGAGGCCGCTACCGATGCGAATACTTTTACATCGCTGCCGGAGACGATGTCGGTAATATCCTCCATCTCCATGCCGAAGCGAAGATCCGGCTTGTCAGAGCCGTATTTGTTCATCGCGTCAGCATAGGTAATCCGCTGGAATGGCGCTGGGATTTCAGCGCCAACCGTCTCGCGGAATAGCTTCGTTACAAGCTGCTCCATCAGGGCCAGCAATTGATCCTGGCTTAGGAAGGAGGTTTCAATGTCCACCTGCGTAAATTCCGGCTGGCGGTCGGCACGCAAGTCTTCATCGCGGAAGCAGCGGGCAATTTGATAGTAGCGCTCCAGACCGCTCACCATCAAGAGCTGCTTATAAATTTGCGGCGATTGCGGCAAAGCGAAAAATTCGCCCGGGTGAACCCGGCTTGGCACTAAATAATCGCGTGCGCCTTCCGGCGAGCTTTTGATCAAAATCGGCGTTTCGACATCGACGAAGCCTTCGCCGTCGAGGAAATCGCGGAAAATTTTTGCCGCTTTGGAACGGAGGAGCAGCGTATTTTGCATTTCCGGACGACGAAGATCCAGATAACGATATTTCAACCGAATAGCCTCATCCACTTCCACCCCATCCTCAATTGGGAATGGCGGCGTTTTGGATGCGTTCATAATTTCAATTTCCGTGATACGGACTTCAATTTCGCCTGTAGCGATATTGGTGTTTACGGTTTCGGCATCGCGCTCAACGACTTGCCCGCGTACGGCAAGCACATATTCATTGCGCGCACGGTCGGCAATCGCCAGCGCATCGCCGGAGAAATCAGGGTTGAATACGATTTGTACAATCCCTGTGCGGTCGCGCAGATCGATAAACAATACGCCTCCAAGATCCCGGCGGCGCTGTACCCAGCCATTCAATGTAACCGTTTGGCCAATATCCGCTTTTGAAAGTGTGCCGCAGTGGTGTGTTTTTAACATCATTGTAATGTCGCTCCTTTTTAATCTGCTTTTATTTATTTGGTTGCAGCTAATTCTTCACACAGACGATCCAAGGCTACCATGCGCTGCTCGCCGGTCGCCATCTCTTTCAGCGCGATTTCACCGCGGGCCAATTCGTCATCGCCCAGAATTGCAGTATAACGCGCATTCAGCCGATCCGCCGATTTGAGCTGTGCCTTCATCTTCCGCCCCTGATAATCGCGTTCCGCGCTCCAGCCATGCTGACGCAAGCTGTGCAGCACGCGCGTCGCTTCACGTTCTGCCGCCTCGCCTAGCGCTACAACATAGACATCCAGCTTGTGCAAATCAGGCAGTTCCGCCTGCTGGTTCTCCAGCAGCATAACCGTACGCTCCAGACCGATCCCAAAGCCTACGCTCGGCTGATCCGGCCCGCCGATATCGGCAACCAGACCGTTATAGCGGCCGCCGCCGCCAATCGTATCGATTGCTCCAATGCCGGCAGCTTTGTATTCAAAAGCTGTATGCGTATAGTAATCAAGTCCGCGTACAAGCCTTGGGTTGATCGAATAAGGAATGTTCATGCTGCTCAAATGCTGCTGCACGGCGGCAAAATGTGTCCTGCATTCCTCGTCCAAGCTATCCAGAATGGAAGGCGCGCCTTCAAAATGCTCCTGATCCACCTTGCAATCGAGCACCCGCAGCGGATTGCGCTCCATCCGGGACTGACAGTCCTTGCACAGCTTATCACGTATAGGCTGCAAAAATTGCAGCAGCCGTTCCCGAAAAGCAGCGCGAACCGCCGGCGTGCCGACCGAATTGATTTCTACCGTTACTCCTTTTAAACCAACTTCCGTGTAAAAGGTGTAGCCTAGCGCGATCACCTCGGCATCTAATGCAGGATCAACGGCTCCCAGCGCCTCCACGCCAAATTGATGGAACTGGCGGTAACGGCCTGCCTGCTGCCGTTCGTAGCGAAACATCGGCCCCATGTAATAAAGCTTTGTCAAATCTGGCTCGCCGTAAAGCTTGTTTTCCACAAAGGAACGGACAACGCCCGCTGTACCTTCGGGACGGAGCGTTATGCTGCGGTCACCTTTATCTTGAAAGGTATACATTTCTTTCTCCACAATATCGGTCGTTTCGCCTACACCGCGACGAAAAAGCTCAGTCGCCTCAAAGATCGGCGTGCGAATCTCCCGAAAGTTGAAACGGCGGCATACTTCTCTCGCTTTATTCTCAACATACTGCCATTTCTCCACAGTGCCCGGCAAAAAATCCTGAGTGCCTGGCGGCTTCTGAAAATTCATCGCATGTCCCCTCCAATCGCTGCTTCATTTTCTGCTCGCTTATTCAAAATAAAAAAAGGCCCTCGTCCTGCCTAATAAGGCCAAGGGACGAGAGCTCGCGAGTTGCGTTGCTACCGTGGTACCACCCACATTCCGAATTGTTATAAAGCAGGAACGCCAACAATTTCTAATTGGACTGCCGCCACAATTCGCTTCACTCGGTTAACGCCCGACTACGCATAATAGCTAATGAGCTTCAGGCAAGCCGGAAACCGTTCACTATATGTCCTCCGGGAAGTCTGTTCGTACAGGCACACTAAGGATTCTTGCAGCCACGGAATCCCTCTCTGAATAGGTACTGATTGTACAACGCGGTCCCTTCAACGGATCGACACAATATTACACTCATTGTAGGGCGTTCAATGCCGCTTGTCAAGCGGATTGTATTTAAGCCCAAAAAAGAAAATAACCTACAACGACGGGTTGCAGGTTCAATGTATATTCTATATTCAAAAAAGGGGGTCGACTATTATTATAGGCGCAGGACATTAAACAAACATTGAAAACAGATTACAGTTCCATTACAAAAAATAAAGCGCATGCAAGCAGGCTTGCCGGTCCTGCCCTCCACAATTGATGTACAGTGCAGGACCGGCTATTTAATTTAGCTGTGCCCGATACGGAACAATTTATTTAATGCTTCAATCTTCGCCTCTGTATAGTGCAAATAGGTGTCGTTATACGCTTTTGGCTCCTTTGGATTTGCCAGCCGCCCAATGGCTCCCGTATGCGGATCGACCCATTTGCTCGATGCGCCGCAGCCCAAACCGATTATCGTCTGCATTTCTTCAATGATGACAATATTGTATAAGCTTTCAATGCCAGGCTTCGCATAGCCGACGTTTTCCAGATTGCCTAAAATATTTTTTTGCCGGTACAAGTAGTAAGGCACATAGCCATATTTTTCCGTCCATTTTACGGCTTGCTCCATCATCCGGTTAATTTCCTCGCGGCCGGCTACCTTATACTTTGCCTCCCCGCGATGCTGGGTCATTTCGGATGCCCGCTTGAACGAGAGGGTATGCACAGTTAAAGATTCCGGCATAAGCTTGGCCGTCTCAGCCAGCGTATAGGCAAATTCCGCCTCTCCTTCGCCAGGCAGGCCAATAATGAGGTCCATATTAATGTTGTTCATACCGGATGCCCGAGCCAGCTCGAATTTTTCGATTGTTTCGCGCACGGTATGGTGGCGGCCAATCAATTCCAGCGTTTCTTGAATATAGGACTGGGGATTGATACTGATGCGGTCGATCCCCCATTTGCGCAGCACGGCAAGCTTCTCTGGCGTTATCGTATCCGGCCGTCCGGCTTCCACCGTAATCTCCCGTACATCGTTCACATTGGGAAAATACTCATACATCGCAGCATACAAGTCATCCATCTCTTCTGCCGTAATGCTGGTCGGTGTGCCCCCGCCAAAGTAAATCGTTGTAATGCTGATTTGATGCTGCCGCAGCCAATTACCGATCTCTCTTATTTCATGATGGAGCCCGCCCAGGAAGCCGCTGACCGAGCCCTGACGCCCATTGATATCATAAGCAGGGAAGGTGCAATATGCGCATTTGGTTGGGCAGAACGGAATCCCGATATAAATGCTTACCTCATTGCGCAAATCGTATAAATCAGGCAATGCCGAGAGCTGCTGATCCACGATTCGCTCCATAAGCGCAATTTTTTCATCCGAAATTAAATAATCGGCCCTCAGTTCGCGGTAGGCTGTCTCGCGGTCGACGCCTTTGCGCATCCGCTCGTGCAGCAGCTTCGTTGGCCGAATACCCGTCAAGATCCCCCAAGGCTGAACAATCCCCGTCTCCTGCTGCAAGACATCAAGCAAAACGAAACAGAGCGCCTGCTTGTAGTTTCTCCTGCGCTCCTCATGACCGGCCACATCATCCGGCGTCCGGCTATGCTCGGCCTGCCGCATGCCTCCTGCCCGGATATGCATGACGGCCGAGGCATGAATCGACCGGCCGTCATCCTCGGCCGTCAATGCGATGACGATATCCGCATTTTCATTTTCTTCCGGGCCGAATGAAGTTTTTACATTTTCAAAAAATAAGGGGACGATATGCGACAATGAACGCTCAAATGTCATATCCTCCGCCTGCAAATGTACAAGCATGATACACCTCTCCCAGCATGAAGCGGACAGCCAGGCTCGTCTGCTCGACGCCTACTGTCCGCCTCTTTATTACCAAAATGAGTTTATGAGCGGCCGCCCTTCGTTTCCTGATAACGAGACGATGCCGCTCCATCGGCCAATGCATTCATGTCCAGGAACAGTTCCTCCTCAAGCGAAGCAAACAGCAGCGCCTCATTACGCTCTGGCTGCAATAATTGCTTACCTGCCCGTTCTATCCCTTGCTCTTTGCGCGATTGATGCATGCGGCAACCCTCCTGCTGCACTTGCTAGCAGCATATAGTGTTGCCCTTAATCACCAAACTAATCAAACAGACGGAACCATGGAAATATTGGCAGCACTTTACTTCTCCTTGCTGTCGATAATTAAAGTTACCGGCCCCCAGTTAACAAGCTGAACGTCCATCATCGCCCCGAATCGGCCTTCGGCGACGCTCATCCCTTTTTGCCTCATCACAGCATTGAATTCATTGTACAGGCTCTCCGCCATGTCCGGCTTGGCCGCTCCCATAAAATTAGGACGTCTTCCTTTGCGGCAATCGCCGTATAGCGTAAATTGCGATACCGACAATATTTGCCCGCCGATCTCTTGCACCGATAAATTCATCTTGCCTTCCGCATCCTCGAAAATGCGCAATCCGGTCACTTTTTCAGCCATCCAGTTAAGATCGGCCTCCGTATCTTCGGGTCCGATGCCGACAAGCAGGACTAGCCCTTTGTCAATTTCGCCGACAACTTCATCATTAACGGTGACCGATGCCGCCTTGCTTCTTTGGACTACGACTTTCATGCTATCGCTTCCCTCTCTTGCTCCTAATGCTATTGCATAATCCTTTGCACGGAGTATACGTCTTTCACCCGTTTAATTTTTTCTACAACGGCATGCAAATGATCAATATTGCGAATCAATATCGTCATATGGATCATGGCCATTTTATTTTTGTCTGAGCGGCCGGATACGGCGGACATGTTCGTCTTGCTTTCCGACACTGCCTGCAGCACTTCATTCAATAAGCCGCGGCGGTCATGCCCAGTAATTTCTATATCGACGCTGTAGTTGGCTTCTACGGACTCTTCCCATTCCACTTCAATTACACGCGCCGCTTCCTCATCTTCGCCGCCAACCGGAATGTTCTGGCAATCGGCCCGGTGCACAGACACTCCCCGTCCACGGGTGATATAACCGATTATCTCATCGCCGGGGACCGGATTACAGCAGCGTGCAAAACGGACAAGCAGGTTGTCGACGCCTTTAACCGACACGCCGTGGGTCGGGCGATTTTTGCGCTGCGGCGGCGTCTTGACTTCCTTCTTCTCGCCCGTCAGCTCGATTTGATTGGCTTCTTCCGCTTCCTTGCGCATCTTCTCCGTCAGCTTGGTACAGATCTGTGCAGCTGTAATGCCTCCAAAGCCGATCGCCGACAGCATATCCTCTATATCGTGGAAGGTAAACTTCTGCGCCGCCTCCAGCAGCTTGTCATCGGTAAGCCATACGGACGGCTCCAGCCCGAGCCGCTTGATTTCGCGTTCCAGCAGTTCCCGCCCTTTAAGCACGTTTTCCTCGCGCTTTTCTTTTTTGAACCATTGCTTGATTTTGCTGCGGGCGTGTGAGGACTGGGCAATCTTGATCCAATCCTGGCTTGGCCCGTAGGAATGCTTCGACGTTAATATTTCCACAATATCGCCCGTCTTCAGCTTATGATCAAGCGGTACAATCCGCCCGTTCACCTTCGCGCCGATTGTCCGGTTGCCGACCTCGGTATGAATGCGGTAGGCAAAATCAAGCGGCACGGCGCCGGCAGGAAGCTCGAACACCTCGCCTTTGGGCGTGAAAACAAAGACAAGATCGGAGAAAAAATCCATCTTGAGCGATTCCACAAATTCGGACGCGTCGCGCGCTTCATGCTGCAGCTCGATAATTTCCCGGAACAGCGTCATTTTGTCCTCAAAATTATCGCCCGGCACGACAGATCCTTCCTTATAGGCCCAGTGAGCTGCAATGCCGTATTCGCTTGTGCGATGCATGTCCCATGTACGGATCTGCACTTCCGTCGGCTCGCCTGTCGGTCCGATAACGGTCGTATGCAGGGACTGATACATATTCGCCTTCGGCATTGCAATATAATCCTTAAAACGGCCAGGCATCGGCTTCCACAGCGTGTGAATGATGCCCAGCGTAGCATAGCAATCCTTAATATTGTCAACGATGATCCGAATCGCCAATAAATCATAAATTTCATTAAACTGTTTATTGCGAGCGGTCATCTTCTTATAAATGCTGTAAATATGTTTGGGACGACCGGAAATGTCGCCTTCGATGCCCATCTCGCCAAGCTTCTCTGCAATGCGGGAAATAACATCGTTTATATGCTTTTCACGTTCCGCGCGCTTCTTCTTCATCAGATTAGCAATGCGGTAATACTGCTGCGGATTTAAATAACGAAGCGAAATATCTTCCATTTCCCATTTGATCGCCGAAATCCCGAGCCGGTGTGCAATCGGACAAAAAATCTCTAATGTCTCGTATGCGATTCTGCGCTGCGCTTCCTCCGATTGATACTTGAGCGTACGCATATTATGCAGCCGATCCGCCAGCTTAATGAGAATAACGCGAATATCTTGAGCCATCGCTACAAACATCTTGCGATAGTTCTCATTTTGCTGTTCTTCCTTGGAACGGAATTGAATCTTCTCCAGCTTGGTCAGCCCGTCCACCAGCATGGCTACCGTCTCGCCAAACCGCGTGCGCAATTCAGCCAGCGGCACTGTAGTATCCTCTACTACATCATGGAGTAAAGCTGCAATAATAGACAGCACGTCCATCTGCATATTAACAAGAATTTCGGCTACTGCGACCGGATGCAAAATATAAGGCTCGCCCGATTTGCGGATTTGACCGTGATGAGCCTGCTCTGCAAATGTATAGGCGTCCATAACAAGACTGATATCTTGTTCCTTCATATAGGTCGATGCCTTTTCAATTAACTGCTCAATGCCCATGAAACGACCCTTTCCGACTGCTATTTCTCCTATTATGCCCCCACAAACGGCATGACGTCAACTATTTGTCATGTCCTGTGCGCGGAAAACGACGAAAGCTGCGGACATCGGCCTCCGCCGATTTCCGCAGCTCTTATTGCAATTAATACGTGACTAATGAAAACACGTCGACGCCTTCGAGCTTTTTCCGGCCATCGAGATAGCCCAGCTCGATCAAAAATGCAGCTCCGACAACCTCTCCGCCCAACTGGCGGATCAAATCGATCGTCGTCGCAATCGTCCCCCCCGTTGCAAGCAAATCGTCGGCAATAAGCACACGCTGACCCGGGCGAATCGCATTGCTGTGAACCGCCAGCTTGTCTGTACCGTATTCCAGGCCGTAGCTTGCCTCCACAACTTCTCCCGGCAATTTGCCGCTTTTGCGGACCGGTACAAAGCCGCAGCCTAAAGAAACTGCCAGCGGAGCGCCGACAATAAAGCCCCGCGCCTCAGGACCGGCGATCAGGTCGAACGATTTGTCCGCTATGCCTGCTTGAATAGCCTCAATAGCTGCACGGTAGACCCCGCCGTCGTTAATTAATGTCGTAATATCTTTAAAACGAATTCCCGGCTGCGGGAAATCAGGAATTACGCGAATATAATCTTTGAAATTCATGAAATGGCCACTCCTTGTTTAATGTCGTAGGTTGATGATTGCATAGGCGCTGCATTTTTTTGCTCTATAATCCATTGTGCCAATTGCGCTGTGTCCGCAAACAATATTTGTTCAACTTCCGCAGTGCGCCGGGCGCGGCGGTAAGTCTCCGACTCGGACAGATCCCGCTTCTTCGGAGCCGCCGGCAGACGAAGGCCGTTTTCAGCCGCGCTAACCAGTTCCAGCTCCGCAAATACACGCAGCATGAAAGAAATTGTTGCCCCCGGCCATCCCATCATCGCCGTCAAACGCTCCGTATACCCGCTTCCTTCAAGCGGACATACGCGCCGCATCGTCTGGTAAAGCTGTCCGAAAGCAGCGCGGTCCGGGAACGCTCCCGCCTCAGACTGTCTGCGCCCGACGCCGGCTCCCCGCCCTTCTTCCAACTGATGCGAGCGATTGTAGCAAGCATAGACCCGCTCCAGATTCGTCCACTGCTGCAGCAAAGCTATCAAGCGGTCTGCCGATTTGGGCCTGCCGCACAGAACAAGCGAATTGCCGGCCAGTTCAAGCCGCTCTTCCAATTCGTCATACGTCGAAATGACAAGCGAAGGCGGCAGCCCCCCTGCCGCTTTTTGGGCGGCTGCAAGCAGCGCATCGCGCCATACTTGATCAGGCACGACTACCAGCGCACCGCCGCTGATCAGACTCTGATCCGCCAGAAGCTGTTTAAATGCCGTGAGCGGAGAAACATCGCGCTGATCGATAAGCTGAACATCTTTTATCCGCAGATCCTGAATCATAAACTGCGCTTTCTTGCGTCCGTTCCATTCATTAAGCGACAGCTCGCCTACCAATTCAATTCCAGCGCCGTTCGAAATCCGCTCGGCGGCCATCCCCAAGCCGAAGCCTACCCCGTCCAGCAGCAGGCCTTGAGCGCTCAGCGTCAGCTTCAAATGATTTTTCTCTTTTCCCATTGTCCGGTAATCGGCTATTGTCGTGCCGGAGAGCATCAGCTTGGGAGCAGTATTTCCTGCACCGAACGGCTCCAGCAAGGAGAGCTGCTCCAGTACGGCGAGTGAAGCCTCTTCTATCGTGCATGTCAGATCGACCGTCGTTTTCGGAATCCAGTCCTCAGGCTGCAGCCATTGCCGCGCCAGCTCGCTAAGCCGTTCCTCAAGCGCAGGCAGCTTCTCCCGCTGCAGGCTCATGCCAGCCGCCGCCTGGTGTCCGCCATAATGATCAAGCAGTTCTTCACAGGCAGTCAGCGCGGCGTGCAAATCAAAGCCGTCTATCGAGCGGGCCGAGCCTTTGCTCATTCCGGTCTCCGGATCTATCCCTAAAATCAAGACCGGCTTGTATAGCTTCTCGACAAATTTGGACGCTACAATGCCCACCACCCCGACATTCCAGCCCTCTCCCGCCAAAACTACAACAGCCGGCGCAAGTTTGCCGGCCGCAGCTGCCTCGGCGCATTTGGCCTCCCATATCGCTTCCGCTTCTTTAACGATCGCTTCGACGACGCGCTGCCGCTCGCGATTGAGCATATCGAGGCTGATAGCTGCTGATGAAGCTTTCTCTTCATCTATTGCTGTAAGCAAGGCTACAGCGCGGTCGGCATGTTCAAGCCGTCCGGCGGCATTAATGCGCGGCGCCATGCCGAAAGCGACATTGGTAGCAGTAATAGTATGTAAATCGATGCCCGCCACTTCAGCAAGCGCCCGAAAGCCGGGCTTGTCCGATTGGCGCAGCCGCTCAATGCCATAGCGCACAAGCACCCGGTTCTCATCCGCTAGCGGCATCAGATCGGCGATTGTGCCTAAGGCGACAATATCCGTCCATTCTATAGGCGGCTCACCGAGCAGTGCCTGCGCCAGCTTGAATGCGACACCTACTCCGGCGAGCCCTTTGAACGGATAAGGGCAATCCGGCAATTTTGGATTAATAAGGGCAGCCGCTTTAGGCAAAACAGCCGGCGGCTCGTGATGATCCGTAACGATGACATCGATGCCGCGCTCTCTGGCATAATCGATCTGCGTGACCGCGCTTATGCCGGTGTCTACTGTAACGAGCAGCGTTACTCCCGCTTCCGCGGCCAAATCGATCGCCTTATTATTAAGGCCGTAGCCTTCGAGCGATCGATGCGGAATATAATGATCAAACTGCAGCTCAAGCCGCTGAAACAAACAGGTCATCAGCGTCGTCGAAGAAACTCCGTCCGCATCATAATCGCCATAGATGCGCACTCTTTCACCTGCAGCCCTTGCCAGCTCAATCCGTTCTACCGCTTCACGCATTCCCTTCAGCATAAAGGGATCGTGCAGACATTCCAGACCGCCATGCAAAAAGGTTTTTGCCTTCTGCGGCTCGCCATAGCCGCGCTGTACGAGCAGCTTGGCGATAAGCAGCGGAACGCCCAAAGTGCGCGACAGAAGCTCAGCCTCCTGATTTCCGGCCTCGTCAAGCGCAGCAATGTCCCATCTCGTCCTCGCTTGAAGCAGATTGTCCCCCTCCTTCACTCCAAAAAGCAAACGCCGCTCGCTACTGCATTAGCGTCGGCATTTGCTCCTGATTCGGATCATGATTCGATTTGTATGGATAACCCGGATCGTATGGCTCCACAGCAACAATGACATCGGTCACATGTAAAAAACGGCGCATTAAAAAATATTTGACCCGGCGGGCAACTTCATTGCCCTCCAGCACAGTAATACGCGGATTGACGCTAATGACGACATCTACAATGACATAATGGCCATGCTCTTTTGCACGCAGCTCCTCGACCGTCACTACACCTTCAATGCGCTGCACCGCAGTTTTTAACTCGTTAATATCGGCAGGCTCTTCTTGAATATGCTGGTTCTTCAGCACCGACATCGAAGCAATTCTATAGCCATTGGCAAATACAATGACAACAATGACTAGAGATGCAGCCGGATCAAAATAATAGAGCACCGGCAATGCCAGCGGTTCGCCGAGTGCAGCAACTCCAGTGCCGACAACTGCCGCGATGGAAGCGTACATGTCAAGGCGCCGCTCTTTGACCGGGAAGAAAATTTCCTTAATAAAAAAAGCGATGATTACAGTAGTTACTGCTGGCCATCCCGGCCCGTCCTCAACCCCGTCGGCAATCGATTTGATCGCCGAAATGCCGATTTCCAAGCCCATAATCATAAGCAAAATAGAAGCAAACACGCCGGAAGCGCCTTCCGTTCTACCTTTAACCGCCGGCACGGGCGCCTCAAAGGCGCCCAGCTGCCGGCAGCGGCGCAAGCCAGCCAGTGATACAAAAGCCGCTGTCGCGTCAGAAGCGGACCGGCATGCGTCTGCCAGAAGCGCCTTGCTTCCCAGCATGCCGATCCCGCCTTTGATCGCAGCAATGCCAATATTGCCGAGCAGCGCCATCCATGCGGCCGCTTCCGCTTTGGCATATCGTTGGTTTGCTAACATCATGGATCCCCCCAAAGTCCCCATAACAGCAAGAGGCTTTGCACTTCTCCATAAGTGCTTGCACGGTTGCTTGTCCGATTAAGATGCGGCTGGCGATTTTGCGGCCGCTTTCTTTTGCTTGCTTTTCAGCCATACCCATAACGGGCTGGCAATAAAAATCGAAGAGTACGCGCCGCAGATAAGACCGAACAAAATAGCGAGCGAGAACAGCTTGATCGATTCACTGCCGAACAGGAACAAGCTAAGCGCACAAATAACGACTGTGACAACCGTGTTAATCGAGCGGCGCAATGTTTGCCATATGCTATCATCGACCAGCTTGATTAAATCTTCTGTTGTTTTCAGCTTGGCGAAGCGCATATTTTCGCGGATCCGGTCAAAAATAACGATCGTATCATTGATAGAATAGCCGACGATTGTCAAGACAGCAACGATAAAGGTCAAAGTAACCTCCAATTGCAAGATCGAGAACATACTTATAACAAAGAACGCAGCGTGCATAATGCCGATGATCGCCGCGACGCCAAAGCGCCACTCAAAACGGATCGCCACATAAATAATGATCCCGATGCTGGCAATCCCGAGCGCCTTCAAAGCGTTAAATTGCAATTCTCTGGCCATCCCGGCGTCGACGGTGTTGATTTCCATAGAGGCGTGCTTGTCGAACTTCTGTGCGAAGCCCTCTTTCAGCGCCTTTTCCTTGTCGTCCTTCAGCTCTTCATCAAAGCGCATCGTAATCCGGTCAGAGCCGATCGTCAGAACCGGAGTGCCGAATCCGCCCTCCTGCAAAAACTGCTCGATTTCCGCTTTGCGACCGCTCAAATCCTGCTTCAAAGCAATATCGACGCTGGAGCCCGCGCGAAAGTCGACGCCGTAATTCAGACCGAAGATCGCCAGCGTCGCAATCCCCAGCACCGTAATAATGAGCGAGAAAATGAAGAAAATACGCGCTTTTTTAACAAAACTGAAATTCCGGTTTTGCGATCCAAACTTAGAGCTCACGAATTTCACTCTCCTTCACGCCGAAGTAAGCCGGTTTCTTCAAGAAATTGCTGCGAATGAGCAAATAAAGGAGCAATCGTGAGTAAAGCACGTTTGTAAGAATACTAACGATAATGCTCAAAATGAGAATGACGGCAAAGCCCTTAACCGAACCTGTACCGATAAAGAACAGCACCAGGCCGGCAATAACGGTCGTCAAGTTGGCATCGATAATGCTGCGGAATGAATTTTTCGAGCCCGCTTTTAGCGAGGACAAAACGCTCTTGCCGCTGCGCAGCTCCTCCTGTATCCGCTCGAACGTAATGATGTTGGCATCGACGGCCATCCCGATCCCGAGAATAAATGCGGCAATGCCCGGCAACGTGAGCGTCGCATTGATCAGATAGAAGCCGATGAGCAGCACCCAAATATAAACGATAATCGAGAAGCTGGCAATCAACCCCGGCACGCGATAGAACAGCGGCATAAAGAGCAGAACCAGAATCGTGCCCAGCCCGCCGGCAAACAGCGTTTTTTCCAGCGACATTTGTCCCAGCGTCGCGCCTACGCTTTGCGTATATTTCTCCGTCAGCTTAAGCGGCAGTGCGCCGAGATTGATCGTGTCGGCCAGATTTTTGGCTTCATCGCGCGTGAAGCTGCCTGAAATAACGGCCTCGCTGCTCGGAATTTCGCGGTCGACATTTGGATAAGAAATCATTTCTTCGTCCAGAAAAATCGCCAATTGATTCTTTTGAAGCTTGGCAATTTCTCTCGTTACTTCGCCGAATTTCTTCGAATCTTTCAGCTTGATCGCGATTTCCCAGCCGCCAAGCTGCGTCTGATGAATGCTCGCTCCGCCCTCGACAAAATCGATGCCGGTCAGCTCTACCTTGCAATAGCCGGCATCCTCAGAGCAGTCTCTGGCGCTGCGGAACGTAAGCTCGGCAGGCTTCTTCAAAATGTCGCGCACCTTGGCTTCGTCAGTAACACCGGCAATTTTGGCTCTGATCCGATTGGAGCCTTCGGGCGTGATCTCAGGCTCGGCTACGCCGGTTTCATTCGCGCGGCGCTCAAGGCTTTTTGCCGTTTGCCGCAGCGCATCCTGCGTAATTTTGCCCCCTTCTACAAGCGGCTTCGCTTCATACAAAATTTCAAATCCGCCCTTGAGGTCAAGGCCCAGCTTGACCTGCTTTACAAACCACGGGCTCGTTGCTCCAACAGCGGCTATCGATACGACCACGATGAGCACAAAATAAAGCAAACGACGATTCATAGTGCCTCAAGTTCCCCCTTATAATTGATGAGTCCCAACAGCGCTGGCACGCTCCGGCTCATCCTGCGTCCATAGACAATCTTTCCCTTTAGTATGGCAGAAATGCTTGTCCTAGCGCTCGTCATGCTATCTATTATAGCGATGCCGGAAAAACGAGTCAAAAAAAAGAAGCCCATCCCTTAAAACTGAGTTCCGCGATAGGCACTTATTGTTAAATAATTCATAAATTTTGTCGCTTTTAACGATAAAATATCATTAACGACTTGATGCATTGCCGGCTGCCCGGATTTGGCATATTTCTCACTGACGCATTGCCACACTTCTTCGGCTGTTACATACTCATAACCGACCAGCCGGAATTCCTCAGCCTTGCTCTGGCACAACTGCTCGATTGCCATGCTCCATTCCTCTTCTGTCATTGCCAGTTCCTCCCTCATGCACAACGATCTTCGGCAGCTATATTAGTTCTATTCGCCCTCTCATTTACGGTTTCCTGCTTGACGCCGGATATATGCAATAATTGACATGGAAACGGACATGCCGTGCATATGCTTGAACAAGGATTTCATAAAAGAGAGGGATATGACCGTGACCAAGCAATCATTCATTAAAGGCGCCTTAATTTTGCTCATGGCCGGGATCATTAATCGCATACTCGGTTTTGTGCCGCGCATCGCACTTCCCAGAATTATCGGGGCTGAAGGAGTCGGTCTTTATCAGCTCGCTTATCCATTCCTGCTCGTCATGCTGACCCTCATCACTGGCGGCATTCCGCTGGCAATCGCCAAATGGGTGGCAGAGGCGGAATCAAAAGGAGACTCGCACCGGGTCAAGCAAATTTTCCATACAGCTATGGCGTTTATCATCCTGTTCTCGCTTGTCATAACAGCCGCCTTTATATGGTTCACGCCTTGGATGGTTGCGACGCTCATGACAGACCCGCGCGTCTATCAAACATTCCTATGTATGAGTCCCCTGCTGCTCATTATCGGTATTTCCTCAGTGTACCGCGGCTATTTCCAAGGCAAACAGAACATGATTCCTACCGCCGTATCCCAAACAGTAGAAACAGCCATTCGCATCGTTTTCCAGTTATCCTTTGCCGTCTGGATGCTCCCGTACGGTCTGGCCTGGGCTGCTGCCGGTGCTATGATCGGCGTCATTGCCGGAGAAATAGCCGGATTGCTCGTTCTGCTATGGCACTATCGCCGGCATAAGCGCAGCAGCAAGCCTGGACAGGCTGAGCCAGCCAGCGGCGGGGAGGCAAAACTGTCAGACCGCCCCAAAAAAAGAGAGCCGATACTGCGCCATCTGCTCAGCCTTTCTATACCGGTGACCGGAAGCAAAATGATCGGTTCCTTTTCATATCTGTTTGAATCGATCATTACTGCGCGCGCGCTCGCAATCGCCGGCATAGCTACCGCTGCGGCGACTGCCCAATACGGCGCCTTGCAGGGCATGATCATTCCCGTCCTGCTGCTGCCTACAGCACTGACGTATTCGCTTGCCGTCTCGCTCGTTCCCTCCTTATCGGAGGCAGCTGCTCAAGGGGATCGCAGACTGATTCATAAAAGACTGCATCAATCCATGCGGCTGGCTTTAGTGACCGGTGCTCCGTTCGTGGTCGTAATGGCGCTATTTGCCGATCCGATCTGCCGGCTGCTGTACAACTATGCCGAGATTGCCCCTATGCTGACGTGGATGGCGCCTATTGGTTTATTTATCTATATGCAAGCGCCGCTGCAAGCGGCATTGCAAGCATTGGACAAACCGGGCACTGCCTTATCCAATACATTTATCGGAGCGATCGTCAAGCTGTTGCTTATTATGAAGCTTGCGGCCATGCCCGAACTTGGCATTTATGGCGCATTAATCGCCATAAACGTCAATACGGTTCTCGTTACGGTATTGCACTGGATTAGCGTTACCCGGTTTATCGGCTTCCGGATGCAGTACCTTGATTTTATTAAAGTAGGAGGAGCAATGATCATAATGGGCGCGGCGTCTCTTTGGCTCATGAAGCAGCAGCTCATGCCGGCCTTGCCGCTTAACTTGGTCGCCGCCTGCTTAATAGGCCTTCTGATCTATTTGCTGCTGATGGTCAAGCTCGGCTTAATTGACCGCTACGATCTTGCCCGCATCCCATATCTTAACCGGTGGTTCAAATAAAAACTGCGGCAACAGCTTTGAGCCGCTCAAAGCTTCTACCGCAGTTGATGCTCTACATTGATATATAATTCGCCGCGATGATCGATCGTGCACAGAAAAACATTTTTCAACTCATTAACGCCTTTCGCCTTCAATTGACTGTTCAGCCAAAAGCGATCCTTATCGAGGGATTTTAAGTTTTCGGCAATAAGCTTGCCATCCATTACTAACGGTACGGGCAACGATTCGAAACGATAGTGCTTAGGAAATGGTTTTGGCAGCTCTTTTCCCTGTTTTTGATTATTCGCAGCTGTATTTCCAGCCGTATTATTAGCTGACTCTTTTTTTATAATGGAAAGCTTTCCCGAAGGCTCTAGTACAGCGAAATCGACATCTTTCATCGTAGCGATCTGGTTCTCCCGCATCTGCTGCATCAGATCGTCCAGTGAATACCTCTGCTTGCGCATCGCTTTACGATTCAACTGGCCGCGATCAACCAGGATCGTCGGCTTGCCGTCAAACAGTAACCGCAGACGGCGGCTCTTAAGCGAAATAAGCGCCAGACATACTTGTACAATGAGAAGGACCAGTATCGGAAGCAAGCCATGCATGAACGGCCGTTTCGTATCTTCAATGACAATGGCCGCCATTTCAGCCATCATCACAAAAATAACTAAATCGAACACCGACTGCTTTCCGATTTCGCGCTTGCCCATTAATCGGATAATTAAAAATATGGTAACATACATTGCTAACGTCCTTGTGATATGTGCTGTTATCTCCAAATTTATAACCACCCTTCTGTCCCAAGACTGTTCCTCTATTGTCACCGAAGACCAGCAGCGTCATGCAGCGCATAAGCTTCGAATTTATGGGAGAAATGATACGAGTTGGTGTAAAACTTGTACTATTTGGGGGAGCTTGACCATAAGGTGTAGTAAACATCAGAACGTATGCAGCAAAAATACGATGACGTCATAAGGAGGAGTTACTAATGAAAATCGGCCATTCATTCAAAGAAGTTTCTAAAAAACCGATCAACTCGCCGATGCTGTCAGGCATTATCTATGCCGCAATCTGGCTTGCTTTGGGAGCAATTACGCTGTCGATTTTACTCAAATGGGGAAGCTTGAGAGAGGAACAGCTCTTGTCAAGCAGCTTGATTGTACACGGGCTGGCCGCACTTGCCGGAGGATTTGTCTCCGGAAGAAGATCGGGGAAAAAAGGCTGGTACTACGGAGGGCTGCTCGGTCTAATTTATGGTTTGCTCGTATTGCTTGTCGGTTTTCTCGCCTCCAATGCCTCCTTCACCTCACACACGCTTACAATGATCGGCGCGGCTTTAACTTGCGGAGCACTGGGCGGTATGATCGGGGTCAATACGAAAAAAAATTGAGGAAAGATTTCAAATTCGCCAAATGTTAACCATTATGAACTCCCCTATGTAATATGCTATACTAGATCGAGCCGCTACTTGCGTAATTGTTAATGTTATAGGGGGAAAATATTATTATGATGTTGTTTGACAGTATGACGACCGTCACCATCTATACGGCATTCACTGTCGTCTTTCTGCTATGGTACGGCACGCTAAGCAATCCATTGCGAGTGGGCGGCGCATTTCTGAAGGAACTCATAACCTCAAGGGCTTACTTGCTGCATTTCGCTGCATTGCTGATGATCCTGTTCTTTAATAAAGTTGAATTAATGATTGAGGAAAACATGACCTCCTATCAGGCTAACTTTACGCCGTTTTTTCAATCGATTGAAGGCCATTTTGTCGGCAGCCTGCAGCAACTGTTCGAAAATAGCATACTGACGACGATTCTTGCATTTATTTATGTTGTTGTTTTTCAGGCGCTGCTTATCGTCTCGATCGGTATCTATACGTTTGAGGACAAGACGAAAAAAATGTTCTACGCTGTCTGCTATGCAATTATGATAAATTATATAGTGGCCATTCCTTTTTATCTGTTTTTTCCGGTTCTGGAGGTATGGCATTTCGATTCCAGCGTCAAATTTTTGATGCTTGATGTATTCCCGTCCTTTGAAACCGAGTACCGGGCATTATCCGGCATCGACAATTGCTTCCCTAGCCTGCATACCTCTTTATCTGTAACGCTTGCGGTGCTGGCGGTTCGATCCGGGAATAAACGCTGGGGCTGGTTTTGCAGCATCTGTGCAGCACTCGTTATATTCTCGATTTTCTACTTGGGCATCCACTGGTTAATCGATATGTTGGGCGGATTGCTGCTTGGCTTGTTCGCTTCCACAGCAGGCCTGCGATTAAGCGAAAAAACAGTTCCATGGATGCGCGCCCGCAAGCAGCGGCTCGCGGCGGCCAAGTATTCTTATGTCCGTGAAGACGCCAAGTGAGAAAAAGGGCTATTTCATCAACCGCCGATGGCGATGATGAAATAGCCCTTTTGTCATTATGCTTTAATGCCGTCGTTAGCGGTTTCTTCTTTCTTCTCTTCCTTCTTCTCTGCTGCTGCAGCAGCAGTACTGGAAGTTACATTGTTTATCGCACTGCGGTCAAATGTAATTTTCGTGGCATCGTTTACACGCAGGACAACGATGTCATCTGTAATCTCCATAATTGTTCCGTGCATGCCCCCGATTGTTACGACTTTGTCGCCCTTCTTCAATTGGTGCAGCATCGAAGTACGCTGTTTTTGTTTTTTCTGCTGCGGACGGATAAGCAGGAAATAAAACACCGCAAACATCAAAATAAACGGCGCAATCGAGCCTAAAATACCCCAGCTGCCGCCGGCGGCAGCATCAGCTGCTATCATCATAGTTTATTCACCCCTTTCAGAATCCTTTGTCATTGTCATGCAGGCCATATTTGTCGAAGAAAGCGTCCCGGAAATCAAGCAGACGATCCTCTCTGATGGCTTGACGCACATCCCGCATGAGCTGCAGTAAAAAGTGCAAATTATGATACGTAGTCAGGCGCAGTCCAAACGTCTCGTCCGCCTTGATGAGGTGACGGATGTAAGCGCGGGAATAGTTGGTGCAGGTATAGCAGGAGCATTCCGGATCGAGCGGACCAAAGTCGTCCGTGAACTTCGCGTTGCGAATAACCAGCCTTCCGCCGCTTGTCATCGTTGTCCCATTCCGGGCGATTCGGGTAGGCAGAACGCAATCAAACATATCGATGCCGCGAATTGCGCCATCCAGCAGCGCATCCGGTGAACCAACCCCCATCAAATAACGCGGCTTGCCGGTTGGCAGCAGCGGAACCGTACTTTCCAGCACGCGATACATGATATCCTTCGGTTCCCCGACACTTAATCCTCCAATAGCATACCCCGGGAAATCCATGGAAGTCAACTCGGTGGCGCTTTGCTTGCGTAAATCGTCAAACATCCCGCCCTGCACTATGGCAAACAACGCCTGGTCATGCGGACGGGCATGGGATTCTAGACATCTTTCCGCCCAGCGGGTCGTTCTTTCCAGCGATTGCTTCACATAAGAGTATTCCGCCGGATAAGGCGCGCACTCGTCGAATGCCATCATAATATCCGGCCCCAGCGCATTTTGAATCTCCATCGCCTTCTCCGGAGAAATAAACAGCTTGTCGCCGTTTAGATGAGAACGGAAATGTACGCCCTCTTCTGTAATTTTTCTCATCTCGCTTAAACTGAACACTTGAAACCCGCCGCTATCGGTCAAGATCGGACGATCCCAATTCATAAATTTATGCAGTCCGCCTGCTTGCCTGATCAATTCATGACCGGGACGGACAAAGAGATGATAAGTGTTGCTCAAAATAATTTGCGCGTCCATCTGCTTCAGTTCTTCCGGGCTCATCGTCTTGACCGTCGCTTGTGTGCCGACCGGCATAAAGGTCGGCGTCTCAATGACTCCGTGCGGAGTATGAATGCGGCCAAGGCGCGCCCCGGATTGCTTGCATACCTTCAATAATTCATACGTAATTGCCATCTGTGCATCTTCCATTCTCTCTAATAGATAAACATCGCATCCCCAAAGCTAAAAAAGCGGTATTCCCGTGCAACTGCTTCCTTGTAAGCCTGCATCGTATGATCGCGTCCCGCCAATGCACTGACGAGCATGACAAGCGTCGATTTGGGCAGGTGAAAATTTGTCAGCAAGGCGTCGACAAGCTTAAAGGTGTAGCCGGGAAAAATAAAAATATCTGTCCAGCCGCTGCATGCTTTGACTGTTAGCTGACCATTGACTTCCATGCAGTGTGATGACACGGTCTCCAGCGTACGGGCGGAAGTCGTGCCGACAGCAACGATACGTCCCCCGCGATCTCTCGTTTTATTTATTAAGGCCGCGGTTTCTTCATTTAATTCGTAATACTCTGCATGCATCGTATGATCCTCGACTTTATCGACCGACATAGGGCGAAAGGTGCCCAGTCCCACATGAAGAGTGATATAGCCGATATTAACGCCCTGTGCCTTTAGCTTCTCCAGAAAGCCAGTCGTAAAATGCAGGCCGGCAGTCGGCGCGGCTGCAGAACCTTCCTGCCGGGCGTAAACGGTCTGATACCGCTCGCGATCGTCGAGCCGCTCTTTAATATATGGCGGAAGCGGCATTTCTCCCAGCCGGTCCAGCAGCTCCTGAAAGATCCCTTCGTACTGGAATTGCACCTCGCGCGCTCCCATTTCACCTGCCCCGGTAACGACAGCCCGCAGCAGTGGCTTGCCATGCCCATCGTCGCCAAAGACCAGCTCCGAGCCAATTTTCAGCTTTTTGGCCGGCTTTGCCAGCGTTTCCCAGCGATCGCCCTCAAGCTGCTTCAACAGCAATATCTCTGCCTTTGCTCCTGTGTCGGCCTTCATGCCAAGCAGCCTAGCCGGCAGCACTCGCGTATCATTCAAAATAATTGTATCGCCCGGACGCAGCATTTGCGCCAGCTCGGTAAAACGATGATGGCCAAGCGCGCCTGTCGCTTTGTCCAATGTCAACAGCCTGGACGCCGTGCGTTCAGCAAGCGGCGTCTGGGCAATTAAAGCTTCCGGCAAATAAAAATCAAACTCTTCTACATTCATCGGCTCTTGTCAGTCCTTAACGATCTTTGCGTCTTTATAGTAGTATTGCAAAATATACTGATAGTCATACCCTTTTTCTGCCAATCCGCGTGCTCCATATTGAGACATACCTACACCATGCCCGTAACCATGTCCTACAAAACGGAAGGTTGGCTCTTTCGTCACCGGTCTGATGTCGCCTTTTCCATTTAGCACAAACAGCTGCTTGTCTTGTGATGTCTGTTTGCCGTTTGCCCCAAGGATGGTTACATTGCTGCGGTTGTCCTGGCTGCCCTTGGCGCCGGCAACGGCCAGCCTTGCCGACTCATCCACCTCGAATAAGGTGCTTGGCAATCCGCCCAGAGCGCCGCGAAGATTGTCGGGGTATTTCACATTAAGCGGCTTGCCGTTAACGAGGAGCTCCGTCGTTCTGCCGGAGGGCCCTTTTTTCCCCACTTCCAGCGTTCGTATCGTTCCCTCAAGCGCGACGCCCGCTGCCTTGATCTTTTTCTCCAGCTCCTGTGAAGTAAACGGCCCGCGAATCCACGACATTTCATTGGACTGCACGACACGCTCCAAAATAACGACGCGCGTGCCTGCTGCAGCTTTGGCGACGGCAGGCACACTGTCCTGGACAAGCGGGATCGGACGCACCATAACGCCGTCGCTCTTGACGCGCATTATAACGCTTCCGGCAGCCGTCTTGTCGGCTGTCTGTTCGAGCAGATCTTCACGAATATAGCCCGTTTCGCCGCTAGGCAGTACAACGCGGGACCAATAAGGCAGCCCCTTCTCCGAGACCTCGTCCGGACTTGGCACTGATTTTAGGTATGAGACTTCATATCCCCATACCTCGGACGAATCCGCACTCACTCCGCCAGCGCTGGAAGAAAACATCGTTTCGATCACTTTGCCGTTAACCGTCACTATTTCTCCCGCCGTAGCATCAACCGCCTTTATTGTTGCAGGCTTTTCCGCGCCAATCCCTCCGTAGACTTGGCTAATCGTCGTATCGGCAACATGGGCGATTTGAAATGCAAAACCTTGATACAAAGCAAACGTACGCGCGGCCACCGCCTGTGCTTTCAGCGCTTCCATATGCCAGGAGGCCGGCATTTCTCCCCCTATTACAGAATACAAATATTGTTCAAATGGCAGCTCGTTGACAACAGCCAGTTTGCTATTCATGCCGCTAAATTCCATTTGGCCGCGATAATTGCGGTTATACCGCTCCGCAAGCTTGATTCCGGTAGCCGCTTCTGTCGTTACAGCCACCTTGGCGGCCGTTCCCGGTAGTGCAATCAATTTATCCCCGCCGGCGCGGTCTGTATAATCGTCTCGCAAAAGAATATAGGATGAAGTCAAGACGGGCATAGTATCCGCATTTTGTCCCGCTTTCGTCCGCAAGGCATTCAGGCCGCTCTCATCTGTTTCCGCGCCGAGCAGCACGATATATTGCCCTTTTTTGGCAGCTTCCTGCCGCATGCCGACGATCGCCTCAACGCCGGCAGCCCCCCATGAATTCGCTGCCGCACGCGCCTCCTCCTCTGTTGCATAAGAGCCGGCTAGCAAATGATAAGGCCCGATCACTGCACTGGCAGAATTACTGCCAGTCACGCCGGAGATGGTGCTGTCCTTTCCCCACTTCGCTGCTGCCGTATTAGCTGCCGATACGCTGGAATAAGAGCCCTCCAACACTTGATACACAGTCGTGCCATTCCTGGACGATGCGGTAAGCATCCCCGCTCCTCCCGCCGCCTTCAGCCGTTTGGCGACAGCCTGTGCCGAGCTTAAATCCTTCGTTTCAATTACTTTGACCTTGAAATCATCCAGCGTAAAGCGCAGCTGCTGGCTGGATTGAAAGAGCGGGACGATTCCCGACGGCTCGCGAAACCCAACGCTCAATGCCCCTTCTGAACTTAATGTTATTGAAGGGACGGTTGATTTATATTTGGGGTGATCGATAAATAAGCCCACTCGAATTGTATCCAGCTTCGGGACAGCGCCTTGCGAAGGGACAGCCGTCCACACCGAAACGATGAGCGTCAGCGCCAGCAGCAGCGCCGCCATGCGGCGCACCCTTGGACGAATCCCGCCCCTATACATCTTCCTTCCCGCAGTTACTTCGCTAGCCTTCATCAGCCGTTCCTCCATTCTGTCATGAAGTATTTTATTCCTCGGACGCCTTGCCGCCGGCTAACTCGCCGGGAACCGGAAGCCCGAGATGGATATAGGCCTGCGGAGAAACAACTCTTCCGCGGGGTGTTCGCTGCAAAAAGCCGATCTGCATCAAGTACGGCTCATACACATCTTCAATGGTCTGGCTTTCTTCGCCTATAGTAGCTGCAATCGTATCAAGTCCTACAGGACCGCCGCGATAATTCACAATCATCGCCTGCAGCATCTTGTGGTCGATCTGATCGAGGCCAAGCGGGTCTACCTGTATAAGCTCCAATGCATTGCGTGCTAGCTCGTGGGTAACGATGCCGTCGCCGCGCACCTGTGCAAAATCCCGCACCCGCTTCAGCAGCCGGTTGGCAATCCGCGGCGTTCCCCGCGAGCGCATGGCAATTTCCTTGGCAGCTTCGCCTACTATACCAATTTCCAATATTTCTGCCGCTCGTGTCACTATGTAAGCCAGCTCGTCCACTTTATAAAATTCCAGTCTGCTGATGACGCCAAAACGATCGCGCAGCGGCGCCGACAGCAGCCCGGCCCGGGTAGTCGCGCCAATGAGCGTAAAGGGCGGCAGCTCCAGGCGCACCGATCTGGCACTCGGCCCCTTCCCGATCATAATATCGAGCGCAAAATCCTCCATAGCCGGATAGAGCACTTCTTCCACCGTCCGGTGCAGACGGTGAATTTCATCGATGAACAGCACATCACCTTCCTGCAAATTCGTCAGCAAAGCCGCGAGGTCGCCAGGACGCTCAATAGCGGGACCGCTCGTCGTCCGCAGATTTACGCCAAGCTCATTGGCGATAATGTTGGACAATGTCGTTTTTCCCAGCCCTGGAGGACCGTAAAGCAGTACATGATCCAGCGCTTCCTTCCGCAGCTTCGCCGCCTCAATGAACACCTTCAAATTTTCCTTTACTTGCGACTGGCCGATATATTCAGCCAAATAGCGGGGGCGCAAGCTCAGCTCGACCGCTTGATCCTCCATCATTAGATTAGCGGAAATGATTCGCTCCTCCACGTTTGCTCCCTCCTTTCCACTTAACCTTTAAATAGCTGCTGCAAAGCCCGCTTCATTAGTGCATCGACCGATTCATCCGGCTGTATAGAATCTTTAAGCCCATGCCAGGCCCGGTCCAGCTCCGCCGCTGTATATCCGAGCGCGGCCAGCGCCTCTCTCGCTTCCTGCCAAAGCTTGCCGCCTTCGGAAGCAGGCTCGACCGGCAGATCAAGCGCCAATGCGGCGCCTGAACCGCTAACGCCTGCCGGCAGCATGTCCAGCTTGTCCTTCAAGTCCAAAATCATGCGCTGGGCAGTCTTCTTGCCGATGCCTGGAAGTTTAGTTAGATATGTAAGGTTTTCTTGCTGAATTGCCGCCGCTACCGCTTCCGGCCTGCCTCCGGCCAAGATGCCCAAAGCTACGCGCGGGCCAATGCCGGAGACATCCAGCAATTTACGGAACATCGCCTGCTCCTCCCGCGACGAAAAACCAAACAGCAAAACGGCATCCTCGCGTACGTGATGGTGGGTATAGATCGTCACTGCTTCATCCGATTTGGCAAAGCTGTATGGATTGGGCGTAAACACGCGATAGCCGATATCCCGTACATCAATTACGACATATTCTGTATCCCAGTGTACTACCCGTCCTTTAATAAAATCAATCATCGGCGGGGCACCTCGCTAATTTTTTGTGTCAATACAGATGAATGGGCGTGACAAATGGCTACTGCCAGCGCATCGGCAACATCGTCCGGCTTCGGAATGGCGGAAAGCTTCAAAAACATCCGCACCATCTCCTGCACCTGGCGCTTCTCCGCTTTCCCGTAACCGACGACAGCCTGCTTCACCTGCAGCGGAGTATACTCCGCAACCGGCAGCCCCCGCTGGGCAGCGGCTAAAATAATGACGCCGCGCGCTTGCCCGACGGCAAATGCCGTTGTCACATTGCGGTTAAAGAACAGCTTCTCTACCGCTACTGTATCCGGCTTATATTTATCCATCAGCGCGCAGGCAGAATCATAGATTTGCAACAATCTCGTCTCCTGAGGTGTATGCGCTGCCGTCTCAATACTGCCATATTGGACAGGAGCCAGCTTGCTTCCTATTTTATCAATAAACCCAAACCCGGCAATGGCAATGCCCGGATCAATTCCCAATACGCGCAAGTTAGCTCTCTCCTCACAAAAAAGACTTCCTATCATTATAGCAAATCATCGCCCTAATGAGAACGCGCGTTTTGTATCGATCACTGCCTCACGAAAAAAAAGCCTCCAAACTGTGGAGGCCTGGCGGAAGGCTTGTCAAGGCGTCATCTGTTCTCTGTACTCCTTCGGCGTCAAGCCGAAATGCTTTTTAAACACTTTTATAAAATAGGGAGGGTTCATATACCCCAGCTCATCGGCAATCTCGTGGATTTTGGCATTGCTCTCCAACAGCATTTTCTCCGCTTTCTCCATCTTCAAACACAGCACATACCCGCTAAGCCCCTCGCCCGTCTCCGACTTGTACACCCGGGATAGATAGACGGGATGAACACGCACGTATTGAGCTACTGCCTGGAGTGATGTGTCTCCGGCCAGATTGTTTTCGACATATTGCTGAGCGCGGCGCACCAAATAAGCGGAGGTTTCACTCTGTTCCCCTTGCATATCGGCCTTCATTTTTCCCAGCACCCGCCATACCCATTGCTGCAGCTGCTCCACGCTGCGAAACGGGTTAGGACGGGATAAAACGTTCCAATCCTCACCAAGGATAGATTCTAGAAATTTTCCGTTTTTATGGGAAATACATATCAAGGCATGGCTAACAGCCAAGCTCACTTCCAAGAGCTGCTCCTGATGAAGCATCCGCGCAAGCCTTGACAATGCCTCAAAAACAGTGTGAAGCTTCTGCTCCAGCGCCTCCCAGCGTCCTGCCTCCAGAAGCTGGATTAGTGTGGGCGAGTCATGCAGGCAGGACGCAAAATCGATGTCACGCCTCCCGCCAAATGATTCGGCGGATATTAAAAACTCGCCGTTCATCCCAAATTGCTGCCGGATCATGCGGAGAGAGGACTGATAGAGCGGCGGGATCGCTTCCGGAAATACCCCATGCTCACTAATCAGAATGGAAATTTTACCATGCAAAAAAGACTGCACGCAGCTCTGGAGCTCGCTTGCTTCACGCTCAAGCCGCTGCCCCCCTTGCGGCAGCTCCGCCGCAGGAGCACCCTGCTTCTGTTTAATAACAAACACTAGATAGTCGTGTGGATCCTTGCACTTCCACATCAAATAATGCTCCTGAAAAATTTCTTCCGCCATATTCCCGATCGCATATTCCCTCAAATGAAAATCATGATCGCTGTACGTGTAAAATGATTCATCCATGCGAACAACCATAAGCGTCACGGTATCGCCCACGGAGAACGGAATTTCGAAAGCTTCAAGCTGCTGCGACAAGGACTGCCGGGCAAAAGCGCGGCCCTGCAGCAGATCGTTTAGCAGACCGTCGCGAAGTTTCGGAAAATTTTCGCGCAGTGTATATACTGTCCGCTGCATCGAGCTGATTTCCTGCCACTCCTTGCGGATCGCTTCCGTCTGTCTCCGCAAGCAGGCGATTATCTCCTCATCTTCCGCCGGCTTCAAAATGTAGTCATCCGTATGATACTGAATCGCTTGCTGGGCGTATTCAAAATCGGCATAGCCGCTAAACAGCACACATTTAACCCGTTTCCACTTTTGGCGGATCATTTGCAGCAGTTCCAGCCCCGACATGCCCGGCATCCGAATATCGGTCAGCACAATTTCGATCGGGTACCGTTTAAGCAGCTCCAGCGCTTCAGCGCCGGAATACGCCTGATACACCTGATCGATTTCCAGCTCTCCCCATGGAATCGACTTGGCCAGACTTTGCACCAGATGCTCATGATCGTCGACAATCAGTATCCGAAACATCAAATCATCGCCCTTTCCTTATTTCCAATGCAGACTCACCTTAAGCCCTCGCAACTCCGCCGCTTCGAACCGCAGTCCCGACCCGGCTTCAAATTGCAGCTTCAAACGCTGATGGACATTCCATAAGCCGCAGCCGACCTCCTCGGTCAACGGAAGATTCAATCGCCTTGCCAAGGCTTGCAACTCCTGACCGTTCATCCCCGGACCGTCATCCTCGACCGTAATCCGATTTTCATCGATCAGCTGTACGCCGCTAATCCGTATGCGTCCTGCCTCGGCATGCCTCTCAATCCCGTGCAAAATGGCATTTTCGACCACCGGCTGGATCAGCAATCGGGGAATCAGCAAATCGAGCATCGCATCCGGTATTTCAATCGTGTAGGAAAGACGCTTGTTTTGCAGATTCTGGATCGCCAAATAATGGCGGACAAGCTCAATTTCTTCCCGCATAGGGACGAGCTGCTGCTCATTTCTGGTCGTATACCGGTAATATTTGCTCAAATGAACCGACATGGCAACAATGGCGTCATTATTTTCTAATATGGCCATGCTCTTCATAAAAGCGAGGCAGTTATACAAAAAGTGGGGATTGATCTGGGATTGCAGCTGTTTCATCGTCGCTTCCCGCGAACGAATCTCTTCCGCATACACTTTCCCCACCAAATTTTCAATTTGCTCCGCCATCTCATTAAACCGCTGAATGAGAAAAGTAAAATCATTGCCGCCCTTCATGCTGATTCGGGTCGCGTAGTTGCCTTTTTTCAATTGCTGCACACTGCGAATCAGGTTTTTAATCGGAATGCGGATATTTTGATACAGGACATAGGAAATCGTAATGCTGACGAGCAGCATAATGCCCAGAAATAAATAAAAAAACGTACGGCTTTCGGTAACCGGCGCCAATATTTTTTGCAGCGGCACATAATCGACCAGATACCAGCCCAGCTCTGCGGATTTCACATAATTGACCAAATAGTCGGCGCCGTTGACAGCAACTGTATGATTGCCCCGTTCTTGCATATCTCTTCCGCCAATTCTACCGACAATCATCCCGGAAAAATCCGGGTCAAAGCCGGAAGTAATCAGCTCCCCGTCAGCAGGTCGGTACAGAAAGGTTTCACCGGAGCCCTCCACATGATAATTGTCCAGCATCTTCACAATATTGCCGGCATTAAAGCTCACCTTGGCAATTAGCCGGGCATTCCCAACCAGACTTTTACTGTTTATCGGATCAAATGTATATAGAACAAATTGCCCCCGCTCGCTGTCATAGCGCCATTGCGGCTTAGCGTCCCTATACAACTGCTCCCGGTCGTAATAAACGAGCGAGTTTTGCCCAACCGCCTTTTGAATACGGGGCGCATAGATTACAACTGAATTACTGAACGCATTAGCGACACTTTGCAGATTCAGCTTTTGGCTAATAATCTGTTCGGTTTTCAGCACATTAATTTCGTCCCCATACAAATCAAGATCGCGAAATTCCTTGACATTCGGGTCCTTTAACAGCACATTGGCCATCATCGACAGCTGGCGTACATTATCATCAAGCTGCTTCAGCAAAAACGACAGCTTGTTCATCTGAGAGTCCTGAAGGTTTTGCTGAATGACGCCAACACTGACCTGGTGAGAGATTGTATACATAATTAGAACAGGAATGAGCAGCGCCAAAATTAAACTGTTCATTTTTGTAAAGCTGTTCATTCTCGCCATTCATCCGCTACCGCCTTCTCGTTTTTTCATTTATTATGATATGACTGCGGCAATACGCGCAAGAGAGGCGAATGGAAATTGTCCGCCCCTCTTTTTTCAGCATTTATTTTTTCAGTACATTTTGTTGATACCAGTCATTGACTTCCTGTATTACCTTTTCCCCGCCGCTTGTCTTCCATTTCTCCACAAACTGATCGAAATCGTCAAGCGGCATGCTGCCATAGATGATTTTAACCATCGTTTCATATTCCAGCTTGTACAGGAAATCGCCCTGTGAACTCTGTGTTTCAGTAGCAGGGCCTGCAAAAGCATTAATGACGTCGGCATCCTTTTGCGCCCTCCACGTACTCATCGCTTCGATTTGCCCGTCGATGCAAAGCGGATTTTGTTGGCAGGAGTCGAACCCTTCCTGCTCGCTCTCCGTGCGGCCGGGCTTGCCTGCCTTCATATAATCCAGATAACCGTCAATTTGATACCAAGGATCGACAAAATAGTTTGGAAGAAACCCGTATTTGGAAACCTGGAAATAACTTCCCTGTGCCTGATAGCCATTATTGATCAAATAATCGCGCGTCAGTCCCCATATTTGACCGTCTCTGCTCATTTCGTACATTGCCTGCGCATATTTGAACACCGCGTCCGGGTGCGGATAATCTTTATTGATGAGCAAAGCTCCGCCATAGATCGACATCGCCCTGCGCTCCGCTTTTCCGCTTGGGCCTGTAGGGAGCGGATATACCTTATAGGTCGCTCCGGGGACATTCTTCTCCAGCTCCGGAAGGGGAAAATACGGAAACCAGTTCGGCCCGAATACAATGCCGGCCTTCCCGGAAGTGAACAATTGCGCCGCCGTTCCCCCGTCCTGCTGTGCGGCATCCTTGGAAATATAGCCTTTATCCAGCCATTCCTTAAATTTGCCGAGCGCAGTTTTCATTTCCGGCTGAATGGAGTCATAGGTTAGTGTATTCCCGTCCGATGATTTACGCCAAATTCCGGGAATCGCCCCGTAAGCGCCGAACAATGCTGTCGCATCGGCGAATATATCGCCGCCCGGGTTTTTCAATTGCACCGCCAACGCATACGTATCCTTTTTATTATTGCCGTCCGGATCTTGATTGACAAATGCATCCATAACTTTCTCCAGTTCCTCCATAGTCGTAGGAGGCTTTAGATTGAGCTTGTCGAGCCAATCCTGACGGATATACATAAGCGGCGGGCTGTTCGGCCCAAATATCGGTATCGGCAGCGCCATCGTCTTGCCGTCTCTAGTTACTGGAAGAAACAAATCCGGATTTTCCGCATAGATCCGCTTTATATCGTCGCTGGCATATTTATCGATCGCCTCATTAAGATCCATAAACATGCCGGAGTCTATTAATTGATTGGTCAGTTCAAAATCGCCGCCTGTATAGACGACATCAGGAAGTTTCTCTCCAGATGAGAGAGAAAGCAGCAGCTTCGTCTTGAAACCGTCATTTTTACCAGGCGCCGTCCACAGCACGTGAATGTCCAAGCCCAAGTTTTCTTTCGCGCGGTCGAATAAAATATTTTTTTCCGCCGTTTCTCCATTGAAATATTGAATATCGTCACCGACATCAACTGCGATATTGATTGGTATTGGCGGATCATACTTCCCTTCCTTAAAAGGCGCCGTTTCCGCACGCTGGTCAGCGGAACCGCTATTGTCTGCGGTACTGTTCGGGCCGTTGCCCGAATTTTCCGCCGGAGCCGCCCCTTTGCCGGTATTGCCGGAGCAGGCTGCCAGGGACGAGACCATCGTCATTGCCGCCGCTGCCAGCAGCATTCGTTTCTTTAACGCTTTCATTGTGTAGACCTCCGCTCTGTAGTTTGATACTGCCATCCAAGCATAACGAATTATAAACATACCGGAAAGAAAACAATTTCAACAAAAAAGATAAATCGTTAACTATCCGCCGAATGAGGTTAAGAGAATGCCATTTTTGTTGAGACTTTCGCATATCTGAAACAAAATCCCTCTTCTATAATTTACTGTAGCGCTAACTATTGGGGAGGAATTTGAATTGAACACTGTACACACGACGCGCCGCCATTCTGAAACAAACCGGAGCTTTCGCCGAAATTGGCAGCTCCATGTCATGTTAATACCCGGCATCCTGCTCGCCCTCGTCTTCCTTTATTTGCCCATGGGAGGACTTGTCATTGCCTTTCAAGACTTTAAGCCTTGGCTTGGTTTTACCAAATCCGCCTGGGTAGGTCTCGATCATTTTCGCCTCATGTTCGCCCGTGAGGATAGTCTTGAGGTTATACGCAATACTTTTGTTATTGCAGCGTTAAAAATCGTGTTTGGCCTGCTTGTTCCATTTGTTTTTTCTCTACTGCTCAACGAGCTGCGGCATATGTTCATCAAACGCTTCGTTCAGACACTTGTATATTTGCCGCATTTCTTGTCCTGGGTCATTTTGGGCGGCATTTTAATCAATCTGCTCGGCAATAACGGCCCTGTCAATCAATTGCTCGGCCATTTATTCGGCATCGAGCCGATCCCTTTCCTCATGCAGGGCGACTGGTTCCGCTTCACCGTCGTCGTCAGTGATCTGTGGAAGGAGTTCGGATTTGGCACGATTTTATTTTTGGCAGCTCTCACAGCAGTCAATCCCGCTTTGTATGAGGCTGCCGAGATGGACGGCGCCAATCGCTGGAAACAAACCTTACATGTCACGATCCCGGCTGTTTTGCCGATTGTCATCGTTCTCGGTACCTTGTCGCTCGGGAATATTTTGAATGCAGGCTTCGATCAGATTTTCAATCTGTATAATGCTCTCGTCTATGATAGAGGCGATATCATCGATACATTTGCCTACCGGGCCGGCCTGCTGAAAACTCAATTCAGCTTTGCCACTGCAGTCGGCATGTTTAAATCGGTCATCAGCTTCATCCTTATAGTCGCAGCCTACCGCTTGGCTTACCGTTTCGCCAATTATCGAATATTCTAAGTAAAGGGGTCTCAACATGTACTATAAATCACCGGCATATAAAGTTTTCTACACGATAAATGTGCTATTCCTGCTGCTCGCTGCACTTGCCTGTGTATTGCCCTTGATCCACATTTTGGCGGTATCGTTCAGTGCAAAGGAGCCCGCCAACTCCAACATTGTCGGATTATGGCCGATCGGCTTTAATACGGATGCGTATGGCCAGACCTTTTCCAACCCCAATTTTTTGCGTTCCATTGTCGTATCCATCGAGCGGGTTGCGCTGGGAACATCTATCGGCATGATTATTACTGTGCTGACCGCTTATCCTTTATCGAAAATGAATGCCAATTTCAAAGGCAGAAGCGCCTATACCTGGTTCTTTGTTTTCACCATGCTGTTCAACGGGGGGCTGATCCCCACTTACATCGTCATTCAGAAGCTCCATTTGATGAATTCCATTTGGGCACTGGTACTGCCCGGCGCTGTCTCGGCCTGGAACACGGTTTTGCTGCTCAATTTTTTTAAGACGATCCCAAAGGATCTGGAGGAAGCCGCTGTTATCGACGGCGCCTCGCACATAAAAACATTGATCTATATTTATTTGCCGGTTTCCTTGCCCTCCCTGGCCACGCTTTCTTTATTCACCATGGTTGCCCACTGGAACTCCTGGTTTGACGGCATGATCTATATTGCAGAAGCACGAAAATGGCCGCTCAGCACTTTGCTGCAGACAATCGTCGTAACCGAAGATTTCAGCAAAATCAATCTGCGTCCCGAGGATGTTAAGCTCATCTCCAATAATACAGTCAAAGCGTCCCAAATCTTCATCGGAGCTCTTCCTATTTTGCTTGTATATCCATTTTTACAAAAGTATTTCGTCAAAGGAATGGTGCTGGGGGCCGTAAAAGAGTAATTACGCCTCCCAGGCACTGCAAGCGATACGAAAAACAGCCATCTCAGCAGCAAGCTGTTGCTTCTGAGACGGCTGTTTTGCATTTTCGGAGAAGATCAGCTGTCGCTTTCGCAGAGCTGCATCTCTATTTTAGCAAGCTGAGGACTGTAAAAGTATGCCTCCTCCACCGGAAACTCAATCTTGATATACCGCGTGTCAACAGGCAGGGCGCTAAGACGATAAACTCTCTTCGTCCACAAATTGCTGTTAATGAGCGTATCGCTGCTTTTCCAGCCCGGATACTTGGTCCATGTCTTGCCATTCTCGGATGTGTAAAACGAAAAGTTGCTGATCGTTTCATTCGAGGAGGCGTACAGCGCTGTCGCTGACAGACTGATCATTCTGGCATTGGCAAAGCTGTAAACGATAAAAGGGTTGTTCTCGCCTGCAAATGGGGCCTGCCGCATAACCCGGCTGGTGTCGCCCAGAAGTTCGGCATTTCCTGTATCAAATACGAGTCCGTCACTATGAAAGGCTGCTAGCGACCAGTCACTCAACTCATCTGTCACATTTTCCGGACCGCCTGTGCTGACTACATTGTCGATTTCATAAAAAACAACGCCATGATGCTGCAGATCGGTGCTCAGCGTCAGCGTACCATTATGAACGGTAGCCTCGCTCTCGATCATCGTCAGCTCAGCCTGCTTCTTGTATCCCGCTTCCTTGGAATACCAGAAAGCGAGATCTTCCGGTTTTTGCAGCGCTTTCGGAGCTTCGACAGAGTAACGGGACCAAAATGGAAAGTGCTCATCCTGCAAGCCGCTCGCCGTTTGATCCTGCCACCAGGAAGGCCAATAATTTCCATGCTGATCATCAACGATCCATTTCTTCACCTTTACCGTCTGTCCCTTGACAGGCGCAATATTTTTGATTGTAATGACCGGCTTCTCGCCTTGAACTGCTTGCATGCTTGAATTGTAATTATAGAGCATCAAATGCGCCTTGTGCTCGGCTGCATTGTATCCCCCAATTCCTCCTACTTCATTGCCGCCGCTGCCGGCACCTGATACCGCAGGCATAATCTGCTTATCGCCTGCCATTTTATAAGATAAATTTGCAATATGCGCGCTTACAGAATCAATTCCGCCCCAGACTCCTTCTGTATTCATCCCCCACATCGAAAACCAGTCGACATTCAAGTTTTGCAATTGCACAAACAGCCTGGCATCTGCCGCTCCTTGAAAGCTATGGCCGACTACACGCGACATTAACGGTTTTCCGTCAAGGCCCTGTAATATGCGGCCTTCATCAATACCAAATTTCAAATCGGTAAGACCGGCTTCATTTGCCCGATTCCGCAGCAAATGTATCGTATTGGCCAATGATTTGGAGGCTGGCGCAGCTGTTCCAGGCTCTTGGTCATAATAGGAACCGGTCAAAAAATTAAGCTGCGTTCCAATCTTTCCAGTCTTGTAGTTTACTCCCTTAGCCGCATGATCGATAAAATCAAGCGGACTCCACAATCCTGGAGATACAGCCATCGCATGCGCGCCGATCGTCAAATTTTCCGCTCCTAGCGAATCCTGCAAAGCAGCTGCCGTATAATCATAAAGCTTGTAATATTCCGTCCGGGCACTGGCTGGGTGTTCATCCTCCGTAACATACATTTCACGATTCTCAAACTCCTGCAACACCCCGAATTGCCAATTTTTTAATTCTTCTTTCCCGAATCTGCCGACAAGCGCATCTCCCATCGCCTTTATATAGTTATAATATTCCTGATAATCCGCTGGCGGCCGCACATTTACCTGAAAAGGGCCAAGCACCGCATTAGAGCTAAGCTTGATGGGGACGTTGCCTGTGACGATATATGGTTTTAAACCTTGCCTGACAATATTCGCCGTTGCTTGCAGCAGCGGGGTAAAATCGTAGTCGTTCAGCTTCGTACGGTCCGCAGGGTTAACAAATAAATCCCGATTGCTGCTGCAGCCCGGATAGCCTATATAACAGCCTCCAGTTGCAATCATAAGCTGCACTCTTTTTAGAAACGGATATCTTGCAGACAAAGCGTTGGCAGCTTGGCCGTCAGCCTGGGCGGTCCAATGCTCATTCAAATCCCATGCACTCAAATCATAAAATTTGTTCGTTATTTCCTGGCCTTGTGCGTTCAAATTAAAAATCAGCTTTACCTGTCCAGCAGCATGTATCGTATTGGCAAAGCTTCCAAAAGTCATACTTGATATCCAGAGGAAAACGGCAAAGAATAAACTCAGTTTTCTCTTGCTCACGAAACAACATCTCCTTCGAAAAGTGAATTCCATTTTTTTGTATGACACTGATTTTCATTCCGTTATAGGCCTAATTGCCGGCATTTCCTCCCTTCTTCAACAGATAACCAGAATGCAGCTCACCTCCGAGATAACGCTTTCATTTTTTCAATCCCAGCATACCGGAAAACAAGGGATGGAGATAGAAAACAATCTCAACAAAAATAGCAAATCCTCAACATCAGATGGCTTAGGCACAACAGCAGTCATACAAAAAGACGTTTCCCCGAATCGATGCAGCCTGCTTGCGGCAGCAAATTCCAGGAAAACGTCTCAGCATTATTTTTTCATTTTCATTACTTTCTCACTTCGTTCTACCGCGAAATCGCTGAACGTTGACAATACGCTCAAATATTCATCTTTATCGTGGATGCGAATGCCCTGATTCAACTGGTCAACACGTTCTTTTGGCAGACTGCTTTCCATGTATTCGACATCCAGCTGAAAAAAGGTCCGCACAACCTTTTCCTTCTTTGGCGGCCCGTCAAACAGCGACAAATTGCCCGCCTTGTCCAGACTAATATACGCACTGCCCTTACACGTTTCCGCTAGGTCATCAATCTGCTCCTCGAAAACAATCCCATCATCAGTAATAGCTACGTTCCAATCCGGATGCGAATTTCTTAAATCAATCATTTCGCTTGCCGTCTTCTCTCCGAGCAAACTGATTTCTTCACCGCAAATATAAACTTTGCGCAGTTTTACAGGCAGCTTGCCTGCATAAGATTTCAGCTGCTCTATCCATGCCTCCTTGTTGCCATCAGCCTTTGGCGGGTCTGCGGCAATAGCGCTGACTGGTGGTTGTACAAGCAGGAAGAAGGCAGCCATACAGCCTAGCGGCAATATGCGCCGCCTGCCTCTCCACAATCGTCTTTTCAATTGTCTCCAGAGGCTGAATTCCATCATGGCGGAACTCCCCTTTTCCCTCTTTTTTGCTAGTGTCTCTCCACAATGGAGAATTTATGCACTTCTCGGCAAACAGCTTCAAACGAGAGAAAAACGCCCGACGGCGTCCGAGTACTATCGCCAAGTTTTTTTTCCTGAAATTTTATTAGGATTAATCGCCGGCAGCGGCGGCCAGTGGTTTGAGACCCGAAAAAGGGGCAAGCCGCCAAGCGGTTTCATCTAGAACGGAAGCCACGGACGTTATTTCTCCAATAACCCTTATTTTTGAAAGCTAACGGAAATGAGCGATCTTAATTCGACGTTTTCTTGCGAAATCGGGCTCATCATCATCAAATAGGGGCGCACAGTTCCGTTACAATTTCAAATCGGTCGAATTTTCGCAAATAGCGGCTGTGACTTCCGTTAGCGTTCGTTCTCATGGACGGAAGCTGGCCCGAGCGGACCGTGATCCGTTTTTCGCAGGACGAAAAAGAGATGGGTATCCCTTGATATATAAGAGTTGAAGGGCCGCTAACGAACCTGACAAACCTTATTCGGCTCAAAATGGGGACTAGTGGGCTGTAACTAATCTACCGATCGTTATTTACCGAAAATCGGCCGCTTCCCCGCCTTTTTTTCAGCATTAGCGTGTCTCTGGTTCGTTACACGCGGAGCAAGCCGATTTTTCGGCTGATAGCGTTTCTCAGGTTCGTTAGGCCGGGCATCCAGACCAGATTCATTGGCTGAACGAGGTTAATGAACTTCGAAAGTTGAGTTATAAATTCTGGCGTTGAAAAAAGATCGAATTGGGAAGGCGTATGCCTCCAATTCGATCCTCTGCACTAATGTTTAATCAGTGGAAGGCTTACTCCGCGGCGCTTTGTCTGAGAACGTGCAGCCTGTTGGCCGGCATTCTTCTTTGCTGATTTCCTAACCGGTGATGATTTTCCGATTTTGGAAATTTGCGGGCCCGGATCGGCTTCACTTTCAACATTTATTGTTTCTTCTTGATTTATTGATTCTTCCTGATGTATTGATTCGTCCCGTTTTTTATTTACAGCTTCCTCTACCGGAGAAGCCTGCTGATTTACTCCCGCAACCTGTGCCGGCATCCCCCAAGAAACATAAGGCATTGGGGTCGTATATGAAGCATACGGCGTTGCGGTCGTATATGGAGCATATGGTGTTGACGTCCCCCCACAGCCGCAGTCGCCATACTCCCCCATTAGCGGAGCAATAGGAGCCGCGAAATGCGGAGTCTCAAATGAGCTTTCTACTACCGGCATTGCAGCTGGCATTGCAGCTGGCATTGCGCCGCAACAGCCACAACCCGACGCCGGCATCATAGAACTTACCGGGCTATAGCCATACATACCTCCGCTCATGGCAGTGTTTGGAGTACCAAAGCTTTGACTTTTCGGCATAGCTTTGTTAGCTGATTCTGCTTCAGTCATTGCAGGTGCATTCGCTGTTTGTGCCTGCAAGCCCATCATTGGAGCAGAATACGACTGCATGCCATAGCTGCTTCCATCCATCATTGACGGAGATGCATGCTCTTGACAGCCACAGCCGCTTCCCCCCATCATTCCTGGAGATGAATGCGACTGCCAGTCTGAGCCGCTTCCATCCATTATTCCTGAAGATGAGTGCGGCTGCCAGCCGCTGCTTCCATCCATCATTCCAGGTGATGAATGCGACTGCCAGCCTGGGCTGCTTCCATCCATCATTCCAGGCGATGAATGCGACTGCCAGCCTGAGCCGCTTCCATCCATCATTCCAGGCGATGAATGCGACTGCCAGCCTGGGCTGCTTCCATCCATCATTCCAGGCGATGAATGCGACTGCCAGCCATAGCTGCTTCCGTCCATCATTCCAGGCGAGGAATGCGACTGCCAGCCTGAGCCGCTTCCATCCATCATTCCGGGCGATGATTGCGACTGCCAGCCTGGGCTGCTTCCATCCATCATTCCTGAAGATGAGTGCGACTGCCAGCCTGGGCTGCTTCCATCCATCATTCCAGGCGATGAATGCGACTGCCAGCCTGAGCCGCTTCCATCCATCATTCCAGGTGATGAATGCGACTGCCAGCCTGAGCCGCTTCCATCCGCCATTCCGGGCGATGAATGCGACTGCCAGCCTGAGCCGCTTCCATCCATCATTCCAGGCGATGAATGCGACTGCCAGCCTGAGCCGCTTCCATCCATCATTCCAGGCGATGAATGCGACTGCCAGCCTGAGCTGCTTCCATCCATCATTCCTGAAGATGAATGCGACTGCCAGCCTGGGCTGCTTCCATCCATCATTCCAGGCGATGAATGCGACTGCCAGCCTGAGCTACTTCCATCCGCCATTCCGGGTGATGAATGCGACTGCCAGCCTGAGCTACTTCCATCCGCCATTCCGGGTGATGAATGCGACTGCCAGCCTGAGCTACTTCCATCCATCATTCCAGGTGATGAATGTGACTGCCAGCCTGAGCCGCTTCCATCCATCATTCCTGAAGATGATTGAGACTGCCAGCCGGAGCTGCTTCCATCCATCATTCCTGAAGATGATTGAGACTGCCAGCCTGAGCTGCTTCCATCCATCATTCCGGGTGATGAATACGACTGCCAGCCTGAGCCGCTTCCATCCATCATTCCTGAAGGTGAATGCGACTGCCAGCCTGAGCTACTTCCATCCATCATTCCTGGAGATGAATGCGACTGCCAGCCTGAGCCGCTTCCATCCATCATTCCTGGAGATGAGTGCGACTGCCAGCCGTAGCTGCTTCCATCCATCATTCCTGGAGATGAATGCGAGTGCCAGCCATAGCTGCTTCCAACCATCATTCCTGGAGATGAATGCGAGTGCCAGCCATAGCTGCTTCCATCCATCACAGAAGCCGTGTGCGGCTGCCAGCCGTACCCGCTGTTAACGGCAGCAGGTGAAATATTACTCATATTCGGGTGTGCGAGCATCGACATCACTTCAGTAGCGGGAACTTGATAAGATTGAAATAGGTTTACATCAAGCTCAGCGGAAGGCTGAACAAAATACGGGGCTACGTTGGCTGATGCAGAAGCTGGTGCCGGGGTAATTGCAGGAGCCGCTTTCGCTGTTGACTTTAGTGCGGGATTAGCTGCAGGGGCCATATTTACTTTTTCCGGTACTGGTGAAGAAACGGTTGGGTAAGTGATGGTAGGAATTGGTGCGGTGTTCGCTTTGGGTACAGAAACTACTTCGGCCATTGGCTTAATTTGTACTGACGGCTTAACTTCAGCCATCGGCTTCATTTCCACAGACGGCTTAACTTCAGCCATCGGCTTCATTTCCACAGGCGGCTTGACTTCAGCCATCGGCTTCACTTCGGCAGGCGGCTTGGCTTCGGCCATCGGCTTCATTTCCGCAGGCGGCTTGACTTCAGCCATCGGCTTCACTTCCGCAGGCGGCTTGACTTCAGCCATCGGCTTCACTTCCGCAGGCGGGTTGACTTCGGCCATCGGCTTCACTTCCGCAGGCGGGTTGACTTCAGCCATCGGCTTCACTTCCGCAGGCGGGTTGACTTCAGCCATCGGCTTCACTTCCGCAGGCGGGTTGACTTCGGCCATCGGCTTCACTTCCGCAGGCGGGTTGACTTCGGCCATCGGCTTAATTTCCGTAGACGGCTTGACTCCGGTCGATGGCTTAACTGCTGTAGCATGCTTTACCTCTGTGTTCGGCTTTACCTCTGCGTTATACATCGCCGGGTTGACTGTGTCCGGGTCCATCGGATGATGAGTCGGTGTATCCACGATAGCTTCCTCTTCAGCTGGTTTAGGTATATTGACAACTGTTCCTACCAGTAACACATTGGGGTTCTTCAACTGCGGGTTGGCCTTGATCATATCACTTAGCGGAACGCCCCAAGCTTTGGACAGTTTCCAGAGTGAGTCACCTTCCACAACGACATGCTGATGCATAATATGCGATTCTGGTGCGGGTGAGGAGGGAATTTTCACTTTCATCCCAATATCGATTTCATCGGGATTCGTAATCGCTGGATTCAGCTCGATCACTTCTTCCAATGATACATTATACTTCTTTGCGATCGAGTATAATGACTCACCTTGTTTCACAATATGAATTTTCACTCGCCGTTAACCTCCTAACGTTCTTGCTTGGTGTCAGACACCTGCCCGGCATCAATCTTTACATCTTATGCAACGCTTAGGCGAGTGTCCACTAATTCACAAAAAAAAATTAGAGCCTGTCCGGACATTGCCGGCACTAGCTCTAATTGTATTAATCTGTTGGCACCGCATATTTAAATTTAGGATAGCTGCCGAGAATGCGCACCTGACAGCCCAATGCTTCGATTTCGGCAATTGCGGCAGGCAGCAGCACAGTGTCCAAAGACATTTCGATTTCAATAACGAAATAATAATTACCCAGCTTCTTCTTCGTCGGGCGAGATTCAATGCGCGACAAGTTAATCCGGCGCCACGCGAAAGCAGACAGCACTTGATGCAGCGCTCCCGGATAATCCTCAGGCAAAGTAATTTGCAAGCTGGTCTTCCGTTCGTCTGATGCACGGAAATCAAGAGGCTTCTCACCGACTAACAAAAATCGGGTATAGTTGTTGTCATGATCTGTAACGCTCTTTTGCAAAATATCCAGCTTATTATTGGCAGCTGCCGCCATCGTTCCAATAGCAGCCCAGCCTTGACCCGGATGCTCGCGTACAATTTTGACGGCCTCAGCCGTGCTGCTGACGTGCTCAAGCTCGGCATGCGGCAGATGCTCGCGAATATATTGCAAACATTGAGCCATTGCAACAGGATGACTCAAGACTTTTACTATTTTGCCATACTCTGTCTGCTGGTCTTCCCCGGCAAACTCCTCTTTGCGGCCGATCAAGTTTTGAATTGAAGGATATACCCATTCTGCCTGAATCGGCAGATCCACCTCATGCACGATCCAATCCATATGTAGACTGACAGAGCCCTCGATCGTGTTCTCAATCGGAATAACGCTGTAGTCTGTCTCCCCATTAGCGGTAGATAAAAACACATCCGAAATGAGTTTATGATAATGCAGCTCAACACTTGTATCTGTAAACAAATATTGAGCGGCTTCATCAGAGACAGAGCCTTGCGGCAGCAATGCAACCTTTATCATGCTTTTATTTCTCCTTTAACCCGCTCCATAAACGTTGTAGACCGGTCATCCGTCACCGTAATTTCCGGTCCGGATGTACATGGGCGAAGCCACATTGTTTGAGCGGCGATCCCTTCCTTATGCAAGGTGGATAGCACAAACCGCTCCAGTTCCGCTTTACGGACGCTTCCAGCCTCAACAAGTGCCAGCAACGTTGGGCCTGCACCACTCAGCACCGCTCCCAGCGCGCCATGATCAACCGCAGCGCGCAAAATCTCATCCATCCCGGGAATAAGCGCCGCGCGATAAGGCTGATGGAGACGATCCCGCATCGCGCTTGGCAGCAGTTCTAACCGGCCGCTGGCAAGCGCCGCTACCAGCAATGAACTGGAAGCTACATTAAACACGGCATCGCGCAAAGTCGTTTCCTTGGGCAGCACATTCCTGGCTTTCTCTGTTGCCAGCTGAAACTGCGGGATTGCAGCAAGAGCCAGCAGCTGCGGAGGCGGCTCCAGCCGCACCTTCTCAGCGCGCTCTCCGTCCCACGATGCAACGACAATACCGCCAAACAATGAAGCGCCGACATTGTCGGGATGTCCTTCCAGCTCTGTGGCGATTTGAAACAACCGGTCTTCCGATAACGGTGAACCAATAAGTGTATTTGCCGCTACAAGCGCGCCAACAATTGCAGAAGCGCTGCTGCCCAGACCTCTGGTCAGCGGAATGTCGCTAAACATCGAAATATGGATTTCCGGCAAATACACGCCAGCTTCATTGAAGACCAGCTGCGCTACTTTATAGATCAAGTTAGACTTATCTTGGGGTATGCCTTCCATTCCATCGCCATACATATCGATCGACGTCTCCCCGTCAGCAATAGACATTTCAACCCATGCATACAGAGACAGCGCCATTCCTAACGTATCAAAACCCGGTCCCAGGTTGGCTGTGCTAGCGGGCACCTTGACCATAACCCGACGTTCCGTCATTTTCCTTCACCTTCCAGCTTACGGTATGCCTGCTACTGAGAAGAAACGGCTGACACCGTCCTTGGCGCGAGGCAAGTTTCTTCCCCTAAAACTTTATAGAATTTACCATGTGAAACTTATAAATTCTATAAAATCAAAAAATTATCCTTCTACGCGATACACGCTTTTGACGCTCTTGACAACCTCCATCGATTGAAAGGCCTTCAATACTTTCTGCATAGCCGCTTTGCTGGCATCATGCGTAATGATGACAATCTCCGCTTCAGGCAAAGTAGGATTCGGCTGCTGGACAACGGATTCCAAACTAACCTCAAATTCTGCAAAAGCTTGCGTGATGCGTGCCAATACACCGGCTTTATCATCGACATGCAGCAGCAGGAAGTATTTTGAGGCGATCTGCTCGTCTGTTTTCAGCTTTTTCTCACGATAGGTCGGGAGCTGATTTTTGCCATTTACCCCAAGCTTCAAGTTTTTCGAGATTGCAAGCAAATCAGCTACAACGGAAGTAGCCGTCGGAAGCTCCCCGGCTCCTGCGCCATAGAACATCGTCTCGCCAACGGCTTCGCCATGCACATAGACAGCATTAAATACACCGTTAACTGAAGCAATCGGGTGAGTATGACGCACCATAGTCGGCTGCACGCTGACGCTGATGTATTCATCTTGCCGTTCAGCGATGCCCAGCAGCTTCATCTCGTAGCCCAGCCGCTTCGCATACGCAATGTCCTCGCGGCTTACGGATGAGATCCCTTGTACATCTACATCATCAAGCGATACGTTCGAGCGGAAGCCTAGCGTCGCCAATATCGTCATTTTGCGTGCCGCATCCAGGCCCTCGACATCCGAAGTCGGGTCAGCCTCGGCATAGCCGAGCTCCTGTGCCTCCTTCAGTACATCGGCATATGCCGCTCCCTCCTGGCTCATCTTCGTTAGTATATAGTTCGTTGTGCCGTTAACGATCCCCATTACCTTCGTAATGCGATCAGAGGATAAGCCGTCCAACAATGTGCGGATAATCGGAATACCGCCAGCCACGCTTGCTTCATACATGACATCGCATTGCTTCTCTTGTGCCCTTGCCAATATTTCCGGACCGTACAGAGCCATCAGGTCTTTATTAGCAGTCACCACATGCTTGCCAAGCGAGAGCGCTTCTAGAATGTACTCCTTCGTCTGCTCAATGCCGCCCATTACCTCTATAATGATATCGATTTCCGGATCACGAATGATTTCCCATGGATCATCGGTCAGCTTGCCGGGTGCAATATTGATGCTGCGCTGCTTATTTTTGTTTTGGACCAAAACTTTTTCAATTTCGATTGGCGCCCCTACCTGATTCAGCAAATCCTCTTGATGCCCTTCTACGATCCGAACTACGCCTGTCCCCACTGTCCCCAGTCCCAGCAATCCTACTTTTATCGGCTTCATCTTTATTCTCCCCTATTCTTCATACTATCCTTGAGCGACGACTGACGCTTTGCGTACGCCGTCCTGCTCGCGTATCGCAGCAATCACTTGAGACAATGAGTCACCCATAGCGGATATATCCATGGAAATAACAACATTGGCCAAGCCTTGAAGCGGAATCGTCTGATTGATTGTCAGAACATTGCCGTCCGAATCCGCCAGATGCCCGAGCACTCTGGACAACACGCCAGCCCGGTGTTCCAGATCCATCGAGACCGTAACAATTCGTTCCCGCTCCAGCTGATTCATCATATGGACGCCGTCTTTATATTTATAGAAAGCGCTGCGGCTCAGTCCCGCACGTTCTGCCGCTTCGTGTACCGTGGCGGCTTCGCCGCGCTTCAGCATCTCTTTTACCTGAATGGTCTTGACAATCGCTTCCGGCAAAATATCCTCGCGGACGATATAGTACCGTTCCACCGCCGATCGTCCTCCTATTAAAGACATTTGTTCACCTATAGTGGACATTATAGCGGATTATTTCATTCTCGGCAATAGGTAAGATGAACACAACATTTCTATTATACCTGAATGCTCCACGGACATGAACCTTGTTTAAAAAAAGAAAAAGCTGCGCCAATATGCCAATAAAGTCGCATACTGTGCGCAGCTTCTGTTTCAGCCGCTTTCCGTTCTGAAGAGAATTAATCGATGTAGTAGTCGCTGCCTTCAAAAAATTCAAAGGAGTAGTCGCCGATACGCACCAGGTCGCCATCTTTGGCGCCAGCCTTGCGCAAGGCGTCGTCAATTCCCATTTTCCGCATCGTTCTTGCAAAACGCATTACCGCATCATACGATGTCAGATTGACCCTTTTAATAAACTTCTCAATCGCTTCACTCTCGACGACATAATCTTCGTTCTCCCGGCGAATCTTGAACGATTCGTCTTCCTTCTTCTCCAACGTATAGACTTTACGCTCCGCCACTTCTTTCACTTCTTCAAGCGCCGGAAGCTCCGGCACTGTCTCAAGCAAGTCAGCCGCCTTGTACAGCAGCTCCTGTATGCCCTGCTTCGTCAGCGAGGAGATGGAGACAATCTCATAATCCGTTTCCGGATAAGCCTCAGCAAGCTGCTCCTTGAACAGCTCAAGCTGGTCGGCTGCATCGGGCATGTCCATTTTGTTGGCCACGATAATTTGCGGACGCTCGGCCAGCAAAGGATTGTACAGCTTCAATTCCTCATTGATTTTAATCCAATCCTCGTACGGGTCCCGTCCTTCTGACCCCGACATATCTACGACATGCAGAATAACACGAGTCCGCTCGACATGACGGAGAAATTCATGTCCAAGGCCGACGCCTTCGTGCGCCCCTTCAATCAGGCCAGGCAAATCGGCCATCACAAAGCTGCGGTTATCCCCTACATCGACAACGCCCAGATTAGGAGACAAAGTTGTAAAGTGGTACGCACCGATCTTTGGCTTTGCGCCCGATACAATCGACAACAGCGTTGATTTGCCGACACTCGGAAATCCAACAAGTCCAACATCGGCCATTACCTTCAATTCAAGTATAATCCAGCGCTCTTGTCCCTCTTCGCCATTCTCCGCAAAATCGGGAGCCGGATTGCTCGCTGTCGCAAAGCGGATATTGCCCCGGCCGCCCCGGCCGCCTTTTGCTACTACTACTTGCTGGCCATGGCGCGTCATATCTCCTATAATTTCTTGCGTATCCTCATCTATAATTACAGTTCCTGGAGGAATGCGAACAATCATATTTTCAGCATTAGCGCCATGCATGCTTTTTACTTTGCCGCGTTCGCCACGTTCGGCCTTGAAATGCTTCTGATAGCGGAAGTCCATCAAAGTGCGCAATCCTTCATCTACCCGAAAGATAACGTCGGCGCCTTTACCGCCATCCCCCCCGGCCGGCCCGCCTTCCGGCACGTACTTTTCGCGGCGGTACGATACGATGCCATTGCCGCCATCGCCGCCCTTTACAAATATTTTTGCTTTGTCGACAAACATGATGCTCCTCCGTTCATTTTCCTAGCTCTGCCTGAAGCGTCAGCCTTCCTGGCTTATGCTCCTTACCGAGCGGCTGCAAAGGTGTACCCTTTAATCTTTGCTTCCACTTCTGCTGCCATTCATTCTCGTCATTCAATTCACCGTCAAACAAAAAGCCAACCTGCAAGGCGTCATCAAACCGGGTAAACTCAAGCGTCAATTTAGGCACATCGCCCATGCTGCTTTTCACTCCAAAACGATAAGCATTAATGATCTCAATAATACCCGCAGCGAGCTTTTCTCCATCAATCGGCAGCTGTGACAAATCGATCTCATCTCTAATTCGTACATTCAATTGCAGTCCATTCGCCACTGTCCGAAACGACTGAATATACGTAATCAATGATGGTATGCCCAATTTAGCAATTTTACTTTCACATTGCATATTATCTCGAATTTGCTCTACGCACTGCACCATCTTCTCGGTCTTTCCCATTCGAATATATCCATACAGCACTTGAAGATCGTTCATCCAGTCGTGGCGATGATGATTTAAAGTCCGGATCATTGTCATCTGCATGGACTGCATCATTTTACTCATCCGGTACGCATGCTCCTTGCGTTCGCATCCTATCCAAACTACTGCAGCGCAAGTGAGCCAACCGACAAGAACGGCGAGCAGCCACAGCTCCGAACGCCAAATCAACACAGCGACCATGGGCAGCAATATGGATGCAGCCGTATATTGCTTAATTATCCTTATGCGATTCATGCCCACAATCCTACTTTCCTATTCTTTGCCAACCTTAAACAGTATAGCATGACGAACTGTAAAGTTCACGCAGAAATAACATGACTTTATGTACAAGCCAAAAACTTCTTAAAAGCAAAAATGCCCCGGCTGTTAGCCAGGGCATTGATGTTCTTATTCAACAGCTGCAGCAACTGCAGCAGTCTCAACCGGGTACACGCTCACTTTTTTGCGATCGCGGCCCCAACGTTCAAACTTGACCACGCCTTCCACTTTAGCGAAAAGCGTATCGTCTTTACCGATACCGACATTGTTGCCTGGGTGCACTTTCGTACCGCGTTGACGGTACAAGATGCTGCCTGCCGATACGGTTTGGCCGTCAGCGCGTTTAGCTCCAAGACGTTTGGAGTGGCTGTCCCGACCGTTCTTTGTCGAACCAACACCCTTCTTCGAAGCGAAGAGCTGAAGATTGAGTTTCAACATGATATTTCCCTCCTTTATGATTTGTTTTGTTCCCGTACTGCTACATACTTGCCATAGGATTCAGCAATTGTATTCAGCATAACAATCATCGACTCCAGCAGCAGCTGCACCTTGCCATCCACTACAGCATCCTGCTGCACCGGAATTTCAGATTGCAGCCAGCCGCTCTTCATGGCAGCCGGCAGCTCGAGGCCCGTCAATTGTTCAATCGCATTGACCGTTCCTACCGTTACAGCAGAAACGCCAGCACATACGATATCCTTGCCGGGTTTGGCAAACTTCGCATGCCCCTCAACGGCAAATGCCAAGATTCGCCGGTCATCCGTTGATCGTTCAATCGTGATGGTGATCATTGCACAACCTTATGCTTTGATCGCGCCGATCGTTACTTTCGTGTACGGCTGACGATGGCCTTGCTTGCGGCGATAGTTCTTTTTCGCCTTGTATTTGTAGACGACAATTTTTTGACCTTTGCCGTGCTTTTCAACTTTAGCAGATACAGTAGCTCCGGAAACAACTGGCGTGCCAGTTACAAGACCGCTGCCGTTCGATACAGCAAGAACACGGTCAAATGTTACGTTATCGCCTTCCACAGCGTCCAGCTTCTCGATGTACAGAACATCGCCTTCCTGAACTTTGTACTGCTTACCACCGGTTTCAATAATTGCGAACATGGGGTGCACCTCCTTAAATTCGAAGACTCGCCTGATGCAGGTGTCATCTGGAACAGCCAGCTGAGCTTGTCAACCTGCTCTGTGCGGTAATGGGTTCGCTCAGGAATTGCTTCCTTAAAACAAACACCATATCATAATAGCATAGAAGTCGCCTAAGTTCAACTATGATTTATCGATTTCATCATTAGAGCATGATCGCGGGCTTTCTTACGTGTTATTTCCAATAACCCTAGGCGGGTCCATCCAACAATCTGGCATTTCGTCCGATCCAGTCTGGCGAGCGATTCCAGTCGCTTCAACACTTCTTCCCGATGCTCCTCGAGCTCCATATCGATAAAATCGACGATGATGATGCCGCCGATATCCCGCAAGCGCAGCAGTCTGGCCAATTGTTCCGCCGCTTCCATATTGGTGCGAAAGACGGTATCCTCAAGATCGCTTGTCCCGACGAAACGGCCTGTGTTAACATCCACTACCGTCAGCGCCTCCGTCGTATCCCACACAAGATCGCCGCCGCAGCTTAAGCGGATCCTCCGTTCAAAAGCTTCCTTCAATTGTGCATAAATTCGATACTGCTTAAACAAATCGTCCCGCTGCTCATACAATTTTAGCCGCGGCAGCATGGAGGGCGCCATTTGTCCGACAAGTGTTTTGGTCTCTTTATAGCGCAAACGGTCATCGATCAGCACCTCATCGATCTCAACCGTCAAAAAATCGCGGACGATTCGGTGCGACAGACTGGCATCGCGATGAAGCTCGGCCGGCGCGGATACTTGTGCGGAGCGGCTGTTGATCTCAGACCACATCGCCCGCAAAATTTCGACATCGCGTCGCAGCGAACTGCTGCTCTCGCCATCGGCAGCTGTGCGCAAAATAATGCCTTCCCCGTCGCGGCATAACGCTACGCCAGCCGAGCGAAGCCTTTCCCGCTCCTGCTCGTTTTGAATTTTTTTCGATACTCCTACATAGTCGGCCTCCGGCATATACACTAAAAAACGGCCGGGGAGCGAATAATGCGTTGTCACTCTTGCACCTTTATTGCCAATCGGTTCCTTGACCACCTGTACAATGAGCTCCTGTCCGGGGCGCAGCAGTTCATTTATCGGCGGTTTTTCTTTTGGCTGCCGTTCCAAATGAGGATGCAATACATCATCAATATATAAAAATGCATTTTTGACCAGACCAATATCTACAAAAGCGGCTTGCATGCCGGGAAGCACGTTAATGACTCTGCCTTTATAAAGACTGCCGACCACTTGCCTCGCGCCATCGTTTTTTTCCATATCAAAATCAATCAATCGACCTTCATGAACAATCGCTGTTTCAAGCGTCTCTTTATTGCCATGTACGAGCATTTGTCTCATATTGCCTTTCAACCACCCATCTCAGCCATTCTGCTGTACAGGTACTATTCTACATGAAAAGCTCGGAAACTGCACGGTTGGGCTTACCATCCTCTAAATAGCCATCAATGATGCGCTGTTCAGGTATAACGGCCAGCACGCTTCCCCGCTCTTCCATCACGACGATGAAATGATAGTGATCACGCTTGAACAGGCGCAGAGAATCCGAAATTGTATGCCGCTTGGAGATGACAATCGGCACCGCCCATACGCCCCTGGCAATTTGCCGCGCGGAAGCTTTTCCCCGGCTGGTCAAAAATCGCAAAAACAAGTAGGGAATATGCCGATAGTATGTCCAGTTGCTAAGCATGAGAAAAAGGCCGAGAATGAGCAAATTTAGCCAAATCCCCTGTCCCTTCTGTTGAAAGAGCGGACAGCACGAATAGATAATCATTGCCCCGCTCAACAATATGCTAAGCTTGCCTCCCCACATCAATACACGGTGATACGGCAGCATGCGGGACATCCACGCCTGTAACAATTTCCCTCCGTCAAGCGGGAGAATCGGCAGTAAATTAAACAGTCCGATACCAATGTTTGCTTGTACAACATAATGGGTAAAATCACTATCCCATATTCCCAGCCAGCCTAGTCCTGAGGCCAAAAGTCCCATCCATACATTTTGCAGCGGTCCTGCGATCGCAACAACTGCTTCTTCTTTAGCAGGCAGCCCCCCAGCGTCCTCTACCTCCATAACACCGCCAAAAGGAAGAAGCTTGACCTCTCTTATCGTCCAGCCGTAGCTGCGGGCAGCAATAACATGGCCTATCTCATGGACAAATACGATACTGAACAGCGTCAGCAATTCCAGAAAATAGCCTGTAGCAATTGAAGCCAGCATAATAAGCACAAAGAGCGGATGCACGGACCACAAGATACCGCGCCACTTAATCAAGTGCCGCTACGTCTGCGGGATTGACGTATTTCCCTTTCTCCTTCACCGCAAAAAATAGCAGGCTGTGACCGTCTGAACCTGCGACCTTCAAGTTTCCGATCTTCTGTCCTGCCTCAACCCAGTCATTGACAGCTACTTGCGCTGCTCCGAGCTGTCCATATATTGAGACCCGCTGATTGACATGCTGAATGACGACTGTCTTCCCTGTTTTTTCATCCTCCGTCACCAAAATGACTCTTCCCATCTCGGCAGCGTTTACCGCTGTCTCTGTCTGGGCGGCAATTTCGACGCCGCTTAACGTTTCTGCGAATGTCCGCACGACTGTCCCTTCCGCCAGCGGCGGCAGCAGCGTCTGACCAATTTCCCCTGTCACTGCCGCATCCTTGCGTCCGCTGCTATCGCCGCTAAAGCCAGCGATAAAGGAGGGCGAGCCGGAAAATTTTTCTGCATACCAATTGGCAGCCTTGCTGAAATCGATTTGTTCCGTTAAGGCGGAGACGACTACCTTTTGTCCGGCTTTGGCTAAAGGAACGTCCAGCTTGAACATGCCAAAAATGAGAGCAAAAATAATGCCGGACAGCACCAATTGCACATAAAATCCCCTGGCCACCAATTTTCCCGTTGTCAGCGGCGGCGTATATCGCTCATCCCCGCCCGGCTTATTTGCCAGACCCGTTAGTGGCCCAGCCCCGCTGCCTGCGACCGGAAACTCCCACGGCTTCGGCCCTTTTTTCCAATATAGCTCAGGATCGGGCTCCCCATGCTTGTCCGCCTCCCGGAACATTTTTGTGCCGGTATGACGGGAATGATCTGTGAAAGCCGCGGCTTCGGTATAGTGCTCCTCCCGCTTGCTTTGCATGATTTGTTTAATGCGCTCTTGCCGCCGATCCCGGTTACTGTTTCTCTTATCCATAGCTACTCCCTCCATACAATCTGTATGCAAGCTTGTTCGCTATAATATATGAGACAGCTTGTATTGTTATGTTGCTATCCGGCAACAAAAAAAGCCGTCAGCGGCGCTCCGCTAAACAGCTAGTTGTTGGGCAGGTTCATATTTTTCTTGATGTATTTTTACACTAAAAACAATTCCGATACAAACCATATTTAATAGCAGCGAGGTTCCGCCATAACTGATGAAAGGCAAAGTAATTCCCGTGATGGGCATTAAGCCGATCATCATGCCGATATTTTGAAAAATTTGAAACACATACATGGAGATGACCCCTACAATGATATATGAACCTCGTATATCGCTGCATTGAAAGGCTATTATTATCATGCGGTAAATGAGTAAAAAATAAAGTATCAGCACGACCGCGGCGCCTTGGAAGCCAAACTCTTCACCTATGACGACGAAAATAGCGTCCGAGTATGGATACGGAATAAATTTGCCGTTTTTGGAATCGCCCTGCATATACCCGTCACCAGTTAACCCGCCGGAACCAATGGCAATTTTGGCTTTATTCGCTTGGTAAACCTCCTTTTCGGAAGCTTCGGCCGGGTTGATAAAGCCGTTGATCCGCTCGTACCAGTGCACTTTATGTTTACTTTCCAAATAATCATGAATTTCCTGATTGAATTGATTAAACAAATATATTGCCGCGATCAGAGTGCCCAACACAATCGTCAGACCGATTAAAACATGAGAATAACGGACATTTCCAATCCATAGCATCCCCAGTACAATAACCAGATAAATGATTGCATTGCCTAGATCGGGCTGAATCATTACCAGCATAAAGGGAACAAATGAAAAAGCTGCTATGACCAGCAAATCATGCCGCACTCGCAGCGGTCCCCCGTTACGCCGTCCAATCAAAAACGCTGTCGATAAAATTAAAATGATTTTTTCCATTTCCGCCGGCTGAAATTGCAGTCCGCCAGGAAGCTCAAACCACGCCCGCGCCCCGTTGATTTCCGGTGCTGTTAAATAAACGACAATCAGTAAAACTACACCGGCGATATACAAGTAAAGCCATATATGCAATAAAAATCGATAATCTAGCATTGCAACCGTGAGCGCAACTGCAAATCCGATAACGAAAAACATAATCGTCTTATTATCGTAATTTTCATAACCAGAATAGCCGAAAGTAGCACTCCGAACTAGCATTGTGCTGACTACCATCAATACAACAAGCAGAACAATAATGACCCAATCGATTTTTTTCAGAGCGGCCAGCACGTGTTGATCATCCCATCCCAAGAAACTTGCGGAACCGTTTTATCATGCCTGTCTTTTCTTCCATCGGCATTAACGGCACCATATCGCCGAGAATGCGCCGGGCAATATTGCGGTACGCGATGGCGGCCCGCGACGATGGATCCATGACGGTCGGTTCGCCTGAATTTGCTGCGCGAATTACTTTCTCATCATCAGGCACGATGCCAAGCAAGTCAATCGCCAATACTTGGCAAATCTCGTCAATATCCAGCATTTCGCCAGAGCGCAGCATATTCGCCTTTATCCGGTTAATGATAAGCCGTGCTTCTACATTTGCCTGCTCCAACAGCCCGATTACCCGATCGGCATCGCGAACTGCGGCATTTTCCGGGGTAGTCACGATGATCGCACGATCGGCTCCCGCAACGGCATTGCGAAACCCTTGCTCGATGCCGGCAGGACAATCGATGACAACGAAGTCAAATTCTTTTTTCAAATCGTGAATGATAGCGCTGACCTGGTCCGGGGTGATGTCATGTTTATCTTTTGTTTGTGCGGCAGGCAGCATGTAAAGTTCTTCGAATCGTTTATCTTTGACAAGCGCCTGATTGATCCGGCAGCGCCCTTCCGCCACATCGATCAAATCATAAATAATTCGATTCTCAAGCCCCATAATGACGTCCAGATTGCGCAGCCCAATATCTGTATCAACCATGCACACTTTTTTTCCATGCAGCGCCAGCGCTGTACCCAAATTAGCAGAAGTCGTCGTCTTACCGACTCCGCCTTTGCCTGATGTAACTACGATTGCCTCTCCCATGACTGCCCTCCTCCTCTTCAAGCTTCAGCTAACATTTTAAAAAGAATGGGCTGCTTACGAAGTCGGCTAAGCTGCGTCATTTTATCTATCTTCATGACGCCTTCACCCAGGTAAGCGAACTCCATCATCGCATCGCCAGTCATCCATTCATCCGGCGGCCGGCTAATCACATCTGCTATTCGCAGCTGCGTCGGGCGAAGCATGGAAGCTGCGATGACGACGTCATCGCGCCCTGCTGTACCTGCATGCGCCAATCCGCGCAAAGCGCCCAGTACATAAATATCGCCTGTACATAGCAATGTGCCGCCTGGGTTTAAATCCCCCATCAGCAGCAAGCTTCCATCATGCTCTACCGTTTGTCCCGAACGAATGATCCCCGTAAGTATTTTCAAGTTGTTGCCTGCCGTTTGTTCCACGATCGGCTCGTGATCATTCTCAATCGATTGAATAAGCAAATTGCCTTGATTGCGTATAACGGATCGAATCTGTTCCAGCTCATCATCGGACAAACGGCGCGCCCCCAGCTTGATTTGTACGTGAACGATAGGCCCAGTCAGCAGCTGTTGATGCGATTTTTCCAGCTTATATTGCAATTCGGCAAGCAAGACGGGAAATTCGCAGGCATCGTCGAGAAGAAACACAAGACCATCCTTGACGCCTTTAATCGTAATATGCTGCTTCTCGATCACGTTCTCCCCTCCTCTATACGTATACGATTCTTGCTGATACGTATCGTTTCCTGCTTGCAGCCCCTATTCTTCCTCTTCTTCGACCTTCTTTTTTATACTTCCTTCATACCAGCGACGTGCCGGAATATAAAAAATGAGTGCAAATCCGAATTGCAAAAACAGACTTGGCAAAATATGGTCCATAAGCGCCCATTCATAGGTTTGATGCGTAAGCCGGAATAAGCGGTAAATATAATAAATGATTGTCTCATACACAAGCGTTGACAGCACAATGACTGACAATCCCATCAACATCGTACTTCTCCGCTTTTCCATAGTAAGACCGACCAAATAACCGATGACGGCCATCGCAAAGGAATGAACACCGATAATATTGCCATAAAAAGCCGCGTCCTGCAAAAGACCGAAGAACAGGCCAAGCAACACTGCCGTATGTCTGCCGCGGTACAACGCGGCGAACAGGACAAAGGCAAACGTAAAATGAGGGACGACCCGGCTTACCAGGCTATCGGGCAGCAGCCAGTAAAAAAGAGAACCTTCAGAGAAAAAGAGCAGCAGCATAAAGGCTACTATTCGCTGCATACTCATTTCGCCTGCTCCTCCTCTTTCATTATGTCTTCTTCCTCTTCCTGATTAGGAACCTCAACGACGAACACCTCTTTGAGATGAGTGAAATCTGCAGCCGGCTCAATCTCAGCAGTATAGGTCAGCCCGAAGTCGCCTACTTCCTTGCTTACCACCTTGCCGATCACGATCCCTTGAGGAAAAACGTTACCCCGTCCGGAAGTGATGATCGTGTCGCCTTTAGCCATCGGATCCTTTTCCGAAATCCGCGTCATCGTCAGCATGCCGCTCTGTTCGTCATAATTGTCAATCATCCCGAAGGAATCCAGTTCCTTGCCGAGTGCAGTTGCCGCATACTGCTTCGTATCAGGCGACTTGTCATTCAGTTCCGTAAGCGGCATCACGCTCGATGAAAATGGCGAAACCCGGTTGATCATGCCAATTAGACCATCGGTAGTGACAACGACCATATTAGGCTTAATGCCGTCCCTTGAACCCAAATTGATCCGAATGGTCTTGTTGTAAGGGTCATTGCTGACCGAGATCACCTGCGCGATCAAATACCGGTAGTTATTCAGTTCCTTTTGCCGCTGTTTGAAACCCAGCTGATCTTGCAGACGGGCAAGCGTTTGTTGATTTTCGTTGAACTTGCTTTTGTCGCGGGCATAGGCAGCCGCCATCTTGCGCAGTTCTTCATTTTCTTTGTAAATGCTGCGCAAATTGGTTAAATCTTCAAACAAGCCCGCTATATAACCAGCGGGCTTGTAAAACCATTGCTGCACCATGCCTGTCGCATCCAGCAAGAAGTTTTCCGGCCATGTCAGCTTCTTCCGATCACCGATCGAAAAGCCCATGACCGCCACAAACAATACAAAAACAATCATCAATACAAACATCCGTTTGTTACGCATCCAATTAAACATGCTTCTCTCACCTGCCCATTCCACTCATCCGTCCATTCTTTAAGGGCTGAATATTAGCGCTTGGAACGAGAAATCGGACCCCCACGCGTCTTGAACATATCGATATGGTCTAATGCCCGGCCAGTGCCGATCGCTACACAATCAAGCGGATTTTCCGCTACAATGACAGGCATTCCCGTCTCTCTGGCCAGCAGCTTGTCCAAATTGTGCAGAAGGGCACCCCCGCCTGTCAGCACAATGCCGCGGTCCATAATATCTGCTGACAGCTCAGGCGGACATTTTTCGAGCGTTACCTTTACGGCTTCTATAATCGCATTAACAGTATCAGCCAGCGCCTCATTGATTTCATCCGATGAAATCGCCAATGTTTTAGGCAGACCCGTCACCAGATCACGCCCGCGGATTTCTGTTGATTGCGGCTCCTCAAGCAATAAAGCTGTGCCGATCTCCATCTTCAACTGCTCAGAAGTCCGCTCGCCGATCATCAGATTGTAAATCCGTTTGATGTATTGGATGATGGCGTCATCCATCTCATCGCCGGCAATCCGCACAGAACGGCTAGTTACAATACCGCCTAGCGAAATAACCGCAACCTCTGTAGTGCCGCCCCCGATATCTACTACCATGCTGCCGGTAGGCTCCCACACGGGCAAATCCGCTCCAATCGCAGCGGCAAACGGCTCTTCGATCGTAAAGGCTTCGCGCGCACCCGCTTGCTCTGTTGCATCCTTAACAGCGCGCTGCTCGACTGCTGTAATGCCTGAAGGCACACAAACCATAACGTTCGGATGGCGCGGAAACAGCGTACGCGGTTTTTGTGCCTGACGAATGAAATATTTGATCATCGTTGAAGTCGTTTCGAAATCAGCGATAACGCCATCTTTCATTGGACGAACAGCACGAATATTGCCAGGAGTGCGTCCGATCATTTTTTTCGCGGATTCACCCACTGCGGCAATTGTTTTAGTATCAGTACGCAGAGCTACCACTGAAGGCTCTCTGACGACAATGCCTTTTCCCCTTACATAAACGAGCGTATTTGCCGTTCCAAGGTCAATTCCAAGATCTTTTGAACCACCGAACATATCCATTCTTCCTTTCTTAATTAGAGAAGACAACTTAGTTATTATATTACATCAGACCCTGCTCCTTCAAACTGATAAATCGATTGTCACCGATTACCAAATGATCAAGCAGACTGATGCCGACAAGCTCGCCCGCCTCCTGCAAACGTCGAGTGAGCGCTATATCCTCCGGGCTGGGGGTAGGGTCCCCGCTAGGATGATTATGCGCGCAAATGATCGAAGCGCAGCTGCATCTGATCGCAGCGCGGAATACTTCACGAGGATGTACGAGCGAAGCGTTTAATGTTCCAACCGACAAAGTTTCTTGTGTAATGATATGATTTTTCGTATTTAAAAACAAGCAGACGAAATGCTCCCGTTTTAAATACCGCATCTCTTCCATCAATAATTGCGCTGCATCCGCAGGCCGATGGATGGCCGGAGAGCTCGCTCCCCGGCTCCTGGCAAGCCGCCGCCCCAGCTCGACTCCAGCTTTCAGCTGAACCGCCTTCGCCGGGCCAATGCCGCGGATTGCCGTCAATTCATCAATGCTCATATCTACGAGTCCCTGCAGGCTCCCGCATTTGTGCAATAGATGAGCGGCCAGTAATACAGCCGATTCCCGCTTCGTTCCCGTTCGCAACAAAATAGCCAGCAATTCCGCGTGGCTCAGCGCTTCCGCCCCGCGTGCTATCATACGTTCCCTAGGTCGATCCTCATTAGGGACATCACGCAATACATATTGACGCTCTTCCATATCTTGATCCCGCCTTTGAATTTATTACAACGGGACCGATGAATTTGCTAATAAGGCGTAATGCCGTACTCGCCAAGCATATCAGCCAAAAGCGACAGCGAAAGCCCGACGACATTGAAATAGCAACCGGCAATTTTGTCGACGTTAGTTGCACCTATCCCTTGAATCGCATAGCTACCGGCCTTATCCATCGGTTCCCCAGTTGCCACATAACGTTCAATTTGCCACTGATTCATCGGCTTCATGCTTACGCGCGTCATACGATGACGAACGATCGTATGCATGTCCGCTGTACCAATCGTGGCTACTCCGGTATAGACTTCATGCTCGCGGCCCTGCAGGGCCGTCAACATGCTTACCGCATCCGCGGCATCTGCCGGCTTGCCCAATATTTGACCATCCAGAACGACGATCGTATCGGCGCCGATAATAACGGAGTTTGAAGCGTGTTCTCCCTGGAGCTGCTCAATGGCGGCATTCGCTTTGCGTAGAGCGAGCTGTTCAACTACATACGAAGGGGACCAGTCCGCAGGCGTTTCTTCGTCCGCATTGGTAGACAAAATGAGAACCGGCAAGGAGAGGCCAAGTGAAGCGACCAGTTCCCGCCGGCGCGGAGAAGATGAAGCCAGTACGATCTGGCGAATGTTGATTGGATTGGTGTGGAAGGAATTCCCCATCCTGTCATGCACTCCTTGTGCAAGGGGTTACCGGCTGTCCCGCACTACATCCTGCGATACAGCCATATCGCCAGCACCAAGCCTGCAATGCTGAGCAAGCTTATATCGATCCGAATGGTCAGATCGTAGCTTGCGACAAGCAAATCGGCTGCTGGCGACCAATTAATCTCTTTTGTTCTCGTTAAAAAAGCGAGTCCCGGAACAGACTGCAGCCAGTAAGAGACAAGCGTGCCGGCTAACAATCCAATGAGGATGAATAGTAATAGCGTCCAAAAATTTTTCTTCATCTTCCAACGTCCCTCGCCATAATTTGACACCCTCTTTATTATACGCGCGATAGTGCTCCTTTACAATGCATCGATTGACGCAAACCAGGATTTCTGCAGCATAACCGTTTCCATAATAGCAGTTTGAATGGCCCATAAATGAGAATCGGACGCTTTCCTCTCATATTCGCCTGCAGCCACTGCCGCATTATTCAACGCTTGTGCGATTTTGCGCAGCGCAGCCTTGCCTGCTTCATCCTGCACGCCTGTCTCCATCTCCGGTAAACTGCGCGTCCATTGCTGATGCGCATCCTTCCATCCTGCCCCTGACTGCATACCTAGTCCCAGCTTCTCAAGTGTAAAGTTGTCAAGAGTCTGAATAAGGTCTTCCGTTTTTGCAAAAAAAGCTTGCACCGTCGCTGCTTCCCCATGAAACAATATTTTCGTCAAGGCAGGCACTCCTACCTCCTTGACGTACAAATCTTTATCTACCAGCTTGCCGCTTAACAATAAAGCATTCTCGCGCTGCTTCGATATGCCGGCATATACCCGGAAATCGTCGCCAGTGACCATCTCCGCAGCGGCCCAGCCCTGTCCGCGAAGCTCGGCCGTAGCTTCCTCCATCCCTTCGCGATTGCTGAATACGCCATACTGAATCATATAATATGAGGCAGCAGGCAAAGCAACATTCAACAATGGCTGCTTGCTTTCTGAGGTGGCATTTTTCGCCGCCGGCGCTGCACTTTTGCCTGATTCATTACTTGCCGTATCCGTTAAACCGCTTGCCGCCGGCAAAGCATCATTGTTCGTGGCGTCACCGTTCATAAATAGGCCGAGCAATAAATATCCGAAAAGAGCTCCGGTAGCAACCGCGCCCGCCACCGAGGCAAATACCTTATACCAGGACGGCCCGCGGGATGAGCGGTAGGAAGTGTTCACTTTAAAACCGTGAGAACGGACTTCGTACCTTGTATCATCTACACCTTCTTCAATAATGGGTCCGTTTCTCTCCCCAAAAAGATCAGCGGCCGCCTGCTCTTCTGCAAGCTCTTCTACAAGCTCTTCATCAGCCCGCTTATGTTCGTCTAGTATCGGCAGCTGCGATGCAGGATCAACAGCAGTAGCTTCTACATCGTGCGACTCCATCATTTCTGATGCGGCCCTGGCAGGAGATACAGGCTGCTCCGACTCGCGAATGAGCTTTTCCAGCGCGAATGCATCATCCTGAAACGGGCTTTTCCAAGTTCCGACATCTGAAGAAAACTTCAGTTCTTCCTGGAAAAAGGGGACGACATTAGAAGAAGCGGCGGCTGAAGGCTGCTGTTCCACGCGAGTTCCATCCTTACGGTCAAAGCGGTATGTAATGCGAGATTTAGAATTCATGTCACTCTCTCCTTGTCCACATTCTCTACTAGAATCTATGAACAATTTAAGAGAGTTAGAACTCCTTCTTTTAACTAGTATAACGACAATTGCCGATAAAAGTTTTATTCTTAAAACATTTTTATAAATTAATGCGGCCTGCTCGGCCTCGGCGGGCGTTAAAAACAAAAAAAACCGGCTCCTGCCCTGCTTTCGCCTGGGCAATTGAACCGGTCCACTGCATTAGTTTTGATTTTGCGCTGCCAATGCTTTGGCAAGGCCGTCAGCCGCTTTCCAAATATCTCCCGCCCCCATTGTAATGACAAGGTCGCCTGGAGCGATTTGCTTCATCAGCTGCTGCTGCACTTCTTCTTTAGTCGGTATATAAGCAGTGTTCGGATTACTGTTTTGCTTAATTAGCTCCACCAGCTTCTCAGAATTGACGCCTTCGATCAGCCGTTCTCCCGCCGGCGAGTAAATATCAGTAATAATCACCTCATCGGCTTCAGCGAAGGCTCTGCTGAACTGCTCGAAGAGGAAGTAGGTGCGCGTATAGCGCTGCGGCTGGAAGACGGCGATAATCCGCTTCCCGGTCGCCTTCGCCGCGCTGATCGTCGCCTGAATTTCAGTCGGATGATGGGCGTAATCATCAATGACCAGCATATCATTCACTTCGCCAAGCACCTGAAATCTGCGCTTGGCTCCACGGAAGGAAATGATAGCAGCAGCAATATCGGCAAACGGCAATCCGGCTTCCAGACATGTAACAACAGTCGCCAGCGCATTGTAAACATTATGTCTTCCCGGAACTGCCAGTTCGATTCGTCCCATCTCTTTGCCGCGGCAAATAACGTCAAACGAAAGCTTGCGGTCGCCCAGCACCAGGTTTTTCGCTTGATAATCAGCTTCATTATCAATCGCATATGTGATTAACCGATCTTTGCCTAGAGGTCCCTTGCTAAGCTTTGGCAGCAGTTCGCCGATATTTTCATCGTCTGCACATACAATAGCGCAGCCGTCCTCTTTGATTTGGCTTAAAAATTGTACATACGCCGCCTTCAGCTTCGTAAAATCGCCATCATAGTTTTCCAAATGATCGGGTTCAATATTAGTCACAATCGCTATACTTGGGTGATATTGCAAAAAGGAACCGTCGCTCTCATCCGCTTCCGCTACGACGTAATCCCCTTTGCCTGCCTTTGCATTCGTGCCAACATTTACTATTTCTCCGCCTATAATATAGGTTGGATCCGCTTTGCAAAGCTCCATAACAAGTGCAATCATGGAGGAGGTTGTCGTCTTCCCATGAGCTCCTGCTACAGCTATGCCCTTGCCGCCATTCATCAGTCTGGCCAACATTTGTGCTCGGTGCAAAATAGGAATGTTCAGATGCTCAGCAGCCTTACGCTCCACATTATCCGGAGGCAGCGCAGTCGAATAGACTACAAGATCCGCTCCTTCTACATTGCCAGCCTCATGGCCAATATAAACTTTAGCCCCTTTATCAGCTAGCTTCTCAGTTAATTCTTGTCTGGCTACATCTGAGCCTGTTACCTTATAGCCCATTTCGAGCATGACACGGGCAATCGCACTCATGCCATAACCGCCAATACCGATGAAATGAACATGTTCTGCCGTATTCAAGGACGGTTCACCAACCTTTTTCAGATTCCATATTGTTAAGCAGTTTCGACCGCACATCAGCAATTAAATAGAGTGTGCCGGTTACGACCGCCAAATCTTCTTCGCCTGTCAAATCTTGCAGACGCTGCAGCGCCTCTTTCCAATCCCGTTCAATAACGAGTTCGCACGTATTCTCATTCATCGACTGCACAAGCTCCGCTAACGAAGCTGCCGACATTGCTTTCCTAAAGTCCGGCTCGGTTATGATAAGCGTATCCGCTAGAGGTAGTATATGCCGCAATGTATCTTGATGATTCTTATTTGATAGCATCCCGATCATGACATGCAGCCGCTTGTACGAATAGGTATCTCTCAGAGCAGTTGCCAGCATCTCGGCACCTTCAGGGTTATGCGCGCCATCCAGCAATAAACGCGGTGTTCGCTGAATCATCTCCAGCCTGCCGGGCCACTGTGTCTCCTGCAAGCCGCGGCGCAGGTCTTCATCGTCTACAATAAGCGCGTAGTACTGCTGTAATACCTCCAAAGTCATAATGGCGACCGCAGCATTCGTACGCTGATGAGCCCCATTAAGCGAAATAGCAAGCCCTTCTAGAGAACGGAACGGACCTTCGAAATTAAACATCTGTTTATCTTCATTTACCTCTTGAACCTGCTCTGAAAATTGCTCTCCAAGCAAATAAAGCGCACTTTGAGTTGCACGCGCCTTGTCCTTGATTACCTGCTGGACTTCCGGCTGACTTACAGCCGAAATTACCGGAACACCCGGCTTGATAATTCCTGCTTTTTCCTTGGCTACCGCTTCGATCGTATCGCCGAGAATATCCATATGATCGTGTCCAACATTGGTAATGACCGATACGACAGGGGTAACGATATTGGTCACATCCAATCTGCCGCCGAGACCAGTCTCCCAGACGACATAATCAGGATAGCACACCTTCGCATAATATAGGATAGCCAATGCAGTAGATACTTCAAACATGGACGGCGAGCCAAGCTCAGTGCCTGCAATTTCATCCACATGCGGCTTGAGCTCATTCGCTAATTGGCACAGCGTTTCTTCAGGGATGTCTGCACCATTGTACTGAAAACGATTCGTCAGCTTCACAATATACGGTGATGTAAATGTGCCTACATCATAACCTGCGCGCAGCAAAACCGTCGTTAAATATGCGCAGACTGAGCCCTTGCCGTTCGTACCGGCAACATGAATAAATTTAAGACGGCGCTGCGGATGACCAAAAGCTTCCATCAACCGGTTAATCCGTTCCATTCCCGGACGAATGCCGAACTGAACTAATCCTTCAATCCACGCTCGTGCCTCTTCATAATTGGCAAACGACCGTTCGCCAGCTTGCTCGCGTTTATTTATCATGGAAATCGCTTCCTTCTTGTTACTGTCATTATATGAGGACAAGCTGCGCTTAATTGCGCAGCTCCGCCAGTCTTGCTTTTACTTTATCCCGCTTGTCGGCATAGTCAGCCATTTTAGCCCGCTCTTCCTCGATTACTTTCGCCGGTGCCTTAGCAACAAAGCCTTCGTTGGCCAGCTTCTTCTCAACTCGTTCAACTTCTTTGTCGAGATTAGCAATTTCCTTTTCCAGACGTGTAATTTCCTGGGCAATATCGATCAGTCCCGCTAATGGGAAGTACAGCTCAGCACCTGTAATTACAGCGGACATCGCTTTGTCCGGCGCTGCAGCGGAAAGATTGATTTCCAGCTTCGAGGTACCGCAAAAGCGGCTTACAAACTCTTCGTTGCGGCTTAAAATGGCCGCCGCCGCTTCATTTGCAGGCTTAATCAGCAGCTCGATCTTCTTGCTCATCGGCACGTTAACTTCAGCGCGCACATTGCGTACTGCGCGAATGGCATCCATCAGCAGCTCCATTTCGCTTACAGCGTCAGGCGCTTCAAGCGCTGTATCATAGACAGGCCAAGCCGCAAGCGTAATCGTTTCGCCTTCATGAGGAAGGTGCTGCCAAATTTCCTCACTAATAAACGGCATAAAAGGATGAATTAAGCGCTGCGTGCGGTCAAGAACGTAAGCAAGCACAGATTGCGTGGCTTTCTTGGCGGCCGCATTCTGGCCATATAAATTAAGCTTGGCGAATTCAATATACCAATCGCATAAGTCGTCCCAAATAAAGTTGTATAGCACACGCCCTGTCTCGCCGAATTCGTAGATATCGATCAGGCGCGTAACATCGCGAACCGTTTCATTGAGACGGTGTAAAATCCAGCGGTCTGCTGTACCAAGCTCTACACTTATATCCACATCTGCCGCTTTAACACCTTCGAGATTCATTAAAGCAAACCGCGACGCATTCCAAATTTTATTGGCAAAATTGCGGGCCTGCTCAACTTTTTCCCAACGGAAACGCAAATCTTGCCCTGGTGTAATTCCTGTAGCCAACATAAAACGCATCGCGTCTGCGCCATATTTCTCAATGACCTCAAATGGATCGACGCCGTTGCCAAGCGATTTTGACATCTTGCGTCCATGCTCGTCGCGCACGAGCCCATGCAGAAGCGTATCTTGGAATGGCATTTGATCTGTAAATTCCAAGCCGGAGAAAATCATCCGCGCAACCCAGAAAGGAATAATGTCATAACCGGTTACCAGCACGCTTGTTGGATAATAGCGCTCAAGGTCAGCCGTTTGGTCCGGCCAGCCGAGTGTCGAGAACGGCCAGAGCGCCGAGCTGAACCAGGTATCCAGCACATCCTCGTCCTGCCGGAGATTTTCACTTTGACAAGCGCTGCAGACCGTCAAATCCTCGCGGGCTACATGCATCTCTCCGCAATCCTCGCAATACCAGGCAGGTATGCGATGCCCCCACCACAATTGCCGGGAAATACACCAATCGCGAATATTTTCCATCCAGTGCAAATATGTTTTTTCAAAGCGCTCCGGCACAAAGCGTACACCTGCACCGCTGCGTTGAGCCTCCACCGATCTTTCGGCCAGCGGCTTCATCGCCACAAACCATTGCGTAGACAGGTACGGTTCGACAACAGCTCCGCTGCGCTCGCTGTGCCCTACTTGGTGAACGTGATCTTCAATTTCTACGCATACGCCTTGCGCCTGCAGATCGGCAACGATCTGCTTGCGGCACTCCGTACGGTCCATGCCCTGATACGGGCCCGCCTCAGCATTCATCACTCCGCCTTCGTCCATTACGACAATTTGCGGAAGACTATGACGCAGTCCGACTTCAAAGTCATTCGGATCATGGGCCGGTGTTATTTTTACCGCGCCTGAACCGAAGTCCTTTTCTACATACTCATCACCGATGACCGGAATTTCCCGTCCAAGTATCGGCAGCACGAGCATTTTTCCGATCAGATGCTTATAGCGCTCGTCTTCAGGATGTACGGCTACCGCTGTATCACCCAACATCGTCTCTGGACGGGTAGTCGCTACCATCAAATATCCGCTGCCATCCTTGAGCGGGTAACGCAAATGGTACAAATGACCATTCACTTCCTTATGCTCTACCTCGATATCGGATAAAGCGGTGCGCGCTGCCGGATCCCAGTTGATAATTTTTTTGCCGCGGTAAATTAGCCCTTTTTCATACAAACGTACGAATACTTCTCTGACAGCACGCGAAAGCCCTTCATCCAAAGTGAACCGTTCCCGGGAGTAATCAAGGGAAAATCCCATTTTCGCCCACTGCTGGTGGATAGCGTCCGCATAGCGCTCCTTCCATTCCCAGACCTTCTCCAGGAACTTTTCGCGCCCAAGATTATAGCGGCTTAAACCTTCCTCGCGCAGCTTTTGCTCCACCTTCGTTTGGGTAGCAATACCTGCATGGTCGCTTCCTGGCAGCCATAATGCATCATATCCCTGCATACGTTTCGTGCGGATCAAAATATCCTGCAAAGTACAATCCAGCGCATGCCCGATGTGAAGCATGCCCGTTACATTCGGAGGCGGAATAACGATTGTATACGGCTTAGCATCCGGCTTGGCGCCAGCTTGAAAATAATTGCCCTTCATCCAGTAATCGTACCATTTGGCTTCTGCCGCCTTTGGATCATATGTGGTCGGCATTGTAGTTGTCGCCTGATTGTCAGACATTGCGTTCTACCTCCAATAAATATTGCAAACCGGCTTGGGCAACCTCGTTGTCCCGCCCGTTGGCCTTTAATCAAGAAGAAACGGCCTGCGCCGTCCTTTTTCGAGCGAGCATATCCATTTCGCGGACCGTCATTCCGTTATCTGTGAACAAACATGTCAAAACGGCAGGACTGCGGACCGTGGTTCCGTTATTGGTCTCCAAACACCGCGAAAAGCGGAGAAAAAGCGTAAATAACGGATCGTGTGTCCGCAAAACCTCGAATTGTCCCTGTTTTTGGACTAAATAAGGGATCGTAAGTCCGCATCGCTCCCACTCGCCCCGAGAAAAATGGCTCACGTTGTCCCTGGGCATTCGCCAAGTTTCTTCCTCTGAAATTTTATAGAATTTATAGGGATGAAACTTAAAAATTCTATACATTGAGAAAAACTTCTATCGAAGTTCTGCGAGGATGAGCGACCGCGTTTAAAGGTAATTTTTATCGCCAATAAGAATTTGTTTTTCCGCACAGTCTGGAAACTTATAAATTCTTATGTGGCAAGAAGAAACGGCTGACGCCGTCCTTTGCGCGAGGCAAGTTTCTTCCCTTAGAAATATAAGCTGTGTATAAGGTGAAACTTATACTTTCTTATATTTTCAAAAAAATAAACCTCTCATCCTTATAGCAAAGGACGAAAGGTTTGGCTTCCGCGGTACCACCTTTGTTTCGCACAGCATTGTACTGTCTGCGCGACACTTCAAACAGATAACGGCTGTAAACCGGCTGAACGGGACAAATTGAATGTCCAATCAGCAACTCCGGGGCGACCTGTCGCAGCTTCATCCTACGGAACCTCTCAGCATATGGTTCTGCTCTCTGAAGGCATCACTGCCACTCTTCCCTTTCAACGTCTTTCTATGCAAGTATTCCCTTATAACAAATATCATACACGTTTCTAATTCAAGTCGTCAACCCGCCATGAACAAACTACACAAAAATTTGTGAAAAAACAAAATGAAAAAGCCCTCTCTCCATAGTTGCCACTATTTTGAGACGGCTCCTGTTTGTTTTGCTGGCGGAACATGTTTATTATTTCGGGATGTAGAGTACCTGTCCTACTGCGACAGTCTGATCGGCCAAGCGATTGTACAAAGCAAGCTCACGCGGTTGAAGCTGGTAACGGCCGGCAATAAGCTCAAGCGTCTCCTCGCGCTGAACGATGCAAATCCGAACCTTGGAGAAGGAATTTTCGTCAGAGGGGCGGTTCAAAAACAACGATTTCCATTCTATTTCTTCCCCGGCCACCTCTTCTATAGGTTCCGGTTTAGCTTTTGCAGCTTGTTCCTCGGCTGCGTTGCGCGCTTCCTGTTCGCGAATACTGGATTGCAGCAGCGAACGGAAGCCTACTCCGCCGGATGCGGTCTCGCTCTCGCCTGAAGAACGCTTCGTCCCAAGCGCCACGCGCATCTCCTGGCGCTCGTTGCTCACATTAGCTTCTTCAGGCTCATTCATAGCATATTGGAGCGAAGACGACTCCTGCTCTGCCGGTTCCTGTTGAGACTTTGCATCCGCAGCGAGCTCGCTTGCTTCAACCGCTTCAGCTTCTGCCTTTTCATCAGCTGTAGGCGAAGATACTGCAGCTTTCTGCTTCTTGGCAAGCTCCTCTTGCCGGTCAGCCTCCTGCTGCCTACGCTGATCCTCAGCTGCTTGACGCAGAGTCGCTTCGCGCAGTTCTGCCTCTCGCAGCTCTGCCTCACGCTGCTCTGCCTCGAGCCGCTCTGCCTCACGCTGCTCCGCCTCACGCTGCTCTGCTTCACGCAACTGAGCCTCACGCTGCTCTGCTTCACGCAGCTGAGCCTCACGCTGCTCTGCTTCACGCAGCTGGGCCTCGCGCTGCGCCGCTTCACGCAGCTCCACCTCGCGCTGCTCCGCTTCACGCAGCTCCACCTCGCGCTGCTCCGCCTCACGCAGCTCTGCCTCACGTTGCTCTGCTTCACGCTGCTCCGCTTCACGCAGCTCTGCCTCACGTTGCTCTGCTTCACGCTGCTCCGCTTCACGCAGCTGGGCCTCACGCTGCTCCGCCTCACGCTGCTGAGCCTCGCGCTGCTGAGCCTCGCGCTGCTGAGCCTCGCGCTGCTCCGCCTCACGCCGCTCTGCTTCACGCAGCTGAGCCTCGCGCTGCGCCGCTTCACGCTGCTCCGCTTCACGCAGCTGGGCCTCACGTTCGCGCTCCATCCATTCCCGGCGCGCAGCCTCCAGCTCGGCTTTTTCCCGTTCTAGCTTTGCCGCTGCCTCACGTTCACGTAAAATTGCCTCCTCCTGCTCCTGCTCCTGCTCCTGTTCCCGCTGCCGCTCGCTTTCTTGCCGCTCAATTACCTCCCGCTCATGAGAAGCCTTAAATATGCCGGCAGGCTCATCCCATCCGCTTACCTCAGCTACCCCTTCCTCCTCAATGGAGGCTACCTCCGGCAGTTCTTCGGATTTCTCAAGCTGAGCCGGCTGCTCCGGCTCCCGCGAATGCTGCTGCAGCTCCTCAGAATCCGCCTCATCCTCTCTGCGATGTACAACCGTGAACGGTTCTTCCTGCCAGCGATTTGTCTCCTGAGCCTGCTCCACTTCGATTCCGTACAGGGACAAAACGCCGGTTATGTTGATTGTCCTGGCCGACAATACGTCAGCATCAAAGTTGTCAATTTCGACTGAAATTTCATCAAGCCGACTAACCCGGTTCATCGGCAGCGTAATTTCCACCGGAATCAGGTGCTTGAGCGACTGAATATCAGCCTGCTCCGTCTGAGCCCGATAAACGCCGGTTAAAAGCAAATGCCCCTTTAAAAAAACCTGCTCTCCCAGCTCTTCAACCTGGATTTGCGGCGTCAGCTCAATTTCTTCCAACTCATCGATGCTAGCCGCCTCTTCCGGCAAATGTACCCGTTCATAAACATCAAAGCGTAAACCACCCGCTTGATTAGTCACGTTTGTCGTCCTCCCTTCCCCTTCTTACTGCTTGGTTACAGCTATCTTCCCTATTTATCTATATGGCAAGGTTCGGGCAGGCATGACTAGGAATTTACAAGCGGGACAGCTTTTCCTTTAAAATTGTAAACCATGGTGGCTCTGGCGCTATCACAGTTACAGTTTCGCCGCTTAGCGGATGTACAAACTCCAGCCTTTCTCCGCGCAGCGCTTGATGAGACAGCAAACGGCCGCTGCCGCCATAGAGCTTGTCGCCAACGAGCGGATAGCCCATATAACTCATATGCACTCTAATTTGATGTGTGCGCCCTGTTTCAAGTCGCAGCTTGACCAGCGAGGCGTCCCGATATAGCGCTTCCGTATAATAGTGTGTTACAGCCGGATCGCCTGCGGGTGTAACACGCCGACGCGAGCCGTGATGGCGGTCCTTGCCGATCGGCGCTTGAATTGTACCTTTCGGCCTTTTTAGCTTTCCTTCGACAATCGCTTCATAATATCGTTCTACCTTCTTGCTGCGCATCGCTTCATCCAATATAAGCTGCGCAAGCTCGTGCTTGGCATACAGCACCGGGCCGGCAGTATCGTCATCCAAGCGGTGGATATGCTTTACCGGCAAAGGGTCGTCTTGCAGCAGGCAATGCAATGCCGCGGCCTCGTCCAGCGTTCCTCTATGATCCGGCCCATTTGGATGTACAGGCATTCCGGCCGGTTTATTAAACACGATGCACCAATCATCCTCATAAAGCACAGCGGGCTGCTCCCCGCCGTCTTTGAAGCCTTGCTGCCTTCGCTGCTGAGCCAGTCTGTACATCGCATTTTTTGCTACATCGGCAGGCTTGAACGCATGGAGCAGGACGGTATTCTCTTCTACGCGAATCCCTCCTACCGAAAACAAGCGATTGACCCATTTATCAGGAAAGAGACGGAGAGCCAGCAGCCGCTTCCGCACCTCATGCGGATGGCTGCCGGCTCTGAGCGGCAGGTGAAGCTCGGCTGGAACATCATGATTGCAGCTGTTAAGAGATGCGATCGGCAATTCCAGCCATTCACCATTACGTTGATATGCTATTTTCATCAGCTATAGACGCCGCAGCGCCTCATCATGGGCGGCAATCGTCTGGTCGATGATAGCCTCATCATGTGCTGTAGAGACAAACATGCCTTCAAATTGTGAAGGGGCGATAGTTACACCCAGCTCCAGCATGCTGGCAAAATAAGCTTTGAACCGTTCCAAATCAGCGGTTTTGGCCGTTTCAAAATTTATCACATGCTGATCCGTAAAGAACGGGCACACCATCGAGCCTACTCGATTGATCGTGCTCGCTACGCCATGCTTTGCTGCATTCGCCTCAAAGCCGAGCTGCAGGCGAACAGACAATTGCTCCAATCGCTCATACTTCTCTTGGGTCATCAACGACAATGTTGTGTAGCCTGCTGCCATAGCCAGCGGATTGCCGGACAAGGTGCCCGCCTGATAAACAGGGCCGGTAGGCGCCATCATTTCCATAATTTCGCGTTTACCGCCATAGGCACCGACGGGGAGCCCGCCGCCGATCACTTTGCCCATACATGTCAAATCAGGTGTAATTCCATACAGCCCTTGCGCACAATGATAATGAACACGGAAGCCGGTCATAACCTCGTCAAAGATGAGCAAGCTGCCATATTCATTCGTAACGTCGCGCAGGCCTTGCAAAAAGCCTGGCAGCGGCGGCACAACCCCCATATTGCCAGCCACCGGCTCAACAATGATACAAGCAATTTGCTCGCCGTAATGTTCAAAGGCTAATTTGACAGAAGCAAGATCATTATACGGAACGGTGATCGTCTGCGAAGCGATGCTTTCCGGCACGCCGGGGCTATCCGGCAGCCCTAATGTCGCGACGCCGGAGCCGGCTTTAATGAGCAGACTGTCGGCATGCCCATGGTATGAGCCTTCGAATTTCAATATTTTGCTGCGCTGTGTATAGCCGCGCGCCAGGCGCAATGCGCTCATCGTCGCTTCTGTGCCCGAATTGACCATCCGGACGATATCGACGGACGGCACTCGCTCGCAGACCAGCTCCGCCATCATCGTCTCCAGCTCAGTCGGCGCACCGAAGCTTGTTCCTTTTTCAGCTGTCCGCTTAATCGCCTCAACAACCTCAGGATGAGCATGCCCTACGATCAGCGGTCCCCATGAGCCTACATAATCGATGTAATGATTGCCGTCGATATCGTACACGCGGCAGCCTTCCCCGCGTTCCATATATACCGGGGTCAGTCCTACCGAGCGAAAGGCCCGTACAGGGGAATTGACCCCGCCAGGTATTACAGTTTTCGCTTTGGCAAAAGCAGCTTTGGAACGCTCATCTTCTCTTCTTCCCATATTGCCGTTCATTATTGACACACCCGCTCTCTATAGTTGTCACCGATCCTCTAATTGCCTTGCAGCCAATTGGCTGCATCAATTGCATGATAAGTAATAATTAAATCAGCACCCGCACGCTTCATCCCAGTAAGCGTCTCAAGCACAATCGCCCGTTCGTCGATCCAGCCATTGGCAGCAGCCGCCTTGACCATGGAATATTCCGCACTGACATTATAGGCTGCGACCGGCAGGTCGAAGCTCTCTTTCAACAGGCGGAGCACATCCAGGTAAGCGAGCGCAGGCTTTACCATCAGCATATCCGCACCCTCGGCTACGTCCGCATCCGCTTCGCGCAGCGCCTCGCGCGCATTGGCAGGATCCATTTGATAGGTTTTGCGGTCGCCAAACTGCGGTGTGGAATGAGCGGCATCCCGGAATGGACCGTAGAAGGCGGATGCGTACTTGACGGCATAAGACATGATCGGAATCTGCTCAAAGCCGGCCTGATCGAGTCCTGTACGGATGGCATAAACAAAGCCGTCCATCATATTCGACGGTGCAATAATGTCAGCGCCTGCAGCCGCTTGCGATACGGCAGTCCGAACAAGCAGCTCAAGCGACGGGTCATTGGCAATCTCCGCAGCGCCGCTAAGCGGATTATGCTCAATTACACCGCAATGGCCGTGCGAAGTAAATTGGCAAAGGCATGTATCGGCAATAACAACCAGCTCAGGGGCCCATGCTTTGACCGCTTTGATCGCCTGCTGGACAATCCCGTCCTCCGCATAAGCGGAAGTTCCCGCTTCATCTTTATGCTCTGGGACGCCGAACAGCAGTACAGACTGGAGTCCGGCCTTAACGACGGCATCGATTTCCTCCTTGAGCCGGTCAATTGAAAAATGATGAATGCCAGGCATGGAAGGAATCTCTTCCTTAATTCCGCTGCCATGCGTTACAAAAATCGGATATATCAAGTCATGTGCAGTTAAAACAGTCTCCCGCATCATGTTTCTTAGTGCAGGTGTACGACGCAGTCTGCGCAATCTCGTTACAGGAAAATTCATGGTTTGAGCGCCTCCTCATGTTTCATCCGTTCTTTCAATCGATAAGCAGCCATAGCCTGAACTAACGATTCGATCGTCGCGTCTTCAGGCTGTATATGAACATGCAGGCCTGCGTTTCTGGCTGCCTCCGCAGTCAACGGGCCAATGCAAGCGATCGTAGCAGCACTCAGCAGCTCCAGCGGATTAGTAATTCCTGAGCGCTTAAGTACTGTTATTAAATTGTTCACCGTAGACGAGCTAGTAAAAGTAATCATATGCACTTTGCCGTCTTTTAGCAGCTCCAACGCTTCTTCATCCTGTTCCTCGGCAACGACCGTCTCATAAATGGCGGCATCAACGACCTCTGCACCTCTTGCCCGCAGCTCCTTCGGAAGCACGTCTCGACCCAATGCTCCGCGCGCCAGCAGCACCCGCTGTCCGGCTTGCAATTCGCCCGCCAAGATGTCAATCAGACCCTCAGCCTGAAACTGTGCCGGAATGCTGTCAACGATCAGCCCGCGGCTCTCCAGCGCCGCTGCGGTTGCCGGTCCTACTGCCGCAATTCGCGCTTTATAATAACGCCGAATATCGATGCCGAGCCTGCTTAGCCAGCCAAAGAAATATTCGACGCCATTGACACTCGTAAATAACAGCCAATCATAGCTTTCAGCTGCTTGCAGCGCTTCGGTCACCCGCTCAATCTGCTCGGCGGCAGCAGACTCGCGCGTTGCAATGACAGGATACTCACATGCTTCTCCGCCCAGCGTCTCGATCCGCTCGGCCAATTCGCTGCTTTGTGATCTGGCTCTTGTCACGAGCACCCTCGTACCGAACAGCGGCCTCCGTTCTGCCCAGCGCAGCTTTTCTCTTTGCACAACAACATCGCCCACGACAATAACTGCCGGCGGCTTAAAATCAGCTGCCCGCACAATCTCTTCAATTGTTGCCAGGGTGCCGACAACGGTCTCCTGCTCCACCCGCGTTCCCCAGCGGATTAACGCTACCGGGGTAGAAGGCTCTTTGCCATGCTTGATTAACTGACTGGCAATATATCCGATTTTGGCGACTCCCATCAAAAAAATAAGGGTTCCTGTGGCATTAGTTACTTTATCCCAATGTATCGAATGATCCAGCTTGTCCGGACTTTCATGGCCGGTAACGATTGAGAGCGAGGATGCCAGGTCCCGGTGTGTAACCGGAATGCCCGCATAAGCCGGCACGGAAATAGCCGATGTAATGCCTGGAACAATTTCAAACTCAATTCCATTGTCGTAGAGCAGCTCCGCTTCCTCGCCTACGCGGCCAAATATAGTCGGATCACCGCCCTTTAACCGGGTGACGGTCTTGCCCTGCAAGGCCAGATCGACCAGCAGCTGGTTAATCTCCTCCTGCCTCATCGTATGCCGGTCAGGCAGCTTGCCTACATAAATTCTTTCTGCTCCTGGCTTCAGGTTTCGCAGCAGACGCGGGCTTGCCAGCCGGTCGTAGACAACGACATCGCTAATACGCAAACATTCCAATCCGCGGACAGTAATCAGTTTCGGATCGCCTGGACCGGCTCCTACCAAATATACTGTTCCTTTCGCTCCAGCGTTATCTCGCTCTATCCCCATACGCTTCGTTATCCCCCAACTTCAGCCAGTATACGATCTGCACCTCTAGATCTAAGCGCCTCCGCAGCTTGTCTTCCAACCTGCTCGGGGTCCGTGCCTTTGCATATTTCCTTTAAAAGCTCTGCTCCATCCGGAGATCCGACGATTCCTGTCAGTGTAATGAGCGGCTCTTGCCCCCCGTTTTCCGGTGCGGAAATCGTCGCATAGGCGCCAATCGGAATTTGACAGCTGCCGTTCAGCGTACCGAGAAAGCTTCGTTCTGCACGTACGGCGAGCGAGGTCTCCGGATCGTTGTACGCGGCCAGCAACTCGCGCACCTCTTTATCATTGTCCCGGCATTCAATGCCGAGCGCCCCTTGGCCGACCGCCGGCACTGACAATTCCTCGGGCAAGTAAGCGGATATCCGGTCCTCCCAGCCCATCCGGATAAGACCGGCTGCTGCCAGCACGACTGCATCGAAGCCTTCAGTCTCCAGCTTGCTCATGCGGGTATCAATGTTGCCGCGAATCGACTCCAGCTTCAAGTCGGGACGCAGATGACTAAGCTGACATACACGGCGCAGGCTGCTTGTGCCTACCTTCGCGCCATGCGGCAGCTCGTCCAATGAGCGATAGCCTTTCGTAACTAGACAGTCCCGGGGATCAACGCGCCTCGGAACCGCCCCGTTCATCAGACCTTTCTGCGAGGCATATGGCATGTCCTTCATGCTATGTACCGCCATATCGATCTCACCATTAAGCAGCGCGTCCTCGATTTCTTTTACAAACAGTCCCTTGCCGCCTACCTTTGACAAGGTTACATTTACGATACGGTCGCCTTTTGTGACGATCTTGCGAATTTCAAACGTGTAAGGCAGTTGCCTGGCGGCGCAAATCGCCTCCAAATGTGCAATAACTTGTCCCGTCTGCGTTAGCGCCAGGGCGCTTTGCCGCGTTCCCACGATAATTTTACGCGCTTGACTCATTGATGCCCCTCCTTGTTGGCAGCCTGCTGCCGCAGCCGCTCCATCCACTCAACGATCTGTTCTTCACCTTGCTGATGCTGTTTGTCCTGCTCAGCCAGCATAGCTTCCATCTCCTGTGCAGCCAAATACAGGATTGCCTGACGCTCCTTGCGGTCCGGCACATGCCGCTTGACGCAGCGCCGCAATTGCCCAAGCCTGGATACGGCTTGCCCGGCTGCCGCGCCATATCTCTCCTCAAGCGACCTGGCAATGGCTGCTGCCAGCGCCGGGCTTGCACCGCCTGTCGTTACAGTCATAATAAGCTGATCTCTTCTTATAACAGAAGGGGTAATAAAATTACCTTGCCCGGCTTCGCTGCTTACATTGACTAGCGCCCCGGCCTTGTCAGCCTCTTGCGCAATGATGCCATTCAACAACGGATCGTCCGTTGCCGCAAATACGAGGCATGCTTGCTGCAAATCGGACGGATCATAATACCGGCGTCTCCATGTGAGAACGCCCACCTCAGCCATTGTCCGGATGGCTGCCGTACTATCGGGGCTAATTACGAGCAACCGATCAGCTCCCCCTTCCAGCAAGCCACGGATTTTTCGTTCTGCAATCTGTCCGCCGCCAATGACAACGCAGCGCTTACCGCGCAAGTTTAGCAGCAATGGGTACCAATCGGCCATCAGCTTCCCTCCTGCCGCAATTATGACCAGCTATGAAACGATGAGGCCTTGTTCATCACTAAACTTAATATTAGAATGGTAAAGCTAAACAAATTCCAGCGTGCGGTCTTCCACACAGGCACATCGATCCATCGCCGCTGCAAAAATGTGCCGATATAAAGCAGCCATGCAAGCAGGGAGGTCAGCACCTTCCAATCATACAGCAGTTCATAGCGCGCTTCCGTCAAAATCGAAGTAATGGCCACTGCCAGCGACAATGTAAGCAAAGGCGTGCCTATCAACGTGCAAAGCGACATATACCGTCCCGTCAACTCCAGACTCGGCAATCTTCTGACAGCGGCCGTCCATCGCTTGCTTTTCAGCTTGCTATGCAAAAAAAGGTACATGCCCGAGAAAATTGCTCCGATCGTAAACACGGCATAAGCGCAAATCATCAAACTGATATGAACATATAATAATTGCTTTACGATTTCCCAGCGGGCAAGCGATGCCCCTGAGCCAAGACCGAATAAATTCAAAGCGAGAACGGAAAAACCGACAACATTAACGAAAAAGACAATAAACTCGATGCTGAAAAACCGGCTGATTACGAGCGATATCGTAACAAGCAGCCATGAAAAGATAAACAAATATTCAAACAATGTGAAGGATGTCATATCCAGATGAGACAATATACGATGCACCAAAAAAACAGTTTGCATAATCCAGACGAAAATAAGGAGCCCTGTGCCGATCTGCTTCGCCCTCCGATTGCGGTCAACAAAATCAGAGAAATAAAACAGGAGGCTCAGGGCGTAAATATATAGCGTCGCATCATATAGCCAATTTTGCGTAACCATGTGTGCCTCCACACTTTACGGCGTTAATTGATTGATTCCAAATATCAGCCGCGAATAAACAAACTGCCGTTCTGCCTCGCTTTAAGGCGTAACGGCAGCAACGGCGATTTTCGCACCGGCACTTGCAGAGGACTTGCGCTTCTCCGCAACCGCGTCCGGCTCCGAAACGGCTGAACGGGTCTTGTCTTCATCTTGCCCGAGCGCTTCTTCAAGCGCAAACAATTTCACGAACAAATCCATTGCATCATCGCCATTTTTCTCTCCGGCGATTTCTTTAATGCGGATAATCGGTTCTTGCATCATCCGGTTGACGATGCTCTTCGTAAGCTTGCGGATGACCTTTTCTTCATGTTCACCAAGCTCGGGCAGCTTATTGAACAAGCTGGCCATCGTTTCCTCATGAATGACAGCCGCCTTTTCCTGCAGCGCCTTTATTAGCGGAACGACTCCCAGCGTCTTGTACCATTGACGGAAAATGTCGAGCTCGGCTGCGATGAAGGTTTCAATCTTCGCCGCTTCTGCCCGCCTTTGCTCCAGATTGCTCTCTACAATGCCTTCAAGATCGTCGATATCATACAAGAACACATTCTCTACATTGCTGATCGCCGGATCCAGGTCACGCGGCACTGCGATATCAATCATATAAAGCGGACGAGACTTGCGCCTCGCCATCGCATCAGCAACTTGCTTGCGGTTCAGCACGTAGCCGTCAGAACCGGTGGAGCTAATTAAGATGTCCGCCTCATGAAGCCTGTGAACAGCATCCTCCATCGAGCAAGGAATGCCGTTGAACCTGCCGGCCAGCTCGGCTGCCCGCTCATACGTACGGTTAACGACGATGACACGCTCAATGCCGTTGGCATTCAAATGTTTGGCTGTCAACTCGCTCATTTTGCCTGCACCTACGATCATTACTGTTTTGCCGGCAAAGTGACCGAAAATCCGCTTCCCGAGCTCCACAGCCGCGTAGCTGACAGACACCGCCGCTTCGCCGATCGATGTTTCCGAATGCGCGCGCTTGGCAAGCGTCACCGCCTGCTTGAAGACCATATTAAACATCGTGCCTGTCGTACGCTGCTGCTGGGCCAGCAAAAAGGCGTTGCGCACCTGCCCCAAGATTTGAGTCTCGCCGATCACCATCGAGTCAAGCCCGGCAGCTACACGAAACAGATGATCTATAGCCCGCTCATCCTCGTACATGTATAAATGGCTCGTAAATTGCTCTCGCGGCAAATTGAACCACTGCTCCATAAAGTTTCTTATATAATGGCCGCACAGCTGATTCCGGTCAACAACCGCATACAGCTCTGTACGGTTGCAGGTCGCTACAATTACACATTCCATAATGCTTGTCGTCTGCTGAAGCTGTCTGAGCGCTTCCGGCAATTCCCGTTCTGCAAAAGTAAATCGTTCCCGTACTTCAACCGGAGCCGTGCGGTAATTAAGTCCAACCACGACAATGTGCATGTGCGTTCACCTGCCTTCCATTCGTAATTTAATCATCATTTAGTATAGCACAGTTCGACAACATGTACCCCTGCATTTATGAAAAATTTTTGAAAATAGAAACGGCCATGGAGTTATCCATGGCCTGTTGTTTACAATCATTTTATACAAATTGCGGTTGTTTCATTTCCGGCTCAACGACCTGCAATTCACCCATGCCGCGAACAAGCTTCTTAGCATGCGTTGTTTTTGGCTTCAGCACAGAGATCATATAATCGATCGCAAGCTGGGGATCCACTGTTTCGCCGCAAGTATAGCAATCAAGCGCAGCAAAACCTCTTTCAGGGTAAGTGTGGATCGAGAGATGACTTTCAGACAGCAGTACGAGCACAGTGGCTCCTTGTGGCTCAAATTGCTTAGCCTGCACAGAGAGTACGGTAGCACCGCATGCTTCAGCAGCTTCTACCATTTGGGCTTGCAAAAACTCCGCACTGTTGATCAAGTCAAAATCAACACCCCATGCATCAACAGCTACGTGTCTTCCGAAAGTTGAGTATTCCATCTTCCGGTTCCCCCTTCCTAGGAATAAAATGTTTGAAAAATTTCATCCGCTAGGACCTACGTCATTCACTGCCCGAGGGAATAATCTCTCGCAACATTACTATGTCCTGAGTGAATCCTGGTTCCTATTTTTCATTTCAACGAGAATAAAAATAACATCTATTGCGAAGAAAAGCAACCCTTTTTGCAAAATGTTTTTAAAAATTAAAAGCTGCTGTACCCTTCACTCAATAAAAGTATGTTTAGACGCTTCACATGGTGAGCCCAAATGTCTAAACGACCGAAAGTTTTTATTGGTCTTGATAGTGCGCGCCGTGAGAGCAGCATGGGTAAGGATGGGCGAAGCGGACCGGAGCGACCTGAGCGGATCGAAGCGACCCGAGCATACCGTGGATCCGGGCCGGATTCGTCTAATGGAAGCTGCAGACGTTATTTCGCCAATTCTCTTCCTTTTTGAAATCTAACGGATCTGAGCGATCTTAATGGGACGTTTTGGGGCGAAATCGTGCTACTGATCACCAAATAGCGGCACACAGTTCCGTTAAAATTTTAAATCAGTCGAATTTCCGAAAATAGCGGCCGTGATATCCGTTAGATTAGGCCACACCAAATTCCATACGACAAAAAAGCCGCTTGTAAGCGGCTTCGCGATATATGACCTCCATATAGAAGCAATTATGCTTCTAAAATAAAGAGCTGATGCGTATGCTCCCTCAGCCGTTCGTCAATTAGAGCAATCTGCTCTATCTCCGAGCATTGCAATCGCAAATCAAGCAATTCATCGATTCCCTTTTGCAGCATTGTAATCGAACGCTCAATTTCCCGGCTATTGAATTGCATTTCTAATTGGCCGAGCGTATTTTTGTACTCAAAAACAATCTTTGTCTCACCTTTAGATTGCTCGACAATTTTGCGAACGTTGCCTTGTACATAATGATAAGTCATTGTATAGTTCGGATAAATGCGGTTAACTATCGCATCCCCATGAAATGCCGATACGGCTTTGCGCATCGCATTCGTTAGCTTGGGATGCTTCAAGCGGCAGGACAGCACGCATACATACCGATCCTGTTGACGCTCAAAACTTAAGCGGACTTCTTCCCGCCCTGCGTCGTCCTCGAGAACCATTTCGTGATTGCCGTTATCAAGCACCCGCACTTGCTGTTTTACATGCTGGTCTTCAAAAAACCGGACAAATCCCGCCATCTCATCAGCCGTTAATTGCAGAGAAGCTTTAACATATTCTGTGGCTATCCGCTGAGCCATAAAAATCTCCTCAATTCTTTGACTTGCGCGAACGCCGCTAGCGGCGGCCGACAAACCCGTTTCTGTTGCTTACGTATATTATACTTGATTAGAACGATTTATTCCTGCCTGCCGCCCTTTATTTTTCCGCATATTTCTGAATATTCACCGATTATTTACGATGAGTCACCTTTTTTTAGCGATATCCTCGCTATTCGAGCGAATGTTTACACACTTTCTTCCTTGTCCGAACTTTCCGCCATTATAACTTCCCACAATTGCTCCCGCCCAAGCCCTGTCTCTGACGAGAATAATATAACCTTCTCCTCGCGGCCAGCCCCCAGCGATTCCTTGATCATCTTCAAATGCTTGTCCCACTTGCTGCGAGGCAGCTTGTCCGCCTTCGTGACAACGATGCTCATCGGGATTTGAAAATGCTTCAGCCAATCGTACATTAAGCAATCATCCTTAGACGGCTCGTGACGGGCATCGATCACCAAAAGAACGAGCTTGAGCTCATTGCGGCTGCGCAAATAGTTTTCGATCATTTCTCCCCAAGCCTGCCGCTGCGTCTTGGACACTTTGGCATAGCCGTAGCCTGGAAAATCGACCAAATAAAGCGCCTGATTGACGCGATAATAATTCAGCTGCTGCGTCTTGCCCGGCTGCGAGCTTGTGCGGGCAAGCGCCTTGCGCGTAAGCAGCTTATTAATCAAAGAGGATTTGCCAACATTGGAACGGCCGGCAAGCGCAACTTCCGGCAAGCCGTCCTCCGGGTATTGATGCGGCTTCACCGCACTTATAACAAACTCCGCTTCTGTAATTTTCATCTCCGCTTAAACCTGCTTTCCTCCAAAAACTGTGCTGCCGCTGGCCATAAGGCTAGCGGCAGCAGCTAGTCAATGCTGTGTTTGCGGCGCTCTTGCCGGTTCGGCAACAAGAGCGTGACGCAGCACCTCATCCATATGCCCGACAGGCACGAACTCCATATCGCCGCGTATGCTGTCAGGCACATCGCGCAAGTCGCGTTCATTGTCCTTGGGCAGCAGCACCTTGCGGATGCCGGCACGATGGGCGGCGAGCGATTTTTCCTTCAGGCCGCCGATCGGCAGCACACGGCCGCGCAGTGTAATTTCTCCGGTCATCGCCACTTCCTTGGAAACAAGTCTTCCGGTTAAGGCCGAGACGAGCGCAGTCGCCATTGTGATGCCTGCGGAAGGCCCATCCTTCGGAATAGCCCCTTCAGGAATATGGATGTGGATATCATTTTTTTCATGAAAATCGGCGCCAATGCCCAGCTCTTTTGCTCTGGATCTAATATAGCTGAATGCAGCCTGCGCCGATTCCTTCATCACGTCCCCAAGCTTTCCTGTCAGCGTCAGCTTGCCACTGCCCGGAAGCACGGTTACCTCAATAACAAGTGTATCTCCGCCAACCTCCGTCCAAGCGAGGCCTGTAACAGCTCCCACTTGATCGTCAGCCTCCGCCATTCCGTAACGGAACTTCGGCATGCCGAGCCAGTCCTTGACCTTGGCAGGATCGATCTCAATAGCGACGGTTTCCGGATCAGAGACAACAGCCTTCGCCGCCTTGCGGCAAAGTGCCGCCACTTGCTGTTCCAAATTGCGAACGCCCGCTTCCCGCGTATACTCACGAATGACCAGCATAAGAGCTTCCTCAGACAGTAATAGCTGCTCCGGCTTCAGTCCATGCTCGCGTATTTGCTTCGGCAGCAAATAACGTTCGGCGATTTGCTGCTTCTCGAGCTCCGTATAGCCCGGAATATGAAGCACTTCCATCCGGTCGAGAAGCGGACGCGGAATGCTGTGCAACGAATTGGCTGTGGTAATAAACATCACATTTGATAAGTCGAACGGCAATTCGATAAAATGATCGCTGAACGTGTTATTCTGCTCCGGATCCAAAACTTCGAGCAGCGCGGCTGCCGGATCACCGCGGAAATCCATCGCCATTTTATCAATTTCATCCAGCAAAAAGACCGGATTTGCCGTTCCGGCCGTCTTCATTCCTTGAATGATCCGGCCAGGCATCGCTCCTACATAAGTGCGGCGGTGACCGCGAATTTCCGCCTCGTCACGCACGCCGCCAAGCGAGATGCGCACAAATTGTCTGCCAAGCGATTTCGCTATCGATCTCGCCATCGAGGTTTTGCCTACCCCCGGAGGCCCTACAAGACAAAGGATGGGCCCTTTCATCTTTTTGACCAGCTTCTGGACGGCCAAATACTCAAGCACCCGTTCCTTCGGCTTTTCCAGGCCGTAGTGATCGGCATTTAATATTTCCTCCGCCTTGATAATATCAAGGTCATCCTCTGTCATTTTGCTCCACGGCAGCAAAAGCAGCCAATCGATATAATTCCGTATAACGCCGCCCTCCGCGGAAGTGGAAGGCATTTTTTCCAGGCGATCGATTTCCTTTTCGACCTTTTCTTGTACCCGCTCCGGCAAATTCGCTTCAGCCATCTGCGTGCGAAGCTCTTCAACTTCGCCGGCGCGGCCTTCCTTTTCACCGAGCTCTTTTTGAATGGCCTTCATCTGTTCGCGCAAGTAGTATTCCTTTTGCGTCTTTTCCATCTGCTTTTTGACGCGCTGGCTAATTTTGCGCTCCAGCTCGAGCACTTCGCGTTCATTATTCAAAATATCGAGCAGCTTTTCCAGCCGCTGGCGGACATCGATCGTCTCTAGTATATCCTGCTTATCTTTAATCTTCAGGGATAAATGACTAGTGATGACGTCTGCAAGCCGTCCCGGCTCATCGATATCTGATACCGCCGCATGCGTCTCGGGCGTAACCTTCTTGGAGAGATTAATATAATGCTCAAACTGATTGAGCACTGTGCGCATAAGCGCATCGATCTCCGGATCGGTCGATTCCTCTTCAGGCAGCTCTTTGACCGTTACCTCGTAATATTCATCTGTCGGCAGGTAGTTCACCACCTCTGCCCGGATGACCCCCTCAACAAGTACGCGAATCGTTCCATTAGGCAGCTTGAGCATCTGCCTCACGCGGGCAATCGTACCAACGCGATAAATATCTTCTTGTGTCGGCTCTTCGATATTGACCTCCGACTGTGAACAAAGCAAAATCATATGATCGTCAATCATCGCGCGGTCGAGCGCACGAACTGATTTCTCCCTGCCCACATCAAGGTGGAGCACCATGCTGGGATATACAAGAAGCCCCCTTAGCGGCAGCAAGGGCAGCCGACGACCTTTCCATTTCGCAGGTCCCATACCAGCACCTCCATAATCGCTGAAGCTTTCCGTTCCTTATTGAAGCAGTAAAACAAGCTGAACACGGAAAGCTCGCTGATGCATCTTATAACGTTCTTAACCATTTTATCACTCTACGGAATCTGCCTGCAAATAGGGCAGTGACGTTGCGGCAAATACATCCGCTGAAGCAGCCGGCTGTACCGGGACGACAGGCTCGTTTGATGCTGTAAAGAGCAGGCGGAATACTTCATCGATATGATCGGCCGGCACAATTTGCAAGCCGTGCAGGTCGGCAAAAATTGCTTGCCAGTTTTCTCTTGGAATGATGACGCAAGTCGCTCCGGCCTGGAAGGCAGCTTCGACTTTGGCGAGGACACCGCCGACAGGCTTGACATTGCCGTGAATTCCGAGCTCGCCAGTCATCGCCACCTTGTTATCGACCGCTTCTCCTCTTATTGCCGAAGCAATCGCGGTTGCCATCGCAATGCCGGCTGACGGGCCGTCAATTGGCGTCCCTCCGGGAAAGTTAATATGCAAATCAAAGCTATCCGTCGGATACCCGCTTCTGCGGAGCACGGTCAGCACATTTTCGACAGATCCCTTTGCCATACTTTTGCGCCGTAAAGTGCGGCCTCCACCGCCAAGCTCCTCTTCATCAACAACACCTGTAATCGTATAACTGCCTTTGCCGGCAGCAACAGGGATCGCGCTCACTTCAATCTCAAGCAATGTCCCCATATTCGGCCCATAGACCGCGAGCCCATTTACGAACCCGATTTGCGGCGCTGACGGCACCTTGCGGTCTGGCCGCGGCGGGATTTGGCTGCTGTTAACGACCCACTCCACATCGGCCGCTGTCAAGGAATCACGCTTCTCAGACAATGCAAGCCCGGCAGCTAACTGCATAATATTGACCGCTTCGCGGCCATTCGTCGCATATCGCTTCACCACATCAATCGCTTCCGGGCAAGGCGGCAAGCCCAGCTTTTTTAATGCATTGGTAGCGATCTGTGCAATTTCGTCGGCGAGCAGAGGACGGAAATAGATCTCCATGCAGCGCGATCGCAGTGCCGGCGGCAGATCCTGCGGCGAACGGGTAGTCGCGCCGACCAAACGAAAATCAGCCGGCAGCCCATTTTGAAATATATCGTGAATATATGCCGGGATATTCGAATCCTCAGAGCTGTAGTAGGCGCTCTCCAAAAATACTTTGCGATCCTCCAGCACCTTCAATAATTTATTCATCTGCACGGGATGCAATTCACCGATCTCATCAATAAACAGCATTCCGCCGTGAGCCTTCGTCACAGCTCCCGGCTTAGGCTGCGGAATTCCCGCTACGCCCATCGCTCCAGCGCCTTGATAGATCGGGTCATGCACCGAGCCGATCAGCGGGTCGGCAATTCCCCGCTCATCGAAGCGCGCAGTAGTCGCATCTATTTCTGTAAACTTCGCTTCCGGGCGGAACGGAGAGGAGGCGCTTTTTTTGGCTTCCTCGAGCACAACGCGCGCTGCTGCAGTTTTCCCTACTCCTGGGGGACCGTAAATAATGACATGCTGAGGGTTCGCGCTGCAAAGCGCCGCTTTAAGCGCTCTTAACCCGTCCTTTTGCCCGATAATATCTCCCATCATCTGCGGCCGCGTCTTCTCTGCAAGCGGCTTCGTCAAAGAAATCGAGCGAAGCTTCCGCAGCTTTTCCATCTCTTTTTTCGATTCGCGATCCACTGCCGTCCGGTTTGTCTTCTGATTGCGCAGCAGGTTCCAAAAATACAGACCGATCACAATCGCAAAAAACACCTGAATCACCATCAGAATCATACTTAAATTACTCATGTCTATCGACTCCTCTCAAAACAAAAACATCCGGCATTACCGGGACTCATACTTCTCAGTATTGCCCCCAGCCGGATGGAATAACCGTTTTGAGATACGCAAAGTTGCGTGCCGACAAACTTTATTTTGTCGCGGAAGACTGATGAGCCTTGCGTCCCGGGATTTCTCCAGTAGCCTCATAAACACGCACAATCTCATCGATTTCTTTTTTCAGCTCGTTCAGCAGCTCCGCTTCTGGAACTTTACGGATCATTTCGCCGTAGCGGAATAACAAGCCTTCGCCGCGCGCTCCCGCAATACCGATATCCGCTTCGCGCGCCTCGCCCGGACCATTGACCGCGCATCCAAGCACCGAAACCTTGATCGGAACCTTGACATTGCTAATATACTCTTCTACTTCGTTAGCAATCGAGAACAAGTCGATATCCAGACGGCCGCATGTCGGGCATGACACGAGTGTCGCTGCATTGGAAATTAGTCCGAAGCATTTCAGCAGCTCGCGCGCCACCTTCACCTCTTCTACAGGATCGGCGCTTAGACTAATACGCAGCGTATTGCCCAGTCCCATCGCCAGCAGCGCACCGATGCCAGCGGAGCTCTTGATTGTACCGCTATGCAGCGTTCCCGCCTCTGTAATTCCCAAATGAAGCGGGTAGCGGATTTTCTCGGCTGCCAGCCGGTAAGCCTCGATTGCCATAGGCACATCAGAAGCCTTGAGCGAAACAATGATGTTATGAAAATCCAGTTCCTCCAAAATACCGATATGGAACAAAGCGCTCTCTACCATAGCTTCAGGCGTCGGATAGCCATATTTCTCCAAGAGATGATTTTCCAGCGAGCCGGCATTGACGCCGATCCGAATCGGAATCCCCTTCTCCTTGCACGCTTTGACGACAGCCTCTACCTTTTCGCGACGGCCGATGTTGCCGGGATTGATACGTACTTTATCAATTCCGTTTTCGATTGCAGCCAGTGCCAGCCGGTAGTCAAAGTGGATATCGGCAACAAGCGGAATATGGATGCGCTTCTTGATTTCCTTGATCGCTTCCGCAGCCTCTTTGTTATTTACAGTGACTCTGACGATTTGGCATCCGGCTTCCTCCAGCCGCAAAATCTCGGCTACGGTCGCTTCTACATCTGCCGTCTTCGTAGTGCACATGCTTTGAATAATAACTTCATCGTTTCCGCCTACAGTCAAATCTCCCACTTTAACCGGTACTGTATCTTTACGTAAGTACATCTGTAACCTCTCCCATGAACGTCAAAGTCCACCGCTGCCAAAGCGTAATTTGGCCGCTTGTGGCAGTGGTGGATCGCTGACGGTATATAGTGGATCAGGCGCTTTCTTCTTTCTTTTTGCCCTTTTTCGTCGACAATTCAGGCATTACTTTCTCCTGTACGACTTGCTCTGTAATGACGCAATTAACTACGTCTTCACGTGACGGCACTTCGTACATGACGTCCAGCATCATGCCCTCAATAATCGCCCGCAAACCGCGCGCACCTGTATTACGCTTGATCGCTTCTTTGGCAATCGCCTCTAAAGCAGCTGGTTCAAAGTCCAGTTGAACATTGTCCATTTCAAGCAGCTTTTGGTACTGCTTCACCAGTGCATTTTTTGGCTCGGCCAAAATGCGCACCAATGCCTGCTCATCAAGCGGCTCCAACGTTGAAATAATCGGCAGACGGCCGACAAACTCAGGAATCAAGCCAAATTTGAGCAAGTCCTCCGGCAGCACCAGCGACAAATATTCGCCTGGCTTCAGATCCTTTTGACCTTCAGCCGCCGCATTGAAGCCAATGACCTTCTTGCCGATCCGCCGTTTGATCAATTGCTCCAGACCATCGAATGCTCCACCGCAAATGAACAGAATATTCGTAGTATCGATCTGGATAAATTCCTGGTGCGGATGCTTGCGCCCGCCTTGCGGCGGAACGGAAGCTACTGTACCTTCCAAAATTTTGAGCAGCGCCTGCTGCACACCCTCACCGGATACATCGCGGGTAATGGATGGATTTTCCGATTTGCGCGCTACTTTATCGATTTCGTCGATATAAATAATGCCGCGCTCCGCTTTTTCTACATCATAGTCAGCAGCTTGAATCAGCTTCAGCAAGATGTTCTCGACATCTTCACCGACATAACCAGCTTCGGTCAATGATGTAGCGTCAGCAATCGCAAACGGAACATTCAAAATTTTCGCCATCGTCTGTGCAAGCAATGTTTTACCGGACCCTGTAGGGCCTACCAGCAAAATATTACTTTTTTGCAGCTCGACATCTTCGATTTTGTTTTGCGAATTGATTCGCTTGTAGTGATTGTATACCGCTACGGAGAGCGATTTTTTCGCCTGCTCCTGCCCGATTACATAAGAATCGAGAATGGAGCGGATTTCTTTCGGCTTCGGAATGTCCTTCAGATCAAGCTCTTCCTCATGCCCGAGCTCTTCCTCTACGATTTCAGTACACAGCTCGATGCATTCATCACATATATATACGCCTGGACCGGCGACAAGTTTGCGAACCTGATCTTGCGATTTTCCGCAAAAGGAGCATTTCAGCTGTCCTTTTTCATCGTTGAATTTAAACACGGGATCACCCCTTATCTCATTTATTTAAATCGAGGTAACAACCTTATCGATCAGCCCATATTGCAAAGCTTCCTCAGCGCTCATGAAATAGTCGCGATCCGTATCGCGATCAATCTTGTCATAAGGCTGGCCTGTACGCTCTACATAAATATTGTTGAGCTTTTCCTTCGTCTTCAAAATCCAGTCGGCATGGATTTTAATATCCGACGCTTGGCCTCTTACGCCGCCGAGCGGCTGATGAATCATCACTTCACTGTTCGGAAGCGCCAAGCGCTTGCCTTTGGCACCGGCAGTAAGCAGCAGCGAACCCATGCTCGCAGCAAGTCCGACGCAAATCGTCGATACATCTGGCTTAATAAATTGCATCGTATCGTAAATCCCCAAACCTGCGGTTACTGAACCGCCTGGTGAATTGATATACAGGTGGATATCTTTTTCCGGGTCATCCGCGGCCAAGAAGAGCAATTGCGCGATAACCGAATTGGCTACATCGTCGTCGATCGCACTTCCAAGAAAAATAATCCGATCCTTCAGCAAGCGGGAGTAGATGTCGTAAGAACGTTCTCCTCGATTCGTTTGTTCAACGACTATTGGTACCAGATTCATGCGACCAACCTCCTTAATGTAAATTCAATTTGCATTTCTAAGTTATTTTATCATGTTCGGAGATCAATGTCATTTTTCTCCCGAACACATATGTATCACGGCCGTTCAGACCGTGCGCCGATACCAAATAATACAGTATACGGCTGAAGTATAGCGATATGTATGGAGCCATGCCCCAAACTGCAAAAAAAGGCTATCGTATATGTATGGAACGTCTGGCTTACCCTGTAAAACAGGAGTTGAAAGCAGGCACGCCTAGACGTGCCTGCCGTTATAGAACGAGCCGCCCCTGGGACGGCTTCGATCTTCTGCCTTACGCTACTTCGGTAGCGACCTTGCTATTATCAAGCAGGAACTTGATCGTCTTGCGGATGATCAGATCTGCTTTCAGATTTTCGATGTTGCCGTTGCGAATGAAGACATCGCGCAGCTCTTCGGCAGAACGCTTGTACATTTCCGCCATTTTCTCAATTTCTGCATCCACTTCTTCATCGGTTGCTAGGATGTTTTCATCCTTGGAGATTTGCTCCAGAACAAGATTGTTGCGCACGCGCTTGCCAGCGTCCTCGGTCATTTGAGCGCGAAGCGCAGCTTCGTCTTGACCGGAGAACTGGAAGTACAGCTCAAGGCTCATGCCTTGCTGACGCAGGCGGTTCTCGAAATCGCGAACCATGTAGTCCACTTCTGCACTGATCATCGCTTCAGGAATATCGATTTCCGCAGTTTCAGCAGCTTTTTCCACTACTGCTACTTCACGCTCCTGCTGAACATCCTGATCCTTGCGCACTTTCAGCTTCTCAGCGAGATCCGCCTTGAACTCCTCAAGCGTATCGAATTCACTTACGTCTTTGGCAAATTCATCGTCAAGCTCAGGCAGGCTTTTACGTTTGATTTCGTGCAGCTTCACTTTGAATACTACCGGTTTGCCGGCAAGCTCTTCAGCGTGATAGTTCTCAGGGAAAGATACTTCTACATCCTTGAAGTCGCCTGTAGCCATGCCTACGATTTGATCTTCAAATCCCGGGATGAACTGGCCCGAACCGATCTCAAGCGTGTGGCGCTCTGCCTTGCCGCCTTCGAATGGCTCGCCGTCAAGATAACCGTCAAAATCGATAACGGTAATGTCGCCTTGCTCTACCGCACCTTCGTCGATTACGACAAGCTCAGCATGACGCTGCTGCAGACGTTCAAGCTCTGCTGCAACCTCTTCGTCGCTAACGGATACTTCAGAAGATGGCACTTCAAGGCCTTTGTAATCGCCAAGCTTCACTTCAGGCTTAACCGTTACTTTCGCTTTGAACTTGAACGATTGGCCTTTTGCAAATTGCTCGATTTCGATGTCAGGGCGGTCAACGGGCTCTACGCCAGTCTCCTGCAAAGCACCGGCATAAGCTTCCGGGAGCAAAATATCGATTGCATCCTGGTAGAGGCTTTCCACGCCGAAACGCTTTTCGAACATTGCCCGCGGCACTTTGCCTTTACGGAAGCCAGGCACATTCACCTTGTTTACAATTTTTTTGAACGCCTTATCCAAGGCCCCCGCAACTTGTCCCTCTTCGATTTCAACATCGATCGAGACAAGGTTCTTGTCTATTTTTTCCCATGTTGCTTTCATGTTATGCTTTCCCCTCCAAATAAAATCACGCGACTTGCGCAAAAATTCACGATCATAAACCATTACATTATAATCAAGATTCAGGCGAATTTCAAGGCTCGTCCCTATTATCGCCGCCCTGGAACTGCACAACCTGCCTTAAGGCGCGGCACGCCTGCTCATATCGGAATCTCAGCTGGTCGGTAATCCCGTAGATTTCGCGGATTTCATCATCATCCGATCTGCCGTAAAGCGACAATTCCAATGTTTGATGCAGAGCGCCCGAGAAACAATCCGCCGTCGCGTCATCGTCTTTAATGATCAGATTATAAACCGTCGTTCCATACAAACATTGCAGGCATTCCTTCCAAAGCTCCCGCGCAAAATGCGGCATTGTCGAGTCGATCACTTCTGTCGCCGCTTCTACTCTTTCCGCCACTTTGACGACTGCAGGCGGAAAATCGTCCAGCGACAACGGCGTCTGTTCGATCTCCAACTCGACAGCTTCCCCAAGTCTGACGAGCGGGACCCGCCCGGTCACCCCCCGTTTCCGCAAGCATTGCAATGCTTTAAATTGAAGCGCCGGATGCAGCGGAGCGGTCGTAAGCCATTCGAGTATGGCCTCATCCACTTGCGGGTGGTCGACATGAACCGCGCGCTCAAGCGCCAATATTTGCTGATCGACGACAGGATGATGCTGCATAATATAGAGCAGCTGCTCGACATAGGCTTCGTCGTGCTCGGCGGAAGACAGCGTCTGCTGCCTGAGCTCTTCTTCATCCATTTCATCAGTATCTTGCGTTAATGTTACTCCCCCGCTCGCCGGACCGGTATTGTCATCGTCAGGAAATACCATCTCCAGCCAAGAGAGCAGATTTCCCCATTCCTCGTAATGCCGTTTATCCTCACCCTGACACTGCAGCAAAAATAACAACAGCTTCTTCGCTTCCCCGTACTGCTCGGCCTCCAGCATTCGAGTCAATTGAATCTGATATTGGTCAAGCATGCGGGGAAATAAATAAATATTGTCCTTGCGGTCGCCTTCCGGCGTTTTTGATATCGTAATCGGATTCACCGCCCTGTGCCTTGGTTGCAACGAAAGTTATGACTGAGAAGAAACGGCTGACGCCGTCCTTCGCGCGAGGCAAGTTTCTTCCCTTAGAAATATAAGCTAGGTATAAGGTGAAACTTATACTTTCTTATATTTTGAAATAGCCTATCCGCGCTGCGAATGTCGTGTACGATTATAGCATTGTCTATTATCGATTTCCAAGCAAAAGCTGTTAAGGAAGAGCAAAATAATTATAGAAAATAGCCCGCCGCGGCCAATAGCCGCTGGCGAGCTTTCATTCATTACAGCAATGTTTCAAGCAGTTCTTCAAGCTTGCTGACATGCTTTTTCAGATTCGGGGATTTCACCATTTTGATCAAGGCGACCATGCCCTTGATGACAACAGGCTGGGGCTCGGATTTTTCCAGCTCGGCAGCCAGCACATCGAGTGTCGATACGAGATCGGCAAGCTCATCTTCGGACAAGCCTGCATCGGGCAGCATGCCCCGCATTTGCTCGATTTCTGCCAGCACATCGGATTTGCCTATACCTGAAGGATGGGTCGCAGCGCCCCATTCCGCGAGCACCGCTTCGCCAATTAACGTTTCCCGGTCCGCAAGCAGTTCCTCCACAATCACATCCATGCGCGCTATGATAAAGTCGGCAAGCTGCGATGCCTCGAACACTTTATTTTCCGAGACAGTGAAGCCGAGATAGCCGTCGACCAGCGATTGAAAAATAATCGCCGCATCACAAGCATACGGTTTAATCGGTTCTCCATACACCCGCACCATCATTTCGTATGTGTTAAATAAGGAACGGCGGCGGGTATGGACGAGCAGCTCATGAATCTCATCGTTCACTTCAAAGCGCTCCTGCATAAGCAGCGAGATAAATGCTTTATGCTTATCGTATATGCTGTAGCTCAAAGCAATATTATCGCGCAACAATTGCTTCGGCGGCAAATCCGTGCGGCCATTGAGCTGCGCATACTCATCCATCACCGACTTGCAATGATGCTTCAAAATGGATATGAGCAGTTCTTCCTTCGACTTGAAATAAAAGTATAGCGAGCCTTTGGCAATGCCAAGCATGTCGGCTATATCCTGAATGGATGTCCCTCTATATCCCTTTTCCAAAAAAGCTTTCATCGCGGCTTGAATAATTTTCTGTTTTTTTCCAGACAAAACTGTCACCGCCCCGTGTTACTCTTCAACCTCTCTTTTTCTCCGGAACTTGACAAGAAATTCGTAAACAATCGGCACAATTAGCAATGTCAGCAAAGTCGAGCTGATCAAGCCGCCAATAACCGTTACGCCAAGCCCTTTAGAGATCAAGCCGCCGCTGCCGCCCTCAAAGCCAAGAACCAATGGCAGCAGTGCGCCTACAGTAGCCAGCGCCGTCATCAAAATCGGACGCAGGCGGGTTCCGGCCGCTTCCAGCAGCGCCTCCCGTGTGCTCATTCCTGTCTTTTCCATATTCAGAACGCGGTCAATCAGAACAATCGCATTTGTGACGACGATACCGATCAGCATCAACATGCCCATCATCGCTGTAGCGCTAATCGTCTCGCCGGCAATAAATAGACCGGCCAATGCGCCTATAATCGTAAACGGCAGGGAGAACAGAATCGCAAACGGTGTAATCGCGCCGCCAAAAGTAATGACAAGCAGCAGATATACAATCGCGACAGCCGCCGCCATCGCAAGTCCCAGCTGTGTAAACGTCTCGTTGATTTGCTCGGTTACACCGCCAAAATCAACCTTGACGGACGCCGGCTTTTCCAGCTTGTCCACTTTGGTCTGCAGATCCATCGATGCTTTGCCAACGTTTTTAACTTTGACGTTCGCCGAAACTTCGACATAAAGCTTGCCGTCCTTGCGTGTTACAGAGTTGGCGGATGTGCCCTTCTCAAACTTTACCACATCTTTGAGCGCCACTTCTGCGCCGAGCTGCGAAGCCAGCTTCTCATTTTCGATATCCTTCAGCGTCTTGAATTGCTTCTGCTCCTCTTCAATGTAGACATTGTAAGATTTGCCGCCTTCTTCAACCGTTGTCAGCACAGGGCGCTCACGCATCGGGCTAAGCTGCATCGCGATTTGTCCCGCTGTAAGCCCCAGGCTGCTCAGCTTCTTCTGATCAGCGACTAAAGTATACTGATCATATGTTTTGGATAACGAGGTATCGACTTTCTCGAACGAATCGTCCGCTTCCATCAATTCCTGAATTTTCGCTACGACAGGTTTAATTTCTTCAAAGCTGTCGCCATAGACGAGCAAGCTTACTTTGTTGCCGCCGAAGCCGCCGCCAAAGGCAAGCTCCCCCCATTTTCCATCTGTTTCAACTTTTTGCAATTCTTCTACAAGTTTCTCTTTTTCTGCAGCAAAATCCTTCGTATCGTTGCTGTATTGAATATAGAATAGGGCATTTTTACTGGAGCCAAAGCCCATCGGGTTTTTTCCGCCAACTGAATACTGCAGGTTTGTAACGCCCTCACGAGCCAAAATGAGCTTTTCGGCTTCAAGCGCTGTTGCCTCCACATCGCTCATAAGCTTGCCTGGACCTGGCGTATAAGTTACCATCGCATACTTTTCTTCTTGTTCCGGCAAGAAGCTGACCCCGATTAATGGCGTCAGGAAGCAGCTGCCAATCAAAATAAATACAGCCGCCAAAAATGTAATCAGCTTATGATTCAAAGACCATCTAAGCGCCTTGCGGTAAGCCTCTCCGAGCTTGCCCGGCTTCTCATCATGCGTATTCGTTGCTTTGAGACCTTTGCGAAACATAAGATGCGTCATCATCGGTACAATCGTAATGGCCACTAAGAGCGAAGCCAGCAAAGCAAATACCATCGTCAGCGCAAAAGGCATGAACATCTCGCCGATCGGCCCGCTGACAGTGCCAAGCGGCAAAAAGACAGCGATGGTTACCAAGGTAGACGACAGAATGGGGATGAACATCTCTTTGGTAGCTTCGGTAATCAAAGCTTTACCGCGCAGCTTCTCGGAACGCAGCGCCATCCGCCTGTAGTTATTCTCAATAACGACGATGGAATCGTCGACAACGCGGCCTATCGCTACAGTCATCGCGCCAAGCGTCATGATGTTAAGCGTAATATCCATTTGATTTAAAAGAAGAACTGCAATCAACAGCGACAACGGAATTGAGACAACTGAAATAATCGTCGTGCGGAAATTGCGTAAAAACAACAAAATGACAATTACAGCAAACAGTGCGCCAAACAGCGCCTTGTCAAACATCGTACTAACCGACTCTTCAATCGGCTTGCCCTGGTCAAGCATAATAACGGTAGATACGCCTGCATTTTCTTTCTCGAATTTTTCGGCTTCCGCTTTTACGCCATTCACTACATCAACGGTATTGGCAGTCGATGCTTTCGTTACATTAATGCCAATCGATAATTCGCCGTTAGTTCTGGAAACCGACTCAGCCTTGTCTACCAGCTGCACATCGGCTATTTCCGACAGCTTCACTGTAGGCAGCCCGGCAGCCATCGCTGCCTTCGCCGCGTCGGCAGATTGTTGCGCCGCTGCATTCGCTCCGCCTTGACCGGCTGCCGGCGGTGCCGCTGCATTCGCCCCGCCCTGTCCAGCCGCCGGCGGTGCTGCGCCATCTGCCGGCGCCCCTCCAGGCCCTGGCATTGCCGCACCTGGCGCTGCTGTCGGGATCACCGGAATCGTTACATCGCGCAGTTGCTCCAATGTAGTTACATTGCCGTCAACGACAATCGTTTTTTCCTCATGATCCAGCTCGAACAATCCAAGCGGAGCTTTTATCGCCGAGGCTTGAATGATTCCTTTCACCATATCTTCGGACAGCCCCATGGCGGCCATTTTTTCTTTATTAAACTTTAAGACAACCTCTTTTATATTTTGACCCGATATCGCAACCGAGCCTACCCCGTCAATCCCTTCCAGCGCAGGCTGAAAGCTGCTCTCGACGAGCCTTGTCACTTCCTCGAGCGTCATGTCCTTGCCGGAGACGCTGAGCGAAACAACCGGGAAATCATTTAAACTGATTTTCATGATTTGCGGGTTCGTAACGCTGGCAGGCCTTTCGAATCCGTCGACAGCTTCCCGCAGCTCGCTTTCTGCCTCCTTCATATCTTTACGATAACCATATTCGACCATAATCGTAGAGACATTCTCACTGGAGGTCGATCTGAGCGAACTGACTCCATTCAAGTTTTGAATTCGCTGTTCAAGCGGCTTCGTTACCTGTTCGGCCACTTCTTCCGGCGCTGCGCCAGGATAAATCGTATTCACGGTCAGCATCGGAACATTAATGTTCGGTATCGTTTCCTGCTTCATGTTCAGTCCCGCATACATGCCGCCGGCCACAACAATAATTGTCATAATCCAGATGGCAAATTTGTTGTTCTGCGAGAACCTGATGATTCCTCTCATTGCTTCCACTCCCATCAACAGTATGTCTAATCTGCTTGTCCTTTGTGCGACTCTAGTTTACTACACTTTTGACCGCCGTTCAAATCGAACTAAAACGAACGGTCAGTCATAAAAATATTTATTTTTCCTCTTGCATTGTTATATTTTCTCATGCTATACTAATTCTCGCATGTCCCAGTAGCTCAGCAGGATAGAGCAACGGCCTTCTAAGCCGTCGGTCGGGGGTTCGAATCCCTCCTGGGACGCCATTAGGTTCAAACAAGTGACTTTTCATAAAAAAAAGCAAAAGCGCCAAACCCTTGATTTTACTGGGTTTAGCGCTTTTTTTTGTTGCCTTTCATTCAATGTGAGAATACGGTTAGAAACGATATGTTTTGAATTTTTTTTACACATTATCTATACACAAACTTGAGACGTCCAAAGAGACAAATGTGCATTAGCGATCCATTCGGAACTACGATACGCCAAACGGTCTAATCAGCCTCGACGCTCTCCTTCAACCGTCCGGCAAACGGAAAACACGCGCAAATGTTGCGTTTGAAGCTCATATAGCGGCATTGATTGACCGATTTCCCCACATTAATCGATTATTATTGTCATCGATAAGACTTGTCCCGCTTCAGTTTATGGCCCCGCGTAAGAAGCAACGGCTGGCTGACGCCGTCCATAGCACGCTGCAAGTTTCTTCCCTTGGAAATATAAGCTGTGTATAAGGTGAAACTTATACTTTTACAAAAAACGCCGTCTCAACAAGCAGCGATACGCTACTTGCGAAACAGCGCTTTTCGAGAGCGGCCCGTACTCCCTGCTTACTTAGGCCTTGTAGCCAGATCGACGATCATTACAATGAGTACGAGTAATTGAATGAGCAGCGCAGCTGTCATATCCAATCCCTCCAAACCAGTTGTAATACTCCTTCGATCTGGTCTCTCCTCTCTCATTGTCAAAATCATCTTACGTTTCCCACTATATTTGTATGTGCCGATTCCCGCTTCAATGACTGTTTTTTGGAACGCTCCTACAAAAGGAATCATGATCAATGTGTAAAACTGGCTTCATTGAGAAATAGTACTTCTGTGAAAGGAGTTGCTTCCATGACAAAACAAAACCAACAGCAAAAAGCGGTGCCCCAACCGCCAAACGGGCCACAGCGGCCTACATCGTTCCCGGCTCAGAAGCAGGAACGTCAACCGGGCCTGGAAACCGCTATGAACCCTAAACCGCAATTCATCTCCCCCGTTTACTTGCCTGCTGGCAAGCTGAAGGGAAAAGTCGCAATTATAACCGGCGGAGACAGCGGAATTGGACGGGCTATTGCGATTACCTTCGCTAAAGAGGGAGCCGATGTAGCGATTATCTACTTGAATGAGCATGAGGATGCCAAGGAAACCGAGCGGATGGTAACTGAAGAGGGCGTCCGCTGCCTTCTCTTTGCCGGCGATATTGGCGATCCTGCCTTTTGCCAGAAGTGTGTGGCCGATACGATTGCCAAGTGGAGCAAGCTGGACATCCTTGTCAATAACGCCGCTGAGCAGCATCCGCAGGATAAGCTGGAGCAAATTACGCCGCAACAGCTGGAGCGAACCTTTAAAACCAATGTATTCGGTATGTTCTTCCTGACACAAGCGGCTATGCCGCATCTGCAAACGGGCGCCTCAATCATTAATACGGCTTCCATCACCGCTTACCGCGGCAGCCCGACCTTGCTTGATTACTCTGCCACCAAAGGTGCTATCGTCTCCTTTACGCGCGCTTTGTCTGCCAATGTGAACAGTCAGGGAATCCGGGTTAACGCAGTTGCGCCCGGACCGGTATGGACACCGCTTATTCCGTCCACCTTCGATGCTCAGGCGGTCACTACCTTCGGCTCTGACACTCCGCTGGGCCGCTGCGGCCAGCCGGAAGAAATGGCACCGGCTTACGTTTATTTAGCCAGCAGCGATTCCTCTTACATGAGCGGGCAGGTGCTGCATATTAACGGCGGCGAAATCGTAAACGGCTAGCACTAGCAAGCCGTCCTAGCGGTCCGTGTCGCCGCTGCAAGAAGAACCGCTTGACGCCGTCCTCGGCGCCAAGCAAGTTTCTTCCTTATTTATTACCGAAAAGGCTGTCTTCCGATTATGAATGCATAATCAAAAGACAGCCTTTTCTATTTCAACTGCGCTAACAGCTTCTCAAGTGCGCGGCCCCGATGGCTGATCGCCTGCTTCTCCGCCGCGGTCATCTCCGCCATCGTCCTGCCATGTTCGGGCAGCCAGAACAACGGATCGTAGCCAAATCCTCCCTCGCCTCTCGGCCGGTCAATAATGGCGCCTGAGACGAAGCCTTCAGCCTCTTTAAAAGACGCATCCCCTGGGTTATAGAGCGCCAGCACGCAGACAAAGCGAGCTGCGCTCATCAAGCGCGAACCGTCGTCAAGCCTGTCCAATTCTGCCAGGTTCGCTTCATCCATTCTCCACTCCAGCTCTGACAGAAGCTTGGCATTGTTGCGCGCATCATTCGTATCCTCGCCCGAATAACGCGCCGAATAAACGCCAGGCTCGCCATTTAGCCGCTCCACCTCAAGTCCGGAGTCGTCCGCCAGCACCGGCATCTTCAGCGCCTCTGCCAATGTGCGGGCCTTTTTGCGGGCATTCGCAGAAAAGGTGTCGCCATCTTCAACAATATCTGGCAGCTCAGGGTAATCGAACATGCTGACAACCCGAATGCCGAGCTGGGCGAATGCATGGTTGAATTCACGCACCTTGCCGGCATTTTTCGTCGCTACAACAATTGTCTCGCCAAGCTTCATAGCTGCACCTCGCCAATACGGGCGCCAAATTCGCCGAGCGCTTCACGCTGTTTTGCTACAAGCTGCCCGATGCCGTTTTCGGCCGACTCCAGCAGCGCATTAAGCTCCTGGCGGGAAAACGGCGCTTCCTCCCCTGTACCTTGCACTTCGACAAACTGGCCATTCCCGGTCATCACAACATTCATATCAACCTTGGCGGAAGAATCCTCTTCATAGTTCAAATCAAGCAACGAATTGCCGTCAATGACCCCTACACTTACAGATGCCAGATAATCCGTAATCGGATATTTGGCAAACTTGACTGTACGGTCAAGCTTATGTATCGCTAACGCCAGAGCAATAAAAGCACCGGTAATCGACGTTGTTCTCGTGCCGCCATCCGCTTGAATGACATCGCAGTCAAGCGTAATCGTCCGTTCGCCCAGTGCCTGCAAATCTACAACGGAACGCAGCGCCCGGCCGATTAACCGCTGGATCTCCATCGTTCTGCCCGTCAGCTTGCCCTTCGACGATTCCCGTATATTACGTGTTTGTGTTGCACGTGGAAGCATGGAATATTCCGCAGTAATCCAGCCTTTGCCCTGGCCTTTCATAAATGGCGGCACCCGTTCTTCGACAGATGCTGTAATCAGCACCTTCGTATCGCCAAACTCTATTTGTACAGAACCTTCCGCATATTTATTCGGGTTCAACGCAATTGTTACCGGCCGCAGCTCATTCCATTGCCGTCCGTCAGTTCTCATTAGTTCATGTCCTCCGTATTCTATTCACAAATGCATTACGACCAACTTTGTGCTTCAGTCTCCCCCATTTTACCAAAATAAAACGGGGAAAGCATTAGATTAGCAAGTTTTCATCATCGCAAAAAAAGCCAGTTTCAGGAATTTTGCATTTTTCCCGAAATCCGGCTCTAAAGAGGCTGTTCGTCTTGGCGGCAGCCCCTCGTCCGTTACAACTTCAGGGCATTTATGCGCTCTGGGCGGCCAACAGGCTTGCTGTAAGATTGATTATTAGTATCGATCAGATCGGTTTTGCCGTTTATGACAATTTGCACTTTGCCAAGCCCTGTATTATCAATTAAGGAAAGCACAACCGCCTGCATCATTTCCGCCGGTGTCTGCTGCCCCTCCTGATAAGCCGCATCCTCCAGCTCAACTGTAACAATATCGTCCTTTTTCGAGATCTTTTTTACAGTCACGTCCGACGTAATAACCGGATGCAGCTGTTTGCTTAGATCAAGCGGTCCGGCAATCAGTTCCTCCATTGCGGACACAGCCTTATTGTTTGTCCGGTTGATCAGGCGGGTAACCGGCACATAATAGGATTCATCATGATCCGTGACAGCCGAGAAATATAGCGTTACCGGTGTCGATTGGCTATAATCGACGCCTTCAGCGGCTTCCAGGTTAATGCCGACTGCGCGAGTGAGCGGCACCTCCAACGGGAAACCATCGACTGGCATTTCATTCAGCTTTTCGCCCTCCAGCCGGAGCTCCACCTTCTGAATGCCCTCAATTCCGGTTAATGTCCATGTGACCGCCTCAATGATCCGGCGCTCGTCCGCTACATTATAGTCGCTGAAGGGCTGAGTAAAGTCTACGATTGCGAGCTTTTGCTCCGGATCGACTGTAAAGCCCCGCACTTCAGTCCCCTGCGGCAGCAAGGCTGAAAAGCCTTCTGGCAGATCGCCAGACTGCGGACTGCCGTCTATCATCATTTCTAATGCCTTCTGCCCCAACTGCTTTGGATCGCCTTCTCCGGCCGCAACCGTAACGGGAGCGAGCATGCCGTTGTGATCCTCCAGGTAGAGCGTCATTTGCGCTTGCTGACCTTGCTCGTCGATTGCCCCGGATACCGTTTCATCCGCGGCCAAGCTGTTCAGCGCGCTGTTTTGCGAGCTGTTTTGCGGCGGATCAATTTCCTTGCTTCCCCCTTGCGAGAACAATCCACATCCTGTTGTCAAAATGGGCAGCGCCAACACTCCGGCAAGCGCAGCACGACGAATCAGGCGATATTGCGTCATCTCAAATTTCCTCCCTTTTTCATAAGGAATGCTTTATGGCTTGGCCAGCATTTGGTACAAGTCCACTTTTGTAGTACTATGTATACGAGCCCATTGCCGCAATTAGACCAGTTTTGTCCCACAAAACAAGACAAGAGGTGACCTGCAGATGTCAAAATCCAAGTATTACAGTCTAGATAGCCGCAAAGTGGCCGAAGCAACCTGGGAATGGCTGGCCAAACGCGGTGTTACCCGATCACAAATCGCCGAGCTGGTTCACTTTTTGCAAAAGGATTATTTCGACAACTTAACGTTGGAAGAATGTGAGGGTCATATAGATGCCGTGCTCGGCAAGCGAGAAGTGCAAAACGCTGTGCTCACCGGCATTCAGCTTGATATTTTGGCCGAGGAGGGCAAGCTGCTGCCTCCGTTGCAGGAAATGATCGAAAACGACGAGGGCTTATACGGATGCGATGAGGTGCTGGCCCTATCGATCGTCAACGTATATGGCAGTATCGGTTTCACTAATTTTGGCTATGTCGATAAGCTTAAGCCTGGCATACTAAAGCGTTTGAATGACAAAACGAGTGCCGATTGCAATACTTTCCTTGATGATATTGTCGGCGCGATCGCCGCTTCTGCCAGCAGCCGGATGGCCCATCGCAAGCAAGCCGAACTGGAAGGAAGAGATGACGCCTCGCTTGATTAGAGCCTGGCCGGATACATTCCCCTGCTGCCAAAACGCAAGCGAGGCGCCTGCTGCCCGCAGACGCCTCGCTTGCTATTTCCAGATCCCTATTGCCACAATTGCGACAAATACTGTGCCGCCTCACGTCCTTGCCGGATACAGTCCGGCAAGCCTACGCCATCGAATGCTGCCCCTGTCACCCATACGCCAGGCAGCCGCTCGGCCATCTGGCTGCGCAGGGCGGCAATATTGTCCAGATGCCCGACCGGATATTGCGGCATGGAGCGGTGCAGACGCGTAATTTCCGTAAACAGCGGCTCGGCTGTAATATTCATAATATTACGTATATCGCGCCTGACCACCTCTGCAAGCTTATCATCGGGCAAATCGACGATCTCCTCATCGCCGGAACGTCCGACATAGCAGCGGAGCAGCACCTTATCATCAGGACTGGTGTGCAGCCATTTTGTCGAAGTCCACGTACAAGCCGTAATCGACGTACCTTCGGAACGGGGGATGACAAAGCCCGAACCATCGAACCTTTGGCCGAAAGTCGCTTTATCGAACGCCATGACGACATTGGCCACCGATACGTATCGCACAGCCTGCAAGGCTGAGACATCCGCATGCGGCTGCAGCAGCTCGGCTGCATGAAAGGCCGGTGCCGTAATGACGATCTGATCAGCGCTGACAGTCTCCCCGTCGCCAAGCGCCACCTCGTAGCTTCCATCGCTTTGCGGATTAATCGCCACTGCTTTTACCCCGAGCTTGCGCCCCACAGCCGCAAGCGCCCGATCCAGCGCATCTACCATGACAGCAAGGCCGCCCGAAAAGGTCAAAAATGCGGTGCGCGCCGATGGCGGCAGCTTATCGGCATCGGCGGCAATCGCCGGCGCCTTGCCTCTATTAAGCCGCATCCCTTGAATGAGACTGCCATGCTTCCGTTCAGCCATGCCGAATTGCGGAAATGTAGCCTGCAGACTCAGCTTGCGCAGATCGCCCGCATAAATGCCGGCCAGCAGCGGCTCCGCAATGCGCTCCATCACTTCCGGTCCCAATCGCCGGCTCAAAAAATCGCCCAGCGACTCATCGCTCTCCTCTTTCCTCGGCCGCATGACCAGATCAAGCAAAGCCCGGCACTTCGCCCTGGTTGACAGCATCTCCGTCTTCATAAACGGCTCGAGCTCGGTCGGAATTCCCAGCACAAGTCCGGCCGGCATCGCATGCAGCTTGCCTTGATGCAGAATATAGGTTTTTTTAGCCTCAGGATTCGTACCGACCAGCTGCTGTTCAATTCCGAGATCAAAGGCAAGATCGATGATCGGCTTTTTGCGGGCTAAGAAAGAGTCAGGACCGCGCTCGATTACAAAGCCATCCCGATGCAGTGTATTGATTTTGCCGCCGATGCGGTCAGCGGGATCGACGATCGTCATTTCCAACTTCCGCCCTGCCGCCTCTGCTTGCCGCAGCAAATAAAAAGCGGAGCTCAGTCCGCTGATCCCGCCGCCAATCACGACAATTCGATCAGTCTGTCCGTTTCTCCGCATAATCGTCATCTCCATTCATCTTTCGCCGCTGCTGAGTCCGCCAACGTCTCCATATAAAGCGGATCAGTGTTCAGCATTTCAATTCGTTCCAACTGCATGCCCAGCTCGCGCGCAGCAGCCTTCGCTTCAATATCAATGTCGTAAAGCACTTCAAGGTGATCGGACACAAAGCCGATCGGAGCGGACAACACCTGCTTGATGCCGGCAGCAGCTTCCTCCTGCAGCGTATCCAAAATATCCGGGCCCAGCCACGGCTCATGCGTGCGCCCCGCGCTCTGCCATGTAAAGCCCCAGCTCTCAATGCCGGCTCTTGACGCAACCGCTTTGGCAGTCGCGAGCAGCTGCCCTTCATAAGGATCATTCATTTCGCGAATGCGGACAGGCAGGCTGTGCGCGCTGAACAGCACCTTCAGCGGCTGGCTGAGGTCAAATTTTTCCCGGGCAGCCATAACGCGCGCCGTCAAAGCGTCAAGCAGCTTCGGATGAAGGTGATAGCTTTCGACAAAAGCCATCTCTATCTGCAGCTCGTCCGCCTTTTCTTGCGCCCGCTTGTTGTAGCCGCCGATACTCATCACAGAATAGTGAGGTGCGAGAACGATTCCTATGCCGCGCTTAATTCCGTCGGCCGCCATTGCCGCAACCCCGTCCTCGATATATGGACGGGCATGCTTGAGCCCTTGATAGCATACATACCGGCCTGGCGCAATCGCCTCAAGCGCCGCCTGCAGGCCGGCTACCTGCTTATTCGTATTTTCCCTTAACGGGAAGACGCCGCCAACTACCGCTTCGTAACGCTCCGTCAACTCGGCAAGCTGTTCCGGCGAGGGAGCGCGTCCGCGGCGTATATGGGTATAGTATTCTTCGATCCCTTCCATGCTTTCCGGCGTGCCGTAGGACATAACCAGTACGCCGATTCGCTCGTTTGCTTTAGACATGATGGTTCAGCTCCCTTTGCCCCGCTCCGGCCGCGAGTTTGTCGGATGAATATTGATGGATATAGGCTGTCAGCTCCCGCAATTTCTCCAAAGACGCTTCCGGAAACAAACCGTGTCCAAGGTTGAAAATAAAGCCCGGCTCGGCGATGCCCTCATCGATAATATCGCGGGCATAGGCTTGGATGATGTCCATCGGCGCCGTCAAGACATAGGGGTCAAGATTGCCTTGCACAGCAAATGCGCGATTCAAGCGCCGCCGCCCTTCTGCTATCGAAACGCGCCAGTCCAGGCCGACCACATCGGCCTGCAGCTTGCCAAGCGTCGGCAGCAGCTCGCCCGATGCAACACCGGGAAAATAAATTTTCGGTTGTTTAAGATCCGAGAGCTCGGCAAAAATCCGCTCGATCGTCGGCAGGACAAAACGTTTGAAATCTGCGGGCGAAAGCGAGCCTACCCAGCTGTCAAACAGCTGGAACGCTTTGCCGCCGGCCGCCATATGCGCACGCAAGTAAGTGATAATCATATCGCCCAGCTTGTCCATCAGCTGCTGCCAAAGCTTGGGATCGCTGTACATAAGCGATTTGGTGCGAATATATGACTTGGTCGGGCGTCCTTCGATCAAATAGCTGGCAATCGTAAATGGCGCTCCGGCAAAGGTAATTAACGGCACCGCAAGTTCGCGGTCCAAAATGCGGATCGTCTCGATCACATGAGACAGATCTCCTTCGACATCGATCGGCTTAAGCCGCTCAATATCCGCCGCCGACCGGATCGGATTGTCGATTACAGGCCCGATATTCGGTACAATATCGAAATCAATACCGATCGAGGCTACCGGGTTCATAATGTCTGAATACAAGATCGCAGCGTCGACACCGAGCTTTTTGACCGGCATCATCGTCACCTCAGCAGCCAACTCCGGCTGCTTGCAAATTTCGAGCAGCGAATATTTTTCTTTTATTTTTCGGTAGTCAGGGTCGTAGCGCCCCGCCTGCCGCATATACCAAACAGGCAGCCGGTCAACCTTTTCCTTGCGGCATGCCTTGATGAAACGGTCGTTGTAAACCATTGACTTTCCCCATTTCTATCATTTTCCCTTCGTTTCCATTATGCCCGTTTTCACAAAACGTAACAACCGCCATCGGTCGACTTTCGTTGACAAATAGATGACAAATGTTCTCAAGCAGCACCGCTCCTGCCGCGGCGCCATGCGTAAGAAATCCGCAACTATGTTATACTGGTACTATTAACCTGCCGGCACAGAGAGGAGTCGCACATCGCTTTGGAACAATGGAAAAAAAACCTCGCCGTGCTCTGGTTCGGGCAATTTCTCGTAATGGCGGGCATGACGATGATCATACCGTTCATGTCCCTTTATTTGCAAGCTGAGCTTGGCTTGACCGATTCGCATGAAATTGCTACTTGGGCGGGCGTGATATTCGCAGGCAACTTTGTTACCGCATTTCTATTTCAACCGATCTGGGGAAAAGTCGCCGACCGCTACGGACGGAAAGTCATGCTGCTGCGTTCGGGCTTCGGAATGGCGATCGTCATTATTATGATGGGCTTTGCCACCACCCCGTGGCATTTGCTGCTGCTGCGCATGATCAATGGGACGATATCGGGCTTCAACCCTGCATCGATCTCGCTCATCTCTGCCACGACGCCCAAGGCGAGAATGGGCTTCGCAATGGGCACCCTGCAATCAGGGACAATTGCCGGTACAATTCTCGGCCCGTTTATTGGAGGCATGCTCGCAGATCAGGTTGGCTACCGTCCGATCTTTTATATTACCGGCTCCCTGCTGTTCGCCGCATCAATACTAGCGATGTTCGTTGTCAAAGAAACGTTCGACCGCGAAAAAGCAGCAAAGCGGCCTAATATATCGGTGATCGAAGGCTTTCGCAGGCTTGGGCGCATTCCCCAGCTTACATCGCTATTCGCCGTCACATTCCTAATTCAATTTGCGATGATCGGCCCCATGCCGCTTATGCCGCTTTACGTACAGGAATTGCACGGCTCTACGGTCAACCTGGCCTTTTGGGCCGGATTCGTCAGCTCGGCGGCAGGCATCTCGAATATGGTTGCTGCCCCGCTGCTCGGCCGCTTAAGCGACCGGATCGGCCAGGAAAAAATATTGGCGGTCTCTCTTATCGGAGCTGCCGTCATGTTCATTCCGCAGGCAATGGCCGGCACCGTCTGGCAGCTGCTGCTCGGCCGGTTTATTCAAGGAATGTTTCTGGGCGGTCTCATTCCATCCGTCAATGCCCTCATTCGCAAGCATACGCCCGATGGGATGGAAGGACGGGCCTACAGCTTTAATAGCAGCACGCTCAGCTTGGGCAATATGATCGGCCCGATTATCGGCGGCGTCATCTCCGGCTGGATCGGCATAGCTGGCGTGTTTCTCGTATCCGCCGCTCTATTTGCCGTTAACGCCTTATGGGTGTGGCGCACACTGCTTGGCAAACAGCAAAGCCGCACATCTTCCAAGTGAAGAATGTGCGGCTTTAAACCGTTTGTCTGGCGTATGTCAGCGTACTTTGGCTATAGCCAGCCCGTCATAGGCCGGCAGCATCGCGCCAATTAACCGGCCGTCCCGGATCATCTTCTCATTGAAGAGACGCATCGCCTGCACCGACGGGCCATTCCGCTCGTCGTCATATACTCTGCCGCGCAGCATCGTATTGTCGCCGACGATGATTGCCCCCGGGTTGGCCAGCCGAATGGCGCGCTCCAAATATTCCGGATAATTTTCCTTGTCCGCATCAATAAAGAAAAAATCGAATTTCCGCCCGGCCTGCGCAAGCTCAGTCAGACTGTCCAGCGCCTCGCCAATCCGGTACTCCACCTTATCGCCAAAGCCGGCTGCCGTCAAGTTTTGCTGCGCAACATCGGCAAACTCCTGCTTCAGTTCAAGCGATACAAGCCGCCCGTCAGCAGCTAGCCCTCTCGCTAGACAAATTCCGCTATAGCCGCCCAAAGCGCCGATCTCAAGCACTTGCTTTGCCTCGGTCAGCGACACTAGCAGTGTCAGCAGCTTGCCATAGCCGGGGGCGACCGATATTTCCGGCATTTCATGCGCCCGAATTGAATCTGTTACCCGCGCAAGATCCGGGTCTTCTCCCATTAAGTGCTCAATATATTGTTCTGCTGTCACCAGCACATCACTCCTTTTCATAACCGGATTGAAATTGCTCCGGCGTTTGTCCTATACTTGATTGTATGATTTTACCGGACGCGATACAACCGGTAGAAAGAATCGGAGTGAATGAAATGACAAAATTACAACTAATAGCTACCGCTCCTATGGGTTTGGAGGCCGTCGTTGCACGCGAATTGAAGGAGCTCGGCTATACGGATCAGCAGGTGGAAAATGGCCGCGTTACTTTTAGCGGCGAATTTGCCGATATTTGCCGGGCGAATCTGTGGCTGCGCTCTTCAGATCGCGTGTTGGTCAAAATGGCGCAATTCCCTGCGACCACCTTTGAGGAGCTGTTCGAAGGAACAAAAGCGATTGATTGGGCAGAATGGATACCCGAGGATGGCGAGTTTCCGGTAGAGGGCCGTTCACACAAATCGCAGCTTACGAGCGTTCCAGCTTGTCAAAGCATCGTCAAAAAAGCAGTCGTCGAAAAAATGAAGGAAGCCTACGGGACCGAATGGTTCACTGAGAACGGCGGCAAATATGTAATTGAAGTATGGCTGCGGGATGACGTGGCCATGATTACACTTGATACAACCGGCCCCGGGCTTCATAAACGGGGCTACCGCAAGCTGGTTACGGAAGCCCCGTTAAAAGAAACGATGGCCGCCGCAATGGTCTTGCTGAGCCGCTGGGGCCCTGAACGCCCGCTGTACGATCCGTTCTGCGGGTCGGGCACCCTGCTCATCGAAGCCGCCATGATCGGCTGGAATATCGCGCCGGGATTAAGGCGCTCCTTCAACAGCGAGGGCTGGCCGCTTGTGCCTGACGAGCTGTGGGAGCAGGCGCGCAACGAAGCCTACGACGCAGTAAAGGATGATATTCCGCTGCAAATTGCCGGATCGGATATCGATCCCGATGCGATTGCCGTTGCCGAACAAGCGGTCAAAAAGGCCGGATTTGCCCGCGAAATCAAGCTGCAGGTACTGCCTGTCGCCAAAATAAAGCCGGCCGGGGAGTATGGCTGTATTTTGACCAATCCGCCTTACGGGACACGGCTGGGCGACGAAGCAGAAGCGGAAAAAGCGCTTCGTCAGCTGGGCTATGCCGCTTTGTATTTGCCGACATGGTCTTTCTTTGCGCTTAGCCCTTCCAAATCGCTGGAGCACTATTTTGGACGGCCGGCGGATAAAAAGCGCAAGCTGTTCAATGGCCGGTTGGAGTGCGCCTTATACCAATATTTCGGCCCGCTCCCGCCCCGCGGTGAGAAATAATTGAAGGAGGGAGCCCCAAGGATGAAGGATGAACGGCACACTGACGCCCGTGGCGGCGCCCTAGCCTTATTGCGCCGCATGCTAAACTCTTATGCATGCGGCTTTATCTTGTTTTGCATGCTCATGCTGTTCAAACTTGTGTTGTTTGACCGCGGCATTGTCGTACGCTATATGGAGATGACCCGCGATGACGTCATTATTGCGGCCGGCAGCCTGATGGCGATCTCTTTCTGGACGTTCTGGCTCCCGCTTCGCGGCCAAAGAATTGCCCTCGCGCTGCTCAACATCGCATTAACAGTGCTGATGGTTGCGGATCTCATTTATTTTCGCTATTTTCAAGATTTAATTACAGTACCGGTACTGACACAAGCCGGACAAGTCGGCGCTCTTGGAGACAGTATATGGTCGCTCACCAAAAGCAACGATATGCTGTTTTTCGCTGACTGGCTGCTCGTTCTGCCGGCTCTCGCCTACTCCTTAATTCCCGGCCGCGGCCGGGCACGCACAGCAATGGCCGGGAAAGGCCGGCAGACCCGCCCCCTGCGCCGCAGGCTGCTTCGTTCGGCTGCCATTGGCAGTATCGGCATTGCCGGCCTCTTGCTCGCCGTACTTCCGATACAGCATGCGAACCGTACATGGGCTGCAGGGGTGTTTGCCGGCGACTGGTGGAGTGTCTCCCTTTACAACGTCACAGGAGTTATCGGCTTTCACGCCTATGATGCGTACCGCTACATGGATCAAGCCTGGCTGCAGGGAGGAAAAATTGCGGACGAGCGGCTGGCGGCAACGAAAGGATGGTTCGAGGAACGCGGAAAACAGCGCAAAGCATTGCAGTCGGATCCATTGTTCGGCGCTTATAAAGGCAGCAATGTTGTTGCACTGCAGCTGGAGGCCTTTCAAAGCTTTGTCATCGGCCGGCAAATCGGTGGCCAGTATGTGACACCGAACATCAATAAGCTGATCGATGAAAGTGTATATTTCGAGCGTTTCTATCATCAAACCGCGCAAGGGCGCACCTCTGATGCCGATCTGGCGGCCAACATTTCTTTGCAGCCGCTGCCGGCAGGCTCTGTGTTTTTCCGCTACGCTCAAAATCACTATGACAGCTTGCCGGCTATTTTAAAATCGGCCGGCTATACCGCGTCAGTCTATCATGCCTACGAAGGCGGGTTCTGGAATCGCAACAATATGTACCGTACCATGCAATACGACGCTTTCTATACCAAAAAAGATTACCGAATCGACGAGCCGCTTGGCTGGTCGGTTGGCGACCGCTCTTTTTTCCGGCAATCGGTTGAGCTAATGCCGGCAAACGCACCTTTCTATGCGTTTCTTATTTCGTTAACGAGCCATCACCCGTATACGCTGCCGCAGATGGAACAGCAGCTTGATGTAGGCGGGCTGAAGGGAACGATGCTCGGCGACTATTTGCAGGCAGTCCATTACGTGGATGCAGCTGTTGGCGAGATGATCGACCAGTTAAAAGAAGCGAAGCTATGGGACAATACGATCTTCCTGCTTTACGGCGATCATGATAACTCGATTCTCGATTGGGAGCTGTACGAGCAATGGCTCGGCAAGCCGTTATCAGAGCTGGAGCGGATACAGCAGCTGCAGCAAGTCCCGCTCGTCGTCCATCTGCCAGATGGCAAGCATGCCGGCCGGCATACGGAAGCGAGCGGTCAGCTCGACATCGCGCCCACTCTGCTCCACCTGCTCGGTATCGACAGCTCCGGCAGCTATATGATCGGCCTGCCGCTCATCGTTACAAAGCCCGATCATGACCGTCAGGTCGTCTTCCGCAGCGGTGCCTTCACGGACGGCCTCGTCTGGTACGAGCCGGCAGAGGATGGGGACGAGCGTCATGACCGGTGCCTGGACGCTTCCAGCGGCGCCCAACTGGAGCGGGGCGCCTGTCAGGCCGGCAAGGAAGCCGCCCGGCAGCAATTGACCGCATCCGATCTTGTCATTACACATGACCTGATCGCGCAATTTCGCAAGCGATAGCTGAAATTTTAACTAGAAGAAAATACAACCCCGCCTTGGCATACCTGGCGGGGTTGTATTATTTTACATATTGTTTCGCCTTCTCAATTGCTTCATCCTCAGTAAACGCTGTAATGTAACGGCCGTTTATAAACACAAACGCCCGCTTGCGGCATGGTCCGCAATACGATTTGCAGGCGACATTGATCTCGGCGTCCGGCGCTATCTTCTTCAGCTTCGGCACGATCGTCTTGACCCGAGTGTGCAGGCATTTGTCACATATGCGAATATCGTTGGCCATTGCCTTCCTCCTCCTCCTCCTCCGCTAGATCAATGATCGCCGTGATTGCCTTTGGAGGGATTGGAAATCGCAAAGCCTTCCTGCGGTACATAGAAGTAGTCGATCCGCACACCATCCAGCAGTTCCTGATCCTTCTCCAAAATAACTTTAATGTCTTTATCCGTCTCAACGACAATATCCCGATCGGTTGCCGTATCTGGTTTCATCCCATAGTGGGCATGGTCGCCGTGTGAATGGGTAATGTAGACGCGCAGCATCTTCCCCTCATTCTCCGGCTTGTCCATCTCCGCCTTCAGCACTTTAGCAGCGTTGCGCGAAATTTTGCACTTCATCGGCCACTTCTCTCTCCTTCACAACTTCAAATGTCTCTTCTTATTGTAAAGATTGTGTTCGGATTGTTCAAGACTACTGCAGTACATTCGCATATTTCTTTTCCATTCTTCGAGTGTACCACTCGGCTGCGAACATGGTAACGGCAATATCGTCAATCGGCATAAACGGCAATGCATCAGGCAAAACCCAATATAAAGCTACCGGAACAATGTAGATGAGCTTGTCCGCCATTCGGACTTGCCGTGCGCTTAGCAGTCGGTATACACGAACAAACACATGGCGCCAATGGCGCAGCGAGAGCAATTTTCGCACAACGCAGCCTCCTTTTGGCGCCATTATAACATATCCCGTTTACGATTCTCCAATCGCAGCCGGCTGCTGGTCTGCCGCGGCTTTCATCGCTTCCAGCAAAATCAGCTTCAAATCATCGTACATAGCGGCAGCATCCTGCAAGGGCAGCGGATTGACGCCATAGCCAAGCTCTATGGTAAAGCCCGGTTTGCGAAATTCATAAATAAACCAATCCTTATAGCCGGCGTCGCTTCCTTTTAATTTGACCGGTTTAAAACCGCTTCTTCTTCCCATACGATGAGCGATCCCTTCTGCTTGCACCGGCTCATACCCCCGATAATTCCAATAAATTTCCTTTCCTTGCGTATGCAGCGCAACAGCCAGATCAAACCGCTCTTCATTCGTAAGCCGGGCAATGGCAATCGCCTCCGGCTCACTGAGCGGCCGTTCGCCCGGAAAATCGCGCGGCCCCGGTCCGCCGGCTTCCCTGCGCTTTACTTCTTCCTCCCAAAATGCCGGGAATTGATCATTAAGATCTATGCCGCGAATATTGGCCTTCCAATTGGCAAAGCGCTCCGATCCCTGGTTCCAGTCAAGCAATTCATAATATCGCTCATGCTGCGGACCAAGCCCTTCTTGAACCAGCTCCACCCCATCCGGATTTACGAGCGGCACACACCACAGCGAAACCTCCTGCAGCAGCTTCCGGATTTCACTGCCGCCTACTTTCCCTCCATGCGTATAAGCAGCCGCAACATCTTCAATAAAGGTCATTAACAATGGGGTCGTAATCCATTCATTGGCGTGCATCGCCGCATTTACATGTACTTTTTTCGCGCCTTCACCCAGCTTGACCGCATAAATCGGCTTTCCCATTACACTCGCGCCGATTTCACGTTTGGACAGAAACGGGTACTGCCTCTCCATGGCAAGCAAATCTTCTTCCAGTTCTCTAAAGCCATATTCCGCCCTTGTCTCGACAATACGCAGCGACAGGCTGTCGGGAAGCAGCACAAGTTGTCCCAGCATAAGCCGCTGCGGATCCAGGCGGGGATTGAGCGTACGAAGCGCTTGCAGGGAACAAGAAAAACGATCAGCGATTTTCAGCCAGCTGTCTCCTGCCTGCACACTGTACATCCGGCCTCTTTTTTCCGGAATGGACAGCACGATGCCCGGCTGCAATCGCCCTTCGGGTGGCAGTTGCGGATTAGCGGCGAGCAAGGAACACAAGTTCAGATTAAAACGTTTAGCCACACGCAGCGGCGTATCTCCTGCTTGAACGACATAAGGGAGCATAACCAACCTCCTTTTTAGAACGGCTAACGCGAGCATCCATCCTTGTGTCAATGGTATGCACGCTTTTATACCGGCATGCAGCTTAAATTGCAAAAAAACGGGCCTACCGGCTGAGCGGGTGCCCGTTATTAATTATGCGGCAGATGCCAAGCGATAGGCGCTCGCTTTCCTTGCCGGCCTAACCATTGCAGCGCAATCGGCTTGAACATCGGCGCGTTGCCGCTGCAAAAAAATTGATGCACCATTCCTTCTCCACCGCGATCCAGCAGTTTTTGCTTGTAGAGAATGGCAGTGATTTCTCTGGCTGTTTCATACGCAGAATTAATTAATGTCACTTGTGAGCCCATCACCTGTGAGATCGCATCCGCCAAAAAAGGATAATGCGTACAGCCCAGTATTAACGTATCCATGCCGCGCTTGTTGCTTAGCATCGCCAGCCTTTTGCGCACGATATCCAACGTTTCCAACGTGCAAAACTCTCCTCGCTCTACAAGCGGGACGAACTCGGGGCAGGGCTCGCTAATCACCTGCGCGTAAGGCGCCATCTTTTTCAATTCCAGCTCGTAGGCGCCGCTTTTTATCGTACCTTCTGTACCGATTACACCGATTATGCCGGACAGCGACTGCTTGACGGCCGCGCGTGCGCCGGGCTGAATAACGCCGACTACCGGTATGTTTACTTGGGCGCGAATCGTATCCAGAGCAACTGCCGTAGCAGTGTTGCATGCAATAACAATCATTTTAGGATTATACTGTATCAAATAACTGACAATTTCCTCAGTAAAGCCTATCACTTCCTCTGCTGGTCGAGGGCCGTACGGCGTTCTTGCCGTATCGCCAAAATAAATGATCTTTTCCCGCGGCAACTGCCGCATTACCTCTTTTACTACGGTTAATCCGCCTACGCCGGAATCTAAAATCGCGATCGGTTGTTGCTGCACAGGCACACCGCTTTCTTGAACATTTTGTCAGGACTCCAATAGAATATGAAGGCAAATCCGAAAAAGTACCAAATAGCGGGGCCTATCATGCAATAAAGCCGAAGCCAGCGGCATGCGCTGGCTTCGGCTTTTAGACAAAATGCTATTCGCTAATAACGACTTTCCACGCTTGACCGATCGGCGGTAAGCTTCTGGTCAAAGTCGGGCCGTAAAATCCGATAACTTTGGCGCCTTTAACCAGCTTTGCCGAATCTGCTTTTTGGCCGTCCATTGTGACCACTTCAGTATCTGCGCCCACATGAAGCTTTACTTCCGCAGCGGAATGCTCGCTTAGCGCCTGGCCTTTAATCAAAATCGTCGTTATACCTGCTTCCTTATCCGCAGTTGTCTCTTCGATCTCACCTGCTGTTGCCAGCATTTCTTTCGCTTCTGTCACTGTTTTTACCTTCAGCACATAAAGAGCGGTTTGCGGCGGGAGGCTATTCGTCATCGCCATCGAATGCTCCGCTTCAACTTCTACGCCAAGCAGCAGATCCGACCACTTCAGCGGCTGGCCATTCACATCGACAATTTTGCTTTCCGGCCCTACGTTCAAAATGGTGCCCTCTGTCCCGACTCCATTGATTTGAATGCGGCCTTCACCGTCTTTAATATCGACATTCGTCACGATACCGGCAGAAGTCGCTGTTTTAACTTCCGGCTGCCCGGTTTGGCTTTGCTTAATATTTACCCGCTTGCCTGAATGCTCAATCTCTGCCAGCAGCACTTGCTCGGCGAACGTTTCCGGCACATAGATTTTGCCATTGCGGCTTTCTGGAGCGATGCCCAGCTTGATCGCTTTTTTCGCGAAGGAATATTGATCCTTGCCCAGTGTTACACTTGTCCATTGCGCACCGCTCGCAAGCTCGACAGACTGGTTTGCAGACTGCCACTTCACTTCATACCCCAGTGCCGCCCCCAGCGCGCGCAGCGGCAGCATTACTGTTTTGCCGTCAGCATTCAAGTAACCGGAATCTGCAATTGCGGCACCATTTACTGCTACTATGTAATCCATAGCGGAATCGTTAATTTTAGCGCTGATCGGCACATTCTGGTTTACAGCTGCCGCAGCTCCCGCACTTGTGGCTCCAACCATCATCATCGCTGCAGTCAAAGCTGCAACCGCTGCTTTATTTTTCTTCATTTGTGATCGCCTCCTGATGTTGTTCAATGTCATAGACGGGCCCTCGCTCCAGAATGTTGCAGCTTTTTTCACAATAAGCGGCAGAACACAGGGAAAAGCCGCCCCGCAGCAGCAAAATTACTGCTTGCGAGACGGCTTCCAACATTCAATTAGTTATATTTAGGCAGCCAGTCGCCATGTGCTTCGATCAGATCGTCGCACATCGCTTTGATGTCATCCATCGAAAGCTCAGCTGCTGTATGAGGATCAAGCATTGCCGCATGATAAATATGGTCGCGCTTGCGCGTTATTGCCGCTTCAATTGTCAGCAGCTGGGTATTGATGTTGGTACGGTTCAGCGCCGCACATTGCGGCGGCAGGTCGCCGACATAGGTTGGATTTACGCCAGATCTGTCGACGAGGCAAGGCACTTCAACACAAGCTTCGCGCGGCAGATTGGAGATAAGGCCGCCAGTATTCATGACGTTACCGCCAATTTTGAACGGCACGTTCGTTTCAATCGCCTCCAGAATATAAGATGCATATTCATGGGAACGCTCATGCTTCAGTTCGATATTGTTAACCAGCTCTTCGCGCTGCTTGTTCCAGCTCTCGATTTGGTTGATGCAGCGGCGCGGATATTCGTCCAAAGGAATATTGAAGCGATCGATCAGCTCCGGATAGTTGCGCTTGATGAAGTACGGATGGTATTCCGCATTATGTTCAGACGATTCTGTAATATAATAGCCGAAATTGAGCATCATTTCGAGACGGACCATATCCCAATGCTTTTCTTTTTGCTTCTCGCGGGCACGGCGTTTAATTTCTGGATACAAATCCACGCCGTCCTTCGTTACTTCCAGCAGCCATGCCATATGGTTGATGCCGGCAATTTTATGCTTGACGCCAGTCGTCTCCAGCCCGAGGTTGTCGAACAGACCTTGCAAGCAAACTTGAACACTATGGCACAGGCCGACTGTGTTTACGCCGCCGTATGTGTTCATAACATTAGTCAGTACCGCCATTGGATTCGTGTAGTTCAAGAACAGGGCATCCGGACATACTTCTTGAATATCCTTGGCAAAATCAAGCATAACCGGAATGGTGCGCAAATTGCGGAAAATGCCGCCGATGCCTACCGTATCGGCAATCGTTTGGCGAAGGCCGTATTTTTTCGGAATTTCAAAGTCAGTGATAGTACAAGGATCATAGCCGCCTACTTGAATGGCATTTACGACATATTTAGCGCCGCGGAGCGCTTCCTTGCGGTCGCTGTAAGATTTGATCACACAGGTGCTCTTGCTCGTATTGCATATGTTCTGCAGCATTTTTTCCGAATCTGCTAAGCGCTCAGGATTGATATCGAACAGCGCAATTTCAAAGCCTTGAAGCGCTGGGGTCATCATAACGTCACCCAGTACATTTTTCGCAAAAACTGTGCTTCCTGCTCCAATAAATGTAATTTTGGACATGTTAATCCTCCTTATATCTTGCCGCATTTTTCGCGGTGAACATGACCTAAATATAATGGAATCGGCAGCATTTCGACTAGGCTTTAATGCAAGATCGATATGGACATTTGTAGTTTTATAGGCTAGGCTAGTAATATTAGCATTTATTTATTGTCATCAGGAATCGGGGGGATTGCCTATGTTAGATCATCAATTTTTCTCCATCGGGGTCAACTCCATGCCTGCGCACGGAGAACTGTCGGTACTGTTCAGCGGGAATGCCCGGCCCGTTCCGACACATCAAATCGGTCCCGCCGTCCATAATTACTTTCTTGTTCACACAGTCGTATCGGGTCTAGGCACATTCGAAATCAACGATACTTTATACCATTGCCAAGCGGGCGACACTTTTTTTATTTTTCCTGATGCGTTGTTTACATATGCGGCCGACAAGCATGATCCGTGGCATTATCGCTGGGTTGCGTTTAAAGGGCCAATTGCGCTGCCGCTGTTAAACAGTCTCGGCATATCCGCCGACAATCCCGTTATCCGGATCAAAGATATCCCGACAATAACGCGGCTCTATCGCAATATACAATTAGCGCTCAAGCGTTCAAGCAGTGCGGAGCTAGCTGATCTGGAATCCGGCGGCCTGCTTCGGGTCATGCTAAAACAGTTCGGGCTGGAGAATGCGGGGCATCTTGCCTCACAAATTTCGGGCGGCATCACCGATATCGAGCGGCAAATCAATCAGGCGATTAAATGGCTCTCCCTGCAGTATGCCCAGCCAATCTCCATCGAGAGCTTGTCGCGCAGTCTTGGCTATCACCGAACACATTTATCTAAAATGTTCAAGCAAGCGACCGGGTATTCTCCAATGCAATTTCTGCTCAAAGTAAGGATGGAGCGGGCGGGAGAGCTGCTGCAGCATAATTTGCGTTTATCAGTCGATCATGTCGCTTCATCGGTCGGTTATGCAGATGCGTTATATTTTTCCAAGCAGTTTCGCAAATGGTTCGGCTATTCCCCTACAGAATATCGCCGTTTGAAAGGTCATTGATGTTATTATCATTGAAGGTGGTTAACTTTTATGAGCGATCACACTACATCGCAAGAGCAGCAATTTATCCATTATTCCGAACGGTTCCAAAAGGCGATTTCTTTAACAAACCGCAAGCTTGCATCAGCTATTGAACAAGACCTAAAAGGGCGGCTGACCGGGCCGCAATGCTATATTTTGAACATCATTGCCGGGGAAGAAAGGGCGACCGCTTCATTATTGTCTGAAAAAATGCAGGTAAAGCCAAGTGCGATTACTGTCATGGTCGACCGGCTGGTACAAAATGAATTTGTCATCCGTTTGCCGGATCCGCAAGATCGCCGGGTAACATTATTGCAGCTGACCGACAACGGCAAGCAGTCCATTGCAGAGGTCAAGCTCCGGTATCGCGAGATTCTAGCCCAGCTGATTACAGAGCTGGATCATAACGAACAAGAAGTATTTATTCGTTTGTTCGAACGCATTGCCGAAGCGGCGGCCAAACTGGATTGATTATTCTATAAATCAAAAAAGATTGGACAGAACAACTGCTCTGACCAATCTTTTCTCATATAAGACGTTTATTGCGATCTGTCTGCCTGCTCGCTAACACGATCGTCGGCATCGGCGCGGTCTGCATCAGCGATAGTCAGTGCATCGTCATTCTGCTGGCCGAATCTCCAGGAATGGACTGTTCCCCGCGCTTTGCCTGCGATTTGTGTTGCGCCTGTGCCGATTTGTCTGGCGATTTTGGAAGTTTTCTCGCCGACCTGCCCGGCGATTTTAGCGGTTTGCTCTCCAATTTGCTGAGCACCTTCCGCAATATCCTTACGCAGCTCTTTACCTGGCTTCGGGGCAAATAATAAAGCTGTTACTGAGCCGATAATGCTGCCAGCCAGCATGCCGTACAAAAAGCTCTTCGTCTGTTTAGCCATTCTAATTCGCTCCTTTTCCCGACCTATCCTAAAAACTGAAAAAGATCGTTATTGATTAGTATCGTGCCCTTCGTCATACCCGGAACATGCAGAGGAACGCTGGTATTCTTTACGTTTGGTTTGCCAGAAATGCCATGCAGCAAATCCCGCTTCGGCAATCTCCAGCGCTTCTGTTATTTGGCTGCCGTATTTTCCGCCGCCCTGTTCAACATAACGAGCCGCAGAATTGGAAATTGCAGCGGATATTTTGCTCACAGCTGCTGCCAATTCATCGGCCGATCGGCCGCAGCGCTTCGCTGCATCGAAAACCGGCATTGCATAATCCAACTGCTTGCGAACGGTCTGAACCGCTTCAGCTGCAGGGACTGTAATAGCTGTGAGCTGATCGCCTGCATCCTGGATACGCTGCTCCAGCACCGCCGCTGCAGCCGTTAAACGGGCCAGCTTGTTATTAGCCGCTCTTAGCCATAGCAATACCCCGGCAACTAAGACGATGAATGCGACGAGAAAACCAGCCTCGAGCCATAACGCCATGGTCATAACTAGTTCTCCTCCCTCCAGCCGTAATAGACGAATGCCCAATTCGTAATGACAGTATAAGCAGCACCGGCTTGACCCGTCACAAATTCACGCAAAAAAAAGAGTGATAAAATGGATGTGCTTGTTTCGCGCCATTTTATCACTCTTTATCTGTATCTATTTTGTACGTACACTTGCCTCCGCCGCTCGCCAAACATTCTGTACGCTCGACAGACGTATCCAGCAGTTCCTCAAACAAGTTCAGCTCGCAGCGGCATGCCTGATCGAACTGGTTGGCCACTTGCGCTATCGGGCAATTGAATTCATGCAGCAAAATGCTGTCTGTCCCTTGCTCTACCTTCACCATATAGCCGCCTTCGTTCTGAATGACAGCTAATTCCTTTACTTTATCGGCCAGGTTCTTCCCTTGCATCCGCTCGGCAAATCGCTCAAGCAGCTTGCGCTTCCGTCCGGCGAAAAGCCGATCAATCAGCAGAGCCGACTGCGGATCTTTATTTAACTCCTGCAAAAAATCAAGTGCCAGCAGATGATAGTTTTTGGGGAAAAGATGTTCTGCCGCATCTGTAAGGCCATACCGGTGTGTCGGTCTGCCCATAGGCTGGCGAACAACCTCGAGCTCAATGTATCCCTGGCGCTCAAGTACACCCAGATGGCGCCGCACCCCCATCTCGGTAATATTCAGCTCACTCGCCAGCTCGCCGGCGTTCATCTTCCCTTTTGTCTTCAACAGTGTCAGGATGGTCTGCTTCGTCGACTTGCCCGCGCCTTCCGCATCACGTCCTGGCGCCAGCTCTTTGAATGTTCCCAATCCGACCACCACCTTGACCTATATTTAGCGTTAATTGTACCGCATTTTTGCCTTTTCGTAAATCAAAGCAAAGACGGCTGGCGCCTTTTGGACAACCTCTATAATGAAAGAAAGAACCGGACGAACAGCGGCTTACTGCCGCTATACGTCCAGTTCTTTCTGTAAATACGATAGCACCGCTTCTTTAAAGGCGATAAGACATGCCGGAAGCTTCACTGTCAACGGATGAAGCTCGCTGCGCTGCCATTCATAGTAATCCTGCACTAGCGGACGGCGCAGCCGCACCAGCTCCATCAAGTCCGGCTTTAACGCTTCTGGAAATACTTGCTCGCCTGCAATAATTTCAATAATGTCCTCATAGCTGCTGGCATCGCGCATAATAAACCCGTCGATTAAATAGCTGCCAACATCCGTTACTGTCTCAACAGCCAGATGCAGAGCGCGCTCTTGGGCCAAGCCTTGCAGTAAACCGCCATCCCAGGAAGAAACAAGCTTGTCCATCGCTTCTGCCAATTGTGGAATAACGGCCAATCTTACAGAAATTTGTTCACGATTTACATAATACATAAGCATGACTCCCGACTTTGTATGAAGTTCGAAAAAGCCGTGACTATTGATCGGATTTCTTCTTTCTGGCTTTCCGCTTTAGCCACATCGTCATGACGATACAGCTAATGATGATGACTAGCAGGTAGAAGAACATTTCGTAGACATCGCGCATTGTCTTTACCGCCTTTAGCTTTCAAAATCAACGCTTACGGAAGCTTCGCGCACTTGTGCCATATGAGCGATTACTTTTTGATGTTCAGGATGCACCTGGTAGGCGTCCAGCGCTTCCATAGAATCGAATTTGGTAATAAGAGCAATATCGTAGGAACGGTCGGAATGAACGACATCAACGCCAACTTCAATATATTTGAGCTCGTCAATCTTGCCTTCCATATTGCGCAGTACTTGAGCCGTTTCCGCAACTTTCTCCGGGCTGCGGTCCTTTAGCTTGAACATAACGATATGAGTAATCATGAATAATCTCGCTCCTCTGCTTGAATGAAGTTGGAAACCTGATTTGAAAAGGAGCCTGCAATAAGGCTCCCTTCCAGACGATCTATTCTTCTACGATCAACGTTGTTTTCATATCATTATGACCTACGCCGCAGCCAACCGAGCAGTGCATTTCGAATGTGCCGGCTTTGTCAAACGTAACTTCTTGCTCAAGCTTGTCGCCATTCAGGTCAATGCCGAAATCAGCAATCGCCAGACCATGGATGCCGCTTTTGTTAACAAGCTTCAGCTTGACCGGCTCGCCCTTTTTAACTCTATATTCCTTCTCTCCGAACGTGAAGTCGGAATTTGCCTCAACCTTTAGCAGTGTCATTCCCGCAGCAGCTTCCTCATCTACAGCTTTGCCAGGAAGCTGCGTAGTTAGAATAACGATGCCAAGAATCGAAGCCGCAGCAAAAACGACGAACATACTCCACTTATACATTACCGCTTGCTCCCCTTTGTTATCAGAATGTCCACCTTCTATAATAACTAAGATTGGCTGAATTTCTCAACCTTAAACTTGCGATAATAATAAACTTTTTTTGTTTTATGACAAATCAATGAACTTATTGTGACAAATACCCCTTCAAAATCCGTTCTGCCTCCGCTCTTACCAAGCTCCAGGGCATGGAAAAAGAATGCGTGTAGCCCAAGCAATTATAACCTACTGTCATGCGCTCCGGTCCGCGCAGCTCCTCGTCGATGCGGATGCCGGAGTCGCGGAATCGCTTGCGGAACCCTGCCATCTCCAGCAATACCCGATCCTGCAGTCCACGCAGCATCGATTCGTATAATCGCGGAATTTTCACTTGCGCTTCTCCAACGATCCGAATATCGTGCGTCAGTATTTGCAATGCGATGCCAAGCAGCACATAACGCCTCACCAGCTCTAGTTCTTTGCCAATTTGCACTTGCGGCCGAACCCCAATCCCGACTGCCATGAAACATTCCTCCCTCAAGTCGTTGCACGCCTGAAACGCGCCTATAAAACAGGAACATATGTTTGTTTTTATATCATACCACACATATGTTCCCATCCGAAAGAGGGAATTTATTTTGGTCGTCTGTCGGTCCGCTCATGTCCGCTTCGTCCAAACTTACCAAAAACAGCCGCCAGTGAAAACCTGCTTTCACTGGCGGCTGCGGTCAACCCGCTGTCATCTTTCCATACTGTCTTCCGGCTGTGCCGCTTTTATGGTCAAGCCGCCATCAACCATCAGCAAATGGCCGTTCACCTGCATCGCCTCATCGGAGGCAAGGAACACGACTGCATCGCCAATTTGCCGCGCTGTCCCAAGCCGCTTCATCGGATTTGCCTCGATTTCCTTGCGGCGAGTCTCCTCGTCGGCCAAATAATCGGTGCACATATCCGTGTCGACCGTGCTGGGCCCGACCGCATTGACATTAATATTGAATTTGCCCAGCTCGATGGCCATCCCCTTCGTCAGCATATGCGCCGCCGCCTTAGAAGATTGATAATGCGGGATTACCGGACTGGTTACAACAAGGCTGGCCGTAGACAGTACGTTTACGATTTTGCCGCTGCGGCGTTCGATCATCGAGGCAGCAGCCCGCTGTGAGCATAAAAAGATCGATTTGACATTCGTATTATAAGTGCGGTCCCATGTTTCCTCGCTTGTCAGCATGAATGATTCGAATGGAGCAACCCCGGCGTTATTTACCAGAATGTCGACTTGGCCGAGCTGCCGCTCCACCTCTTCGAACATATGCAGCACCTGCTGCTGGCTGCCGACGTCCGCCTGCACCACCATCGCCCGGCCGCCAAGCTCCTCTACTTGTGCAGCTGCCTTTAGCGCCTTCTCGCGGCTTGCGTCAGATGTAAAATTAATCGCCACATCTGCGCCTTCCTCAGCAAGCCGGATAACGATCGCTTCCCCGATTCCACGGCTTCCTCCTGTAACGAGCGCAATTTTCCCCTTTAATCTGCCCATCTTGCCCTCTCCTTGTATCGTATTTCCGCTTCTTTGCCGTCTGACTGCATTTTACAAGCTCGGGCCGATTCGATTGATACTGAACTCCTGATGCCCCAGAATTTCTGCTTTCGTCAGCTTGCCGGCGGCAACCTCGACAATTTCTTGCCAAATGCGCTCGCCTGCCTGCTCAACACCCGCTGTACCATCCAGAATGTCGCTCACATCAACATCCATATTGTCAGTCATCCGCTCATACATCTTTTTATTGCCGGTTATTTTGACTACCGGGACGACAGCGGCGCCGGTAGGCGTGCCGCGTCCTGTCGTAAAGCACACCAGATGAACGCCGCTGGCAGCCATCCCGGACACACATTCGATGTCATTGCCTGGGGAGTCCATAAAGTATAGCCCGGTTCCCGGAATCGGATCCGCATATTCAAAGGCCCCCATCAATGGCGATGTGCCGCATTTGCTAATACAGCCCAGGGACTTTTCTTCAATCGTCGAAAGACCGCCGGCAATATTGCCGGGACTCGGATTGCCGCCGCGCATATCAGCCCCCATTCGCTCGACCTCGCGTTCGAACCGCTCGACGAAGGCATACAGCCGGTCGGCAACTTCCTGTGTGCTGCAGCGTTCCGCTAACACATGCTCAGCGCCGATAATCTCGGTTGTCTCGCTAATGACGACAGTACCGCCTAGATCTACCAAAATATCCGAGGCTGCCCCCAAGGCCGGATTCGATGCCATACCGGAAGTAGCATCTGATCCTCCGCATTTGACGCCAATGCGCAATTTGCTTGCCGGTATCGTCTCCGGCGTCAGCTGATCCAGCTCCGCCCGCAGCTCGCGGGCCAGCTCCGTGCCTCGCTGAATCGCTTTCACAGAACCGCCGGTTTCTTGAATGTCGATTACCTCAACCCGCTTGCCTGTCTTCCGAATGTCCTCAGCGAGCGCATAAGGATCTACGACCTCGCAGCCGAGGCTGACAATCAAGACCGCGCCCACGTTAGGATTTCTGCCCGTTCCGGCAAGCGTCGCGAAGGTGCGGTCTTTATCGGCGCCGATTTGGCTGCAACCATGCTGATGCGGAATCGCTACCGTCTCCGGCACCATTTGCATAATCCGATTGCTTACTTGATTGGCACAAATGACTGTCGGAATAATTAATAAATGATTGCGAATGCCGTAATCTCCGTCTGGACGAAGATAACCTTTAATGTCCGTCATTAGCCCTTCTCCCTTCCCGCTGCCTGATCGCCGCGGCCGCGTATCCCTTCAATGTTATGGACATGAACATGCTCGCCTGCCGCTATCGCTGCCGTTGTTTGGCCAATTACTTCACCATACTTGCGCACATGCACGCCTGCCTCAAGTGCATGGATGGCAATCTTATGTCCGAAAGGAATCGCATTCACAGCTTGCAGCCGCAAAACCAATTGTCCGCTGCGATACTGAACCGTCTCGCCTGCCTGCAGATCGCGCAAGGCTGTCGCTACATCGTCTTTCGGGTCCACAACTAGCGCATCAGCGCCGCCTTCTATTGTATGTGACAACGGTTTCCACCCCTTTTTGAGTTATCGGTAACTCTAAACTATCAGCTTATGACATTGCTGTCAAGATGCTTTTACGCTATGATATAAATTACGAAATCATTACGACGAAGTTGAGGTTTCAGCAATCTATGGTCACGATCTATGATATAGCAAAAAAAGCCGGATGCTCAGCAATGACGGTATCGAGGGTTATCAATAACACAGGAAGAATCAGCGACAAAACCCGCACGCGCGTCCTCAGCATCATGAAGGAAATGAACTATGTTCCCAATTCCATGGCACGCAGTCTCGTGAAGCAGGAAAGCCATCTGTTGTCCCTGCTTATTACTGATATTACGAATCCTTTCTACACAGCGCTGGCCCGCGGCGCAGAGGACGCAGCCAGACAGAATGGCTACCGCCTGCTGCTCGGCAACAGCGATGAAAGCATCGACAAGGAAAAAGAATATATCGACACCGTGCTGTCTGCCCGCGTGGACGGCGTCTTGTTTGCCCCTGCCGGGGATAACTCGCTGCCTAATCTGCGCAAGCTGAAGAAGCAAAACATGCCGCTCGTCTTGCTGGACAGGGAGGTGCCGGGCATCGAATGCGATCTTGTCCTTGGCGACAGCAAGGAAGGGGCCAAAAAGTTAACCACCCACTTGATTGAGCTCGGCCACCGGCGAATCGCGCTGCTGAACGGCGTTCCGACGATCTCTACCGCGCGGCTGCGGCTGGCCGGCTACCGGGAGGCATTGCAATTGCACGGCTTGCCTTATGAAGAGAGCTATGTTGCCGAGGCGCACTATCGAATGGGCGATATGGACGCATTAATGGAGCACTTTATGCAAATGCCCGAGCCGCCCTCCGCTCTGTTTGCCGCCAACAATTTTTTGGCATTGGGCGCGATCAGAGCTCTTCTCGCCAAAGGCTGCCAGGTGCCGGCAGATCTGTCTGTCGTCTGCTTTGACGAACTGGAAGCCGGATTTGTCGTCGATCCTTTCATGACAGTTGTCGCTCAGCCAGCTTACGACTTTGGCTTTATCGGCATTCAGCTGCTAATTGACCGCATTCGCGGGCATGCTCCCGACAATTGGCGGACTGTGCTGCTTCCGTCCGAGCTCCATTTCCGGCGCTCTAGCGCCCCTTACGCTGCAAGAACCGATTGATTCGGATGCAGCTCTTATACGAATAAACGCACCCGTCCTAATAAGAACGGGTGCGTTTTTATGCAAATATTAATTCGCAAAGCCAATATCATCAATCATCATCTTGCCGGGCTCCCGCTGAAAATAAAAGGAAACGGCAGCAATACGGCTCGCTTCAACCGGAAAGCCCGCTTTCTCAAATTGCTCGAGCGGCAGACGGTACGTCTGAAATACCGGTTCGGCAGATTCCTTGTATTTGCCGCTTTTCATACGCGGCTCCAGCCAATCGGCGATTGTAAATTGTGAATGGGGCGGAACGATGACCGGCATAAATTCATCAAGCGGCAGCATGACGCGCGAGCCGTCATCCATTTCCAGCTCAATTTGCACTTTGGGCGGAGGCGAAGCCCCCTCCGTCTGCTCCGGCAAATCCCGCTCCAAATTCGAGAGCGAGAATGTTAATAGCGCCGGCTTGCGATCAGCCAGCCGCTTGCGAAATTGGTCAGACAAACGAATCGAATAAAAGCCCCCCTTCGAATCGCTCCATTCCAGCAGCACTGCCCGCGTCCCTTTTTTATTTCGCTCGCGATCCAGCACATCGGCCTCAGTCCATTGTACGCCCTCAGCCTCCGCCTTGCTGCCCAGAGCAGCCGTCGTCTTATCCTGATCCTCTTCGAAGGAAGCCAGGGAGACAAAGCTGCTATCCTCATAGCGATTTATATACGCCGCCTCGGGAAGCCAGTTCATCCCATACCGATAATCGCGAAAGAGCGGATCGAACTGATGATTGCCATGCAAGGTGGATTCGATAAAGGCGGACACATACACCCGAGCCGCAGCCTGCTGATCATCCGCTTTCATCGTATGGCGGTTCAGCAGCAGCCCGCCAGGCAAACTGTCGTCCATAGAACCCCAGCTGGAGTTGAAACGGCTATGATTCGCTTCTCCTATGTAAAGAGATGCTTTGAACAGACCGCTATCGGCAGCAAACGATGTGCGTTTAAACTGCCGGTCGCCATAAAAGTTGTTTACATCGCCATCCATTGCACCTTGAATAGTCAAATAATTGGTCTGCTTTACCACCGCAGATTGTTTATCCACCTGCTTATCCGTCGGGGCGATGGCAATGACGCTTTGCACATTTATGTTGCGGTCCCAGTCCGCGAGCGACTCATCATTTGCGAACCAGCGCCTGCTGTCAGCCGCCATCGCTACCGCTTGGCCGCCGCGCGAATGGCCGATTAATGCGACGCGCTGCAAATCCACTTTCCGGTAGAAAGGATTGCCGCTCTGCCCGTTAAAGGCTTCAATTTGCTGCAAATGCTTAAGCAGTATCCAGGCCCGCATCTTCATATCGTCATTCGGGATACCGCTCCATACCGAGTAATTCAAAAAATTCTCATCTACAGATACCGCAATCGTCCCCCGGCTTGCCAGCAATTCTCCCAAATAACTGTAACCGCCGTCTGAAAACTGCTCCATCAGATGATTGCCATGGACAATGAGCGCCAGCGGGAACGGGCCTTCTCCTTCCGGCAGCCATACTCTGCCATTGATCGGCAGCGCCGTCTCATCAAAGCCCCAGAACAGCTTGCGCAGCCACGGCCACTCTTTAATATAGCCGGAAGCGTCTGCAGAAACCGTAATGAGATCGGCCTGATCGGCAAATATATCCCGATGCTGATCGCGCCCGCTTCCATAATTCAGCTGCAGCACGTTATAAGCGCCTAATTCAGCCGGGCCGGCGCCGCTTAACGGCGCGATGATGCCGGTATTTTTGCTGCTTCCCGCATTCGAAACAGGCAATATCGACTCGCGCTGGTCAATACCGATAAAGGCGGCCGCGATCATCAGGACAGCTGTCGTCAGACTGGCCGCCCTTGCATGGACGCTTTGCCCCGGCATAATAATAATCGCCAGCAGCATGCCGCAGAGAGCGCCTGTGCCAGTAAGCAGCAAGGCGAGGACTGCCGCCACGGCAACGCCTAAACTTGCATTGTAAAAAATCGTATAGATTATGATTCCAACAAAAATCATACTGCCGATAAAAAATCGGGGCAGCGGCACATAAGCCAAAGTCAGCAAAAATGCAGCCGCACAACCGGCCGCCCCCAGGGTAATCGTACCCCAAAATGCAAACGTAATGGTATCAAATAAAACGCCAAGTCCTGTCGGCATGCCGAGCGCTGTCACGACCAGCATTGCAGCGTATACGGCCCAAAGCCCGATCATTGCATAGCGCCAATAAGGCCTGTCATATTCAAAGGTACTTTTTAAGCGGACAAGCAGCCAGTCCCCGAAGCTGTTTCTAAACTTGCTTCTACGAACATTCGCCGTCACATCGGTATGCATATACGCCTCCTTAACTATTTTTAGATTTTGTTCGCATGGGAACAGAACACATATAAACCATAATACCATACTATTACAGTGCAGGGGCACCAAATTATACAAAAAGCTGCCCTGCATACACCGCTAAAAGCAATGTAATACAAGACAGCCTTCCGCTTACGCATCAGCCTCTTAAAATATCATGATCGACATAGCGCTCGCCGTTCAGCTCGCTGATGACATTGATCGCCACCTTCGCTCCGTCCCCCGCAGTAATAATGGTATGTACACTTACACCGGCGCAAGTGCCGGCAGCCCATACGCCCGGGATATTTGTTTTACCGGCAGGATCTGCATCGACAATCGTCTTGATGCGCGGCTCGGTTGCCGGCTTGGTGTTAATTCCCGATTTTTCAGCCAGCTCCTGGAACATGCCGGTAGCGAGAATGACATGCTTCGCTTCAAAGCTGCCATTTGCAGTTTCTACACGTACACCGTCCGCCGCTTGCTCCACGACAAGCGCTTTCGTCTGCACCAGCTCTGCACCGAATTTTTGCGCTTGCTTCTTGCCAATTTCGATCAGATCAGGCCCTTTCACTTCTTCAAGACCGTAGTGATTGTAAATCATCGCTTTTTTCGTAATGCTCTGATCACTGTCAAGCAGCAGTGTTTTTTTGCCGGCCTTCGCTGTATAAATAGCTGCACTTCCTCCCGCTGGCCCTGCTCCGATAACAATAACGTCAAACATCGAAACTCCTCCTCTCAAAATGTCAAAGCGCTTGCCTGCAGCCTACTTGGAGCGTGTCAGCTTGGTTACCCGCCCGTTCACGGTCCATTCCGCTACATAAACATTACCTTCGCTGTCTGCGCATACGCCATGCGGCGAGCTGAAGCGATCGGCACGGAAATATTGTTCGGGCAGGTTCGGCCATCCTTCCTGCTTGTACGCCTGCTGATCCTCGCCAAGATGAGCCACAAGCCGGTCATGCTTGTCAAAGATAGTGACCCGGCTGTGCAGATCCGGGAAATACAGCTCATCGCCAACAAAATAAAAGCTGCATGGCATGTCCATATCTTGCGTAATAAAACGTTTATGCTCGCCGTCCAGCGTAAATACCTGAATCCGGTTATTGCCGCGGTCGGCAACATACAATTCCGGCTCTTCTCCCCGCAAATTAACGGAGATGCCATGCGGGCAGGTCATCCGGCCAGGCGCATCGCCTGCTCCGCCCCAGGAGCTTATATATTCACCGGATGCTGTGTAACGATGTATGTATGACTGGCCATATCCATCCGCTACATAGATATCGCCATTAGGGCCAACGGCAACGTCAGTAGGGACAAAGCGGCGCTGCTCATCATAAATATCGGGCAAATCCGGTGTGCCGATTGTCAGCACTTCTTGCCCGTCCAGCGTATATTTTGCCACAACACCCTTGGAAGTATCTGTCAAATAAATGAATTCGCTGCCGCCCTCGCTGTGCAAATAAAAGCCATGCGCTCCGCCTTCGAACTGCTCGCCCCACGCATTCAGAAAATGGCCTTCCTCATCAAAAATGACTACAGACGGCTTGCCGGTGTGAAATACATAAATCCGGCCGGCCGCATCCTTATCGACCCCGTGTGTATAACCAGCCGTTACCGAATCCGGCCATTTGGGCCAATTTTCTACAACATCAAAAGAGTAAGCAGTGGTTCCTGTTCTCACCTTTGAATCCCTCCCGTCAATTCTCAAGCCTGCTAGGCTCGCATATCAATAGTTTCGCGAAAAGTATGCGCTTTCCTGCCTCCCCGTCCAATTCATTACCCGCCCGCGCGAAATTTTCCCGGCGAGCAGCCGACGTAGCGGCGGAACAGCTGGCTGAAAAAGGCGGGATCGTCATACCCGACCTTCTGGGCGACATGCAGCACCTTCTCTTCCCCTTCTACCAGCAGTTGCTTAGCGTGCTCTATCCGGATATGGTGAATTTTCTCCACAACAGTAAGCCCCGTCTCCTGCTTGTATATCCGGTTCAACTGCCGATTGCTAATATTGAATCGCGAGCCCAGCTCGGCCACATTCAGCTTTTCATCGTAGTGCCGCTCCAAAAACCCGTTAATCCGCTGCACAAGCAAATGGTTGGAGCGCAGCTTGGTTTCATCGCGGTTCAGGTTTACCCAGTCTTTGTAAATCCGCGAGAGCATAATGAACAGCTCTACAAGCTTAAGGCGGATCAGCGTCATATATCCGGTCCGCTTCTGCATCAGTTCGTGCATCATAAAAGAAAGCAGCTGAAGAACGGCGGACGTTTCCCGCTCGCTCAGCTTTAGCCGATGGTGAAAACGCTCATCCGGACTCAAAAAAGGGAGGACATAAAAATAATCGAGCGAATCGTCAACGCCCAGTTCCCGCAAGCATGTGTCATGAATTAGATCAGGCAAAAACAAACAGTTGATAATTTCAATTTCCTGTCCGTCATCAAACTCAAAGGTATGCTCCTCATGCGGATTAATGATAAATACGTCTCCGGCGCGAAGAGGGTAGCGGTCTCCTTCAAAGCAATGCGTCGCTTCGCCTTTAACGACATAGACCAATTCTACAAAATCATGGCTGTGCATTCCCGGGCGGCTCTGGCTGTTATGGACAAAGCGCAGTAAATCAAACGGAAAACGGCGCTCTCTCAGCATATCATTGCTCATTACTTCCAAATCCCTCTACCCCCTATTAGTAGGATTGTTCACATCACAACTTGCGATTGGCGAGCAGTTGACCTTCCAGCCAGGACCCGCGGACGATCCCGTCCCCTGCCTGCTTGAGCTCCTCATACAGCGCTTTTCTCAATGCCGCCAGCACTTCCGTACATTCCGGATCGGACACCCGGTTGACCAGCTCATCCGGATCGCCCGCCAGATCGTACAGCTCGTCGCGGTCTGTCGGATTCCACACATACTTCCACGAATTTGTACGGATCATCCGCTGGACGAAAAGGCCGAATTGCTGGCCGTTATAGGTTGAAACCGCTGCTGTGCGCCAATCCGCCGGCAGCTCTCCTTGCAGCAGCGGCAGAAGGGAGCGGCCATGAAAATGCTCCGGCGCTTTTTCTCCGATCCACTCCAGAATGGTCGGCGGCAAATCTAGCACATGGTGAACGAAGGCATCGCAGCGCTGCTGCGGCGCAATAACGCCCGGCCAGCGGATGGCAAGCGGCACTTTGACCAAGTCGTCATACATGACATAATGCTTGTCGAGCATGCGATGGCCCCCGCATAGATCCCCGTGGTCCGAAGTGTATATGACAATTGTATCATGCTCGAGACCGAGACGGGATAGGGCAAGCAATATTTTTCCAATCGCATCGTCCATCTGACTGATGATGCCGTAATAACGGGCAACGATAGGCGCCCAATCCTCCCATTCAAACTGCTCTATTCCCCAATTTACGAGCTGCTGCCGCTGAATATACGGCTTTGCGGTGAACGTCTCGCCGAAGCTGCGCCAGCGCGGAACAGCGGCCGGATCGTACATCTTTGCGAAAGGGGCCGCCGGGCGGCACGGCAAATGCGGCTCAGAAAAATTGACGCGAATATGCCATGGGTCCCCTTCGCCTGCCAACTGCTCAATCATCCGGCTCGCCTGCTCAGCCAGCCAATGCGTAGGCGAATCGTCCAGCGGAACCGGATCGGGCTCGCCCAAAAATCCGCCCGTAAAGCAGAAAGACGGGTACTTGGCCGCGCGAAATTCCGCGTAGACCTTGTCCGCGTCCAAATAATGATCATATCCGAATGCCGTCGGCGCAGCGCTCGCGCTGGCACCCCACTTGCCGATATAGCCGTTCCGGTATCCGGCAGCCTGCAAGGCGCGGGCCCAAGAGTAGTCGCCCGCTGTCAGGCTCGCGACCGGAAGCGTAATGCCGTCATTCCAGTATGCGCCAAAGCTTTCCGGCCGCCGCCCGCACACGAATGCGCCTCTGGCCGGCCCGCAAACTGGCAGCGGCGTATACGCATTCGTAAACCAGGTGCCTTCCTGGGCGATTCGGTCAATATTCGGCGTTCGCACCGGGTAATCGCCGCTCGCCCCCGTACAATCGTAGCGATGCTGATCAGACATAATAATTAACAAATTCGGCTTCCGCTTCAAGCGAGTCGCCCCTCTCTACCTCATCTGATGACCTGCGCGCCCGACTGCCGCATCGAACTTGCTTTGCACCGGATCGTTCCACCATTCCTCCCAAGTTAAACCATACTGTCCCAAAATCGCTTCAATCCTTTTGCGGAACGGCAGCCCTGCTGCAAGCTGCTGCCGCATCGGATCTAAGCGGCCAGCAAGCTTCTCCTGAACCCACTGCTCCAGCTGCTGCTGCAGCAGATCCGCCCGCTCGGGCTCGAAGAAGGCCAGGTTGTCGGTTTCATCCGGATCGGCTTCCAAATCATACAGCTCCCGCGCCGGCCGTTTAAACGGCCCCGAATCATAGGTTACGATAAGCTTGTGCCGCCCGTCCGTTACGGCTCTGGCTGCCTGCCAGGCGCATTCACTCAAAAATAAACGTTCATGCGTCCCGTTTGCCTGGCCGTTAATGGCCGGCCATAAGCTTCTGCCGTCAAGATCGTCAGGCACTTCGATGCCGGCAGCCGCAAGCAGCGTCGGCATCAGATCGACCTGCTGCACTAGCCCCGGAACTCTGCGTCCGGCAGCAATTTTCCCCGGCCAGCGCATAATAAGCGGAACGCGCACCGTCGTCTCGTAAAGCCCGCAGTGATCCCAATAAATATCATGTTCCGTCAGACTTTCGCCATGATCGCCGAACAGCACCATCATCGTATCGTCAGCCAGTCCCAGCTGCGCCAAATGCTCATCAAGCTCTTGCAGCAGATCGTCCAGATAACGAACCTCGGCATCATACAGTGCATTGATATACGCCGCATCCGTAACATCGCCCAGCAAGTCATAGTGATGGTATTTGAAAAAGGGATACGCCGCACTATTGTAAGCGCCTTCCATACTGCGGTTAGCCGGGTCGAACGGATTTCGCCCCTGCTCATAGAACAAGGACTTGTATTTCTCCGGCGGCAGGTAAGGCGTGTGCGGGTCCCAATAGTGAAGAAATAAAAAGAATGGTTCCTGTCCATAATTGTCCAGCCATTCTTTTGCCAAATCATTGACAGTCCGCCCGTCAATCCATCGTTTTCTGCCGACAGAATTGATGTAATGATTATACCCGCGGGCAAACCACTCCTTCAACTGATACAAATTGTCGACCGCAGCGGTGCGGAACCCGGCGTCTCTCAGCATTGTAGGCAGCCACCGCACTGATTTGGGCAGCCTTGTCAAATCCGAGCCATGCGACACAACTCCGGTCGTGAGCCCGACTTTACCGGTAAAAATTCCGCTGTGCGCAACCTCGGTCGGAATATCCGCCGCATAAGCCCGTTCAAACAATACACCCTGGGAAGCGATCCGGTCCATATATGGACTCGTCGGCTTGGTATAGCCGTACGCGCCGAGGCGATCGGCGCGCATCGTATCCAGCGAAATAAAAATGATGTTCAAACGAGCTCCCCCTCCCGAGCCGGCAAATAGCCGGATTTAGCCAGCCAGGAGCATACCTGCACCACATTGCCAGACACCGTGCTGCCATGGGCATTCAAGACGATATCCGGATTTTCCGGTACCTCATAAGGATCAGAAATGCCTGTAAAGCTTGGAATTTCATTCTTTCTCGCTTTGGCATACAACCCTTTCACATCGCGCCGCTCACACTCTTCCAGCGGACAATCGACATACACTTCGATGTAGGAACCAATTGCCGACCTGGCGTATTGCCGCATTTCCCGATAGGGCGTAATCGCCGATACGATAGCGATTACGCCGTTGCGGGCAAGCAGTCCGGCAACATAAGCAATCCTTTTTATATTTTCCATCCGGTCTTCCCGGCTGAATCCCAGCCCTTTGCAAATGCCTGCACGCAATTCATCTCCATCTAGCAGTTCAGCGCGGGCTCCCGCCTCGCGCAGCTGCTGCAGCAAATGCTGTGCAGTCGTCGTCTTGCCCGCTCCTGACAGTCCTGTAAACCATACGACACAGCCCTTGCTCTCCATCATCCTATCCGCTCCTTAAACATATTCAGGCTCCGCCTTGCCGCACTTTGTCCTCCTGAACATCCGCTACCGCTACCGGTCCGCCATTATTCTCATGCGAGCAAATCGCCGCTTCAATGATTTGTTGTACTGCAAGCGCATCTGCGCCTGACGCCGCAATTTCCGTTGGCGCGATCCCTGCTTTAATTTCCTCTACAAACGTACCGAGCCGATTATAAAAAGTAGCGTCAAAGCCTTGCGCTTTGGCAAAGATCGACTCCCGGTAAACCCGCTGCTCATCGCTGCCCCGCGGATAGAGCGTCGCGCTTTCCATCACATTGTCCACGACCAGCCGGCCGCCTGTGCCAGCCACCTCGCAGCGTTCAATCGGATGACTGCCGAACATGTCGTAGCTGCCCGCCAGATGTCCAACCGCACCGGAGACAAACTCCAAATTGATCGACGCGGTAGACCATACCGTCCGCCCTGGCGCTTTTGTCAGAAAAGATTGCACGCGCGACACATCGCCTGCGAAATATCGCATGACGTCAAATGAATGAGGATGCAGCGCCCGCAAATGCATCCAAGGCGAAGACTCATTCGGATTGCCGATCGTCAGCTTCATATTCACAAAGAGCAAATCGCCAAGCTCGCCCGACGTTACCCATTGCTTTGCCCGCTGCGCAGCAGGCACGAAACGATGATTCAAATTACATGCGAGGCGCACACCGCGGGCCGCAGCCGCCTCGACCATTTGCCTGGCTTCGCTTAGCCGGTTTGAAATCGGCTTTTCCACCAGAACATCCTTCCCCGACTCAATGGCCTGCATGACCGGCTCAAAATGATGGGAGCCGTTCTCGAAGCCGCCGGTCGCGACACTTACGACATCAATCGCTTCATTCGCCAGCATCGCCTGCACGCTCTCATAGGGAACGGCACCGAATTGCCCGGCTGCCGCCCGCGCCAGCTCTCCCCGCAAATCGCATACGGAGACAAGCTGGACATCCGGGTGCTGGGCGTAGACGCGGCAGTGCAGCAAACCGATATGATTCACACCGATGACAGCTGCTTTGATCATCCGCCTCTCCCTCCGCTTCGTCTATTTCTTTTCCTTCTCCTGCAATTTGCGAGCCGAGCTTGCCGAACCGATCTGCAGCGTATCATAAGCCTCCTGGGAGCTTTTGAACGGTCCGGTGTTGTGTCCGTGCCAATTCAAATTGCGCTCCAGCGGATTCGTGCGCCCGGTAGCCGCTTCCCGCTTTTTCACATGCGCTTCCAAGCGCCCCCTCAGCAATGCTGCAACCTCCGGCTCCTCGTCGGCTACATTATGCAATTCCTGCGGATCCTTAACTAGATTATACAACTCTATCTCCGGTTTGAAATGAAAATCCGGCTCAAGCGCCACAATTAATTTCCACTCCGGCGTCCGCCAGCCGTGCTTGCGCATCCATGTGCATTCCGTAATGTAGAATTCCGGCTCCTTATCCCGCTCTGCGCCATGGATATAGGGTACAAGACTGGATCCGTCGAATGCAATACCGCTTTCTATTTCCAGCAGCTCCAGTATTGTCGGCATTAAATCTTTCATCTGCGTATAATCTTTCATCCGCTTTCCGGCCGGAATTTTGCCGGGGAACCGCAGCACGAGCGGAATCACCAGATTCGTCTCGTAGAGACCGTGATGATCGTAGTAGCACTCATGCTCGTTTAACGTTTCGCCATGGTCGGCTGTAATAACGACCAGCGTCTCCTCCTCAATGCCAAGCTCCGAAAGTGTCGTAAAGATTCGGCGGATGCAGGCATCCATATAGGCGACCGCCCCGTCGTACTGGGCATCGACATAACCGGCATCTGTACATTCCTCCGGAATCCACGAGCGCAAATAATTGACGAAGGGCTGGAAGCTGTCCATCCCTTCCAGCGAGCGGTTGGCCGGATCCTTCTCATTGCCTTCGTAGAAAATCCGATCGTACGGCTCAGGCGGCAAATATGGAGAGTGCGGATCCATATGGCGCAAAAACAGCAGGAAAGGCTTCTCCTCGCCCGCCAAACGCTTCAGCTCGGGAATGGCGACTTCATTCAAATTATGCGCCTTCGGGCAGCGTCCCGTCTCATCCGGCGCCCAGCCTTCATAATCCAAGTATTGATCAAACCCGCGCGAGGACGGATTGCCGGTAAACCCGACGCAGGTAGAGTTGTATCCATGCTCTCTCAGCACTTCAGCCAAAGTCTGTACATGTCCGCCCAGACCGCCTTCATGGCGCAGGGCAACGACATCTGTGCCGAAGCAGTCCATTCCCGTCAACATCGAAGCGTAGCCGGGCGTCGTCGGTATACTCGGGCTAAAATGCTGTTCAAATATGACTCCGCCTGCTGCATACTGATCCATATGCGGCGTTGTCAGGCGATTGTATCCATACATGCTCATATGATCCCGGCGCAAGCTGTCAATACCGATGAGCAGCACATTCGGCTTCTTTTGATTCATCGTTACGGCTCCTCCCTTTTTCAAATGCTGAAATGTCCAACCTGCTCATCCTGCTGTGCGCCAGCAGCGCCGCAGCAGGCTTGCGCCTTTTCTCCGCGAGCGCCAAGCGACTGCAGCAGACCGTTCAAATATCCATAGCTCTCCGCTGCGATAATCGAAACCTCCGCCAGCGAATGGCCATTTGCTCCGATAACTTCAAGACAAACAGGTCCCTCGTATCCTCCGCTCACCATCGCTTTGCAATAAGCTGCCAAATTGATGTCCCCACGTCCGCAAGCCTGCAGCGGAATGGCACCCGGTCCGGCCTCGCGCCCTTTGCAATCGCGAATATGAATATGCTTCACGCGCGACAGCACCTGGGGCAAAGCCTCTTCCGGATTTTCCCCTGCACGATAGACATGGCTTGGATCCATATCGATCCCGAAGCCGCTGCTATCGATCGCTTCCATCGCTCTCAGCGTTGTCGGCGTATTGTAAATCGCATTGCCCACATGCGCCTTCACACAGAGCGAGACGCCGTAGGATGCGGCGATATCAGCCAGATGCGTGAGCGTCTTGATCGACTGCGCCAAATCTTCTTCGCTGCCGCTTTTTCCGCCCGGGCCCACATTGACAACGGGAATGCCGAGCGCTTGCGCAGCAGAAAATGCTTTCGTCAATCTGGCCTCATCCAGCGAAGCAACTTCCATCGACAAGTAACTGATGTTATTGTCTGCCGCAATTCTTTTCAGCTCAGCGGCCTGCTCCTGCCAGCGATCCAGCTCCAAATGCTCGCACATGCCTTGAATCGCTGACAACTCAACGCCGTCATATCCGCAAAGCGCAATATGGCGCACCGCAGTTTCCACATCAAATTCTTTAAACAGCACTGTATTTACGCCTAATTTAATCATCGCGCCGTTTCCTCCTATTCTACATCGACAATAGTCCCTGTTTCCCAGGAACGAATCGCCGCCTCAATGATCCGCTGCGCCTGCAGCGCGTCCTTGCCCGAGCCGTTTACGCCGTCATAAGCAACTCCGGCATCAAGCTGTTCGATCCAGTCGCCAATCCGGCTTTTGAACGTTTCGCCAAAGGAGCGCATGCCGCCCAAATAGCTGTAGGATTCCGTCTCAATGCTATGTCGCGGATAAAACGTCAGCTGCTCACAGGCGTCCTCCAGCACGAAGCGCCCTTTGGAGCCCACCACCTCACACTGCTCCAGACCGTAGCTTGCCCCTGCATCATAGCTGCCGACAAGATGGCCGATTGCGCCATTTTCAAAATGAAGAATGATTTGCGTATTGGACCATATAGTACGTCCCTCGCCTTTCATCATGAACGCTGCAACCCGTTTCACATCTCCACAAAAGTAGCGAATGACATCAAAGGAGTGCGGATGCAGTGCACGCAAATGGAACCATGGCGAAGTTTCCACCGGATTGTTGATCCACATCCGCATATGGATCATATGAATCTGCCCGAGACGCCCTTCCTCTACCCAGCCTTTCGCTTTCAGTGCAGCCGGCGTAAAGCGGTGGTTCAAATTGACGCCATACGGCAGCTGCTTCTCCTCCGCAAGCTTAACCATTTCTTCCCCTTCGGCAATCTTGTTGGAGATCGGCTTCTCCCCCAGCACCGGAATGCCTGCAGCAAGCAGCTGCATCGTAGGCTCGTAATGCTCGCCGCCATTCTCTTCCCCTTTCGTTGCTACACTGCAAGCATCCAGCTGAATCCCGCTAGCCAGCATTTCTTGAACACTATAAAAAGCTTTGCAGCCATACTTTTGTGCGGCGGCGTCCGCCTTTTCCTTCACAATATCGCACACCGCGACAAGCTCCGCCTGCGGATGATCGTTATACACACCAGCATGCAGCGAACCGATATTACCTACACCTACTACAGCGGCTTTAATCGTCATTTTTTGACCTCCTAAAAGTTTTGTGAAGCATTTGCTACTTCGAATTACTTCGCAACAAAACTCGCTTCGGAAGCATATGCTTTAAGTTTTGTGAAGCTTACGCTTAAGTTTTGTGTTGCTTTCATTTTATGCGATTCCCAATTGTAACTCGTAGCGGTTTCCGACAAGAACATAGCGGATTGCGCCATTTATTTGCAATCGTTTTCACAAAAGCACCAAAGAAGCTTTCATCTGCGTAATAAACTATTTTATAATAGGGACTAACAAAGGAAGGGACGGGAGGCGAGGACGTGCAAATTACGAACAAACAATTGCTGGAAAGTGAAGATTTCCCCTTTTATATTGATGCAGTGACGATCGTTCCTGAAGAGCATGTCGAGGATCATTCCCATGAATTCATTGAATTGGCGTACGTATATGCGGGAACCGGCAGCCATCGCTACAACAAGGGCGACTACCATACGATCTCTTCCGGCGATGTGTTCGTCATCGAACCCGGGATGGACCATGCCTATGTCGGCGGCCGAACGGAGAACTTGATTATATACAACGTTATATTTACGCCATCGCTGCTGAAGGAAGAATTGAATATGATGGCCGCCTTTACCTCGTTTCTCGACTTTTTTTATGTCGAGCCGCTGCTGCGCAACGATGTCCGCTTTCAGACCCGGCTGACTTTATATGAACATGAGCAGCTTGAGATGAAAGCCCTACTCCATCGCATGCTGAACGAAAAACAACAGAAATCGCTCGGCTACCGTATTTTCATCAAAACGGCCATGATCCAATTGTTTATTTTTCTTAGCCGCTGCCATCAGCATAAAGAAAGCCAAGCATCGCCGCCGCCGGAAAAAACGATGGAGCATATGCTTGACTTTATTCACCGTCACTATGCGCAGCCCATAACATTGGAACAGATTAGCCGGATTAGCGGCTGGAGCGTCTCTGCCTTCTCTGCCCATTTCAAACGGGTAACCGGGCAGTCCTTTATCGAATACCGCAACGATCTGCGGCTCGCGGTCGCTCAATCTGCGCTTGCAGATCCCGCCGTTAAAATTGCTGCCATTGCCGGTGATGTCGGATTTGACGACTTGAGCTTTTTCAATAAACTGTTCAAAAAGAAGTACGGCTGCTCCCCTGGACAATACCGCAAGCAGCTCCAACAAAGCAAAAGCTAGGCGGACTCCCATCTGCCAGATCACCTGTCCGCGTATGCACGAAGAGGGCTATCCCACCGTACAGGTTAGCCCTCATTGTTTTTTTAATACATCTGTGCTACTATAAAACTCTAAATAATACATCTGTATTGAATAAAGGAGTTGGACTTCATGCTGCTTACTTCCATTATTATTGGCTGCGAGATCGGCTTCTGGCTTTTCGTGTTGGCCGGGCTATTATTTCGATACATTTTCCGGCAGCAGCGCATGGGCGCCATTCTTCTCCTATGTACGCCGATCGTCGATCTTATCCTGCTGATTACGACCGTCCTCGATTTGCGCAATGGGGCTGACGCTACATTCATACACGGCCTGGCAGCCATTTATATCGGGGTCTCGATTGCCTATGGGCATCAGATGATTCGCTGGGCCGATGTGCGCTTCGCCCATCGCTTCGCCGGCGGTCCGCCCCCTCCGGAAAAGGTGAAATACGGCGCAGAACACGCCCGGCGCGAGCGCAAAGGATGGCTGCTTCATTTGCTCGCTTTCGTAGTTGGCAGCGGCCTGTTACTGGGCATGATTGCGCTGGTCGGAGACAAGGAGCGGACTGAAGCCTTGCTGCGGACAATTACAATGTGGCTGGCGATCGTAGGCATCGATTTTTTATGGAGCTTCAGCTATACGCTTTGGCCCAAGAAGAAAGGCTCCTCATCATTCTAGCTTATGCGCCGCTTTCCTCAGCTGCCGGGGGGAGCGGCTGTATTTGCGCTTAAAGAGCCGCTCAAAATGAGAAAGCGTATTGAAGCCTGCGGCCAGACATATATCGGTCACAGGCAAATCGGATATGCGCAGCAGCGCACAGGCAAATTCCAGCCGCAGCTCTTGAATATAGCTCTGAAAGGATAAGCCGAGCTGGCGATGAAAACATTCGCTGTAATAATTCGGCGATAGTCTTGCCTGGCGCGCTGCATCGCTTAAAGTTAGCGGCTCGCGAAAATGATGCTGGATAAAAGTGAGCGATTTGCGAATCGGCTCATCGATCTTCGGATTCCTGTCCATGCTGCCGAGAGGCTTGTCATACTCATACACATGCTCATGTTCTTGCTCCTGTTCTTGCTCTTGCTTGCGCAGCCCCCTGGCAAGCTCGACGATTACCCGCTCCAGCGCGCCTTGAACAATATACGCTGCGCCGAATTGCTCCTCTTGCTCCTCCTCTGCCTCATGCCAGATTTGTCTAAATTGCCGCTCAATTTCATCCGCCAGCGCTCCGGAAAAGTTATATTGACGATTTGCTGTTTGACGGAAAGCATCATAGTAAAGCTCCTCCCGCAAAAAGCGTTCCGAGAAAATCATATTGTACAGTTTCAACGTCTGGCCCGGCAGAGAGGACACCTCGTGAAAATCTGCTGGAGATAACAGAAACAATGATCCGCGCCGCAACGGATACGTCGTCCCGTTTAAAATATGTAGGCCTTCGCCTTCATAAATAAAAGCTATTTCAAAAAACTCATGCCAATGAATCGCGATCGTGCTCGTAATATGATGCTTGAATATTTTGTAGCGATCCTTAAGGGTCATATAGCTTTCATTCAATAAACGCTCCGGCTGTTTGCGCTCCGTCGCCAAATCTTCGGCGCCTCCCTCCAGTACCTGCCTGCAGATTATTCGGCGAGCAGCTCCATCCATTCACCCGGCGCCAGCGCCCGTCCCTTCATCCCGCCTGCCTCAAGTCTCGTTACGAAATGTTCGGAATCCTGGCGAATCGCCGAAAACGTATTATAATGGACCGGAATTGTCCACTTTGCGCCAAACCATTCCGCCGCCAGCAAGGCATCGTCCGGCCCCATCGTAAACCGGTCGCCGATTGGAATAAAGGCAGCATCAACGTCATATCGCTCGCCAATGAGACGCATATTGCCGTACAAGCCCGTATCGCCGGCATGCAGTACAGTTAAGCCTTCTGCGCGTACAATGAAGCCCGCAGGCATACCTGCATATATAATACGCTGCTCCTCCGGCAGTACGATGCCAGAGCTATGGAAGGCTTGGATCATCGTTACTTTTGCAAATCCGAGATCAAGCGTGCCGCCAATATTCATTTCAAGCGTATCCAGTCCTTTCCAAGACATGTAATTGGCAAGCTCGAAGGTAGCGACGATCGGGGCGCTATTGCTGCGGGCGATCGCCTCCGCATCCAATATATGATCCTGGTGCGCATGCGTCAGCAGAACGGCATCAGTCCGGATTTGCTCCGGCTTCGTCACAGCCAGCTCGTTGCCGCGTAAAAAAGGATCGATGACAAGCGACTTCCCGTTCGTTACAATTTGCACACAAGAATGACCATGATAAATAAGCTCCACTTCAAAACGCCTCCTTCATTTTTTGAAAAAACCGGTCCCGTTAATACGGAACCGGTTCAAGTTCAGCTGAAGCGATGAGTTACTCAGCAGCTGCAGCAACCTGCAAGCTTTCCAAATATTCCACCATATTCAAGTGCTTGCGCATCGATTTTTCGTGCACAAGATTGAGCTTGCCATTGTCCAATTGACCAAAGCGCTCGATTAGTTCCTCATTATCATGCGTCCACTCTATCTGGCTAAGAACATCCAGACAGTCTACCCATTCTGAGGAATACTTTCCGTCCTTCACCAAATAACCATTCGCATACATGGCAATTGCTTCTTGAATGACGCGGCTCGAAGAAATGAACTGCGCTGTACCCGGCTGCTCCGGCATATGAGGCAGCACGCTGTTGAAAAATTGGTGAAGCAGCTCCACATGAGTGGTCATATCCTTGCGGATGCGGCGCGCCAGCTCATAAGAGTGGTTCATTTTACCTGTGAACAAAATCGTCGCTGTCGAATACAGCCAGCTGAAGCAGGTAAAGTTTTTGTTATAAGCCGTCAAGTTGTTGCGGCGTTCAATACCGACTGCTTTCAGCAGCTCATTGTGATCAGCCAATTGCTGCAGCACAATATTGAGCGGATCGCTGCCGTCGAAGGAGTGTCCCAGCTCCTTGCTGACCAGCTGTACCTTCGAGTTAATGTCGCCGAACAGCTGCTTTTCTTCCTCTTCGCCTAATCCGATATATAATTGTACGGACAGCTCGCTCTCCAACAGATCAAGGCGGCGTGCCTCTACCTGCGCCAGCAGACCTTCCGCTTCCTCCAATTCCACATGAAGCGACCGCTCCTCTGGGTGACGGCGGGCTTTCAGCTTCAGCTTGGCAACTTCCCGCTCATGCTTGCGGCTTTCCTTCAAAAGCTGCTCGTTGGTGTAACCAAGCGCCATAATCCGGTGCTGACCGTCAAGAATGCTTAACTTGGAGCCGTGCAGCAGTACAAGCTGACCGTCGTCTCTTGCTAGCGAGCCGACATCGCGCAGCGATAAAGTGATCGGCCCGAAAAACACATGATCCAGTTCGCGCTCTTGCAAGTAATTCGCTATTTTACGACGTTGACCTGCGCTAAGCTTGCGCTGCACCATCGGATCGATCGTCGAATAATTCAGTAGATCGTGTACCCGCAGCGGAACAGTCGCTAAGCCATAATTTTGGCAATACGGGTGAATCGTCATGTTGAGCTTTAATCCATCCATTAGCCGGCGTCCTCCTCATCCTTATCGGAAATAAGAAACAGATGCTCTTTCTCATAAAATTCCCGCACAAAATTGTAGGCCTTCATGATACGGCTACGTCTAGGCAGCCGGTCCTTCTCGTCATTTTTATAAATGTTGTTCCAATTGACATGCGGCAATATTTTCATGCCGTATTCCAAAGTGTAACGATTGAACTGGCCTGATTTGAACGCTTCTTCATGCATGAACAAGGCAAGTGCAATTTGCACGCTTTCCGTCCAGGCCAGCTCGCCACGATCCGGCTCCGGCAAGTAACGGAGCAGCATTTCAAAATAGTATGCCGCATTATCGAGGTGCTCCTGCAAAACCTCGTCCGTATAATGGTAGCCGTTATTGCGCGCTGCTGCCTTCAAGCGGCCTTCAAACAACGCAATAAGCAGCTCGATTACAAGGGAATAGGCAAACAGATACTCGGCTCCCTTGCCACGCTCGGAGTACATGTCGGTAGGCAGCTTATCCATAACCGGATAATCCTCGACAAGCTTTGTGGCCATAATATGATAGAAACGGCGCTGATCGCGCAGCACTGCCAGGTTGCCGCCAATTTTACGCGGCAATTTGTTAATATCGGAGAACAATTGACGCTCCTGACGGGCGCTTATGTCCATATAGAACATAACTGACATTGGGAAATCATAGAGACGGCGCAGCTTTTCCATAATTTCATCCACACGGTCATACTCGCGGCGATCTTTGGCGCGCGCCATATTGCTTTGCAAAGTTTCCATTACCCGGCGGAATGCGGCAAGACGATGCTGACCGTCGACGACGTAGCATTTTTCCACAGGCTGCAAATAATAGCAGCCACGCTCTTCATCATAGGTGCCCGCACCCCGAGCGGATAAAATAACGCCTGGGAAATAAATATTTTGCCCATGATCCAAATAAAGCAAAATGTAATCAACGAGCCGTGATACGTTTCTTGGGATCAATTGGCGCTGTACTTCCAAATCAATTTCGTAAATTGAAAACAGCTTGTTCATAGGCAAGGTAGTCGATAGCGTAGTTTGCCCGAAAGTTCGCGCCAATCGACCAGGCACTTCAACAGAAGCACCGGTATGACTCGTAGAGATCAAGTCAGATAGCGATTGAACCGGTTCCATACAAAAAACCTCCATTAAAAAAATGTTAATTACCTCTAGAATATACGATCATTCAATAGGAAGCAAACGAAGAAACACATTTTCGCATAAATTCGACCAAATTATAGCACTTTTCTAATGCAAAGTTCTGTTTTTTCCCATCCCGCCCTTATTTCTCCGTCGCATTCAGCACTGCTTCCTTTGCTGCCTTTTGTCGTAAAACGCCGTCTTATGGAGCATGACTGAGTAAAGACGTGATCATTTACGCTTTCTGTCCTTCTAATTCGTCCTCGCCCTCCCATTTTCCTTCTTCATTAATATGTAATCTACTGGTTCTAATTCCATTCTTATTTTCACATGCAAAAGAAGGAGCCCCGAGAAGCTTCTCTCAGGGCTGATCTGCACTTATTCTTTATCAACATAGAAATTGCGCCTGCCAATTTGGACATCTTCCCTGTTAGGCTTTCCATCCTCGCCATCATGCACGAAAAACAAAAACCGCTTTTCTTTCCCATCGCTATATTGAAACGAAATGGTATTCCCTTTAATCCGATAAGTCCCTTGATTCTTTTTCACAGTACTCTTTTTGTTGCTTAGCAGCAAATATTCACTTTGAAAGCGCCCATCTAAATAAAACGTAAGCCATTCTTCCCACGCCGATGATGCCGTTTCCTGCTTGTCAAGCCCGACATATCCCCGGTTGACATATTTTCCATTCAGCTTCAAAACGCCGTCAATCGGCTTAACCCTCGTCAGCACCTCGTCGTTTACAACAAGATCGCCCTGCTGCGAAAACCGAACCGTATATTTAGAGCCGTTGCTTACCTTCATTCCCCCATCTTCTATCTCGTAGGAGTAACAGGTCTGTTTCGCACAATCAATCGTCTCCATCCCGCCTTCGTCAGGCTCGCCGATGACAATTTTTTGATCGGGCAGAAAGGTGTAAAAGTCCCAGCACGTCCCCCCGCACTCGTAGCCTGACAAGTCTACGCGCATGTTATAATACATGCCGTTCAGCTTTTGCAATCCATTCCGCGCCTGCCCCAAATATTCATGAATGATCCGTGTCGCTTTTTCTTTGGTAACGCCCAGCGTTTCCAGCATTTGCTGTGTAAAAACATTAATTTCTGCGTTGACCCGATCCCAGGCGACAAGCGCCCCTGCCCCTTCACTCGTTGTGCGCAGTGGGACAAGCGATGCGCCCTTTTGCTCGTCCGTTTTAATCTGCAACGCCTCAGCTAAAGGTGAAAGCTCCACAAATGTTGTTCCTTTAACCGCCCGCGGTTGTACTTTAAAGGTTATTTGTACGCCATCGACGAACACCTTTATCGGTGCTTGTCCGGCCGCAGCCTCCGCATCATTGCTCAAGGAGCAGATGATAACGATAGCGATCATAATAAAAAAGAGAAACGGGTAGCCCCATTTTCTTACCAGCATAGGTATGTTTACCTCCCTGATCAGTTCCCAGCAATCGCCTCCTCTCATTATAGGTTACATATATAGCCGTTTTCAGCAACTATAGGGCTATTTATTTAGGACCTGAATAGGTCGGATTGCTCAAATATCCGTAAAAATTCCATTCAGCAGGCGTAATCGCGGCTCATTTATAGAAAGTAAAAACCGCCTCCAAAAAGCTGTTAACAGCTGCTTGGAAGGCGGCTTAATTTTTCGCTGCTTCATTTATTTATCAAAACACAAAATCTTCATCTTGCAGCGGCTCGACATGGATCGTCCGGATATAGCCATTGCCTTTTTTGGAGAAGAAATCATGTTGTTTGGTACGGGTGTTGATGCCGTTGAAAACGATCGAATTGATTTCCTGCTCAGGGAAAGGCGGTTCCATGCCCAAATTCATGAACGCTTTATTCGCGTTGTAGCGTAAATATTTTTTCACTTCTTCCGTAAGCCCGACCTCTGTGTAAAGCTCTTCCGTGTAGCGCTCCTCGTTCTCATGCAGAAAACGGAACAGCCCCTGGAACGTTTCTTCAGCCTCCTGCTGCTCGTCCGGCTCCAGCTCAGCGAACAGTTCCTGGGCCAGCACGCCTACATAAAGCCCGTGAATGCTTTCATCCCGCAGAATGAGGTCGATAATTTCGCCGCTGCTCGTCATTTTGCCTTGACCGGCCAAATATAACGGATAGAAAAATCCGCTATAGAACAGGTAGCTCTCCAGCAGCACTGAAGCGGCCATCGCCAGATAAAGATCCTTCTTCGTCTGAATCCCTTCATAATACTGCGCGATCGTCTCCGCTTTGACCTGCAGACAGCGATTGCTCTCCACCCAGCGGAATATCGCATCGATCTCTTCATTGGCGGCCAGCGTCGTAAAGATGCTGCTGTACGATTTGGCGTGAATTTGCTCCATCATCCCCATGAAGCCGAGCACCGCTTTGCGCTGCAGCCCTTCGACATGCTCCAATATTTTCGGCATGCCGACGCCGCCCTGCACTGTGTCGAGCAGCGTCAGGCCGCCCAGCACCTTTTTATATAATTCCCGCTCCGCATCGTTCAGCGTCAGCCAGGACATTTTGTCATCAGATAAAGGAATTTCATCATCGGTCCAAAATTGCATAATGTTCTGATTCCAGAATGTAATGGAATATTCATCATCGGGCCGATTCCAGTTGACAGCTTTTCTGACCGTCATTATTCATGTCTCCTTCTAAAAGCTACACAGAGCAGCTTATGCATTCTTCTACACTCAAACGGTTCGTCCTTGTATAATAGAGCGACTTCAAGCCTTTGCGGGCTGCGTACACATAAAGCCGCGCCAATTGTCTGGTCGTCACATCGCTATTAACATGCAGCACAGTCGAGATGCCCTGGTCGACATGCGCCTGAATTTCCGCTACGAGATCGATGACCTTCATTTGATCCATTTGGTAGGCCGATTTGTAGAAAAAGAAATTGTCCTTATCCATATAAGGCATCGGATAATAGGTTGTCGAATTAGCATATGTCCGCGTCTCGATCGGTTCGACGATCGGCATAATGCTGGATGTGGCGTTTTGAATATAGGAAATGCTCTGCGTCGGCGCAACAGCCAGCCGATAGGCATGATAGAGGCCGTGCTGCGCTACCTCCCGCTTCAATTGCGCCCATTCCTGCGGCCCCGGAATGTCCATCCCTGTAAACAGAGCGGCCACTTTGGCTGTCTGCGGGCGAAAATCAGTTGCCGTATAACGGTCGAAATAAACGCCGCTTGCATAGTCGGAAAGCTCGAAGCCCTCGAACGTTTTGCCGCTTTCCTTGGCGATCAGCATACTTTTTTCCAAGGAATAATAATTCATCATCATAAAGAACGTACGGACAAAATCTTTTGCATCCTCGCTTTCATACGCGATTTTGTTTTTCGCCAGGTAGCCGTGCAGGTTCATCGCGCCCAAGCCGACGGAGTGCAGCTCGCTGTTAGCCTTCGCTACTCCCGGAGCGTTCGCCACCCGCGTCATATCGCTGACAGCCGTCAAGGCGATCATGCCCTCGTGCACCGACTCGCGCAGCTTGCGCGTTTCCATGACGTTGGCGATATTAAGCGATGCCAGATTACAGCTAATGTCGCGGCGGATAATGCTTTCCTCGCCATAATCGCCGATTTCCGACGTCTCCTGCAGCTGGTAAATTTCTGTACACAGGTTGGACATCTTGATAGAGCCGATTCCGTTCAGCGCATGCGCCTTGTTCGCATTGCTGCGGTTCATAATATAAGGATAGCCCGATTCGAGCTGAATGGTCGCGATTTTGATCAGCATGTCGCGCGCGCTCATGACGGCTTTTTTGCGGACCCGCTCGTCTGCCAGCAGCGTATCGTACATTTCATCAAGGTCCATATCGTCCAGATGCTTGCCGTAGGCCTTGTACACAGAGAAAGGCGCAAATACATGCAGCGGTGCGTTATCAGCAGCCAATTGGTAAAAGCGGTTCGGTACAATCAGACCGATCGAAAGCGTCTTGAGGCGCGTTTTCTCATCGGCATTAATTTTTTTGCTGTCCAAAAATTCCATAACGTCCCAGCCGAAAATATTATAATATGCCGCTCCGGAGCCTTTGCGCTGCCCCATCTGATCGGCATAGGAGAATGCATCCTCCATCAGCTTGAGCACAGGCATGATGCCCTTCGCCGCACCTTCGACCCCTTTGATCGGCTCGCCGCGACCGCGCAGCTTCGATAGGTTGACCGCTACCCCGCCGCCGATTTTGGAAAGCTGCATACAGGTGCCGAGCACATAGTTGATCGAGTTGAGCGCATCATCCATCTCCAGCAGGAAGCAGGAGACCATCTCGCCGCGCCGGCTCTTGCCCGCATTGAGAAATGTCGGCGTTGCCGGCTGCAGCCGCTGCTCCATCATCGAGCGGACCAGCGCCTCGGCCGCCTCCATCACGCCCCGTCCCAGATATAGCGCTACGATCGCCACCCGGTCGGGATAGTGCTCCAAATATTGCTCGCGATCATTGCTCTTCATCGCATAATCGGTATAAAACTTCGATATTGCCATATAGGAAGCGAACTCGAATGGATAGCTGTGGGCAATAAGGAAAATCTCACCGACCTGCTCCTCCGAGTATTTTGCATAGACGTCCTCATAATAATCATTCTCAATCATATAGCGCACTTGTTCCGTCTTGGAAGAGAACTTCATGCTTTTGCTCTCTGCTTCCGCCATGAACTCCCTAACCGCTTCGCGGTCTTTATCCAGCTGGAAGAAGCCGTCGGCACCGCGCTGCATAACCAAATTATTCAATTCAATATGATGCAACTGCCTTCACTCCCTCCATAAATTGTTCGACATCACGGCCAGTGCCTGCTAGCTCAAACTTGCCAATAATCGGCACGCCGTACATCTCGGAAATATGATCGGCGCTTTTCGCGTAGCGTTCGCCCCAATTGCGATTGCCGCTCGCGGACACACCGCGCATCCTTGTATGGTTATTTTTCAAAAAGGATAATATCTTCTCCGGCACCTGGCCAAATCCAGTCGTATAAGTTACAAGCACGAAAGGCTCATCAATTGTCATCGAAGCATCAATCTGCACGGCCGGCAGCTGAAGCTTGTTAATAAACCGTCGCACATTCCCCGTTCTGGAATCATAGGCGATCAGCATCCCCGTTCCTCCACCTTCCTATTATCCGTCACAACTCTGCCACAAACAGACAGATTTCCCGGCAGGGAACTTTCAATCCCTAGTAGAGAAATCTGCACCGTGACGTCCATATGTAGTTCGCTTTATCAAATCTATATCAATATATTGTGTTTGTCAACGGGGCCAATCGTCTATTTATTAAAAAAATGAGATTGATAGAGTAATTCGCAGCAAATGAAAGATCGCCCAATTGCAAGTCAATTTTAGGAAATTTTCGCCCTGCACTGAGGCCCCGGATCGCCCCTTTCCGCCATTCGCGGGCAGCAAAAAAAGCGCGGTTGCGCGCTTTTTCGGCCTTTATAAAGCGGCGTGCGAAGCCGCAATTAATCGTAAAAAATGTTCACCTTTTTATTAACCGCAGCAGCCGCCAGCACCGCATCAATCACCCGCTGCGCGCGGTCGCCATCATCAAAAGTTGGGATATTCGTTAAATTTGCCGTTTTCTCGACTTTTTTGTTACAAATGGCCTCCGCCCACTTCCACACTTCATTTTTATCGGTCTCCCGATAAGGCCGGAATCGGTCCTCGCTCGGCTCGGCGGTTAAATCCCAGCCATCCGCATCAGGTAGCGATATGGGCTGCCAGCGTTTCCCTGTACAGCAATCATATAATTTGTAGCCATAACCTTCCGTCGCAAATTTCACGCCGCCCTCCGTCCCGAACAGCTCGACCGAGAAGGTTTGCCCGCCCGCGCCTTGTGCGCGAACCCAGCTTGTATGGAAGCTGGCGTGGGCCCCGCTTTGAAAATCCGCGATGAAAAAAGCGGAATCCGCCGCCTGATCCTGAGCGGACCGTTCAGCGAAATTTACGATCCCGCCTGCTTCTGTACAGCGCAGCGAGCCCTGCACAGCCATTATGCGCTCTCCTGTTACGTAATGAGCCATATCGATCAGATGCGATCCCAAATCCTGCAAAATGCCGCCTGCGCCCGCCTGCTGTACTGAGCCGCGCCAGCCAGCCGAGCCGCCGAGCGCATAGTCACCCGTATATTCAAAGCGCCCTTCCAGCAGCCGCCCGATCCGCCCTGCTGCTACCGCTTCCCGTAAATATTGGATGCCCGGATGCTCGCGAACTGTAAAGTTGACCGCGTGAATAACGCCTTTGCGCTTTGCCTCCGCCACCATCTCCCGCGACTGCTCGCTGTTCATCGCCAGCGGCTTTTCGCACAGCACATGAAGATTATGGGACAGCGCCTCCATCACAAGCGGAAAATGGGTATCATTCGGAGTGATAATGCAGACACCGTCCAAACCCGCCTGCTCCATCATTTCGCTTGCTGAAGCGTATACGGCAGGAATCCCGTATTTGGCTGCCATCGCTGCCGCATTTGCGCCATTTTTGCTGCAAATGGCCGCCACTTCTACCTTCGGATGTTTGCTTAGTACTGGCAAAAACCACAGATCAGCAAACCAGCTTGCGCCGATGAGACCGATACGAACTGGATCACTCATGTACATTCCCTCCTAATCCGAGCTTTGGCTGCCCTCAGCCTCCCTATTAAAAATACGCCATTCCGGCAGGCTTCTCCTGCTTGCACGCATGCCAAAGAAGCCTGCGGCAAGGGGCGCCGAGGCACAAAGGCTACCCAGCCGTCACGCTGCAACAGCCCGTGAAGGTGGATAGCCTTCTTATTATTCTGCCGCCGACATTTTCAGTTCCTTCAGCCGTTTCATTACTCCGCTTGCGCCTCGGCCGAAATAATCATGCAGCTCCAAATATTGCTTGTAAAGCTCGTCATAGACAGCAGTATGAGCCGGATTCGGCTTATAAGTCTCCTCCCGCAACCTGGCCATCTTCGCTGCCGCCTCGACAATCGAATCATAGCCGCCGGCCGCCGAGCCGGCAGCGACTGCGCCGAACATCGCCGCACCGAGCGCCGCGGTTTGCACAGAATCGGCAATTTTAATTTCGCGCCCAGTTACATCGGCATAAATTTGCATTATAAGCCGGTTGCGCTGCGGCAAGCCGCCGCAAGCGACCAGCTCCTCGACCTCAATTCCGCTCTCTGTAAATGCTTCAATAATTTTGCGCGTGCCGAACGCCGTCGCCTCCAGCAAGGCGCGGTAAATCTCTTGCGGCTTCGTCTGCAGCGTGCAGCCGATCAGCAAACCGCTCAAATCGGCATCGACGAGCACCGAACGGCTGCCATTCCACCAATCGAGCGCGATCAGCCCGCTTTCCCCCGGCTTATATGCCGCTGCCGCCTGCTCCAGCCACGCATGAACGGAAACGCTGGAAGCCGCTGCCTCCTTATGCACAGATGCCGGAACGGCCTGCTCCACATACCAGCCGAAAATATCGCCGACCGCCGCCTGCCCCGCTTCATAGCCGAACAATCCGGCCACGATGCCGTCTTCGACGACGCCGCTGATTCCTTCGGCATGTATCTCCTGATCGCTTAGCAGCAGATGGCAAGTGGAAGTGCCCATCGCGAGCACCATGCTGCCTGGCGCGACAACTTTGCAAGCCGGCACCATCGCATGGGCATCGATAACCGCAACAGCAACCGCTGTGCCGGCGCGCAACCCCATCATTTCCGCCATATGAGCATTAAGCCCGCCAGCCCTCGCACCGAGCGGGGCAATCTCCCCGCGCAGCTTTGTCTCAGTTAGATCTGCAAGCCCCGGAGCCAGTGCGGCAAAAAATTCCCGTGACGGGTATCCGTCCTGTTTATGCCATAGCCCTTTGTAGCCGGCCGTACAGCTATTGCGCACCGGAACGCCTGTCATCTGCATTACGATCCAGTCTGCCGCCTCCATAAAACGATCGGACGCTGCATAAATATGCGGGGCTTCGTTGTATATTTGCCATACTTTAGGTATCATCCATTCGGACGATATTTTGCCGCCGTAACGGGCGAGAAACGCTTCTCCCCGCGATGCGGCAATTTCATTCAGGCGGTTCGCTTCCTCCTGCGCCGCATGATGCTTCCACAATTTGACCCAGCTGTGCGGGTCGTCCTGCCACTCGGGCAGCAAGCAGAGCGGCGTTCCCGTCTCATCAAGCGGCATCATCGTACAAGCTGTAAAATCTACGCCGATGCCGATCACCTGCTCGGCGCTTACGCCGGCGGCCTGCAGCACAGCGGGCACCGAGCGCCGCAGCACCTCTACATAATCTCCCGGATGCTGGAGCGCCCAATCCGCCCCCAGCTTAATCCCGCTGCCGGGAAGCCGCTTGTCAATTACGCCGTGCGGGTAAGGCGTGACATGAGTCGCTGCCTCCTCGCCCGTCTCCAAATCGACCAGTAGCGCTCTTCCCGATTCCGTGCCATAATCAATTCCAATTGTATACCGCTTACCCATTCGGCCAGCTCCTCCCGTTCAACTAGGCTTTGCCGTACAGCGGCCCAAAGGCTTGACATGCCCGGAAATCGGCACCAACCGGATCCATGCCGCCAAAAGCCGTCCAGGCGCTCGGGCGGAAAACCCGCTCCTCCGGCACATTATGCATGCATACGGGAATGCGCAGCATCGAAGCAAGCGTTATCAGCTCACCGCCAATATGCCCGTAGCTGAGCGCACCGTGGTTCGAGCCCCAATTGTTCATCACCGAATATACATCCTTGAACAAGCCTTCGCCCGTCAAATTCGGCACGAACCAGGTCGTCGGCCATGTCGGATTGCTGCGCTGATCCAGCTTGTCATGCACCTCGTCCGGCAGCTCTACTGTGTAGCCCTCCGCCAGCTGGAGCACCGGGCCAAGTCCGGCGACCAGATTAATGCGCGCCATCGTGACCGGCATGCCCGCTTGTGTCGTATAGTCGGTGGAGAAGCCGCCTCCGCGGAAGAAGTCGACGGCCGGGCACCATTTGACCGCTTCGAGGCAGGCTCGCACTTCTTCTTCGCCAATCTCCCAGAACGGCTTCATCGCCGGAGCGCCGCCTGCCGTCTGTCTGCCAGTGCCATCAAGGGCAGCCGGCCCGGAGTTGATCAAATGGATAATACCGTTCTCTGCTTTGCCGGTCAGGCGATATCCCGTCACCCGCTCTACCGCATCGGGACTCCAGTATGTGCGCACATCGGCAAAAATTTGCGCCGCATCTGTCAGCAAATGACCGAACAGCATCGTAATGCCATTGAGCGTATCATTTTCCGTCGCCAGTACGAACGGTTCGCGAATCCCGTTCCAATCGAACGAGGAGGTTAGAATCGCTTCCATAAAATCGCCATTCGGAAAATGATCCGTCCAGGCGCGCTGTCCCTGGAACCCCGCCGCAATCGCATTGCGCCCAAGCGCTTCCTCCCCGTAGCCCATCTCCTGCAGCTTCGGATTGCCGATCATCAGATCGCGGGCGATGAGCGCCATTTTCACCACCGTCTCCCAGTCGCCTGCCTTTTGCTCATCTGTCCGCTGCAGATGCTCCGGGTTGACCTCCGCGCCGATCCGGCAGTTTTCCTGCGTCCAGGCCAGCGCCCGCTCGAACTCCTCCTGGTCGTATATGCCCCGCTCCATGCGCCGCACAAATTCGGTCATATCGACATATTCATTGCGCAGGCCCAAGTAACGCTGGAAAAACGTCTCGTCCACGATACAGCCGGCAATCCCCATGCAGACCGAGCCCATCGACAAATACGATTTGCCCTGCATCACGGCAACCGCCAGGCCCGCCTTGGCAAATTGCAGCAGCTTCTGCTGGACATCCGGCGTTATCGTCGTATCCCCAATATCCTGCACATCGCGGCCGTAAATCGAAAAGGCCGGAAGCCCCTTCTGATTATGCGCGCTAAGCGCTGCTGCCAAATAGACTGCCCCCGGGCGCTCCGTCCCGTTAAAGCCCCAAATCGCCTTCGGACGTGTCGGATGGGTGTCCATCGTCTCCGTCGGGTAGCACCATGATGGCGTCACCGATAGCGTCAGCCCGACACCTTCACGCGCAAACTTCTCCTCTGCCAGCGCCGCTTCCGCCACGCCGCCAATGCAAGTGTCGGCAATGACGCACTCAACCGGCAAGCCATTGCTGTGCCTTAAATTCTCGCTCAAAAAATGGGCTGCATTGCGCGCCATCTCCATCGTCACCTCTTCCAGCGACTCGCGAATCCCGCCTCTGCGTCCATCAATGATCGGACGAATCCCGATTTTTGGCATACTGCCGCGCAGCCGATTTTCCACCTGAATCTTCATCATTCCAGCTCCCTCTCGCCTCTTGGCCTTATATTGTTTTCAGTTCATTGCAAAAAAGCTCAATTGCCGGATCAGCGTCTCCCTGCTCCTTGCTCATCCGCCGCAGCAATATTTCCCCGGCCTTGCTCCCCATGTCATACGGATTTTGGTCAATATAATACAAATCGGGCTGCCCGAGCAGCGGCCCCGCCTCTACTTCGCCAAAGGAAGCAACAGCCATATCCGCGGGAACCGCGTATCCGCTGCGCACCAATTCAAGCAGCACGCCAAGGCTCATTTTGTTGTTCAGCGACACAATTGCCGTCGGCGGCTCACTCGCCTGCAAAAACTGGCGCACGGCCCGCATCCCGCCCTCTGTCGAGAAATCGCCATTATACACCAGCGGTGCGGCGATGCCGCGCTCCTGCAGCGCCTGCAGCACGCCGCTGTAACGCTCGCGGCCTGTGCTTGCCCTTGCCGGGCCATTGACGACTCCGATCCGGGTATGCCCGTCTTCCAGCAGCTGCTTGGTCAGCAAATACGCGCCATGCCGGTTATCCTCGGCGATCAGGTCGAAGGAGCGCCCGATATCGGCTGCGTCAAGCGTACGGTCAATCAGGACGATCGGCTGTCCGTTATCCCGCAAGCTGCAAATCATCTCGTCATTGCCGCCGGACGTCGCCAGCACAATTGCATCCACCCGCTTCTCATACAGCATCTGCAGCAGCTTCGCTTCCTTCGCCGGATGATCATCCGAGCTGCAAAACATGAGCTGGAAGCCTTCACGCCCGACTACATCCTCGATCCCGCGCGCGATCCCCATAAAATATGCGTTCGATATATCCGGGATGATGACCCCGATCATAAAGGTCTTATCCTGCTTCAAGCTGCGGGCGACCGCGCTCGGCTGGTAATTAAGTTGCTCGATGACTTGGAATACGCGCTCCTTGACCTCCGGGCTGACATAACCGCTATCGTTCAACACGCGGGATACCGTTGCCGTCGACACTTCTGCCGCTGCCGCTACTTGCTTGATTGTTGCCTTTCCTTTTGCCAATATTTGTTCACCTCATAGCTGTGTAATCGTTTACGTAATCGATTACACATATTTTATCTCTGGACGAAGGCTGCTGTCAATAGCCAACCTATCAAACAAAGGCGGCTGAACGGCGGGCTTGGTATTTGGGGAACGCAGGCTTTTGCCGATACACGCTGCCGGCTCGCAATCGCTGCATTAAATCGCGCAATTGGCGCCAATAACGAATGGCAGGAGGCTGTCGGATAATTCGGCGGAATCGTCGGCAATTGTTACGTTTTATGCAATATTTTCGTTTGACAACCGCGCTAATGCACAAGAACCCGAAATGGCCACCGCCAAACGGCCGACCAATTCGGGTTCTAACTGGTAACTATTCCAACGGCTTAGAGGTCGCCACTATAACGGTGCGATACACATAATGGTTAAGCTGCGTCTTATTTGCTCAGCCCGGCCGTTTTGAATTGCTCTTCTGCCTGATCCAGCAATTTTTGTCCGCCCACAGACAGCCATTGTTTGACGAAAGCATCATAATCGGAAGCTTCGCCAAGCAAATATTTAATATCAAATTCATTTTTCAATGTATCAAGATCGGAAACGAGCTGCGGATCAAGATTGAGTACAGCTTCATAGTTCGGGTAAGCCTCCATGGCCAGCGTTTCTTTATCCAGACGCGCTTCTTTTTTGTCCGATTCGCCCGGTTCTGCATTCATGCTTTCCAAGACGCCGTCCACACGTGTGCTTATCCATGTACCCCAGTCATATGCCCCTTTGTTATCTTGGCGATATAGCTCCCCTTTCAAGCTGATAAATTTGCCGCCGCCCTCCATATCAATCACTTTTTGTCCATTGATGCCTACTCCCCAACGCAGCGCCCAATAACCTTCATTCGGAAAAGTAGTCTCTTCAATAATTTGCAAAATCCGCTCCATCTTAATCGGGTCTTCCGCCGCTTTCTTGGAAACAGTCAAGAGTCCTTTTGCTACAGGGGCTGGTCCAAGTTTACCGCCATCTGGCGTCGCTTTAGGAAGTTGAAAATTTTCGAACCAATGGATAGTTTCCCCTGTACCGCCTGTTCCGCCTTCTATTTCATTAACGAGCACACCCGGATAATGTGTCATCCCAACTTTACCTGAGAAAAGCTTAGGCTTGCGCTGCTCCCAGCCCTGTGTATACCAGTCCGGATCGATCAGCTTTTCATCTACAATTTTTTTGGCGAGTTCAAGAAATTTTTTGTGCGTGCCGTTGACGACAGAGTGCTCTACTTTGTTATCCTTCACAAAATAGCCCATCGGGCCATACATATAGGTCAAGAAGCTAAGCTCTCCCAAATTTGAGCCGCCGCCGGTCGAGCTAATGCCCCATGTATCATTTTTGCCGTTGCCGTCTGGGTCATCAAACGTAAATTTACGCAGAGCATTGAGCAATTCTTCTTCATTGGTCGGCATATCCAATCCTAATTTATCAAGCCAGTCTTGGCGAATTTTCCATGATCTGTTATTTGAATCAGGAATCGTCGGCAGCCCGATCATTTTGCCCTCTTGTGTGGCAAAAGCCTTCGACTGATCGGTAAATGTAGCGGAAAGCGTCGGCAATTTATCCAGATACGGCGTCCAATCATCAAGTAATACGCCCTGCTTATATAGCTTTTTCATAATATTCTGATCATAGACAAAGATCATATCCGGCGCTTCGTTCGAGGCGAACTGCACCATCAGCTTGCTTTCGATATCGGCATATGGATAGGCCGCAAGCTTGAAATCAACATTGAACTTCTCGTTCATCCATTTTCTCCATGGATCGTTATCATCAGTAGGCGTATTGACCCAGCCATTTTCGACTAACGAAATTGCAACCTTTTCTGATGATGGCTTCTCTTTTTCATTCCCAGCCGTTGTGTTATTAGCAGGGGTATTTCCTTCCGACTGTTTCGCCGGCGTCTCTTTCTCCTGCGTGCTGCAGGCACTCAGTGCCAGACTGCATGTCATAGCAACTGCAAGTAATTGGCTTGTTTTGCTCACTTTATTTTTCATCTGACATTCCCCTTCTGTTCATATTAGACCTGGCAATCTATCCTTTTACCGCACCGAGATACATTCCTTTGGTGAAATGCTTCTGCAGGAACGGATATACCAGCAAAATCGGGATTGTGCCGATAACGGCAACCGCCATCTTCAGCGATTCTGTCGAAACGCGTTCAGCTGGGTTGTTCACCAGTGAAGGGTTGAAATCAGCACCAACATTCGCATTGGCGAACATATTGCGCATAATTAGCTGCAGCGGCATCCAGTCCGGTGAATTCAAATAGATGAACGCGTCAAACCAGCTATTCCAGTGAGAAACGGCGATAAACAGACCAATCGCAACCAGAGAGGGCTTGCTCATCGGCAAAATAACTTTCGTCATCCGTGTCCAGTCGCCAACCCCGTCCACCTCGGCCGCTTCCTCCATTTCCCTTGGAACCCCTCTGAAAAACTGCATGAGCACCAGCACACTCCAGCTATCTACAAGCATCGGGATAATAAGGGCTCCAAGCGTGTCCAGCAAACCTAACTCCTTAACAACCAGATACCCGGGAATCAAGCCACTATGGAATAAAATCGTAACAAGAATCAGAAACACGAACAGCTTGCGACCAACCAGTTCGCGCCGTGATACGACATAAGCAGCAATCGTCGTCATCGTCAGCACACTCAAAGTACCAACTACCGTTCTAATAATACTGACCCATAGCGCATTGGTGAAGGTAGAGCCGCTAAATAATCGCTCATATGCAATTAACGTCGGATGAAAAGGAATGAAAATAAAGCCATTTCGCTGAATCCATTCCTGTTCACTGACAAGCGACAACGATAATACATAAAACAGCGGATATAGCGAAGCTACTGATAATAGACCGACTATTGCGTAAGATATCCATTGGTAGGAGCGTTCGCCCCATGATTGTTTCATGAGCCTTATCCCTCCTTACCAGATTCCTGTACCGGCGAATTTTCTGGCAGCCTTATTAGCCATCAATACGAGTGCCAGCCCGAATAACGATTGAAACAGCGACATCGCTGTTGCTAAACTATATTGCAGTTGTGCCAGACCTTGACGATAGACCCATGTATCGATGACATCGCCGACCGAATATGTAGCCGGGCTGTAATATAGCAGTACTTGCTCACCGCCGGCATACAAAATATTGCCTATTTGAATCGTAAACAAAAAGACAACGATCGGTGCAATGCCAGGCAAGGTAATATGCCAAATCCGTTTGAACGGCCCAGCGCCATCCATCTTCGCCGCTTCATATAAGGATGGATCGAGTGCCGTCAGTCCGGCCAAATAAATGATCGTCCCCCAGCCCAGCTCCTTCCACACGCCTGACCCTACAAGCAGCGGACGGAACCATGATTCCGAAGTAAGAAAAGGGATCGTCTCGCCTGTGAGCCAAATACTGATTTGGTTCACAAGACCGAGATTGGAAAACATCGAGAACGTAATCGCATAAATAATGACCCACGAAAAGAAATGCGGAATATACAAAATCGTTTGACTAATTCTGCGAAACTTGGAGGATGTAAGGTCAAATAGCAGAATCGCCAAAATGATAGGCGGGAAAAATCCGAATAATAGCCGGAGTAAACTAATTTCAATCGTATTACTGAGCACCCGTGCAAAATCGGTATGAGACAGAAGCTGTTTGAAATTGGCCAGCCCTACCCACGGACTGCCCCAAATGCCGCCCATCAGCGTAAATTCTTTGAATGCCAGTACCGCCTGCAATATGATCGGGTAATAACGGAACACGATGAAAAACACGATGACAGGAATAAATAATACATAAAGCAGCCAATGCTTACAGATTTTTTTCCAAACCAAATGCTTCCCCTCTTTCTGCGTCGCAGCTCATTCTGTTGATGTCTCTCAGTATAGAAGAGTAGTTGCAGGTTGAAAATGAGACAATCTTTGCATCAGGGGGGGAATTCCGATCATTCTTACGCTTTACGGTTGATTGCCATGTCAGCACGCGTTACACTTTGAACATAGCGTAAAAGATATGTCTACATTTAAAAAAGGAAACAGGCTTTCAATCTGGTCAAAGAGGTGAAATATTGACAGTTAAGCCTTCAATATGGACAATCGACAATTGGCCGATCGCCATGAAGCTGATCGTTGTCTACTCTTTATTGATATCTGCGACGGTAGCTCTTACAGGCTATATTTCCTATCAAATCTTCAACCGTTCGCTAGAGGAGCAAATTCATGACTATGTCCCGCAATTGCTGAACCAGACGAGCCTTCATCTGGACAATTACCAGAATGAGCTGCTGACGATCACCAAGCTCGCCTTGCTGCCGCCGCATTCTGCCAGCATCGCTGCTGTTATGAGCATGGAGGAGTCAGAAAATTATCTCCCCCGCTCAGTCCTGCTAAGTGATACGCTTCGGCAATTTCATATTGAGCAAAAACCGTACGTAAGTGCTATCGTTCTACATATGCTTCATGAAGGCGCTTATATTCAAGTCGCCCAATCAGGCGGGCAATGGATAAGAGATGCTGATTTTCATCAACAATCCTGGTATTCCCGGGTGGACCCGGGCAACAGAGGCCTGCTTGTCTACGGAACAGAGCGCAATGCGATGATTAAGGATAATCCCTTCGTCTTCAAGGTCATTCAACCGCTCTGGAGTATGAGCACCGATCAATTTCTTGGTTATATTGAAGTGGATGGATCATTGCAAATGATTAATGATATGCTGCTTAATGTCAACTTTGGCCACGATTCAAAAATTATCGTGCTCGATCAAAATAACCGCATTATGTACACGCAAGGCTATGGTGAAATCGGCGATGATTGGCAAGGCGACTTCGGGCTGGATTGGGAAGTTGCGGCAGCCTCGCTGCAATCGAAGGTAGAGGAAATTGACGGAAGCGAGCAATTAATCAGCTACGCCAAATCTACTCAGACCGGCTGGAAGGTCATTTCCGTTATTCCGCTGGAAAATTTGCAAGAAGGCGTACGCTCGGTAAAATGGTGGAATGTACTCGGTGCAGCTGCCGGTATTCTTATCGCCATTGTCGCTGCTATTCTGCTCGCTTATAGTATGACGAAGCGATTGCGGCTGTTAGTGCATGGTCTGCGCACCTTGGAGCTCAACGATTTTCGGATGGCCTTTCCCCCTGTCCGCACTGATGAGGTCGGTCTAGTATGGGAGGCACTGCGCAGGATGTCAGGGCGTATCCATCTGCTCATCAATGAAGTCTATCAGGTCAAAATATTAAAGCAGGAAGCGGAGATTCAAGCTTTACGCAGTCAGGTTGACCCGCATTTTTTGAACAACTCACTGGAAACGCTGCGGTATCTCGTCAAGGATGGCCATGTCAAGAAAGCGGAGGACGGATTAATCGCGCTTGGCGATCTCTTCCGTTATCATACGAGTCAGCCTAACGAATTTGTGCCGCTCCGCAGCGAAATGGCTTTTATGAAAAACTATTTATATATGCAGCAGCTGCGCTTTGGCGACCGGCTGCAAGTTCTATACGATGTAGAAGAAGAAACAATGCATGTCCAGCTGCCGGCGCTGCTCTTTCAGCCTCTCGTAGAAAATGCGATCATTCATGGGAGAGACGATGAAGGAAACATTACACTGACGATCCGCATCCTGCTGCCAGCTTCCGAACAACTGCTCATCTCTGTCATTGACGAAGGGCGCGGGATCGAGCCGGAGGATATGGAACAATTACAGGCCGTGCTGGAGAATGAACGCATGGCTAGCGAACATGTAGGCTTGCGCAATGTCTACCGCAGGCTCAAGCTGATTTACAAGGACGCAGGCGAGATGACGATTACGAGCGAGCCGTACAGCGGCACAATCGTCACACTCTCATTGCCCGTCCAGCATGATGAGACGGAGGGAAGCTGATGAATATATTGCTCGTAGACGATGAAGAGACGATTTTGAGCGGGCTGGCCGCCTTGCTGCGCGAGCTGTCGCCATCTAATTTCGATATCTATCATGCTTTGAACGCGGAACAAGCGCTGGAGATCCTGTCATCACAACCGGTAAATTTGGTTATCTCGGATATCCATATGCCCGGTCTGGACGGCCTCGCCTTAACCGAAATGATTCAGCATCGCCATCCCGAGCTTCCCGTTGTGCTGCTCACCGGTTACAATGACCGTCACTATATGCAAAAAGCGATCCGTTTGAAAGCAGAAGACTATTTGTTCAAACCCGTTAAATCTAGTGAACTGCTAGCTATGCTGAACAGGCAGCAGGAACGGTCCAAGCGGGTCCGCGACCGCCAGCGTTTCATGACAGGCGAACAATTTGCCGCCCTGCCCTATCCGGTCAAGCGGGTGATGGCCTGCGATCTGGATGCGGCCAATGAAGCAAGGCAGCGGCAGCTCGGCGATCAGGAGATGGTACTGTGGATGTATCGGAAAGTTGTCTTTGAAGTAGCCGAAGCGTTCGAACAGCTCTATTTTATCACACCCAGCGAGCGGCTCTCACCCTTCAATCTGTTAATAGGCGTAAGCGCTGATACCGCGGAGCTCGCCGAAGCTGCGATATTCAAGCTTGCAGCGGCAATTGACCAGTTTTGGTCGGAAAACGTCAAGCTGCAAGCAAGCTTTGGCTTTTCGGCAAGCAGTGCCGCTGAATGGGACCGATTAGAAAAAGAAGCTTGTACAACGCTTTTTTACCGGCTGCAAGCTGGCAGCGGCCATTTTCGTTTGCTGGAAGCCGCCGCGATTCCTATATGGGAACAGCAGCATATAGAACAGCTTAGATCAGCGATTGCGGTTAGTAAGACGGAAGAAGTACTGCAAGGATGTATGGAACGGCTCGTTTTTTTATTTGCTCATTGTCCGGCAGCCGGCCTGGCTCCCGCCATTGAGGATTTGCTGCAAACGCTATATACCCAGCTTGCGCTCGCCTATCCTGCAGCAAGCCGCTCATTACCGGCTCGCCTTGTCTCTACAAGCCGAAAGCTGCTGTGGGCGCAAACATCGTCACAGCTGCAAACGCTGCTGCTGAATGAAATCAACGAATGGCTGCAGGCCGTCATTCCCGGACATACCGAATTTGGACTCATTGCGCTCGCTAAAGACTATATTACGGCTCATTTTGCAGATCCGTTAAACCTGAAGGAAGTCGCCGAAGCGATATATATCAGCCCAAGTCATCTTAGCCGCTTGTTCCGCAAGCATACGAAAATGACTTTTCTGGAATTCTTGACTCATATCCGCGTAGAAGAGGTCAAAAAGCAGCTGGCCGATCCAAAAACGAAATTGTACGATATCTCTCCGCTCGTCGGCTACAGCGACTGGAAGCATCTCAGCCGCATCTTTAAGGAGAAGACCGGTTACACCCCGAGTGAGTATCGCGAACGGCTAATGGTGTCGCGGAACTTGCCATGACTTCAGCATTATAAAAGGTTGACAGGAAAAATTGTCCAATGCTATTATGAGTACTAAGCAGAAACGAAAGGAGGAGTTACTATGTTCGCATACGATGCTGGAAATCTGTGTTTAGGCAAGCCCCAACTTCATATTCAATGCCTGTTACGCAATGGATCAGCACATCACTGCGTTATTTCAGGGTGCTCCTTCGCCGCTGCCGATAGGCAGTACCGCGGTTAGTTCCCCATAATAACACGATAGCTCCACGCGTACAGGCTGCCATTGGGCGGCTTTTTATATCCCTAAATTCTGAACATATGTTCGCATTTTATACAAAGGTGGTTTTAAATTGAAGGAAGCTCCGATTAAATATTTTATAAATTCGGATGTGAAGATTGAAAACAATGCGGTAGAAGAGCTGCATCGGCTGCTGGAAATCAATGATACGATTGAAATGCTGCAAAAGCATGAGCCGGGGTATTTTGACGATGCCGATACCGCGGTGCTTGAAGTGGCGATTACGCCTGATTTTCATAAAGGGAGCGGCATCCCTGTCGGTACGACGCTGTTCACGCGCGGCTTTGTGCTGCCGCAGGCCATCGGCAACGATATTAATTGCGGCATGCGCCTTTATGTCACCGATTTAGACGAGGAACAAGTCCGGGCCAACCTCGATGCCATTGAGCGAAATATCCGACATGTTTTTTTTGAAGGAGGGCGCAATATTCCGATGACGCGCCATATGCGCGAAAAAATGTTAAAAGAAGGCTTAATCGGCATTCTGGATAGTCATAAGGAAGCCCGCGGCGAAGGAATTTGGCGTTATTATAATGAGGGGCAGCAGGAGCAGGATCTGAATCAGGTTGACAAAATGGGCTCCTTTATCGCTGACGCCACGATCGGGCTCGATGATTTTCTTGGACCAACAGAGCTTTCCAGAGATGCGCAAATCGGCTCGCTGGGCGGCGGCAACCATTTTTTCGAAATCCAGGTCGTACAAAAGGTGCATCACGGTGCAGTCGCCAGCCAGTGGGGGCTTAAAGAAGGGCAAGTGGTCCTCATGATCCATACCGGCTCGGTGGCGCTTGGCTACCATAGCGGCGCCTGGATAAAGGAAATGCTGAAAAAGATGTACCCTTCCTCACTCAAGCATCCGGAGAACGGGATGTACCCGCTCCCGCTTTCAGAGCGCTTTGCCGCGCAATGGTCGGCGTTCTGGAGCCTCCTGCACAATGCGGCGAATTTTGCCTTTGCCAATCGTTTAATGCTGGGGCTGATGATGTACAAATCGCTCTCGGATGTATTGGGCGATTTTGAGCAAAAGCTGTTGTATGATGCGCCGCACAATTACTTATGGGAAGAGCGGCTGGAGGATATGCAGGGATTTTTGCACCGCAAAGGATCATGCACGGCCAAATCCGCCGAGCAAATGATGGGGACGCCGTTCCAATATACGGGCGAACCTGTGTTTATTCCCGGGTCTATGGGGTCGCACAGCTTTATTTTGGCGGGGCTCGGCAATCGCGAAAGCTTGTTTAGCGCCAGCCACGGCGCCGGACGCGCGCTGTCGCGCGGCGATGCGGTTAAAGTGGATGATGCCAGATTCCGCAAGTTTCTAGGCCAATTCCGGGTGATCAATCCGATTGACCCGAAACGGGCAGACCTGCGGGGACGGAGCGATATTTTGAAGAAATGGGAAGATGAATTAAAAAAAGAGGCGCCTTTCGCCTACAAAGATATTACACCTGTTATTCAATCGCATGTCGATTATGGCATGGCGGCAATTGTAGCCGAAGTAGCGCCGATCGCAACCGTAAAAGGTTAGCACGTATGCTGCTCCTATCCTTCCCGGGGAGTGGAGCAGCATCGCAAATACCGGCTATTTATGCGTCAGCTCAAACTCATCCGCCAGCTCGCCATCTACTGTATAAGCTTGATAAGTCAGCTTGTCGCCAGCTATTCGGATCCCCGCATACATCTGCTTCTTGTTCTGAAAATGTATTTTATGATAATACTGGTCGTCCTTTTTCTTATTAAACTTTTGTCCGGAGGCATTGACCGTCGCATACACCGTTCCTCCAGTCTCCACAATCTTCTCATCCTTAAGCGGATACGAGCGGGAATATTCATGATTATGGCCCTGCAGAACGAGGTCGACTCCATATTTGTCAAACAGCGGAACCCAATGCTTTACAACTTTCTTATCCTGGTTGCCCCCGTAAGCCGGTCGGTGAATCGAAACAATGGTCCATGGCTGGCGATTTGCAGCCAAATCCTCCTCCAGCCAGTCCACCTGCTCCTTAATTTTCGCTTCCGTATTCAGCATGACAAAATGCACCGGCCCATAATTGAACGTATAGCTTGTCCCCGGGATGGTGCTGCTTGCTCCGTTATCCGGCAAATTAAAATGCGACACAAACGCATCCGCCTTTTTGTCGACCTGATCATGATTGCCGGTCACCGGCATAAACGGAACGCTTGCTGTCCATGGGCGCGCTTTGTTCAACAAATGATTCCATGCCGCATCATCCTCAGGATATTCCGTCAAATCGCCGTTATGGATCAGAAAGGCCGACTCCGGAAACCGCTTGAACGCTTGCTCCAGCGTATTGCGCCACAGCTCGAAATCCTGTTCGGTAATCCCTTGCGAATCGGCTACATCAATAAAGGTAAAAGCATCAAGCCCGTCTTGCTCGGTCGTAAAAGCAGCCAGCTCGCTCCACCCTTCCGCGCTTCCATTACCAACCCGATACAAATAACTCGCACCGGCTTCAAGACCGGCCGCTTCTGCTTTGTGTACGCCCTTGATTTTTCCGTTATGCAAAACCAACTCCGAGGATTCTCCCTGAAATTCCAATATTTCTCTCTTGTCCTCAAACGCTGACGCATCCGTTCCTTTCACGAGCTGCAATACAGCCTTCTCTCCCGTAGTATCTGTATGCCAAGTAAACGCACGGCTTGTCCGCGGATCACCTTTGAATGTCGTCACAATTGCTTGCGGTATAGCGATCTTGTTCCCCTCCTGTTCCACTGGCGCGCCTTCTGTATCCGGTTCTTTCTCTTCAGGCTGCTGCTGTTCGATCGGATTCACCGTATCGCCCGCACCTTGCTCGCTTGGCTTCTGCCCGGTGCCGATCCATATCAAAGCACCTGCAACCAGGACGAATAATAAAGCAAAGAGCCACGGCTTAGACAATCGCTTCAACGCACTCCCTCCTTTCCACCTCCAAATATTAACATAATATGGAGCGCAAAGAAATGGCGATGATCGAGTGGATTCTTCCATTCCGTCTACTGTTAAAACAAAAAGGCTAAGCAGAGAGCTTATCCTCTACTCAACCTTCACTAGCGCATAATGGCGAAAATTTTGCGGAGAGCGGTTCATCAGCTTTTTAAACTCCCGATAAAACGAGGTCGAGCTTTGGAAGCCGCAGCTTAAATAAATGTCTGTAATCGTCATGTCGGTTTCACTGAGCAGCCGAACCGCCTCTTGAATCCGAATTTGCAGCAAATATGCCTTGAAGCGCTCGCCGATTACCTCCAAAAACAGATGCCGTGTTCGTGAAGGGCTGAGCGCCAGTACGCGGGCGATTTCATCCAGCTGCAGCGGCTCCTGATAGTGCTCCTGAATATATGCCAACGCCGGCTGCAGCTGCATAAATTTGCTGGCGTTCCGTTTACGGCGGCTGCTTATTCCCTTTGCTTCATAATGGCGGAGCAGCAAAGCACAGCTGCGGAACAGCAAGCTTTTGACAATCGATTGATAGGCGGTGCCCATCGTTTGCAACTCGCGGTTCATTTCTTGCAGCATTGGGCCGATCTCTTGCGCCGCTGCGGACTCGGCAGGGATAAGATGGTCGAAGGATGCGGGGTCATAAATAAAGGGCAGCAGCAAATCCGGGTCAAAACTTTGGATCGTCCGCACATCGAGGCACACCACTAAACAATTGCACGCCTCTCCCGGCTTCGATTGGCTCGTATGCCGCTCGGTGTTGTTCATAAGGATAATGTCGCCTGGGCCGATTTCATATCGCTTTTCCATACCAGTCACAGTGCCATGTCCAGATAAACAGTAGCACAGCTCGAGCGTCGGATGCCAATGGATGGGCTCCTGCACGCGATGCAACGTCCATTCAATAATTCGAACGCCTGATGCCTGATCAAGCGCAAATTCAATTTTGACACCTGTATCCTGATCGATATAGCCCACCTGCTACTCCTCCTTTCCCCTGCATCCTATTGTACACTTAGCGGATTACCTGCTGCTTTTCCAGCTCTTATCCATCCCTACATATTCTTCTACAAGCGGTTTCACTTCCGGCGGACAGCCTGCAATGAATTGCCGGGCCGTTTCAGGCAGTTCCCATATGTGTTCAAAGCTTTGCCCTTTTGGACGGAATGACAGCCCGCAGCTTAAGCGCGGCTCAGTCCCATTATGCGCATAAACGCCATGATACGTCCGCTCGGCAAAGATAATCATGTCGCCGGGGTCGGAATAAAGCGGGAACGCTTCGGCAAAGTCCATATCGATACAGTCGCTCGGCTGCTCCCCTTTGCGGTAAAACGACTTGCGCTTCTCCGTCAGCTCGAAGCCTGCCGGTCCAGGCCAATCCTCTGTATGAGAATCCGGGATGATCGCCAGGCCGCCTCGATCTGGATGTGTGCCATTCAAATAAAACCAGTTCGAAGCCGCCCCAGTCGTATTCAATAGGCCGTCGGCCGAGTACGGATGAACCCGCGGCGCCCAATCGGTATGCCATGCCCCGACGGGCGCTCCCGGCCGCTTATAAATGGCGGCGCTGCGATTAAGCGTTAAAGGCACATGCCCGTACAAATGGCGCACGATGTTCATATACGGCTCATAGGTAAGCAAGCTTGCCAGTGTAAGCGATTGCTCGATAAAGCTGGTCGCAAATTTTGTAATGCCTGGCCTCGTAGCCGTTTCATCCTCCAGTACTTGCAGCACTTCTGCTTTCAGTTTATCGACCATATCCGGGGAAAGCAACTGCTTGACAATGGCAAAGCCGTGCTCTTCATTGCATTTTCGAATCCCCTCTACATCAGCCTTGTCAAACTCATACGTATACGAAAGCTGCTTGACACCTGTCTCCATTCCCATCGCTCCCTGCTACAATGTCGTGAATATCATTCACACCCTCATTATAGTCCAGGGCCAATCCGAATACGTCCCATTACCGGGCAAACTATTCCCGAAAAGGGCTGTCATTTATGTTAACTTTAGTCCGAATCTATTTGATGTATTAGGTTGACTGAAACCTAACGGAAATTGATTGTTACCAAATGCTCCAAAGTATCAAGTGAGGAAACCTCACAAGGTGAAATCAACTATACAATTAGTGGTTGTTTAAAAAATGATCCTGAAATGAGTTACTTTCTTCTACGTATGGAAAAAGAGTAAGTTATCTTAAGTTAAGTAACAATAAACTGTTGTTAAACGAAAATGACCATCCAATTTCAGTGCAAATGGATGGTCATTTTGAGCGTTTGCACCTCAAAACGGAACCCGTTACTGTGCATACATTCAATGCGCCATATAAATGATCCGGTCGCAAATCGCATCGGCGTCCTCTTGATCATGGGTAACGAGAATCGAGGTGATGGCTGCCTTGCTAAGAAGCTCACGCAATTCCGCCCGGATCTCCCCGCGCAAATTCGTATCCAGATTGCTGAACGGCTCATCCATGAGCAGCAGGGTTGGCTGCGGCGCCAGCGCCCGGGCGAAAGCCACGCGCTGCTGCTGGCCGCCGCTCAACTCATGCGGGTAGCGCTTGCGGTATTGCTGCAGCTGCACCAGCTCCAGCATTTCTTCCAGTCGCGCTGCCCTTTCTTTTCGCGCGAGACGATGCAGGCCGAACATAATATTTTTCTCCACCGTCATATGCGGGAACAAGCCATAATCCTGAAACACCATGCCGACGCCGCGCGCTTCGGGATGAACGAAGGCTCTCTCATCAACCATCGTTCTCCCGCCAATGACGATCCGCCCCGCCGCGGGCGCTTCCAATCCGGCGATCAGCCGCAGCAGCGTGCTTTTGCCGCAGCCGCTCTGTCCCAGCACGCCTACCGCTTCGCCTTTATCCAAATCGAGCGAGAAATTGCGCAGTACCTGCTGCCTCCCGTTCGAATAATGAAAGGATACATCAGACATTTCGAGTAGCTTCATTGCTCTCTCCTCTCCCCCAGCCAGTGATAACAGGCGACGGACACGATCCCGATCCCGACTAGAAAGAGCGACGGTACGGAGGCCTGGTGAATTTGTTCATCACTTGCGTATTGATATGCCTTTGTTGCCAGCGTTTCAAAATTAAACGGACGAAGCAGCAAGGTGAGCGGCAGCTCTTTGACGATTTCCATAAATGTCAATATCGACCCGGTCAGCACCGCGCCTTTGATCATTGGCAGATCAACTTTAAAAAACGTCCGCGTCATCCCATGCCCGAGCAGGCGCGAAGCTTCCGTGTAGCGGTTGCCTGTTTTTTCGAAGCCAGCCTCGACTGCATTGTAACCGACAGCCAAAAAACGGATGACATAAGCAAATACCAGCATAACGAGCGACATACTAAGCACCAGCTTGCCCGCACCCCAGCCTAGCCAGCCGTACACACCGCTAAGCAAATGATCCAGTGAAATAAAGATAGCGAGCACGCCGATCGAAAGCACCGCGCCAGGTATCGAATAGCCCATCGAAATCAGCTTGGACAAAAGAAGGGTGAACGTCGTCCGTTCGCTGCGAACTACATTAGCGACAATAATCGCGAGCAGCATAAGTATGGCGATGGAAAGCAGCGAAATCGACAATGTATTGAATAGCAGCTCGCCAAATTTGGCATTCAGCACATCCTTGTACGTCCAGCCTGCCCACACGATCAATTGAATGACCGGAATAAAAAACGAAAGCGCCGCGATCACAGCTCCAAACCCGAATGCTGCCCAAGCGGCCCAGCCGCGCAGCCGTCTGCGCTGCAAAGGAGCCATTCGCGCAGTAGAAGTATGATATTTTCTCCGTCTGCGCAGCAGGCGTTCGATAATAAAAATTCCGATAATAAAGCTCATCAGCAAAGCTGCCAGCCTCATGGCGGAATCGACATCATACATGCCGAACCAGGTGGTGAAGATGGCCGATGTAAACGATTGAATGCCGAAATGCTTGCTCACCCCGAAATCATTCAATACCTCGAAGGCAACAAGGCTTACTCCGCCCATAATAGCCGGCTGCGACAGCGGCAGCACGATCCGAAAAAAGATATGCAGCGGATTTTTACCGAGCAGCCGCGCATTATCAATAAAGGAGGCGCTTTGCCGCTCCAGAAAGGACCGCGTAATCAAATAAACGTACGGAAACAAAAATAGCGTAAAAATAAAAATAGCGCCCTTCATGGACATAATGTCAAAATATTTCTGATCCGGCGTCCAACCGAGCACGTTGCGCATAAAAACTTGCACGCTGCCTGTATAGCTGAGCATGGAGCCGTAGGTATATGCCGCAATATAGGGCGGAATCGCCAGCGGCAGCACAAACGCCCAGGAGAAAAAACGCCTGAGCGGAAATTCATATGCAGCGACAAGCCATGCCAGCGTCACGCCGATAATGACGGCACACGCACAGGTGCCGAGCACCAGCCATAAGGACTGAAGCGCATAATCCTTCAACATATATTGCGAGATATGCTGCCAATTCTCATTTGGGCTTCGAAAGAGCCCGACCAAAATATAGAGAGACGGAATAAGGGCCGCGAGGGCCCCGATAACGCTTATAATCGTCCAGCCGTTCAGCTTCCGTTTCCCGTGGCGCATGCCGTTGCGGAACCAGGCGGAAACATTCATTTTTATTTCCAGCCCACTTTAGTCAAAATTTCGGTCGCCTTTTTATTCAGCTCTCCGAGCTTGGCGAAATCGATTTGCTGGGTTTTAAACTCGCCCCATGTATTCAGCAGCTCCGGCTTATCCGCCGCTTCATTGACCGGGAACTCGAAGCTTCCTTGCGTCAAAATTGTCTGGCCGTCCTTGCCTGTTATAAACTCGATCAGCTTCAGCGCATTGTCCTTGTTCTTCGCATACTTGGTCAACCCTACGCCGCTAATGTTCAAATGCGTGCCGGTTGTATCCTGGTTTGGAAAAAATATACCGATATTTTCAGCGACCTTTACTTCCTCCGCGTCTTTGGAATTGAGCATTTGACCGACATAGTAGGTGTTCATAATCGCCACATCGCCCACTTTAGCGGCAATCGCCTTCGCTTGGTCGCGGTCCCCGCCTTCCGGATCGCGGGCAAAGTTGCTCACCATTCCTTTCGCCCACTCTTCTGCCTGCTGCTCCCCGTTCAGCTCAATGAAGGAAGCAAGCAGCGACTGGTTGTACAGGCTGGAAGAAGAACGAACGAGCACTTTCCCTTTCCATTTGTCTGTTGCCAAATCTTCATAAGTGGACAGCTGCTCCGGCTTCACTCGGTCCTTTGCATAGACGATAACACGCGCCCGCGTCGCCATGCCGACCCAATTGTTATCCTTGTCGCGCCATTGCTCCGGCACATTTTGCAGCACTGATGCTGATTCGATCGGCTGCAGTACTTCATTTTGCTTCGCATAATTCAGCACGCCGCCATCAACGGTTACAAACAGATCAGCCTCCGTACTTTCGCCTTCCCGCTTCAAACGCTCGACCAGCTCTTCTGCCGTCCCTTTCACTTCATTGACTTTAATGCCTGTCTGCTTTGTAAATTCCTCGTACACTTTCGCATCCACATCATAATGTCTCGCCGTAAACACATTCACGACCTTATCCTTGTTGCCGCCAGCATTCTCCTGCTGCTTGTCTCCTGTGTTTCCAGCCTCGCCGCCATTCTTCGCAGTTGAACCGCAGCCTGCGATCAATGCAGAAGCCATCATCATTACAAGCATCATGCTGATTATCTTTCTCTTTTTCATTCGTATTCCGACCTCGTTCCTTTTACTTTGAATACATGACGTTACGTTTTTGATAATAAGATTCATTCTCATTTGAGTGGAAAAGAAGAGGGACGCTCGTATGCTGCCTGAATCATCCGGTAAAAGCGCCTCTTCGCCCTCATTGATAATGAATATCATTACCATGATTGACTATTGCTATTGTAGCGAACAAAAATGAGAAAACGCTGTGAAAACTGAAAATAAATTATGAACTTTCCGTCGGCAGAGCAATCGTCTGCAAAAAAACCGAGACGGTCGTACCCGCATGCTCCTTGCTCCGTATCTCAATCATTCCCCCATGCCGCTCCGCCAGCCGCTTGGCGATAGCCAGCCCCAGACCATGTCCGCCCTGCGCCCCGCTCCTCGCCTTGTCCACGCGGTAAAAACGGTCCAGCACATGCGGCAAATCCCGCTCCGGTATGCCAATGCCAAAATCGGTGATGGAGATACATACCTTGTGATCGGCAAGCCGCTGTGCCGTTATATTTATTTCCCTGCTTTCTGAATATTTAACCGCATTGTCCAACAGGATGAGCAATATTTGCTCTAGATGCTGCTCGCCTATTGCTACTGCAGTCCCCTGCAGCACTCCAGCATCGCAGCTTATCTGCAGCGTTGGGTTTAGCGCAGAGATTTTTTTTGCAATTGTTTCGATCACTTTCTCCGGGTCCTCTGTTACTGCAGGTACATCCTGTCCGCTCTGCTCGGCTCGCGTAAGCTCCAGCAGCTCCTGTACAAGTCCTTTCAATCGGGCAATCTCTTGGATCGATGCTTCCAGCGATTCCTCCAACACTTGCGGATCTGACTTGCCCCAGCGGCGTAGCAGTGACAGATGCCCTTCAACAATAGCTACAGGCGTACGCAATTCGTGCGAAGCATCCTCGACAAACTGGCGCTGCTGCTGAAACGAACGTTCCACCTGGTCCATCATTTCATTAAATAGCTTCATTAACGCGGCTATCTCATCCTGACTGCTGTCAGGGCGAAGACCAACCCGTTCGTGCAGCCCTTTCTGTTTCACATTTCTGATCGCTTCTGCCATCGATTGCAGCGGACCTAACAGCTGGCGGGCCAGCAGCATCCCCCCTAATCCGCTTATAAGCACCGCGCCAATGCCGCACAGAATCATAACCTGCAGCAGCGCTTCCGTTAAATTTTTGAATTCCTCGGTATTTTTTACGATTTCGATCGTGCCATTGAATTGAAAAATAGTTAGCGGGCTCCGGATGACGAGCAGCAGTTGTCCAGCCTCCTGCTCCTTGCTGAACGTGGTATGGGCGGTAGTATGAGGCGTCACCCATTCTGCCGGCACTTCATTGGATACGACCGCGATCGGCTTGCCCGTCTCATCCAAAATTCGCACCAGCTGCTTCTGCCGATTGACCTTTTGTAGGAAAGTACGGATTTGCGTCATTTCCTCTTCTGAGAATGATGCCTCCCGCTCCAGAAAGTAATTCAGTATTTCGTCCATATTGTTCTGCATGGCCGCCTTTTCCTTCTTGAACATCCATTGCTCCACAAACCAGTATTGTGCAGCATTATAGGCCGCGAACAGCAAAAAAAGCAGCAAGGCTGACCCTAATGTCAGCCTCCACTTTATCGGCAGACGAGAGAATGGTGCTGCCCACGATTTTATTCTCATTTTCGCATCACGTATCCAATCCCCCGCTGAGCCTGAATATAGCTTGCCGCGCCCGCTGTATCAATCTTGTTGCGCAAGTAACGCACATACACATCGACCACATTCGTGTCAACCGCCGCCTCGAAGCCCCACACCTTATCGAGCAGCACTTCCCGCGACAGGACGCGATTGACATTTTCCATAAAAGTAACAAGCAGCGAAAATTCCCGCTTTGTCAAATGGATGGATTCTTCGCCCTTCTTAACCTCTCTTGCATCCAAATTGACCGTCAGATCTTCAAACATCAGATGAGCTGCCGGCGGGCGCTCCTCGAGCTCCTGCTCCTGACGTCGCAGGACAACCCGTATCCTCGCTAATAGCTCCTCAATTGCGAACGGCTTCGGCACATAATCATCAGCCCCGCTATCCAGCCCCTGTACCCGGTCACTGATGCCATCTCTGGCGGTGAGCATTATGATCGGCGTCCTTTTGACCGTGCGAATTTGACGGCACACTTCGATTCCGTCCATCTGTGGAAGCATCAGATCGAGCAGGATGACATCAAACTCCTCATCCATAGCAAGCATCAGCCCCGTTGCACCATCATGCGCAGTGCGCACATCGAAGCCTTCATGCCGCAGTTCCAGCTCGATAAATCGCGCCATATTTTTTTCATCTTCTATTAACAGTATTTTCTTTGTCATTCCGCTGCCCCCGAACATACAACTCATACCATGATCTACCTGAGAATGATTATCAGATTAATTGAATCCAGTGTAATACAATCTGACCATTGCTTCAACTATTATGAACACAGCGAGAAAAACAAAAAGCCTGCAAATTAGAATGCTGTTTGCGCACTCCGGTTAACAGGCCCGCATCTTACAAATAAATCTTTATTAACGATTTCGCCTTTGCAACTTGCAGCAGCTCGTTCTGGTAGGTATCGAACTGTTCCCTGCCGCCTATCTTTTCATTATCAACCAGATAACTAATCAGCTTCGAGAGATAGATCGCATCTTCATAGCCGCGTCTCGTATCTTCACTTGTCCAAAACTCATCCTCTGTCAGTCCTGATTGTGCAATGCGATCATCCATCAGCTTCCGAATCCTTTGTTCCTGTTCATCGACGCCTGCCGGCAGTTCCAGTGTACTTCTTTGATAAGCGATATATTCTTTAACCTCATCCGCTGTAACGACGATCTCTAGCTTCTTGGCCTCTTGGACAGCCAACTCGTTCTTGATCAATACATCCAGCAATTGCTCGTCGGACAGGCTTTGCTCGACATTGTTCCATTCTGCAGCAAGCTCCATATTCGCCTTATACAAATCAAACCGCTGCCGGTCGATTTTAAAATTAGGCCCTTCAGCGACATACGGATTTTCGCTCTCGCTCCGGTCATTCTTCCCGGCAAAGGAGCAACCGCTTAATGAGACGATAACGGCAAGCAGCACTACTGAGCAGCAGCGTATTACCGCATGATGTATGAATTTGTTCATAAGCACTTCCACCTCCAAATAAACACCTTACATACTTAGTTTACCTCCATTCACCAATTTATCAACCTGCGCTCAATCTCTCTCTGACCACTATCATAGCATAGCTAATGCTAAGGCTTACTTCTAAGGATGTAGAAATTTGCATAGGAATCATATAAAATAATATCTTAGTGAAATACACACGATACTGTAATCGCTTCCAAATGTAAATGTGCGAAATAGATTATTCATTTGCCAAATAGATCCTATTAACTGAAAAAGGAGCAACAGTATGACTTTCCGCTCTAAAGAGCTTATGTTAATGATAATTGCAGCACTATTAATTATAGCATTGGTTTATTTTGTATTTACCAGCTTGAACGCTTCAACCTCCAGTTCAGCGGATGAAGCGATTGCTACGGATATCGATATGGCGCTTTCCACTTCCCCCGTCGTCATTAAAGGACTTGTTACCGACAACGGATCTGCATCCGGTACAGAGTATACGGTCGAAGTCACTGATGTTTTCAAAGGAGAGCTGAAGGCGGCGGATCGCATTCGCGTCGTCATAGGCGGCAAAAAGAACAATCCAAGAGCCACCTTGCATAAAAATGAGCACTATCTCTTTGCAGTGGCCCCGTCCAGCTCCGGTCAATCAAAATATTATGGCCTGATTGAGCCGTTTATTTTTCAATTGCAAAACGATACCTTAATCGCAATCAACAATGAGGAAAAATACAAAAGCGCCTTTAAAGAATCCAAGATGACAGAGGAAGAGCTGCTGGCCAAGCTGCAGAATTTGCCTTGACCTGATTGGGAAGGAATCTTCGCGGACACATACGGAGGCTGTCTGTTTATCATGGACGGACAAGCCTTGAGCCGCGGGCATCTGCTGCGCTTTCTTCGGCAAGCGCGGGCGATGCGGGGTCCGAGCGGACCGTGGTTCCGTTATTTGTGAACAAACCTATCAAACGGCTTGTTCGCGGACCGTAGATCCGTTATTGGCCTCAAATCGCCGCTGAACCCCAGCAAAAACGGCAAATAACGGATCGTATGTCCGCGAAACCTCCGAATGAGCCGGGGTTCGACAAAATAACGGATCGTATGTCCGCATCTCTGTCGCCGTCCAACTGGTGAACGGCGAAACGCACCCAAATGTTGCAGCTTATGCAACAAATCCATAGCAGGAAGCGAGCATACCCCGAATTGTTGCGCGAAATGCAATAATTTGCTCCACCAAGGTAACTAAGTGGGGATGATTGTTGCAGAACGTACATCATTTTCAAGCAATCCAGCGATTTGCTCCTCAAATGTTGTGTTTTGTGCAACAATTCCACCTGGCCATTACGCCAATATACAACTGAGCACAGACGGCCGGCCAGTTAAAATAAAAAGATGAAGCAGAATGAGTTCACTCTGCTCCATCTTTCGCGTTCATAGCATGATCAGGAAGCGTTGACAGCCCCCTGCAGGCGCAGCAGCGCAACGATTGCTTCCGCACGTGTTACAGTGCCTTCCGGGACAAATTTGTTACCGCCTCTGCCGGCAATAATGCCCTGCTCCCGCATCGACTGCGCCGCGTCCTTGGCCCATGCCGGAATACTCGCATCGTCAGCATAGCCAGCCGCGACTCCTGCTTTTCCGTATGCGCCAAGCGCCCTCGCCAGCAAAACAGCCATTTCCGCCCGTGTCAGCGGCGCATTCGGCAAGAAGGCCCCGCGCTTGTTGCCCGTCACGATTCCCGCTGTAACCGCCCGTTCAATCGCCGGTCTCGCCCATGCACCGATTTGGTTCCGGTCGCTAAACGTCAGCCCTTCACGATCGCCCTGCGACCCAAGCACATTCATCAGCATCACGACGAATTCCGCCCGGCCCGCCGGACGATCCGGTTTAAATGTCTTATCGGGATAACCCTTCGCGATTGCTTGCCTTACAGCCGTCCGGATCGCATCTTCCGCCCAATGCCCCGTAATATCAGATAAGCGCCCTGATCCACCCGGGCTTGCCGGCTCTTCAGTTCCAACTTCAGGCTTCTCGACAAGGGGTTCGCGCTTGACATTGATGATATAAGTCTTCGTAAAACCATTCTCCGCCCGAACGACGATCTTAAAAAGATTGTCTCCTTCCTTCAGGTCCACTGTCAGTCCGCCGTCAAGCAGTTCTCCTTCTACGGTCGCTTTCGCTGCATTATGGGATACGGCAGCTGTGATCTCCGCCTTGGCGGATGAAGTCTGCACCGTATAAGCCGTCGTACCGGCAGAGAACGTTGGGGTCATCGTCAACGCCTGCCCGTTCGCCAGTACCTGCAATTCTTTGAGATCGGCGTTCTCTGACAAGACAGGGCTCCACACGTCCTGTCCTCCACCTTCCGGTGGTCGTGGCGCCGGCGTCTCCTCTTCTAGCATGAAAATCGCGGTATCTCCCCGCTTCATTTCGAATTGGAACTCCCGGATGCCGTCCCCCATCTTGCGATTGCCGATAATATCGAATACGTTCGCAGTGCGCGGCAGCTTGATCGTCTTGATTCCATCAGCTGCTGCATGCAGACTTACCCATGACTGGCTGGCTTCCAGATTATCGTAATTACCTGAATAAACATGGACTCCCGCTTCCTTATAGATCCGCTGCAGCAGCGGAGCCGCGATCGGAGGAGCCGGAACGTAGACGGATCGCCACTCTGGAAAGTCCCGCACGATGACAGCCGGAGCCCCGTCCGGTGAAGAGCTGGCCCACACCTGGGCGCCTGCAGCATCTGGCCGGAACACCGGTGTCAGCTTCATATCCCCGTAAACGGTCGTCACGCCCGGGAACAGATCGGCGTTCAGCCGATACTGTATCGGGAGTTCTATCGGCACTGACGCCTCCTTCCGGATGACGATGTCATCGACGGCTAGTGCGCCGCCGTTGTGCAGCCCCCAGATCAAATAGTAATCTTCGTAGCCTTTTAGCGTAAAGGTCAACGATTTCGAATAGGGATCCCCCGATACGTCCGTCCAGTTATTTACGCCAACGTCCTGTGCATTGCCGCCCGACTTCGTCCGTGCCAGAAAGTAGAAACTTCCGGCCGCGCCCGGCGCGGCGAGCGTCCTCGCTTTAAAGGTAACCGTATAAGTCGCTCCCGGTTCAAGCTTGATTTTGCTTTTGTCGGTGTACAGAAATTCATGCCAATCCACCGACTCGTCAGCCTCCCCGAAAGCGGAATAGCCGCCGGCAATGATTTTATCCGCATCCGCCGTGACGACTCCGTTGCCGCTGCGTTCTCCGTCCAAAAAGCGGGACTCCGCGAAGCTCCCGCCTTCGAAGTCTTCCGTCCATTCGCTCTCGGCGGGTTCGCCTTGACCGGGACCACCCGCGTCATCGGCCGAAGTGAGAGAAATGCCGGTCAAAGTCTCCATTCCCGCAGCGGACAATCCATTCTCGGAGACGTAGCCCGGCGCCCATGTCCAGACCAGCGTTCGTCCGGCGTTCTTCAGCCTTTCAATCGCCGTGCGCTGTGCGTTCGTCAAATAGAACGTATCGACAAAAATATACACCTTGTAATCATCAGGCACCAGACCCTGCTCCAGATCTTCGATGACGTAACGGTCGAACGGCGCCCCTGCCTTGCTCAGTTCGCCAAGACCTTGCGGCCGCGTCGTCGACGGCCCTTCATAAAATGCCGCTGTAACATCCGTATCTCCTCCCAAGTAGAACGTGCTCTGCGGCGACGAGATAACCGCTACCTCGGAATTCCGCTGCCGGGGCAGCTTCATCGAATAGTCGCCCCACTTCTTCAAATTCTTGAACTCCGCAGCAAACGCCGGATCGTTGTACCATTGTCCGGACGAGTGATCCATATACCACATGCCGGTGCCATGTGTCACCGCCTGCCCGAACGCCCGGCGGAGCAAGCCTAGCGACTCGTTCATATTGGTCGCCTGCACGAATGAGGTGCCCGGCGGAGCCAGATGAGTCCGATCATCCGCTTCGTCAATGAACAGCTTTCCGTGCAGTGCCAGACTGCCCGGATACGTGCGCAGCGCTCCGTCATCGCCCGGTGCCCGCCGGTAATAGGAATGCGGCGATGTGAACATGTCAACATTTGTCAGCCGGTATGCCTGCGCCACCGCCCGGTGATGCACTTCCTGCGGCATGTAGCTCATGTCCGGGCTATAACCATACAGCACGGAGACCAGCAATCGCCCGTCGCTCTCATCCTTGACGATCCCCGCGAATTCGTTGATCGCGTCTACCGGCGCTTGCTGATAAGCTTCATAGTAGTCGATCACGCGCCGCGATACGCTCGGATCACGGAACAGCCCGTCGTCGGAAGCTTGACGTTCCTCGGCCGTCGGTATTGTCACCGACCCGAACGTAATCTGCGGATCGCCCCATGCAGCCTGCAACTGCGCTTCATTATTGCTGTATTTCTCCTGCAAATAAGCAATAAACGCCTGCCGCATCGGCTCGCTGGCGTCAGGTAAATATTCGGCATTCCAGTTATGCCATTCGCCGTACATCCCTCCCGCCAATGTCAATCCCAGCAGCCGGTCGGCATAAGGGCCATTCAGCAAATGGCGGACCAGCCTCCGCAGCGACTCCCCCGCATCCTTGCGCCATTTCACCGATGCCATCGACGCATCCTTTGTAAGCGCTCCCTGATCTGGGGGCTGAAGCGTATAGCTGAGCTCTTCCTCATCATTTTCCTCCAGCCACCATTCTGGTGCCCACAGATGAATACGGGGCAGCGCCAGGCCGTTTGGAACCCTTTCAACGAACGTCTTCATTACGCGATCTACCGTTGAGAAGTCCTGCTGCCCCGGCCCGATCCAGCCCAGGTCGAGAAAGCTTGTTTTCTCAATGAATGAATACAGCTTCACATTCGCATCCTGAAAAACTTGTGCGTCCCGCTCCGAGATTTCCTGTTCAAACAGGAACATCGGGAACTCCGGCTGCCCGTTCACGAATAGCGCAGGAGCACCGCCGTACTGGCCTATCCTAAAATCCTGTTCTCCTGCCTCTGCCGCTCCCCGTCCGGCTTCCGCTCCCTCGGCCCATGCAGGCACTCCTGGAGGCAGCAAACCTATAAGCAGCAAGCCGGCCAAAACAGCCAGAAATATACGATATTTATTCATCGACTGCGATCCTCCCTCTCTAATCACCGCTATCAGCAGGTTTCCGCCCGGCGTCTATCCGTCATTCCCTTCTTTGTCTATCGCTTGGCAAACCCCGCCCAAATGAACTTCGCCTGCACCCCCCCCCCATGAAAGGTTTAAAGCTTCTCGATCGTGATATCGTCCACTGCAATGGAACCGCCAAAGTGCACGCCCCAAACCAAATAATAGTCCTCGTAATTGGGAATGGAGAACGTGAAGCTCTTGGTGTAGGGTGCCCCGCCCCCGTCGGTCCAGCTGTTTATACCTACGTCTTGCATGTGGCCAGCGATCGTGGAACGGGCCAAGAAGTAAAAGTTGCCCCCAGGCCCCGGAGACGTAAGTGTCTTGGCTTTAAAAGTGACCTTGTAGGTTCCTCCCGCCTGCAGCTTAATTTTGTTGCGGTCGCTGTATAGAAATTCCGCCCACTCCGTTGTTATGGGGGCCGTTCCGTACGCAGAATGCATGCCGGCGCAACCCGCTTCCTCCTTATACCGCATATTTAGGTTTCAGCGTGAAAATTTCTGTTTGTCCGCCGTAAACAAATTCATGTCAATCATTTTTTTCTCCTTACGAGAAGCTTCCGCCGCGAATGCAAGCAAATGGCTCTGAACGGAAACTTCTGCCGATGTCAGCCCTTTCTCTCCGCCACCGCTTTTCACCAGGCGGATGAAATCGCGCATCAGCCTCATATCGCCACCGCCATGCCCCACATGCCCTCCTGGATTTCGAAGTGTAATCAACTCTTCCAATCCCGTGTCGAAGCGCTTGACGAGCAGCTCATTTTTATCCATCGCAGCCCTGATCTCCCCCTCAGTACCTGTGAGGTGCATAAATCGGCCCCCGTCTCTGGAAAAGGCAGTCATCGTGAACGTGGCCGTAACTTCGTTGGCAAACTCGAAGCTGACAACTTGATGATCGACGACATCGTTATCGCAGCGGTAGACGCAGCGGCCATAAGGTCCTTCCTGCAACGCCTTATACCTTCCCTCGTAGGTCAAGTCTGTGCTGATAACGGAAGTCGGCCAGCCCACATGCTCCGTCAAATATTGATTGGGCGCATAATATTCGCATGAATCCGCGGCCGGACAGCCGTCCAGGCATCGGTCCGGCGCCCCAGGCGGCGCATTCTCGGCTCGAAAATGGCTCAAAAACCCGAACGATGAAACGTATCGACATTCCGCTTCTATCAACCACTGTAGAATATCCATATCGTGACAGGCTTTGGCCAAGATCATCGGACTAGACTCCGCGGTGCTGCGCCAGTTTCCTCTCACGAAGCTGTGGGCTTGGTGCAAATACCCAACGTATTCATTATGTTGAACGGTCATAAGCCTACCGATTTTGCCGGCAGCGAGCAATTCTTTCAGCTTGCTGAAAAAAGGCGTATACCTAAGCACGTGGCAGATCGAGAAAACGACCCCTGCCCTCTTTGCCCGCTCCCCCATCGCTACGCATTCCTCAGGCGATGGGGACATCGGCTTCTCCAGCAGCACATGGTACCGGCGCTCCAGCGCTTGCATCGTATGCTCATAATGATCGCGATCCTGCGTGCAAATAAGAACGGCGTCCGCCATACGCTCCTGTGCCAGCAGCGAGTCTGCATCAGAGTAAACATTTGCATCCTCAATGCCGTGACTTTGCTGAAATTGTCGTCTTCTCTCCGTATTGCATTCCGCAACCGCTACAACCTTTACCTCTTCCGGGTGGTCAAGCGCATAATCCGCATAGGCTTGCCCTCGCACCCCGGCACCAACAACAGCAACGCTAATCTGTTTCATTTCGTCCCTTCCCCCTTTTCAATCAGCCTTTAATGCCGCCCATCGTAAAGCCGGTCATTAACTTCTCCTGCATGACCATATAAACAAGTAAAATCGGAATAAGCGCAATCCACATCGCCGCAAACAGAACCGTATAGTCAGCGCTATATTTCTGGGCCTCAACCAAATAAGATAGCCCGACGGCAATGGTGTACTGATGCTCGCTCTGCAGCAAGATCAGCGGTTGGAAATAATCATTCCAGATGCCAATGAGCGCGAAAGTAGCCACTGCGACAATTCCTCCCCGCACCAAGGGCAGCATAATCGAGAAAAACACGCGGAAATGGCCGGCCCCGTCCATAAACGCCGCTTCCGCATATTCCCAGCTGATGCCTTTGAAAAATGAATACAAAATTAACATATAAAAGCCGATACCGCCCGAATAACCGATCAGCACCCCTGCCGGATTGAAAAGGCCAAGCTGCTGCATTAAAATGTACCACGGCCCGAAAGTGCCGATAGCGGGAATAAGAAATCCTATGATAGCCAAGCCATAAACGATATTCGAGCCTTTAAACTTATATTTGGCCAGTACATACGCAGGCATAGCCGCTGCCATGACGGTCGTAAATGTGCCTACAGCCGTCATCCACACACTATTGAAAAAATAAGTGCCGATCCGTGCCGAATTCCAGGCAGCAACATAATTTTCCCAGGCCCACTTACGAGGAAGCGACCAAATATTTTGAAAAAAGTTCTCGTTTGTTTTAAGCGAATTTACCAGCATCCAGATGAATGGATAAATCAATGAAATCGCATACAATAGTAAAAGCAATTCTAAAAAAAGCAGGATGACTTTGTTAAATTTGCGCTGTTGCCCACTTTTGTTCACGCTCGCATTCCCCTTTCGCCAGTCTAGAATTCAGCCGTTTCAACCCGTTCCGTCAACCATTTTATGCACCAGACGACAACGAATCCGATCACTGTAAAAATGATGCCGTAGGCCGAGGCCATGCCGTAATCACTTTTTTCAATGACTAGACGGTACATCTCCAGCCCGACTGTTGTAGAAGAAGTGAACGGTCCTCCGTTCGTCAGCAGCATCACCTGCAAAAATACTGTAAACGCTCCGCTTGTCGATACAATAATTAACGTCGATAGCGTCGGCCAGAGCAGCGGCAAAACAATATGATACAGCTCTTTCCAAAAGCCGATTCCCTCCAGCTTGCCGACCTCAAAGTAGTCATGCGGAATCCGCTGCAGCGCGCCTGTCAAAATGACATTGCTCCCCCCAATGCCGGCCCAGATGCAAAAGACAAACACAGAAAGCAATGCCGTCTGCGGATCGCCAAGCCATGCCCTTTTGAACTGCTCCAATCCCACCGCTTCCAGCAAACCGTTCACGATCCCTTGCGTCGGATTAAGCGCAAACGAAAAAACCATTGTAATGACTACGATGGAGATCAGCGAAGGGAAAAAATAGACGACCCGAAAAAAGCGGGCAAACGGCACTTTGTGATAAAGTAAAATCGCAATGATCATCGCCAAAATGACGGCCAAAATATTGACCGGGATAAACAGCAGCGTGTTCAATATCGCCGAGGACCATACGCCATCGGTACGCATTTCCCGGAAAGCAGTCACATAATTGCGGATGCCGGCCCATGTTTGATTGCCAGTGAGAGGATTCCACGATTGAAAGGAATAAAGCAGTGTCTGCACTTGCAAGTAAAGACCGAATACGGCATAGTGAATAAGCGGCCATGCCAGCATTACGGTAATAAATAAGCCTTTCTTCGTTAACAGCCCTTTCATATCATTCATCCCTTTCCCTTACTCGTAAAGCAATGGAACGCTCCGCTCGCTATCCGGGCACTGCGGAACGCTCCACCATTCAACATCTGTACCCTGTTACTTGCTGTTCAATATCTCCTGCTGATCCTTCCATTTTTGCGGCGCAGCAGAAATATTCGCTTCCATCACTTGCTCTGTCGTTTTTTGGCCGGACAAAATAGCTGCATAAGCATCAATCCCCGGACTTTCGCCAAGCGATTGCGGCTCATAGTTTAACGTCAGATTTTTATACGTGGATGTCACTTCGATTGCACTCTTTGTAAAATCGCTAATCCCCAGCCCTTCAACCGAATATTTCATCGCCTTGGCCGATCCGGTTAGCTCTGTAAATTTGCGGTTCGCTTCCTCAGTCGAGGCAAAGAGCAAAAATTGCTTGGCTGTCTCAATATTTTTGGAGGCGCTCGGAATACCGCCGAAGCCCAGCAGATCTACTGGAATAATTGATTCCTTCACGACGGCGTCCTGTGCCGGAGGAATAGGAGCCATCCGCATTTTAAAGCCTTCAGGAATTGCGTCCTTCATTTCATTTTCCAGCCAGCCGCCGTTAGGAATCATTGCCGCATTGCCGCGCAGAAATTCCATTTGCGATTCGGTGTGGTTAAGCGCAAGCGATCCGTCCATAAACCATTTGTCCTTCACCATTTGCCCCACATGACTATAGGCTTTGCGGAACACCTCATCGCCGTATAGGCCGGGAATGTCTTCTTCTTTAGTATTGGTCAGCTTCTCAAGAAATTCTGGACCGCCATACTGTAAAAGGCCGCTAATTCCTACAGGCTGCACATAGCCAGGATATTTGCCCGGATAGACGAACGGCGCAATCCCTTTCGCTTTAATTTTCTCGACCAGCGCCTCCATCTCTTCCCAGGTTTGCGGATATTCCCAGCCATTCTCCTCAAACATGCCGACATTATATACAATGCCGCGTGGCGATGCCGCCCAAGGAACCCCGTATATTTTCCCCAATATCGTCATCGATTGATTAACCAGGTCGTCTGCTGATTGCTCGATCGTCTTTCCGTCAGGCAGCTGTGTTGTATTATATGTGTCCGTAAAGTCGGCCAGCTTGCCTGAAGGGCCCCACTTTTTCATGAAACTGGCATCAATGAACGCTACATCCGGAACATTGCTTCCACTCTTGATTCTCGGCTCCAGAATCTCGTTCATCTTCGGGCTGCCTTCCAATTCCACGGTGACATTGTTATGCTGCTTCTCGAATTCTTCCTTCAGCCATTTGAACCAGGAATCACCATAACCTCCTTGGAAAAAGGCTACCTTCAAGGTCACCGGCTTGCCGCCTTCGCCGCCAGCGCCATTGCCCCCGCCGCCATCTCCTTCGGATTTTGTGCCGCTATTGCCGCCGCAGCCGGCAAGAAGACCTAGAAGCAACGTTGAAGCAGTCGTGACCATCAGCATTTTTTTTCGCATTTTTTCGTCTCCCCTTTTTTTCACCCTAATATGAAACCGCTTTCCTTTGCCAAGGAAGGCGTCAGCCGTTCCTCTCAAGTATAAAGGCTAGTGATCGCTCAAAGATATAATTATTCGGCTAATAGACTATCATCGAACGGCTATATATGATCCGCGATCAACTCAATAACCCCCGTTCTGCGAACAGCTCCATAAGCTTGGCCGCCTGCACCTCTTGACACACATTAATGCGCGGTACCCCTGGCCAGCTTTCGTTAAATGGCGATTCAAATACATAAGTCATTCCTCGAGTATAAGTACCGGATGTTTCCACTTTAACCGCCCGTTCTTCTGTCCGGACAAGGCCTTTCTCCATCAAATAGACGAACGGAATCGCATCAAACATAATAATCGGGCGATTAACGCCTACCGCCTTCCACCGGGTTACAAGCTGCGCAAGGAAGGCAGCTTGCTCTGTCCCATGGTTTTGCAGAATGCGGATCGCTTCGTCGGTATCGAACTGCAAATCAAGGCATACCTCCAGTCCGGCCGCTACGATAGGAATGCCAGATTCAAAAACAATCTGCGCCGCTTCCGGGTCATTCACAATATTGCATTCCACAAAATGAAATGTGTACGCTCCGCCCATAAGTACAATTTCTTTGACATTGTTCCGAAACGACGGGGAACGCTCTATTGCCTGTGCCACATTCGTGAGAGCCCCGATCGCCACAATCGTCAGCGTTCCGGGCTCTTTCTCTGCCAAGCGAATAAGCAGATCAACCGCATCCTCCTGTGAGTTGACAGGCACATCGGCGAGTTCGTTGCCATACTGGTTCGGGCCGTCCCACTCCGGCCATTCTCCGGCTATCGGCCGCTGTGCTCCCGCAGCCACCGGCACATGCTCCATCCCGTTCAAACGCAGCAGCTGGGCAGCTATTTTCGCTCGGCGCTCCGAACCTCTGCCTACCGTCGTCACCCCATCGATAACAAGTTCCGGTGAATGAATCGCCATGCTCAATGCCAGCACATCGTCGATATCGCCCCCAATATCAGTGTCAACAACCAACCTTCTCATTTTCTTCCCACTCACCTTTCCACTGTAACCGCTTCATTACGCAGCTTTCTAATCTCTTGCTTGCAACCAGTATACATGTTTACTACAATCAATCTATATAACGATTCGGCTATTCACTATCATAGAAAGGCTGATATAAAATGAATTTTAATTTAAGTTTTATGCAATTTTATTTGCTGGAAGGGGCAACGAGCGTCGAATATCACAGACATTCTTGCTATGAAATCGTCTACTACAAAAGCGGTTCCGGCATGACGCAGATTGACGGCAAGCGTTACAAATATGGCCCGAATACTTTTGCTGTCAACCGCCCGAAAAGCTTGCATAACGAATGGCATGACGAGGAAACAGAGCTGCTGTTTATCGGTTTTCATTTCGATGAAGTGCCGGTTTCCCTGCCAAACGGCGTTTTTCGGGATTCACCCCACCATCCGGTGCAGCAAATTTTCGAGAAAATGAAGTCTGAATTAATAAGCAAAAAAAATTATCATCTGCTGATGCTTAATATGCTTGGCAATGAGCTGATGCTGGAAATCGGTCGTACACCGGATTTGGCTACCGGAGAAGTTGAAGCAGAGGATCGCATCCATTTTGCGCGAAATTTTATAAAAGAAAACTATACACAACCGCTACAGTTAAAAACGCTGGCTTCATTATCCGGATATAGCACCGATCGTTTCCGCCATGTGTTCAAGGAGCGTACAGGCATGTCCCCGATGAATTTCCTTATGCTCGAACGCATTGAGCATGCCAAGAAACTGTTGGCTAAGCCCGAGCTGAAAATCGCAGCCATTGCGATGGAATGCGGCTTCTCGACCGCCTCCCAGTTCAGCGCCCTCTTCAAGCAGGAGACCGGGATGACGCCAAAGGAATTTCGCGAGCTGCCGCCCCCTGCTCCCGATAAGCAAGAAGCGGAGCCGGGATGGCCCGAATATGGGGTCAGCCCTATGACAGATGACTAGCCTTTTTGACTTGCTCGCAAGGTCAATAGCAACAGCTTACTCTCTCTTTGCTCTGTCGCGCTGAAGCAAATACGCTTTAAAACATGGGCTTGACGGACAGGTTCATTCTGGTTTAAGATGGTTTTCAATCAAACACACTTTCACAAAAGCGATGACGGAAAGAGTAAGCAGCTTATGTTTTCCTGACAGGAAAGGCGTGCCACCGACTGAGAGCACCCGAGGCGAGCATGCTGCTGAAGTTCACTCCCGAGCTGGTTTCCCGAAGTGACTGCAAGCCATGCAGTCTTTAAGGATACCCGTGCCCTGCGTTAAAGGTTCAAGTGAGATTGGTTATTGGTTCCCATAGCATCCGGGACTCGCCAATCTAATAAGGGTGGTACCACGGCTCCTCGTCCCTTGCGGCGGGGGGTCTTTTTGTTGTCTGGCCGGACAATGCATACAAAACTAAGGAGCGAAATCATAATGGCAAACCCACTAGAGCAGCTGCGCGGAAGACTGGATGAGATCAATTTGGAATTGCTTGCGCTATTATCCGAAAGAGCGGCAATTGCCAAGCAAATTGGCCAAGAAAAAGAAAAACAAGGGGTGCCAAAATTCGATCCGGTGCGCGAACGAGCCATGCTCGAGCAATTAGTCGCGCGCAATAACGGCCCTTTCGATGACGAAGTAATCCGCCATCTGTTCAAGCAAATTTTCAAAGCATCGCTCGATTTGCAAGAAACGGACCATAAAAAACATCTGCTCGTCAGCCGCAAGAAAAAACAGGAGGATACTGTAATTGCACTTGGCGATACTGCGATCGGCGGCAGCAAACCGGTTATGATCGCTGGCCCATGCTCGGTAGAAAGCTACGAACAGGTACGCGAAGTAGCAGCAGCATTGCAGCAGGCAGGCGTAACTGTTATGCGCGGCGGCGCCTTCAAACCGCGTACTTCTCCTTACGACTTTCAGGGGCTTGGTATGGAAGGCTTGAAAATATTAAAAGAAGCCGCCAGCGAATTCGGGCTGAAGACGATTAGTGAAATCGTCGACCCTTCCCATATCGAGCTCGCTTGCGACTATATCGATGTCATTCAAATCGGCGCGCGCAATATGCAAAACTTCGAGCTGCTGAAAGCTGCCGGCGATGTCCGGAAACCTGTTCTGCTGAAGCGCGGACTGGCGGCTACGATCGATGAATTTCTGCATGCTGCCGAATATATCGTATCTCGCGGCAACACCCAAGTTATGCTGATCGAGCGCGGTATCCGAACGTATGAAAAAGCAACGCGCAACACACTTGATATTTCCGCCGTGCCGATCCTTAAGCAGGAAAGCCATTTGCCAGTCCTTGTCGATGTTACGCATTCCACTGGACGCAAAGACATTCTCGCCCCTTGCGCCAAGGCCGCGCTGGCAGCAGGCGCGGATGGCATTATGGTGGAGGTGCATCCCGATCCGGCTACAGCATTGTCGGATGCGGCCCAGCAATTGAATATTCCGGAATTCGAGCGTTTTCTGGCCGAGATCAAGCAATCCGGCCTGTGGCGCTAACATACAGCCTTTCGTGGGCTATTGAGGAACGCCAAGAAGAAACGGCTGACGCCATCCTGGCGCGAAACAAGTTTCTTCCCTTAGAAATATTAGCTATGTATAAGGTGAAACTTATACTTTCTTATATTTTGACAAAAAGGACGACAGGCTACAGCCTGTCGTCCCCTTGATGATACAAGTTAAGGCTTAATTCCTTCGCACCCTGCTTCACCGCATCAATCGCACGCTGCCACAGCTCATCATTCAATCGGGAAGAAGGAATCGAAATACTCATGGATGCTACGGCCTTTCCCTCCGAATTGAAAATTGGCGCGGCAACACATTGTATGCCTTGCACAGACTCACCATAACTGTATGCCAACCCGTCTGCGCGAATCAGCTCGAGCTGCTTCAACAAAGTGCTGCGGTCAGTCACCGTACTGTCGGTCAGCTTGCCCATCTCTTCATTCGGATAGAGCGCCGTAATTTCTTCTGTCTCCAGACTGCTAAGCAGCGCCTTTCCCATTGCGGTAGAATGAAGCGGGAGCTTCATCCCTCTGTGAGAGACGAAACGCACCGGATGTGTGCTTTGCTTCTCGGCAACATACAAGATTTTATCCTCATTGCGAATCGATAGAAAGACGGCTTCATTAATATCGTCCACAATTTTTTGGCTAATGTAATGAAATTCGGTAATGAGATCCGTATTTTGCACATAGCGGGTAGCAATTTCCAGAATTTTGTAGCCTAGCTTGAACATTTTCTCATTTTTATCGGTTTCCAAATAACCGCGCATCAAAAGATTTTGCAAAATTTTGTATGTGCTGCTAACAGGCATGTCCAGTTTGCGAGCAATTTCCACCAAATTCATCGGCTCTTGCTCCGATGCGAACAATTCAAAAATATCCAGTACACGATCGGCCGATTTGACCGTAGCGGACGGCTTGTTTTGCTCTACCATAACAATACCTCCCTGAGCGAAAATTTAAACCATCTTCCAATGTAGCCGCTCCGGCAATAAATTGCAACGATAATTTACTGTCAGGCAGCAACAAAATGCCCGTTTAAAATAACAGCAACTATCAGCTATTCCCGATAGTTGCTGCTCACAATTCATTCAAGCGATATCGAACGGATATAATGGCTTATTCAAATGCTTGTATTCAAAATGCGACAGCAAGGCGCTGCAGCAACCCGGTGTGTCTACGTCGAACGCTTTTTTGGCGAGATCACCGAATGCAGTTTTCCAAGCAATTGCCGACTTCGCTACAATAATATGAAACTGGCCGGGATCGAGCCCTACTGAAGTGACATGCGCCACGTCCCATGGAGCCACACGATTTTCAGTCAAAATAATAGTTAAATTGCCCGTTTCAAGAACGGCTGTCCGACCCATATCTGCATGCTGGCCTGTCATATAAGCACCTACATGACGATATTTTCCATCGCTAACCTGGCTAATAACAGCCGATACCTTCACCGGATCGCCATGCAGCTTGTCGGACTTGCCGCCAATCTCGCCTGCAAAGGCCGCTCCAGCTCCTAAAGCATAAGCTTTGCGGGCTTCCTCCTCATCGCGGATGACGATAAGGCTTTTGCGCGGTGCATTCACCAGCTCTGCTAACAAGAAGGTGCCATCGGCAGGCGCGCCTCCGCCGACATTATCGGAGGCCTCCGTCAGCACAACCGGCCCCTCCTCTTCTGCATAAGCCGCCTGCAAGGCTTCCTGCACACTATATATCGGTGTAATGAACCGGTGGCGGTTATTCCATGCCCATGCTTTTAATTGCTGCGCATATTTATCGGCAACCTCTTGAGAACCGTCTGCCACTACGATAAACGACATGCCTGCGTAAGGAACGTCACTGTACGGAAAGCCGCCTGCAACAGTAACCTTCAATACTTGCGGATCAGCCTCGATCGCTGCCGCTTCATCCATCAATTCCTTCATCGCCCCTTCGCTGGTCAGCATCGCTTGGGGTACAACAACCATTCCAGGAGCGCTCCATGCCAGCACAGGCTTAACCTCACCCCGTATGGCGGCTGCCAGCATGTTGACTGCATCGATGGCACGCTCATAGGCATCGATATGCGGATACGTATCGTAGCACGAGTATATGTCAGCGGCTTCCACCATTTCTGGGGTAATATTGGCATGCAAATCAAGTGTAACAGCAATCGGTACATTACTGCCAAATCTGTTGCGCACAGTACGAATCAGCCTGCCCTCTACATCAAAGCAGGACTCGGCAACCATCGCGCCATGCAAAATCATGACGATACCGTCCGCGTCCGCCGCGATCGAATCAACCAGCTCACGTTCCAGCGCATCAAGCGTCTCGGAGGTTACCATCCCTGACGGAGTGGTGTACGTATAGAGACCAGGGACGAGCTCCAACCCATCTTTTTGGGTCGCATCGATCACGCCGCCCATCGACGTTCTCGTGCCGGTATAACGCTCTAAAAAAGCATCGCCAGCGTGCCAATCCGCTTTAAAATCTGCAAGTGTCGTCCTGCCAGGAGCAAATGTATTCGTCTCATGAAGAATGCCGCAGACAGCAATCCGCACTTTATTATTAGCCATCTTACGTTCCATCATAACTGCCTCCCAATATGTAAAGTACGATTGAAATCATCGTATCACAGTGAATGGTTTTACATCAAGATATTTATTTTCAAAATAGAAAAACCCAAATCGTTTATGATTTGGGTGAATTTAATACCATGCTTCCAATGCTATACTAGTACAAAATTTCATTTGATTGCATACAATTACTAACTTTTAGCCACAGCAGCCTGCTTTGCTACCCTTTTGTACGTTTCGACCAGCTTACAGCTTTGCGCGTTCGCTCCAGCGACTGAATGGCTTCCTGCGCTTGTCCGGCCGCAATGCCGACAAATAAAATATCAATAATGTTCATTTGCGCAATTCGCGATGCCATCGCGCCGCTGCGAATGCTTTTTTCCAGCGAGCTGACGAACAAGCGAATATCGGCCAATTCTGCTACCGGATTGTTCCCGAACTTCGTTAGCGATATAATCGCCGCCCCATTTTCTTTGGCAATTTCGAGCGAGCGAATCGTTTCCTCCGTCTGTCCGGAGTACGAAATCCCCAGTACAGCATCCTCCTTGTTCAAATTTGCCGCAATGACAGCCTGCATATCAAAGCTGTAAGCCGATTCGCACCAGCGGTTAATCCGGGTAAGCTTGAACTTAAAATCTTCGGCAATGATCGCCGAAGCCCCAATGCCGAATACCGCAATCTTGCGTGCCGAACGCAAAACCTGAATCGCCTGCTCCATCTCTTTAATGGAAGAAATCATTTGCGTATCCTGAATCGATTTGATGTTATTGCGCGAGATCGAAGCGATCAAATTAGGTATCGAATCATCAAACTGGATATCCTGATATTCATCGGCATTCGAATCTGCCGCATCTGATAGCGCCAGATCAGCGGCAATTTTTAGCTTCAGCTCTTGAAACCCTTTGCACTGCATCGAACGGGACAACCGCACCAATGTCGATTCGCTGACATTCGCCAGCTTCGCCAAGCTTTGAACAGATAAATTAACGATGCTTTTCGGGTGATCGAGAATATATCGCGCTGCCTTTTTTTCCATTGCCGTTAATAACGGAAAAGCCTCTTCCATACGAATTAATAAACCGCTCACTACAGACACCTCATTTACTAATCATAGCCATAATTTATTATGGCCCAAAGAATCTATACAGGTCAATAAAAGTCCACAAAAAGAAACGGCTGACGCCGTCCTTGGCGCGAAGCAAGTTTCTTTCCTTAGAAATATAAGCTGTGTATAAGGTAAAACTTTTACTTTCTTATATTTTAAAAAACACGCAAAAGCTGCCTCGTTCAAAGCCTAAACGATCGGCAGCTCTATACATAAAAAATATTTTAGTGCTCTGGTGTTTGCGTTATTTCATTAGAAGCTCTTCCGCCTAGACGCGTGTTTTTTGGCTGTGAAGCGTCAGGTTTTGCCGCTGGCTCAGCTGAATCCTCTGTTAAGAAGGTATCAGCCTCCGCTTTCGGGGCGTCTTCGGGAGTCTGCGACGCTTTTTTCTTTTGCCTTCTCTTTTTTAATAGAATATAAATAATGAGGAAAGGCACAGCAATAACAAAAATATAAATGGATACACCTTTCACCATATGTTCTGCTGTGCGGCCGTAAAAGTAAAACAGCAAACCTATGACATAAAATTTTACAGCACGGCCAACAGCTGCATAAGCAAGCAAACGCCATAGCGGGAAATTCAAACAGCCCGACATTATGGTAAACACTTTAAAAGGTATCGGAGTAAAGGAGCCTATAAGAATTGCCGTCTCCCCGTTTTTTTTAAACATCTCCGTGGCGGAATCCACCCAGGAGCGCTTAAGGATTTTGTACAGCACCGTATTGCCGACTTTTTTACCGATCAAATAGCCAAAAGGGGTGCCTAAAAGGCACGCAATATAACCGACCGTAGCAAGCCAAAGTGCAGTGGACGGGTTGGCAAGACTTAAAGAAACTTGAAGAAAAAATGCCGGAATCGGCACGATAATGGCATCAGCGAAAGAGTGAATAAACAGCCCCCATGCGCCAAAATCCATCAGAAAGTCCGTTATCTTCTGAATCATATAGTTACTCCTATCCACAGCAAATACACTGTTTCCGGGAGCGGCTAAACCTTACAAATCCGTCTGAACATCTGCTCCCTCTTATAAACCAAACCAGTGGACATGGATTATGTTGCGCCGCTTTCGGGTTTGATTTAAATATAACATAAAATACGCGCAATTAAAAACTCCAGGCGCCCATAATCCTAGTAAGATCATGCCATTTGCGCCATCAAAATTAAAAAGCCATAATGCTCTTGTACGAATACAAGAACATTATGGCTGACAAATCTTGTCGGCTTAACGGAATGGCGCTGTAACTGTACGACCGATATCTTGAATCAGTACGCCGATATCATTGGCAAAATTGCGAACAGGGTGTCCATCCAGCGGCCTTATATTACTGCCGCCAAACGACCTTCCAGTCATGCCATCCAGCGACCTTCCAGTCGTGCCAGTCGTTCCAGTTGTTCCAGTTGTTCCAGTTGTTCCAGTCGTTCCATCCGTTGAACTCATTTGATGTTTCATGTTCGTGATGCGTGTGTGAAGCTTTTTGTCGGTTGTAATGTGCACCTTGTAGCCGGCATCACGCTTTTCCAGTGTACGCTTGACTTGTCGCGCTACAGCAGCGCCGTTTTGACCGGGTTTGACCTCAAGACCTACTACTGCATCACGTCCGTGAACGATAACAGTGGCTTTGCTTACACCTTTTACAGCCTTGGCTTGGGTTGCCATTCTGTCGGCAACGGCGGAATTATTCTGATGACCGGTAACTCCTCTTCCTGGGGCCGGAGACGTCATACCGTCATAATTATAAGCCCGTGGAGATGGAGTCGTCACGTGGTCATAATTATAAGTCCGCGGACCTGGAGTTGTTGGAGTTGGAGTTGTCATGCGGTCATAGGTATGAGCCCGCGGAGTAACGCCATACATATTTGTTCGGACACCATCTTTATAAATGCGGTTATCTGTCGTCGTACGGTATTGATTTGTTCTAACGCCGTCAGTTGTTCTTTTACCGCATCCTGTTGCCGTTACTGTTGTCGCCAAAGCAACCGACAGCAGCAGTACACCATAAGTTTTTTTGTTCATCATTATGATGATTCACCTCCTGCAGCTTAGAATGAGCATCTGACCGCCCTCTCATGCTAGGTAATATTACGCAATGTTGGTCACTTCGCACTAATATTTTTCCGGCCGGGAGGACATGCTATGAAGAAGAATCACAAACATTACCAGGAGGAATCCAATAATGAGGAAGTCATTAAGTAAAACGGTGCGCCTATTCAGCTGCGGCAGCTTGTTAATGCTGGGTGTCATCAGTTCCATCTCACCTGCTGCATTTGCCAGCTCCACAGCTCACAAACCGATCGCTGTGACCATCATTAATAGCGAAGGCAAGGAGATTGGAACGGCGACAATTGTGCAGCAGAAAAATGCGGTCCAAATCAACATAAAAGCGGAAAAACTGCCGCCTGGTTTGCATGGTTTTCATATTCATGAAACCGGTCTGTGTGAAAAGCCAGATTTCAAGTCAGCTGGCGAGCATCTGAATCTGACCCACAAGCATCATGGATTTAATAATCCGAAAGGCTTTCATACCGGCGATCTACCCAATCTTCTCGTTCAAAAGGACGGGACAGTAGAAGCCACCATCGAAAGCAAGGTGTTTACTTTGAACGATTTGCAAAAACCAGGCGGCACCGCCTTAGTTATTCACGAGAAGCAGGATGATTACGTAACCGATCCGTCAGGCAATTCCGGCAATCGAATCGCTTGCGGGGTTATCCAAAAAAAACAATGACAAAAAGGGAGTCCTGTCAGCAACTTGCAAGCTACAGGACTCCCACTTGTATTCATTAATATTGCTTTTCCACTTTGTAATTCTTGTCATCCTTGATCATTGGCAATGCTTTTTTTGTATTTTTCAAACCGGCATCGATCGTTGTATCAATTGTAACCCATTTTCCGTCCATTAACACTTCGTTCCAGGCATGGTACACATCTACATATGTTGTTTTTCCCATTGTCATTTTGGCGGGAATATCTACCGCGCGCAGCATGGCTGCAAATAACGCCGCATAACCATAGCAGATGTCTTTGCCATCCTTGAGTGTCCGGTCAATTTGCGGCAAATAATCGGTTGTCACTGTCTTGGCCAGTGTATTATCGTAAGCGATGTTGTTAATAATAAAATCATGGATCGCTTTCACTTTCTCCGCGTCTGTCTTTTTCCCTTTAATCAGTTCGTTTGCTTTGACAATCGCCTGGTTCTGAGCGTCCCATTCAATATTTTGTACCGTATTCAAGTATACGACATTCTGATCAGCCAGGTTCAGCTTCACTGTATCTTTGCCAATAACTTTATACTGATTTCCGTTTACCTGCTCCAGCAGTGTAACCGTATAGTCTCCGTTGCCCATTTGCAGCGGGAACCGCTCTTCCTTCACTCCGTTACGCACCGTGTAGGTGTAGGTTCCAGCGCCTTTTGCAATCATCAGCTTGATCTTGACTTTAGGTTCGGCATTGTAATGAACCGCTATAAGTCCTTTATTCAGTTCACCCTTGTCCAACCATGCAGCTTGTCCAGCGTTTGCCGCCGCTTGTACATTGCCGGCAGCACCAGCAACCGCAGCCAATAAAACAACAAACGCCATCAACGTCAGCATAAATTTACGCATATAAAAAAACTCCCTTCGGTAGCTGGCTGCCATCCTTGAGGGAAGGCCCTGTAGCTTTGCGTCCCTGCCTTTCGACAGGTTTGCCGTTATCGTGTAAAGTTTTTTTGCCATGCTATGAAATAAAAAAAGCTTGTTCATTTCGGTAGCTGGCTGCCATCCTTGAGGGAAGGCCCTGTAGCTTTGCGTCCCTGTCTTTCGACAGGTTTGCCATTATCGAGAATAGCTCACTTGGCGAGGATCAGCCTCGCTCCGATATTGCTTCCACCGCTTGTACCATTCATTGATGGTATGATGCACGTCAACCTCCAACTCGTCAGCTAACCGCGACTTTAACAAACGGTACTGCTCGTCCACCTTGGCACTTTCGCCCAATAAATCATAAAGCTTCATCAAGCCAAAGTAGCCCTCTTCTTCATACGGAAACAACTGCTGCATTCGCCCGTATACTCTGCTCGCCTTCATCTTCTGACCCTGATCAAGATACAGCTTAACCAAGGCGCTCATCAGCGTTATGCATTGCTGCCGCAGTCTCTCGCGCTCATGCTCAGCCCACAAATAGTCGTAGTCGGCCAAGTAATCGCCAGTGTACTGCTGCAAAATTTCCTCAAGCTCAATTACATCCTGCGAACTGCTGGAATCCAGCTGCCTGATGCTTTGCTCCCATATTTCAACATCTAATTCAACTGGTTGTCCAATCGTAAGAAGATAACCGGCTTCATGATTGCATCTCGTAATCGTCACCGATGTCAATCCTTCACTCTTCAACACCTTGCGAATATGATAGATTGTTGTATACATCTGCTGCATGGCCTTCGGTACATCCATCTCCGGCCAAAATAGCTCCATGATTGTTCCGTGATCGACTACAACATTGCGATGATGCAATAAATAAGCAAATAGCTCTTGCGCCTTGCTTGTCCGCCACTTAACTGCCCGTGGCTCCTGGCCTGGAAATTGAAAGCGCAGCGCCTTAAAGCAACATATGCTCGGCAACTTTGCTTCAGGAGTCTTCGCTTCTTGCCGCTTAACGCGCAGCCGCTGTACCGTCAGCCTTAGACGGTCCACGCGCACCGGCTTCACAATATAATCCAGCGCGTAAAGCTCAAAAGCGCGAACAGCGTAATGATCGTAGCCGGTTACAAATACAAGCTCGACATCCGGCAGCACTTCCTGAAGCAGCTCTCCCAGCTCAAGCCCGTTAATACCGGGCATATGAATGTCCAAGAAAACAACATCCGGCTTCAGAACACTTGCTTGCTCAATAACAACGCTTGGGATGGTATAAACACTTAAAACCTCAACCCCGCCAATGTCCTTCTCAAGCAGCTTCTTCAGCCTTGCAGCAGCTAGTCGTTCGTCATCAACTATGAAAGCTTTCATATCAAGGGTCCTTTTCCCATAGACTTAAGCATGGTAGATATTGTATTTCTATGACTCTAGTATATCACCTTATGTCGATTTTTCCTAGCCCGACTTCCAGAATTAAGTACATATTTCCTATGTCGTTTGTCGATATTTTGAACGATTGTAAATGAAGCTTTTAGGATGCTTTTCCCCCAAGCAGCTGCAACCAAACATCAGGCTCTAAGATTCCTCAATATTTTTTTAATTTCTTCCCTATGTTTATTTTCAGACGAAGGAAAAGCCCTTCATTTCGTCGAACTGAATAAGACATGACACCGCGAAAACCCGACTAAACCGCAAATAACGCATCCTGTGTCCGGGACACCTCTGAATTGGTCGGTATTCGACAAAATAGCGGATCGTGTGTCCACTTGGCTTAAAAAACACTTGACATTCTCCAACTCTAAGGCCAAACCAGCCGAATTTTATAAATTCTATAAAATCAAGAAGAAAAGGCTGACGCCGCTTACCCTGCAACCTCTGGTAGAAAATGCCTTGCGTTACGGTCTTTTAACTCGCGCAAATGGAAGTATAATAAAGATAGAAATCATAGATCGTCCTTCGCATGAAGCATTCGCCGTCATTGACGATAGGATCTGGCATGAGCGGGACATAGTGCCGTCACTCAAATCAAGGCACGTATATTTCCTTCAACATCCCGAAAATCGCTTCTACTGCGCAGCCCGCGGGAAGATTCCAGGCAGTAATGCCTGCGCTTGGAATCTTCCGGCTATGAACTTGTATGTATGCTGTACAAAAATTATAATCGTCTAAAAGGCCAATGGAGGAATAATGAGTAACAAAAAGGAAGAATCAAAGAAGAGAATTTTGGATGCCGCGAAGCAATGCTTTGCTGAGAGCGGCTACAACAACACTTCTGTACGCCAAATTTGCGATGCGGCAGATGCAAATCTGGCTCTAGTGTCTTATTACTTTGGCTCCAAGGAAAATTTATATTATGCCGTCATCGAGCGGCTGACACAGGATGTCAGCTCTTTATTCAACCAGGGGCAAAAGCAAATTGAAGAGCCGGCTGAGGAACTGTGCCATTTTATCCAGCTTTTCCTTAGAGCGCGTTATGAAAACAAGCTATTTCATATGATTCTCAAACACGAACTCTCATCCAGCGGGCCGCTCAAACAAGCGATTCGTAATATCTTGACCCCTTGTTTCGATTACCTGCGCACTATTTTAACCTCCGGCAAAGAACAAGACGTCTTTCATTTCGAATCGCTGCCCCAAATTGAAATGTACATCATTTCTATTCTTGTCTATCCCGCTTATGATTCCTTGCTTACTGAAGCATGGGCTGTCGGCCGAGATGCCGATGCCGGGCCAGATTACGAAATAAAGCAGACGACCCACTTTGTTTTGTCAGGCCTGTCGCAGCGATAAGCTTACATCTGATCATCGAAAAGCTGCTTTAATGCCTCTATTTTTTGCGGATTGGAAAAGTCTCGCAACGACAGGCAGGTTAATCCTTCATTGATTAAAGCTAGCTTAAGTGCAATGCGATTGGTCGTTTCAGGATTCCGGTATGTTGCTTTTCTTTGTAATATATCGAACAAATTACGTTTCCGCTTGTTCAGCTCTGCGGTCAAATACGTCACATCATCCTGCGATAATGCCGGAATCCTGCCGAATAATTTATTTGTCTTTCGTCTTGTCACGATTTCCAACATCGCTCACCCCAGTTTATACTCTCTCTGTTAAACACCAGTGTAAAACAAGGGTTTAATTTTTTCAACCGCTTTCTGGATGCCCCCTTACTTTTAGCCAATCCGATTTTTTTCAATTAACGCCCGATAGGCCAAATGATTGCGAATTTTTGCTTTTACCGATGCGGGATGGTACGGCTTGGCAATATAATCAATCGCGCCGGCAACTAATCCGATTTCGGCATCCTCGTCATGATCCAATACGGTTACAAATATTACCGGAATCGCTTCTGTTTTTGGATTTCTTTTTAAACGCTGACACACTTCGTAGCCATCCATTTCCGGCATCATCACATCCAAAATAATGAGATCCGGCTGCATTCGCTCGGCAAGCTCAAGTCCGTCCATTCCATTGACAGCAGATAAAGTATTATATTCATCGTCAATAATCGCTTTTATCAGCTCAATGTTCGTCAATGTATCATCAATGATTAATAAGGTATGTTTGTCTTTCAAGCTTGATCTCACTTCCATTTCGTAGATTTCGCTATACTAAGCCTTCGCGGGCCAATCGCGCGGAAACGGCGGCAAGTACCTTATGGAGTAATGAAATCAATTGTTCTATATCGCCGGCTATTTCCGCTACTTTCCCCTGCTTTACTTTCGACTCAAGCTCCCTCGTTGTTTCCGCAAGCATATCCATCGACATGTTGCCTGCCGCTCCTTTCAAATTATGCAGTTGAAGCTGCAAGCCTGCCCAATCCTGTTGTTCAACTAACTGCTGCAATTTCAAATCCAGCTCTGCCTGTTCCCGATAGAAGATCATATAGAGCTGATTGAGCAGCTCAGGGCTTCCGCCAAGGCGGTCAAGCAAGTCATAGGAATTCAGCAATCCGATCCCTTCATCCTGCTGCAAAGCATAATTCTCCCCTTCCTGCCTTCCCTTTATTCGGCTGCCTGCCTGCAGCCAAATACTCACCGTCTGATGCAGCAACTGTGGATCAATCGGCTTGCCAATGTAGTCGTCGATGCCGGCCTCCACACATTTTTGCTTCTCCCAAATAAACGCATTGGCCGAAACGGCGATAATCGGAATTGCCTGGTCTAACTGGCGAATCCTTTTGGTAGTGTCGTAACCGTCCATTTCAGGCATATGCAGATCAATCAGGATGAGGTCAAACGGCGGCAAACTTGTATTCGCAAGCCGTTTAATTGCCTGAACTCCATCAGCTACCGCTTCAATATTGCGGATATAAGGCTTTAGCAGTTCCTGCAAAATAACCCGATTGAGCTCCAAATCCTCCACTATAAGAATACGCGCTTCATCGGTTGCCGTTGCAGCAACCTCATTTTCGACAATTTCTTGTTCCGGCTGCCGGTGCTGCTTTCTTGCAAAGTTCGCATGCATCAAATGTTCTACGGCAGATAACAGCTCAAAATTTAATAACGGCTTTTGCAATATCCAATAGTTTTCCGTCCATTGCTCCATATCCCCATTGAGCTGCTCGCGATGCAAGCAATTTACCAATGTGAATATTGGAATACTATGAACTCTTGCCTGCTCTACTATTATTGCTCGTTCGTCCTGTTCAGCATTTCCCTCCATCTCCCAGTCCAGAATAATAAGATCAGCGTATGGCATACTTGTTGACTGCATTTGCGACAAAGCTTTCCTGGTCCTTTTGCCGTCCTTGTCGAGAGCAATCAAGTGTCCTTCGGCCTGCAAGGTCTCGACAATAAATTGGCACATTGCATTATTGTCGGTTACGATAGCAATATGCAGCTTCTTCTCGACCGTCTCCTTTGCCGCCGGCTGTTCAATTTCTATACCGAAATCTGCTGTAAATGAAAATTCACTTCCACCCCCAAGCTCGCTTTCTACTGCAATTTGACCATTCATTCGCTCTACTAGCCGCTTACTTATAGGCAAGCCTAGTCCTGTGCCGCCATATTTCCTCGTTGTCGATGATTCCGCCTGAACGAACGGCTCAAAAAGCAGCGTCTGATGCTCCTTGGAAATACCGATGCCGTCATCCTTAACTGAAAAATGAATCGTTGTCTTCTCAGCTGATTGCGCCACTAAAGTTGTCCGGACGATAATTTTGCCGTTCTCCGTAAATTTGACTGCGTTATCAACCAGATTCGTCAAAACTTGACCGAGCCGCATTGGATCGCCTATTAGCTGCTTAGGCGCCTTGCTGTCATGTAAAATAAAGAGCTCCAGCCCTTTCTCTGCCGCTCGCAATGCCACGACATCGGCAACATCCTTTAGCACCATTTCCAGCGAAAAGGGGCATACCTCCAGCTCAAGCATATTTGATTCAATTTTGGAGTAATCAAGATTGTTATTAATTATACTGCGGATCGACCTCGATGCCGATTGAATAATCCCCAAATAGTCCTGTTGCTTTTCCGATAGCTCGGTTCGCTGCAACAGATGGCTCAGCCCGGCAATGGCATTTAATTGCGTACGTATTTCGTGAATGACACTCGCCAAAAATCGGCTTTTGGCCTGATTTGCTTCCCATAGCTGCAATTCCAATTGCTTGCGCTCGGTAATATCCTGCGCGAGCATATAAATATCTTCGATCCTCCCGCTAACAATTAACGGAATCATTGTAAGATTCAGATAAATTCGATCCCCCTTTTTATGGCGAATCGCGATCTCACCTGTTTGGGAGACTCCGGTCGCTGATCGATTAAACATCGACTTCACCTTATCCCGCTCTGTCTGCTCGACAAGCTGGAGCGGTTGAATGGCTGCCAATTCTCTTGCCGAGTAGCCGCTAATTCTGTGCACGCTGGGGTTCGCTTGCAGAAGATTGCCTTGAACATCGAACAGACTGACAAGATCGGGACTGCGCTCGAACATAAAGTAATAACGTCTCTCCCCCCATTTTGCCATGCGTATGACCACTCTGCTTTCAATTGTCCGGCTAAGAAAAATGAGCAGCAGCATTAGCAAGGCGGCGGCACTTACCCAAATCACTAAAGTAAAGTGATCTGCGGTTGCTAGCACCCTTTTGCCAACGGACGACACCGGGTCGCCAAGCTCGTATTTTGCTGCGGCCATCCCCGTATAGTGCATGCTCGCAATCGCGGCACCCAGCAAACAGCCTCCAAGCAGTTTTTCTTTATTTTTAAGCCTGCGGGAGCTGCTTTTAAAATATAACCATAATGCTGTGTAGGAAATTACCAGAGCAATTAGGATTGACAGAAGTACAAGATAGGGATCATATGAAATATTGGCAGGAATAATCATCGCAGCCATGCCTGTGTAGTGCATACCGGCAATTGCGCTGCTCATAAACAGTCCGCCAAAAATCCATCTCCTCATCGAGTTGGATCCAAGGGTAACAATTCGCAATGCAATGAACGAGGAACAGATGGGAAGCAGCATCGAGACAATAAGCAGTGTAATATCATAGGCGACCGGAAAGGGCAACTTGTGCGCCATCATACCGATAAAATGCATGCTCCAAATTCCCAGTCCTTCAACAAACGAACCGACGACAATCCAAACCAGGGTAAACCGCTTCAGCTGATGCAGCACGCGATGAACGATGTTTAAAGCGGCATACGAAGCAAACATCGCCACCACAATCGAAAGTATGACGAGCGACATATCATAAGACCTATCGAGATGAAAATGATGCATGACGATCACCCCCCTACCATGCTCCTTTACTTCCAAATCTTACTGTTTTTAAATTTTACTCTATTCGCCAAAAGTTTCATAGGGGGTCCTAAGTAGTGTAATTAAACAACGATTTAAGTAGTATACTAGTAGGGCTATACAAGAAAAAAATGAGACTCTAGCAATATGAAAAAGAAGGACGACAACTCCAATAAGGAGCGTCGCCCTATAAATTTAGCGAATTATTCAAAGTAACCGGATAGGCGTATACTATATATCTTTGCGGCGCATTGCCGATAAAACGGAATGGATAGCAGGTTGAAACCGTCAGCACCTCTTCTCCCATCGGCCGGATAACGGTCCGGTCATCCTCGTCGACAATTTTTGTTTCTTTAATTTCATACTCAAATTTACCGTATGGAAGCTCGACAATAAAACGATCGCCAATCTCTAATAAACCAAAATTTCGAAACACGGTGTCTCGGTGACCGGATAGTAAAATTTGCTCTCCGTCTGATGGAAACACACTTTTCGTATAATGCCCCACTCCTTTGGCGAGCATTTCTTCCTCAGTGCCTTCGATAATCGGCAATTCGGCATCCAGCTTCGGAATATTAAGAATTCCAACGACATCGTCGTCCTTTGGTTCAAAATCTTCACGTTCCGTGTAAACCGGCAAATCCGGTTCATGCCCGGTTGATGTCATCGTATCAGCCGGCTGCTGCGCCTGCGGCAGTTTGCGGCGCAGCATATTTTCAGCCTCCTCTAATGCCTTGCGGGTACTCACTTGATAATCTACATACTGATAGATCGCAACGGAGATGAAAATGAGTCCGACTGCTATGAGCAGCGTACCCAGCCTTTTTCCCATCATTCATCCACCCCTTCATTCAGTATATATGCTTCCTTGCTTGTCCCTACACATTAGTTAAGGTTAAACTTTCATAGTTTTCCAAAACAGGAACGCGATAGGTTAAATAGTTGCAGTAGCCCGATAAATTGTGCTCGATGTCATCAATTCGCACTCTGAACGCATGATGCCGAATGAAGAAGCCGCCCAGCACCTGTTTAGGCTCTTTAAAATACATGGCGATTTCCGGATAACAAAACCCTACCCGCTGATACTCGGACCGCTTATCGATGGTACGGAACAAGAAATCTTTATCGATGTGAGTTAACAAATGGTTTTTGCCAAGCTGCTCAATTTTGCCGACCATCTTGTAAGCGGCCATTGTCAATTCCAAAAATGTCGGATAGGTCGTATTCCGGTCATAAATAAAGCTCAGTTTATTTTGACAGTTTTTTAAGCCAAAAATAAAATATTCATCTTCCGGTGCATAATTTGTTATTTCATTCGCCGCATAGCTCAGCCAATGGTCGTGGTACTGCCAATAGTCGTTTCTAATCAAATGTTGGAACGACAGCTTGACTGCGTCCATCCAGCAGGTTTGACGATCCAAATCATACAGGCGCAGCAGGGAGAACACTGCTTCTCCCTCGTAATAAATCGTACGGAAGGCATCCTTCAATGCAAAGGACGGATATTCCCACACATGCTGGAAGCTGCCATCCGCTTGCTGCATGCTCAGCAATCCTCGTCCAAGCGCCCGGGCAAGATCAATATATCTGTGGTCGCCGGTCACCTGCATCAGCTTCGTCAAAGCCAAAATCGCATGCGCGTTGGAGCCTGCTTTTATTTCGCGATGGTTGGCATGATCTACGACATACGCCTGATTATCTCGATAGACGATCGCATTGTCGATCAAAAAGCCGATTCCTCTGTTGATAGCTTGCAAAATCGCCTCGTCCCGCAATACTTCATATCCTTCGGCCATCGCGTACAGCGTGCTTGCATGACGCAATATATTGTAGGTTCCAATATCTTTGGCAAAGCAAGGGAAATAGCCATAATTGAACTTGCCGTCGGCATGAATCTGACTTACCAAATAATTTGTTGATTTATGAATTAATTGCTGCAGCTCCAGATCAAGCCGCTCTACCTTGCGGATGCCGTTCGTCAATTCACCACGGTACAGCTCAAACACTTCTCCGGCATCATCGATATATCCAATCGTCTCAAAAGTATAGATGCTTCTGTTATGATAGAAGCGCTCCACAAAAATAGGGGCATCGCTGTAATTATAATTTAAGTAGTTATTGATATTTTTTTCATCCAGCTCCTGCCGGTCGTCCTCGTTAGCCCGAATCATCGCATACCCGTTTAGCTCCTGCTCCAAAAAAGCGATCCGAAAATCGCGGTCAAACGCTATCCCTTTGCGAAAATAGTTCTTTTTGACAGTGGCGAGATACTCCTGAAAGGACCCATATTCCCATTTGGTCATATGAGACACAAGATCAACCTTAATCCACTGCGGATCTATATATTTCTTTGTAACTAATGTTAAAAAAGAGCGTTGTACACGATTCCAGGCCGTCATAAAATTATCGGCACTAGCCTTTACTACTCTTGCCCGAATATCTGGATTGCCTACTGATAGAAATACGACATATTGCATATCTCCATCCAAATCCGCCCTCAAATTGGTTTCAGTCTCGCTTAAATGCTGCTCCAGCTTCATTTTCAGTGCATTCAAACGGTCTTGCACCTTTGTGACCTGAATCGTTCTCATTTCAGCACTCCACCTTTCGTTAGTAAAAAGATTCCATTATGCTTTTGTGAAAAAATGAGATGATACGACTATTGCCGTCTCTCTCGGTAAAAGGCAGTCCTCCTCCAAATAACGGGGCTGTATAGAGATTGGCGCGATGTTGCTTCCTCAGCAAGTGGGCTAAAGCGATAAAAATAAATCCTTTAACCACCTTGCAGAAGAAGCAAATATAAAATTTGCTTCTTCCACGTTCCAGCCATCCGTTTCGCTTACTTTTGGCTCTCTTTTCTTCGTTTGCCTGCAAATCTGGCTGCCAAACCGGCGAACAAGAGTGCAGCGCCGGCAGCTGCTTGATTCCACAATGTTGAGGCTGTATTTGGCAAACGGTTGTTGTTGTTATAAGAACCGTCTCCTCCTACGAGCACACCGGCGCCATCATAAACTGCTTCTACCGCTTCCCATTCATCATTACGGTTATTGTTGTAATCTACATTACCGTTGTTGTAGTCAATCCCGTCGCCAGCAGGATCATTAGCATCATCATTGCCGGTTAGTCCCGATCCGGCTGCGTTGCCATCTCCATTGCCGTCGAGGCTACCTCCATCCTGACTAGTTCCTGATCCACCGCCGTTGCTACCGGTTCCTCCGCTGTTGTTGCCTGTTTCACCGCCGTTGTTACCGGTTCCTCCGCCGTTATTGCCTGTTTCGCCGCCGTTGTTACCGGTTCCTCCGCCGTTATTGCCACCGTTACCGGATCCGTTGTCCCCGCCACCGTCGGAGTCTGAGTCGCTGTCACTGTCGGAATCCGAGTCGCTGTCCGAATCCGAGTCACTGTCGGAGTCTGAGTCGCTGTCACTGTCGGAATCCGAGTCGCTGTCCGAATCCGAGTCACTGTCGGAGTCTGAGTCGCTGTCACTATCCGAATCCGAGTCGCTGTCGCTATCCGAGTCCGAGTCACTATCGGAGTCTGAGTCGCTGTCGGAATCTGAGTCGCTATCGCTGTCCGAGTCCGAGTCACTGTCGGAGTCTGAGTCACTATCGGAGTCCGAGTCGCTGTCGCTGTCCGAGTCCGAGTCACTATCGGAATCCGAGTCGCTGTCGCTATCCGAATCCGAGTCACTATCGGAGTCGGAGTCGCTGTCGCTGTCCGAGTCCGAGTCACTATCGGAATCCGAGTCGCTGTCGCTATCCGAATCCGAGTCACTATCGGAGTCGGAGTCGCTGTCGCTGTCCGAATCCGAGTCACTATCGGAATCTGAGTCGCTGTCGCTATCCGAGTCCGAGTCACTATCGGAATCTGAGTCGCTGTCGCTGTCGCTGTCTGAATCCGAGTCACTATCGGAATCTGAGTCGCTGTCGCTGTCTGAGTCCGAGTCACTATCGGAATCTGAATCGCTGTCGCTATCCGAATCCGAGTCACTATCGGAGTCGCTGTCGCTGTCCGAATCCGAGTCACTGTCGGAATCTGAATCGCTGTCGCTGTCTGAGTCCGAGTCAC
>NZ_JBHTHC010000009.1:0-32567 GCF_042676285.1 Paenibacillus sp. GCM10027626 | reverse complement strand
TGTCTGAGTCCGAGTCACTATCGGAGTCTGAGTCGCTGTCGCTATCCGAGTCCGAGTCACTATCGGAGTCTGAGTCGCTGTCGCTGTCTGAGTCCGAGTCACTATCGGAGTCTGAGTCGCTGTCGCTATCCGAGTCCGAGTCACTGTCGGAGTCTGAGTCGCTGTCGCTATCCGAGTCCGAGTCACTATCGGAGTCTGAGTCGCTGTCGCTATCCGAGTCCGAGTCACTGTCGGAGTCTGAGTCGCTATCCGAGTCCGAGTCACTGTCGGAGTCTGAGTCGCTATCCGAATCCGAGTCACTATCGGAGTCTGAGTCGCTATCGGAGTCGCTGTCGCTATCCGAGTCACTGTCCGAGTCTGAGTCGCTGTCGGAATCCGAGTCGCTATCGCTGTCCGAGTCACTGTCGGAGTCTGAGTCGCCCTCATCTTCGTCGAAAACCACATTTGTTCCAGCTGTAAATGAGTTCAACAAGTCGACATCGATTACTGAAGTGCTGACAACCGCACCTTTAATCTCTACCGTTCCTATACCGGAAGGATTATCCACTGTTGTATTCAAGATGACTTCCGATTGACCAATTACTTGCACACTCACCAGATCATTGGCCAAGTTTACAGTGCCATCAGTGAGATTATCAATCAAGTTTGTAGCCAGTTGTCCTACAGCATTAACTTCTCCAAGCACACTATTTATCGTTTGATTGAGCAATTTAACAAGCTCGCCAAGAAGCGGTAAATCTTCCGCTCCTGGAAGCAAGGCCAGTTTCAATTTGCCGGTTGCATCTACAACGTCCTGAAGCAGTTGAACGACAACATCCTTCAACGCAGTTTCAACATGCTTGCCCAGTCCATTGGAAAAGTCGACAACGATCGAACCGTCAGGATTTACAGTTGCTTCAAGCTCGTCTTCATAAGCAAGCAAATCAGCCAACGCTTGATCTACATTGTTTAAGGCATTCAGCGCTCCTTGAAGCTCCTCCAGACCTTCTATTTGCAAAAATGGTTTTAACAGCGCGTTATCTGTAATATCTTTAACAACACCAACTACACCACTTACAGCACTAGTTAAAGCAGCTGTAACATCACCAACTGCAGCATTCAGAACCGGCAACTTGTCCATCGTAATTGGCAACAGCTCAATTTTCACTTTTGCTTTTTCAGTTACATGAACTTTACCGACAATATTCGTTGGCAAGCTAAAAACAGCTACACGATCAGGACTGACAAGCTCAAGATTTGCAATGCCCGTACCGGTTATTTTCAGCTGAAGATTATAGTGATCAGCTGCTGCAACCAATTCATGCGACAAAGCAGTATTGGAAAGCAGGTTCACTTCTGCAAGTGATGCCGCGTTAGATATATTCATCTGAATCGAAGGAAGAGCGAAACTGTGGAAAGTAACGCGTATAGGAACAGTAGCAATTAATGCTGCGGCTGCGACAGCAGCCGCTTTCTTGATCATTCGGTTACGTTTATTGCTTGCATTCAGCTTTTTCTTGTAATCAAATGGACGTTGTTTTTTCACTAAGGAAAACCTCCCGTTTAACTTTGCCAATAAGATTGTTGTTCACTTGCATTGCTTTGATAGATTTGCAATGGTTGCTGCCAGCTGTAGTTCTAGTAAGCGGTTTCTATGTCGAGAAATCCAACTGATCTTCTACTCTCGGATCGGCATTGAAAGATCCCTGCTTGTAAACAGTATGCAGACATCGATTTCAATAGAGTAAGCCTTCATTCATGGCCATAGAGACGCAACCTCACCTCCTCATCAGGGCGGTCAGAAACCATTGCCAAATTTGGATTATCATCAGCAAAAGCGGCGAAACAACCAAAAACAAACGTTTAAAACCATTGTTTAATATCCAAATTTAAACACAAGTATAATACGGTCGTTTAAAGTTTACAATCCACTGTAGTCCCATTTTTCATCGGCAAGAAAGCAGTATATGTATTCGGTTTCATAACTTTTGCTTACTTTCAGAAGGAGCGAACTAGCATGAAAAATGCGAGAATACGAGCACTTTAGCCATTCTGTCGTACAAGATAACAGCGCCGCTTACGAAAATGGAGATAAACAATATGAAATGAAAATCGCAACCTGAGACCTAACCACATTTCAAAATAATAGACCAAAGGTAGTGCGAATACCTGTATAGACATGAGACTTGATCTTCAGTTCATTAGTATAGTTTCTATACCAATAGACATATTTAAAGAAAAAACCGCCTTCACCTCGCGTAAACGCTGGGATAAAGACGGCTTGTTAAAAGCATATTTAGGCTCCTGCCTCCGCATCGGCCGCGGCAGACTGCTCGAGACGAGGCGTGACGATTGAGACTAACAATTCCTCGGCAGGCGACAGCACTTCCACTCCTGGAGGAATGTTCAGCTGCGCTGCTGTCAATGTTTCACCGATAGCCATATCGCTAATATCTGCAACAATATGCGACGGCAGGCGCTCAGGCAAACCTTCTACCTCAATCTGCGTGGTTTGAACCTGAACAATGCCGCCTAATTTAACGCCGGCAGGCGTACCCGCATATTCCACTGTAATTTTAGTACGCACCTGCTCATCCATTTTAACATGCAAAAAATCGGCATGCAGTATGTTACGGGTGAGCGGATCACGCTGCACTTCCTCCAGCAGCACAGGTATTTTCCCTTGTCCGTCGAGCTCCAGCTCGATCACTCCAGAATTGCCCGAGCGATTCCATTGATTAAATTCCTTCATTGAAATGTGAATCATCGTTGTTGTCATATGTTTACCAAATACTACGCTCGGAAGCCGGCCTTTCTCACGCAACTGACGCAAGCCGGAACGATTAAGTACGGATCGATTTTGTGCCTGCAAACAAGCCTTCATATTTCCCATCTCCCATTCCTCTTTTATTTGGTCAGACTACACACAAAAGAGCATCGCGGCAGCTTTCCTCCTCATTGGAGGTTTAAGAAGGGAAACATCGCATCACCACCTTCCATAAATCTATTTGATCAACAGTAACTGGCCATTAAATGTTAAATAGCCGTATATATACACGAAGGCACCCCGCTCTAGGAGCGAAATGCCTGTGTTATTACTACTATAACATATCTGGAATCTATTGTCACCTTTTACAGTTCAGCAACTGCGCCGCTATCATACAATCAGGAGGTGCGTCTTGAGGCATGCGGACATACGATCCGTTATTTTGTCGAAACCCGGCTCATTCGGAGGTTTCGCGGACACACGATCCGTTATTTGCGAGTTTTGCCGGGTTTTTGAGGCGATTGGAAGCAAATAACGGAACCACGGTCCGCAAGCAAGCCGTTTTAGCCATTTTGTTCACAGATAACGGATCCACGGTCCGCCCGGGGGCCGCCTCGCCCACGCTTTGCCTATTCCTGCCAAAGGAACCGCAGCAGATGTCGATGGCGCCTCCTATTCCTCCTATTGCTTGTAAATATGCGGGTTTTGCCGGCGGCATTCTTCCATAACCATCATTTGCTGACGTACCTGCTGCGGCGTAATTTCCAGCTCTCCGCCCTCAGTCAGATGGCGATGAAGCATCATGTACAGCGTTTTGGTCATTTCATCGAATGGTGTCATTCCTTCATTTACCGTCAGCTTCCAGCTGCCGTTATACCACTTAAGCTCCTCGCTGCAATAAGCTGGCATGCCGTCGCTAGTAAACATTGGTTCAGGCGTTAGTTTTTGCTCTGGCGCTTCTTCCGGCTTGTAGTATTTCCAGTCAAGCTGCTCTGCGGAACCGCTGAGACCGCCATTCGTCCCTTGAATATTGAACTGTTCGCGGCTATAGGTACAACATGAAGAAATTTCCAAATCAATCGTTGGGCGGCCTTCACCGCGCATAATGAGCTTCACATAATCTTCGGCATCGCCAAACGTTACTGCACGGTCCATAATACAGGTAATATCCGGCATAACATCTGTACCGAACAGCTGCAGCGCCTGATCGACCGGATGCGGCCCTGTATTCATCAGACTGCCGCCATTGTTGCTCTGCAGCGTTTGCCAGTCCCAGCGGCGGGCGAAGCCGTTCAAAGTGAAATTAACCTGCACAATTCGCCCGAGAACACCGGAAGCGATGACTTCACGGATTTTCATAAAGGCATGCTGATAGCGAGATTGCTGGAATACCGCCAGCACCTTGCCAGAGTTTTTAGCGGCCTCGATCAGGCGGTCTACTTCCTCTGCCGTTTTCGCCAATGGCTTTTCGCACAATACGTTTACACCGCGGTTCAACAGCTCAAGCGAGATCGGAAAATGCTGATGGCTCGGCGAAGCATTCACGACCAAATCGAGTTCTTCATTTTCCACCATCTCTTCCCAGGATGCATATGCGTTGCAGCCGTACTCCTTCTTGGCTAGCTCTTGGCGCTCCGGGATAGAATCGGCAACTGCCGCTATTGTATAATATTCGGAAATTTGTGCAAGCAGATTGCCATGAATGTTGCGCCCGCTTCTCCCTTGCCCGATGATGCCTACTTTTAACGTTTGCGTGCTCACTCGCCATTACCTCTTTCCATTATGTCATTGATTTGTTGTTCCGAAGGTCTTCTTGTATTCAGTCGGCGTCAAGCCGGTTCTTTTTTTGAAGGTACGAATGAAATGACTCAAATGATGAAAGCCCACCTGAAACCCGATATGCGTAATCGTGTGGGAGTCCCGCTGAATCAGCTCCATCGCCCGCTCAATCCGCACCTCATTCATAAAATCGATAAAGGTTTGACCTGTTTCCTTTTTGAAAACGTGGCTGAAATAAGAGGGCGCCATATTGGCAATCATCGCTCCACGCTCAAGCGGGATATCCTGGCTGTAGTTATCGTAAATGTAGCGCTTCACTTCATCGATCGGATTTTGTTCGGCTAACACTGGCTGCTTGGTCGGCTTGCGCCGCTCTTTGCGGAACTCCCGGTCGATGAGAATTAGCAGCTTCGCAAGGCTGATCCGCGCTGCATATTCATAGCCCGCCTCCCGATGCTCGAACTCGTCCTGGATGTCCTGCAGCAACTGCTCGACAAACTGCTGCCTGTCTTTGCCAAAATGCAGCCACAGCTGCGGCAGGCCTCCGCCTTCGCCATCCGATTTCTGCAAAAAAGGCTGCAAAGAGTCTGTGTACGGCTTCAAATGCTCCTGTACGAGCGAGGGCATAAAATCAAGCAGCACCATCTCGTAGCTTTTCCCCTCAATGGCATTGAAACTATGCTCGACGCCCGGCGCGATAATAAACACATCGCCACGGCTCGCCGTAATGGTCTTGCCGCGCAATTGGTGGCTGCACGCTCCTTTTAATACATAGGCAATCTGTACATATTCATGAGCATGCAAGGTCTGCTTCAACGCCTTGCTCGTATGGCGCAATATATTGAAGGGAAATTGCTGATTCAGCTGATCCTTGCTCAAATATAAAGGAATATCTGTATTCACGCCCGTACCACCTATCCGAATCCCAGTCTTGAATATAGCATAGTTCAATCCGTTTGCACGTACAAGAAGAAACCGTATACTTGTCCCCGTCCGCTAGCCTAAACGGATCAAGCGAGGCCCAGCATTTGCCTGACGACGCGGAAATCATACTCCAGCCGTTCATAAGCAGGGAATGGCGCATGGCATTCCATCGTGATCCAGCCGCTGTAATTCGTTTCAAGCAGCGCATCGAATAATGGCTGGTGATCGGCCGCCCCTTCGCCTAGACGGCTTTGGATGAAGCACTCCTCGCCGCGATGGGTCAAATTGACGAATGTCCCCGGCGCTCCCGCCTTTTCAATCCGCAATTCATCCTTTACGTGGACATGCGTCAAATGCTTGCCCAGCTGAAGGACAGATTCGCGGCCATAATCAGTATCCGTAATATACATATTGCCCGCATCATGGATCATGCCTACATTATCATGCTTCAGCATGCCAAGGAGGCGCAGGCTGCTTTCCACCGTTTCAACTAGCGATATGTTATGAATTTCCATAACAAGATCGATGCCGCGCTCTTTGGCCGCTGCCGCACAGCGATCAATCCACCAGGCGGCTTTTGCATAATGATAGTCCCGCGCCATGAACGCATTCGGTCCGCCTGGAGCGACACGCACCATCTGCGCTCCCAGCATGACCGCATGATCAAGAATACGCAGAAAATCCGCATACTGCTTCTCCGCTTCTGCGTCGCTCGCTGTAGAGAAACCGCCTGTATAGGCCGCAATGACGGGGATCGCGAGCCCAAGCTCATCGGCAAGCTCCTTGATTTCCTGCACGCGCTCCACACTCGTATCCGCTGACAGATGCGGCTCGCGACCAGCGATTTCTATACCGTCAAGCCCTAATTTTTTCGTCATGCGCATCGCTTCTTGAAGGCTGTATTCAATAAATACGCCGCTAAATGCCGCAAATTTCATCGTGCGTCCCCCTTGTCGCTATATACAGATTTTCCTGCCTTGTAAGTCTCCTCAAGCTGGATTTTGCCGTCTTCGGAAAGATGGAACAGGACAAAATCGGCAGGCGCTCCTGCTATCAGACCAGCCGCCTCTGGCATCCCCGTCAGCTTGGCCGGTCTAATCGACGACATATCCCACGCGGCGGCCAAATCCGCCAGCCCGCTACTCATCAGATGCTCGATACCCGCAAACAGCATTTGTGCCGAGCCGGCCAATATTTTTTCATTTGCTGCAGTGTGCAGCTTGCCTTCGGGCGTCAGTACAACCTCGCCGCCGATATGGGTCGTATACTTGCCTGGCGCCAAACCGCTTAGCGCGACCGCATCGCTGACCAGAAGCGCTTGCTCACCCTTCACCTTCATGACAACCTTGAGCACCTGTTCCGGCAGGTGGAAGCTGTCGGCGATCAAGCAGCTCCAAAGCCGGTCTTGCGCCAGCTGCTCCCATATATAATTCGGATGACGCGGCAGCATCAGATGAGCGCCATTGCCCAAATGGGTGGACATAGCAGCCCCTGCAGCAACGGCCTCCTGAATTTGCTCCGGCGATGCAGCCGTATGACCGATCGAGACAAGTACCCCCTGCTCCGTGCATTGACGGATAAAAGCTGCGCTATCCGGCCACTCCGGCGAAAGCGTTACGATTTTGATGCGGCCGCCGGCCGCTTCCTGCCACTGACAGAACAGCTCCCAATCGGGCGCCATTACAAAATCGCGGCTATGCGCGCCGCGCACGCCGTCCTCCGGCGAAATAAACGGCCCTTCCAGATGAATGCCCGCCACACCGCTTTCCACAATCGGGTCAGCGTCGCAAGCGCCGGCTATCGCGCGCATCGCTTCGGCAATTGCTGCCGGGCTGTTCGTAATAACTGTCGGGTAGCTTGACGTCACGCCTTCGCCCCACAGCTTGCGGATCACCACGCCGACCAGCGTGTCCGGAATCGGAAGCAGATTAAAGTCGTATCCGGCGTAACCGTTAATTTGCAGATCGACAAGGCCGGGGCCAATATAAGGCAAGCGCCCGCCAGCCCCGCCGGCCGCCGGCTCAATCGGCTCGATGCCCGCAATTTTTCCATCAGCAATTGTAACGGCTACAGGCTTCCCGGTTGCATAATGAATCGCTTGAATCATCTTTTAACCTCCATAGGAATCGCGATCAACATACAGGGTGCAGCTGGCATGATTCCGCAATATGGTTGATGGGCACGCGGTGGAAATATCGCCATTCAATGTGCGCTCTACTGCCGCCCGCTTCGCCTTGCCCGGTACAACGCAAAATAGATGTGCGCCCGACAGCAATGCAGGGATTGTCAAAGTTAATGCATGGGCAGGAACGTCCGCGAAGGCAGGGAAGCAGCCGTCATTGACTTGCTGCTGGCGGCAGACATCGTCCAGTTCCACAGCCTTCACCGTCAAGCTGTCTTGGAAATCGGCGACAGGCGGATCGTTAAAAGCAATATGGCCGTTCTCGCCAATGCCCAAGCAGACGATATCGATCGGCGCTTCCTGCAGCAGTGCGCTGTACCGCGCGCACTCGGACGCTATTGAATTTGCGCTGTCGATCAGATGGACGGTACCCGGCTTGACGAGATCGAATAACTTGCTGCGCAAAAATTGGCTGAAGGCCTGCGGGGCATTCTGAGGCAGACCGATATATTCGTCCATATGGAACGCGGTAATCCGCTTCCAGTCGATACTCGAATCGCTGACCAGCTGCTGCAGCAGCTCATTTTGCGAGGGCGCTGCGGCAAAAATCATGCGGATCGCCGGCTTGGCTGCGAGCAGCTCTTTGATTTTGGCTGCCACTGCCAGCCCGGCGGCCTTTCCCATTGCACCGCGGTCGTCATACACCTCTACGTGCAGCTGGTCTACTTTTCTCGTCATGACAGGTTGCGTACTCATCATTTCCATCTCTCCCTCACAATTGGATCTGGCTGCTTTCAGCCGCGCTCTTATAAATCGCTTCCACCAGTTGGACAGCCCGCAAGCCGTCTTCCCCTGTAACGAGCGGCTCAATGCCTGTCTCAATCGCCGCTATGACATCAAGCAGCTGACTCTGATGATAGTCGGACACGATGCTCCGCGGGTCGGTAACGCCACCATAGCTGCCGGTATGAATCCAGCTTGGTTCCGGACGGTCCGGCACAGTCCAATGGACAATGGACGAGCCTTCCAGCTTAATGGTGCCGCGCTCGCCATACAAATTGATCGAAGCCGCAAAGCCTGGCTGAATGCTAGTCGAAGCCATAATTGTACCGAAGGCGCCGTTTTTGAACTGGACAATCGCCAGTCCCAAATCCTCTGCTTCCATCCGGTGCGTCTGCGTTGCCAATTTGCCGAATACGCTGCCGACCTCGCCGGCGAACCACAGCAGCAAATCGATGCTGTGAATGCCCTGATTCATCAAGGCGCCGCCATCCTCGGCAATCGTTCCGCGCCAATCCGCGCTGTCGTAATATTGCTGCGAGCGATAGAACGGCAAAGAAATTTCCGCCAGCAGCAGCTTGCCGATGGCGCCATCCTCAAGCACGCGTTTGACCGCCTGATGCTGGGCTTCGAAACGGCGCTGAGAGATGACCGACAGCTTGCGGCCGCATTGCTTTGCTGTCTGGACAAGCAGCTCCGCATCTGCTGCTGTCATGGCAATCGGCTTCTCGATCACGAGATGCTTGCCGGCACGCAGCACATCCACCCCGATGCTGGCATGACTGCCGCTTGATGTCGTCACGCAGACGATATCGATATCCGGCCGGGCAAGCAGAATGTGATAGTCGCTGGTCCATTCACAGCCTTCACGCTCCGCTGCCGCCTTCGCTTTCTCCTCATTTCTGCTTGATATACAGGCTAGTCTTGCGCCTTCAATCTGCCGGATCGCTTCAATATGAAAGTCAGCAACCGAGCCGCAGCCGATCAGGCCAAAGTTCCACACCTTCATGCCCTAAACCTCCTTCACTAAAATGCGAAGCGCTTCAAGCGTCATATGCGTGCCCGACATTTTGCTTCCTCCGGCAGGAGCAAAGTGGGTCTCAATCGTAAACAGACCGTCATAGCCGTCCGCCGACAGCGCTTTCAGCTGCTCAATAAATGGCACTTGGCCAGAACCGAGCGGTACACAGCGTGCCGTTCCGTCTGCGGTAATATAGGCATCCTTCAAATGGACGTGCGCGATCGTCCCCTTCATTGCGGCATATCCGGCCGGATATGCTTCGCGTGCGCCATAGGCTTCATTGCCCGGATCCCACAAGCCCTGCAATGCCGGAGAATCGACACCGCGAACTAGATCCGCTACCTCCTCCGCAAATCCGCCGTTGCAGGAAGGTTCATTTTCCAGCAGCAGCAATATACCTTCGCGCTCAGCAGCCGCTGCCGCTTTACGCAGATGGGCTACAATCTCCTCCCGATGAGCTGCCGGATCCTGCTCGCGCCAGAACGAAAAGATACGTATGCGCTTCGTGCCCAGCTGCTTGGCAATTTCCATAACGCGATCTAATTTTTCAAAATGAGCCGCGACGGTTTCTTCCTGCTGCCCGAACATATCCCCGGCTGCCACCGTTCGCTCAGGGTCAAGCTTGCATTTAAATACAGGCGATGCGACCGCCGAGATCTTAATATTGCGCTTTTCGGCCTGCTGCCGCACCTCAGCCAATTGCTCATCACTGAGATCGGCAACATTTTTGCCGTCAATGACACGCACTTCAACATATTTCAAGCCTTGCCCGGCAATCCAGTCAAGCGCTTCGATAAAATTGTCGGATACTTCGTCTGTGAGAACACCCAATCGTTCCAATACCACAAGCAACGCCTCCTTCGATTATTTGCTGCTCAGTCCTCTTTACTATAGCAAGATCGCCATCGCCCATGTTGACGTTTCTTACGAATGCGTTTTACATTTTTTTCGGAATCTGTATGCCAAATTGCTATTTCTTTGGAATGTTGTTGCTATAATAAAAATTTCATTATAATAGTAGCTATGAAATGGCCGCTACTAATCAGAGGTGATAACATGCTTGTTCGGGCCTTTTTAAAAAAATTTCATCAGACCTCCTTTCATGCCAAGCTGGTCTGGACTTATATTCTGTTGATTTTTATACCGGTCGTATGCGCTTTGTCTATCAACAGCGTACAGCTGTACAATCAGACGAAAAAAGATTATGAAGGGATACTGGAGCAGCTGAATCAGCGTACTAATGTGACGGTCGATGATTTTTTCACCAACCTGACGCGCAACTCTTTCTTCTATTTAACCGAAAGCCAGCTCCATTCCATTATCAGCAAGACGAAGCCGCAAAGCAGCAAACAGGCTACAATAGATACCAACTACATGCAAAGTGCGATGGAGCAGTTTGTGCTGCTCAACGGCAATATTTCCACGATTACGGCGCTCGCCCCCAACGGCAGCGTATATGGGAGCAAGCATGCCAGTGTCTCCGACATCTCGGATACGGTCGACAAGATTGGCCGCGACGTGCTGCGCAGCAGCAGCTTTGTCGTGCATGTGCCCGAGTCGCTGCAGCCAGGCAGCAGTAACGGCAAAAATCAGCGGATCTCGATCGTTCGCTTTCTGTCCGATCTGACCGTCAGAGATACGGCGGAGGCCTATGTAAAAATAGACGTTAACTTCAAGGCAGTTGAGCATATGCTTGGCGGTATCAATGATTCCGAGCTGAAGCTGGGCATGCTCGTGTTCGATGGCGCGCATCTGATTTACAGTTCCGACTCCCGCCTTAACGTTCAGGGCCGCGAAATGATGCAAAACCCGTTTTCCAGACTACAGCCGCAGGAGCATCAATTCAAGCAGCTGCGCTGGAACGACCAGCAATTTTTAGTAAGCGGCAGCCTTAATCAGACGACCGGCTGGACGATAATTCAATTTATTCCGATGGATCAAATGCTCGGCGCCTTCATCGGCAATACGATCAATTATGTGCTGTTCGGTTTACTTGCGCTGCTGGCCGCTTTCTTATTAGCCTTCTTCTTCAATCGCTACTTCGTCAATCCGCTGCTGCAGCTTAGCAAAGCGATGAAAACGATCGACGCCGGCCATATTCATCATGCCATCCCCTGGAGCGAACGCGAGGATGAGATTGGCCGATTGATCAATAGTTATAATGCAATGCTGGAACGGCTGCAAAAAAGCAGAGAATCGGAGCAGCTATCCGGAACGCTGCAAAAAAAAGCGGAAATGAAAATGCTGCAGGCGCAGATCAATCCGCATTTTCTCTATAACACTTTGAACGCGATTCATGCGATCGCCCAATTGAACCGGATTACCGATATTGCCACGATGACCAAATGCTTGTCCAGCCTGTACCGCTTCAACATCAAATATGGCGATGAGGTCACGATTGCTACCGAGCTTGAGCAGATTCACAACTATGTACAAATCCAGCAAATCCGCTTTCTCCATCGTTTCCAAGTGGAATACGACATTAGCCCGGAGGTGCTGAATTGCAAGATATTGAAGTTTCTGATTCAGCCGCTCGTCGAAAATTCATTCTATCACGGGCTTGAGCCAAAAGACGGGCAAGGCCTGCTCAAATTGACGATTCGCCGCCACGGCCATACGCTGTTCATTCGCGTGGAGGACAACGGGATCGGCATTGACCCGGACAAGCTGCAGGAGCTGAATGAAATGTTTGCCGAGCGCAGCGAGCAGCCTGCTGCGATGGCCTCCGACCGCAATTTCGGCCTGCGCAACGTCCATTACCGGATTAAGCATTTTTACGGCGAGGATTACTGGATGAAAATAGCCAGCAAAGATTCCTCCGGCACTATAATCGATATGTATATTCCAGTAACCAAGGAGGAGCCGAGCGATGAAAATCGTGATCGCAGATGATGAATTCTATGCCCGCAAAGCAGTAGTGCAGATGGTTGCCGATTGGGATCCGGCCGCCGAACTGCTGGAGGCTGAGGATGGCGCCCAAGTACTAAAGCTGCTGGAAGATGCAGCTCCCGATCTCATTCTGACCGACATTCGCATGCCCCAAATGGACGGCATTCAACTCGCCGCACATGTTCAGCAGCATTATCCGCATATTCGCGTGGCCATCATTAGCGGATTCGATGATTTTGCTTATGCCCAGGAAGCGATCCGCTACAAAGTGGAGCACTATCTGCTCAAGCCGGTTAACGATGAGGAACTATATCCTTTACTGGAGCAGCTGAAAGCAGCAACTGCCATTCTGCATACCAAAAAGCAGGCGCAGCTGCTTTCTTCCTGCTTGTACAACGGGGATTGCAGCGCAATCAGCGGCATTCTCTCCCCTCCATACCGCACTGCCGTTATCTGCCTTTCCCCGGATGAGCGCGACCGCTGCAGCGAAGCGCTGCGCGAGGAACTGGCGCGCAGACAGCAGCAAGCGTTCATTTTGAATGACAAGCGGCGCGATCATCTGTTAATCGTCATTCTGTCCGACTTGCCGGCCGGGCAGGATGGCAAGCAGCAGCTGCAGCTCATATTCAAAGCGGTTCGCCAGCAGTTTCTGCTGTATGACCCGGATGATCCCGCGCTGTCAATCGGCATTAGCAGCTCCCACGCCCATGCTGATCAACTGCCGGTTGCATTCCGCGAAGCCAAAAGCGCCGCCATTCAAAGCCTGCTGCTGCATGATTGCAAGGATGGACAGGATCGGGAGCGGCAGGCGGACAAACTCGTTTTTCACGAGGATACAGCGAGCGGGGTCAAATATGATGCCGAAATGATTCGCGAATGGGCCGATCATTTCGGCCGCAAAATCGCTCACCATCATAGCGGTGAGGCTGCTCAGATGATTGATGAGTGGCTGCACAAGGCGGTGGAAATGAGCATGTCTGTATATATGCTCCAGGATTGGTACGCCTCCACTGTAAAGGTGATCAACGCCTTCATCGAGCAAGTATCGGCCGCAGATGCCGGCGCTTTTATGGAGCAGCGCAGACTGCTTGATTTTTGCTCCATAGAGGAAGCCAAGCAGGCGCTGATCGAACAGATGCACACGGTCTCCGCCCAATTAAAGCAAAACGAGGAGAAAACTGATATAGTAGCGAGCATCAAGGCTTATGTCGAGCTGCATTACCGCAGCAGAATCCAGCTTGATGAGCTGGCAAAGGATAAATATTTTGTCGACCCCGACTATTTGAGCCGGCTGTTCAAGCGCAAAAGCGGCATGCGCTTTTCAGCGTATTTGCTTTCCGTGCGTATGGACAAGGCGCAGCTGCTGCTTGCCCGTTCACCGGAGCTGTCCGTCTCCGAAATTGCCAGCGAGGTCGGTTTCAATGATTATTCCTACTTCATTCAAATGTACAAGAAGGTCTATGGCGAAACGCCTGGCAAATATCGCAGCCGGCTGGGCATCCACACCGCCGATAGCTAGGAAGTCCGTTTTCTTATATCCGAACAGTCAGTTATGTCATATTCAGTTGGGCAGCGCCCTTGCTACAATGAAAACGCACAGCAAGAATGAATAACGATAAGGGGCTGAACGAAAAATGAGAAAGACGCTAGTAAAAAGCGGCATTGCAGCAGTGCTCTGCGCTTCCCTGGTCACTGCCGCCGGCTGCTCCAGCAGCGGCAACACGCCCAAGGATGCCGATTCCAAAGGCAATGCCGGCTCTGAAAGCGGCAGCAAAACGAAAATCGAATATTTTCAGATGAAACCGGAAGCGGTCGATGTCGTGAACGATCTGATCAAAAAATTCGAAGCTGAAAACCCGGGTATCGTCGTGGAGCAAAACAATGTGCCGAATCCGGAAAGTGTCTGGACGATGCGCGTATCGACCGATGACGCTCCGGCAGCATTTACACATTATCCCCACAACTCCGTATTCCAAAAAATGGCCAAGGAAGGCCGCGTCGTCGATCTGACGGGCGATCCGCTGATGGCTAATGTCCAGCCGGCTATTGCCGATCTGAGCAAAATCGACGGCAAAAACTATCTTGTGCCTGTCGGCCTTGCCACACTTGGCGTTTATTACAATGTCGACATCTTTGAAGAGCACGGTTTGAAACCGCCTGCAACCTTTGATGAGCTGATTCAGCTTTCCGAGAAGCTTAAAAGCGCCGGCGTGACGCCTTTCTCCTTCCATGACAAGGATTGGAACGGCATTCGCCAGGAGGTTGTGTTCAAAATGGGACAAAACCTGCCTAACATTGAGCAGTTTCTGGATGATGTCATGAACGGTAAAGCGCATATTACCGACAACCCGGACTTCAAACCGTTCGCAGAATCGCTGCTCGAGCTGCGCAAATACGGGCAAAAAGATAATTTAGGAACAAGCAATGACGATGCCATGCGCAATTTTGCCAACGGCAAATCGGCCATGTGGTTTTCGGGCATCTGGTCCATTAAAGAAATTCAATCGTCCAACCCGAATATCAATGTCGCCATGTTCCCATTCCCGACAAAGGATGCAGCCGATCTGAAGACGCAAGTGTCGGTCGATACCGCAATCGGTATTCCGACAAACGGCAAGGATCAGGAGGCAACCCGCAAATTTATCGAGTTTATGACGCAGAAGGACTCCGTCGAAACCTACCTGCAGGTCGGCGGCTATCCGTCAGGCATTAAAGATGTAACAACTGGCCGGCCGGAAATCAGCCAGCTGACTCAGCTCATTACAGACGGCAAGGTTTACCCGACAATCGAACGTCTCTGGCCGCCGGGAACGAACGGCGATGTCGGCAAAGCGACCCAAGAGATGCTGGCTACCGGCGATGTCGACAAATACCTGAAAAATCTGGATACGATCTTCTTCAACAAATTTAACGAATAACGCAGACCTGTAAGGCGGGAGGCCTTGGCGGCCGCCTGGCGGCCAAGGCCTTCCGCTTTTTGCTGCCGCGGAGGCTGAATATGAAAACACGAAGTATGAAGCCGGGCGTAACCTTCGCCCTTCTGTCTCTCCCTGCTGTTCTGCTGTATGTCGCATTTTTCCTTATTCCGGTATTTATCGGCGTCTATTACAGCTTGACGAACTGGGACGGATTCTCTTTAACCTATGATATGGTCGGGCTTGATAACTACATTAAGCTGCTGCAGGATAAGCGCTTTATGAACGGCCTTACCTTTACAATGTTCTATACCGTTATTATTGTGATCGGCAAGCTCGGGCTCGCCTTGGTGCTCGCCCTGCTACTAAGCCGTTCGATTAAGCTGCGCGGATTGTTCCGCTCGATCTATTTCTTTCCGGCTGTCCTGAGCATGATGACGGTTGGTCTTGTGTTCAACCAGTTCTTTTATTCCCTTTTCCCGCCGATCGGGGAAGCGCTCGGTATTGAATGGCTGTCGCGCAACATCCTCGGCAGCGCCGATACGGCCATTTACGGCATAGCGCTCACCAATATTTGGCAAGGATTTGCAATTCCGATGGTCATTTTCATCGCCGGACTATCCAGCGTTCCGAAAGATCTGCTGGAGGCTTCCATCATTGATGGCGCGACGCCACGACAGCGTTTCTTTTCAGTAACCTTTCCGTTTCTCATCCCGATGTTGACGGTTAACGTTGTACTGGCCATAAAAGCAGGCGTCACCGTCTTCGATTATGTGCTCGCGATGACAGAGGGCGGGCCGGCGAGATCGACGGAATCGCTTGGCTTTCTCATCTATCAGCATGGCATGAATGAAATGAAGTTCGGCTACGGCACTGCTGAAGCAATCTATGTCTTCTTGATTATCGGCTTTATTTCGTTTGTCCAAATCAAGTTGCTGTCGCGGAAGGAGGTCGGCCAGCAATGAAAATTTCCTTACCGCTTCGCATATTGATGTATGCCTTTCTCGGTATAGGCACGCTTTTTATCATTGGCCCGGTCTATATGACCATCGTAATGGCTATGAAAACGACGGAAGAAACAGCAAAAAGCTTTTTTTCACCGCCGAGCGGACTTTACTTGGAAAATTTCAGGCAGGTTATCGAAAAAGCGGGTTTTTGGAGCGTCGTGCAAAACTCTGCCGTTATTACGATCATTTCACTTTTGCTAATGCTGCTGCTCATTCCGATGGTCTCTTATGCAATATCGCGCAATAGCAGCAAGTTTTATTACAAATCCGTCTATTTGCTTATTTTATCCGGCATATTCGTTCCGTTTCAGGCTGTCATGCTGCCGATCTACCACCATATGAGCAATTTGAAGATGCTGAACCAGACTGGGCTCGTCGTGATGTATGTTACACTTTCGTTTGCTCAAGGCATTTTTCTTTGTGTCGGCTTTATGAAGAACATCCCGTTAGAGCTGGATCAAGCTTCTAAAATTGACGGCTGCGGCGTATGGCTCACCTTTACCCGCATCATCTATCCGCTTATGATGCCGATTATCGCAACGATCTTAATTTTGAACAGTCTGTGGATTTGGAATGACTTCCAATTGCCGCTTATTATGCTGAACCGGCATCCCGATTTTTGGACCTTGCCGCTGTTTATTTACAATTTCAAATCCGAAGTCAGTTCCAACTACAACCTTTCCTTTGCAGCCTTCGCGTTGTCGATGGCGCCCATTACTATTTTGTACGCCTTCACGCAGCGCTACATTATTGGCGGACTGACCGAAGGAGCCGTCAAGTAGCATCGTTTTGCTGCCTGCCGTGAACCGGATGAGTGCCTTGCTTTCATGGCAAGCGTGAGCGCCTGTCACTCATCCCCATGGCGGCTCTGCATATTTTGGCAGCTTTCTGGGAAAATTATGGGCATCAATGTCTTGGAAAGGGCTATCTTTCATGGATGGAAAAGGATCTTTTTTACAGTTGTCTTTTGTCCTCATTATGTAGATTGCGCTCTCCAATCATGTGAGCCTGATCCCTGTCCTGCTCGAAACTTCCGGCAGAGACGCCTGGGTCGCAGCAGCAATCGCTCTCCCCATCAGCCTTCTCACTGAAAAAGCAAGGCAAATCCGTCGCCTCTATGGTTATCAATCATCCCAAGCATTCCATCGTGCCGGAAAGAAAAAAAGGCAACATCGAGTATCGCATTATCGTTCGCTTTCAAATGTTTGCCGATGAGCATCTGCAAGAAATGGATGAGCATAAACTGAAAGCGCGAACGGCATAAGCGGCCAAGGAACCACAAGAAGAAACGGCTGACGCCGTCCTATGGCATGTGTTACCGGCAGGCGAAGGTCAGGGGGGAGCCCCGTTTCATCTAAGGGAGGCCACAGACGTTATTTCGCCAATAACCTCTCTTTTTTTAAATCTAACGGATGTGAGCGATCTTAATGGGGCGTTTTTGGGCGAAATCGGCCTCCTCCTCAGCAAATAGCGGCGCACAGTTCCGTTACAATTTCAGATCGGTGGAATTTGCGAAAATAGCGGCCGTGGCATCCGTTAGCATTCGTTCATCACGAACGAAGCGGACCCGAGCGGACCTAAATACAGGTTTTGCATTTAGATCGCGAATTGTCTGCTAATTCCCAGCAACTAACGACATAAAATTAGTTGCTATCCCATGCTACTGCGCAGCATAATCAGAAGGAGGGATCGTGTCTGGATACCCTCCATTTTCATCCTCCCTATGTTGACGATGAGGGCTAACGAACCTGAGGAGACTGTCGATTAATTCTGGAAATCTGTAAATGCGGGCGAAGCGGGCCTGAGCGGACCGTGGTTCCGTTGGCCGCATTTTGCCTGCTTCAAGGTCAAATCTGTATGATTTTTCATCTATAATCCTCGGAATTTGCGCAGAATGATCAATTCTATATGATTTTTCATACAGATTCATCGAGTTCTCCTGCCTCTAGGTCAATTCTATATGATTTTTCATATAGAATTGTTGTTTTCCGTGCAATAACGGATCATCTGTCCTCATGACTCACAGTTGCCGTTTCTGCGGCAAAAAATCGTTTTTCAGAGAAAATCGACAACCTCCTGAGACACGCTATTGATGGAAAAAAGGCAGGGAAGCGGCTGATTTTCGGTGAATAACGATCGGTAGATTCGTTACAGCCCACAAGGCCCCATTTTGAACCGGATAAGGGTTGTCAGGTTCGTTAGCGGCCCTTCAAATCTTATCAGATTGATGATGCTGCCAAGCAACTCCAACAATGCTTCTCGGGGTACCTAGCTACATCAAGGACCATCATGGAGGAGTCGCTTGACTTCACGTCGCCATCTGTTATACTCGGAATATAACAGATATTCAAAGTAGACAATGAGGTGATTCATCATGAAGAAAAAATATAGCCGTATGATGAAGCAACTGGCAGCCGGTTCCTTGCTGTCCATGGCCGTAGTCCAGCCGCTCCAAGCAGCAGCGAAGGCCCCGGCCACTGCCGCTGTTCAGGAAGCCGCCGCTTCAGAGCTGGTACCCTTGCGCGAGCTGGCGGAAGCGATCGGGGCAAACGTAAAGTGGGATGGCGCCAACAAGCAGGCCATTATTACGCGCGGTACGGCGCAATTTATCGTCAAAATTGGCGAACGTACCGCCAAGCTGAACGGCTCACCCTACACAATGAGCTCGCCCGCTGCCGCCGCCAATCAGCGGATGACGCTGCCGCTGGCCGCATTAAAAGAAGCCTTTCAGGCAGAGATTTCCTGGAGTGCGGCAGGCGGCTTAACCGTTAGCTCAGAAGACGTTGCTACTGCCGGCGCACACTTTGTTTATTTGCTGCAGCATGGAAAGCTTGCAGAAGCCCGCGCTATGATGAATTCCGCTTTGCAGCAGCAGATGCCGGAGGCGCTGCTGGGCCAATATTGGGCCGGCAATACAGCCGCATTTGGCCTTCCCGCAGCACTGCAGTCGCTAACCGCCGAAAATAATAATGTCCATCGCAATGCCAAGCTCGGTTATGTAACGGAGCAATCTGCTCCATTCGGCATGATCGTTCGCTTTGATGCCGATGGCAAGATCGATGATTTGTTTATGCCGCTTGTTCCCGATGGCGCTTATCAAGCTCCAGGCTATGACAAACCTGAGCTTTATAAAGAAGAAGAAATCGTCATCGGTGAAGGTGCGCTGTCCTTGCCGGCAACGCTGACCCTGCCCAAAAATGAAAGCAGCAAGCCTTATCCCGCAGTTGTACTTGTTCACGGCTCCGGCCCTAATGACCGGGATGAAGCGATCGGCGCCTACAAAACCTTCCGTGATATCGCCGTCGGTCTGGCTGGACAGAACATCGCTGTGCTCCGCTACGAAAAAGTAACGCGCGAGCACTCGCTCAAAACCGCCATGAACCCCGGCTTCACTGTTATGGAGGAAACCGTTAATGACGCCGTCGCCGCTGTGCAAGCGTTGGCCAAGGATAAGCGGATAGACGCTAAGCGCATTTATGTGCTCGGCCACAGCCAAGGCGGTATGCTCGTACCGCGGATTATCGATAATGACAAAAATGGCGCAGTCGCCGGTGCTGTCATTATGGCCGGCCCTTCAGGCCCATTCGAAGATATCCTGATCGAACAAAATGAGGATGCCTTGGCTGCAGCCAAGCAGGCCGGAGCCGCCACGCCTGAGATGGAACAGCAGGTTGCCGCGCTGAAACAGCAAATCGCCCTGCTGAAAGATCCGCAATACTCGCTGACAAATCTGCCGCCCGGCTTCGCTATGGCCAATCCGGCCTGGTGGTTCGATTTCCGCAACTATTACGGCGGTGAAATAGCCAAATCGCAAACCGTGCCGCTGTTCATTCTGCAAGGCGACAATGACTTCCAGGTAAAAGCCGATCAGCTCAACGGCTGGAAAAAAGCGCTGTCCGCCCGCCAGGACGTCCAATATAAGCTGTATCCAAAATTGAACCATGGCTTCGTGACCTATGATCAGCCGTCAACCGGTCAAGAATATGCCCTGCCGGGCAACGTGCCGGCTGAGGTTATCGGCGACATCGCCGCCTGGCTCAAACAGCATGGGCAATGATTATTAAACTCGATTTACAGTCGGAAACGCCGATCTACAGCCAATTGATGAATCAGATTATCGAAGGCATCGCCCGCGGGGAGCTTAAGCCCGGCGAAGCGCTGCCTTCGGTGCGCAGTCTGGCTTCCGACATCGGCATCAACCTGCACACCGTCAACAAAGCCTACAATCTGTTAAAGCAGGAAGGCTATATTCAAATTCACCGCAAAAAAGGTGTCGTCATCAACGATATAATGCCGGGTTTAACCGAGCTTTATGTAGAAAGACTGCAGGAGCAAATTAAACCGTTAGTCGCAGAATCGATATGCCGGGGAATGAATGAAGAACAACTGAGCAGCATCATTCGTACACTTGTTAAGCAAGTGAAAACGCCACAGCAGCAGGATAATTCGACAAATGCTCAACATTGAGGAGGAAGGTTGACATGTCCCATCTTGGAGCCATTGTCATGATGACAACCATCTGGATTCCCGCTATAGCTTCACTTGCTTTATTACCCTACTTCTCCCGAAAATCGGTGCTGTTCGGCATCGCCATTATGGAAGAGCACTACGATGAACCTGATGTCCGCGCTTTGCGGCGCAAGTATATGTACTGGAATATCGCGCTAGGCGTGCTTTGGTGGATCATTAATATTGTGACCATGCAAAAGCTTGGCCCCGACTCGTCTGCCAGATGGATGGCGTGGACAGTTATTCTGTATCTTCTGCTTTCCATCGCATCATTCGTCTACTGCCATCACGCCGCCAAACGAATGAAAGCCGAGCGTGGCTGGGACAATCCGCACAATCAGCTCATAGCCGTCGATACCTCTTTTCATCAGCGATCGATGACGTTTTCCAACTGGTGGTATCTGATCCATCTGGCCGTTGTTGCAGCATGTGCAGCTATCGCAGCCATATATTATGACCGCTTTCCTGATCCGATGATTACGCATTACGATATCAACGGCCAACCGGATGCTACAGAGCCGAAAACCTTTTGGTCCGTTTTTACACCTAACATCGTTCAGTTGTCCATGCTCATCATCTTCTGGCTAATCAATGTCATGATCCGTAAAAGCAAACAGCAAATTTCCTTCCATGCACCTGAACGTTCGCGGGAGCAGAACATTCGCTTTCGGCGCATATGGTCACTCTTTATGATGGTTACCGGACTGCTGATGATTCTGTTGATCGCATTCATTCAGTTCAATCCGCTTATCGGGTTTACGGAGGAAAGCCTGTCCCTCTCTCTCGGCATCCTGCCGGCAATCGTCGTCATCGGCACGCTGGTGCTGTCGTTTGTGACCGGCCAAGGCGGCAGCAAGCTGCGGATCGGCGAAGGTACCGCGGTAGTAACTGATCAGTGGCAGGTCGATCACGATAAATATTGGAAGCTAGGACTGATCTACTACAATCGGAACGACCCTTCTCTTTTCGTGGAAAAGCGGGTCGGCATCGGCTGGACTGTCAATATCGGGCATCCGCTCGGCATGGCGCTGCTCTTTCTGCCGATCATCATTGCAGTCGTCGTAATTGTCATTACGGAGACTTAAAGTCCAAGAAGCCACTCTGATTGCAAGTTGCAAGAGTGGCTTCCTATTCTTGTTGTATCTTTACTTATTGCATCGTCGTCAGCACGATAAAGTCCCATGGCAGCAAATTGTCCAGGGTAACAAATGTTGTTCCTTCTTCTATACGAATGTTTTCAGCCGCAAGCGGCACTGTCTTACCATCCTTATCCAACCAGTACAGCTGCTTGGCAGGCATACGGATTTCAGCTACGAACTTACCCGTTTCATCCAGACTCGTATTGACGAGCAAAACCATTGCATCGCTTTTGTCTGTTGATGCTTTCATAATCGGAACGATTTTCAATCCGCTTCTGGATGCGATAACAGGCATGCTTCCTCTGGTCAACCAATCAAATACGCCGATAAGCTGCTGCCGCTCTGCCTCTGAGTAAAGACTCATCCATGGTGCATAGCCGTGAACAGCTACGCGGCCCCCAAGCTCATTCTCATAAAGCGTCACGGTTGGGCCCAAATTAACATTAGTATAACTGATCAGATCGCTCAATACACGAATGTCCTCGCCTGGCAAAGGCTGCAGCACATAACCGGTGTCGTGATAAAACGTTATTCTGGCATCCCGCTGTTCACCAGCATATGGCCCGTTGAGCGGATCTGCTGTAAATTGCTCCATTACGCCATTGTTGTGTACCCCGGCAACCGACACGCCGCAATATTGTCCCAGCCCTCGATCGATTAATATTTCCAGTGTCATGCCGTCCATCAATACAGCTAGGGCAAGCATCGCCTTCAATTCCTCGTCCGAGTATCCCTGTGCCATCTCCATGCTTAAAATGACGCCGCATGCCGCTTCAGGACACATGGAAAAAGGAAATCCAATTTCATGCAATATATTTGCCCGCTGAGCATCCTGCGGAACGCCGAACCAGCCCTTTTCTCCAACTTTGCGCCTTGCTTCAAAGCAAGGTGACAACGCGGGATACAAGCCGACATTCGGCCACTGCCCGGCGATTCGGTCCATCGCTTGCCACATCGGTTTCATGCGCGCCATCTCCTGCAGCCAATCCTCATACTCGGCGATCGATCCTTTTTCCAGCTTTAACGTATGGGCGGCAATACCGTTCATGCCGCTGGCGATCATGATTGTATTTTCCGTCATCATCGCACGAACCGATTTTTTCAAGCGCTGTTGCGGAAATGTTTCCAGCTCATACTGAATATCGGTTACAAATTCCGGATACAATGCTGCCTGGCGGGCGCATTCCAGCCCCTTCTCCAGCATTCCGGACGGAATCCGGTCATCATAGAAGCCACCGCCCGGCCGGCCCCGCACTGCTTTCAAGGCAGCCATCCAGCGGTCGAAAGCGGCCCCCGAATAGGTGTGCCACTCCAGCCCGCCTGTCATAAGGCCCAATTCAATCTGAGGATTCACGGCATGAACAGCCTGCTCAATCGCCCTTAGCACACGCTCCAGCGATTCAATGTTATGCTCCACCCACTGCTCCCGTTCACTGGCACCTTCAGGAGAATCCAGCAATTGAACAAGCTGCTCGCGGTTAAAGTCGGCCGCATGTTTACGATTAAACACTTCTATGCAACTGTCGCAAAAGCACGGAAACTCAGCCGGACGATGGTGATGGATCCGAATATCGTCATCCACCCATATAAACTCGAGCCCAGTCTCAGCCAGCAGCCGATATTTCTCCGCAAGATATTGCAGCGTAAGCTCATCGTTCGGGCAGAACGAACCGACAGCCTCCTGTCCGTCATGGCCAATCATCGCTCTGCCTTGAAACGGTTCAACCCAGTCCCAGGCATCATTCAAATGACCAAGTGAAATGGCGTTTACGCCGACACAGAAACCATCTTCCTGTAACTGGCGCACTCTCGGCGCCAGCCAGCCGCATTTGGCTGCAAAATCAACAAGCGGCGTGTACCCGCTCATTATAAACTCTACGATCAGAGCCAGCTCATCGACGCTATCCTTGTAAGGCAGCAGCAGCTGCCGAAATTGTTGAAACTCTTTCTCCTCCTGAAATCTGGCTGGCCAAATACGCAATGACAGCTTCACTTTTCTCCCATCCTTTTTCTTTTATAATCGCTCGATCATTCGCAGCAGCAGTACTGCCAATGGCGGCTTTTCTCAACACCCGGGCCACCAATCATTCTTTTACACTACCAAGCACAATCCCTTTCATAAAGTAGCGCTGCAAAAAAGGATACACAATTAAAACCGGCAGCGCTGCTACAAATATTTGGGCCGCCCGGCCCGTACGATCGTTCACTAATAAAAAAAGCTCCGCCTCTTGGGCTGTCATTTGCGAGAGCTGCTTGGTGACAATCGTAGTCTGCAGGTAGGTTTGCAGCGGATAATGCTCAGGCTGGTTCATGAAGATAAGACCGTCAAACCAGCTATTCCAATGATTGACAATCGTAAACAAAAGTACAGTTGCTATGGCCGGCATGGAGACTGGTACAAATATCCGCCATAAAATCGTCCAATGGTTGGCCCCGTCCAGCTTGGCCGATTCCTCTAGTTCCTTTGGCAAGCCGCGGAAAAAATTGAGCAGCAATACAACATTGAATACAGGAACGGCTGCCGGCAGCACGAGCGCCCAGATTGTGTCGATCAGGCCTGTTTCTTTGACAACGATATATTGCGGAATCAATCCGCCGCCGAAGAGCATCGTAAAAACAAACAGCCAGACATAAACCGTCCGCATCCGAAATTGCTTGCTTTCTTTGGACAGCGGATAGGCCAGCAAAATGACGAGCAGCATATTGACAGCCGAGCCAAGCACTACCCGTTTCAATGAAACCCAAAACGCCAATAAAAATTCAGCCTTGCCGAACACATGCTTATACGAAGCAGTCGTAAATTCAACGGGCCATAATTTCACAGCACCGGCCGATACTGCCGCCGCCGAGCTGAATGATAGTGACAGGACGTGAATTAACGGAAAAATACAGCTGAGCGCAATGACGGTTAATAGTAAATAATTGCAGGCTGTAAAGATCCGGTAACTAACGCTTCTCTGATAGGTCAGCACATCAGCCCCGCCTTTCTGTTAAAATATACGGTAATTCGCAAACCGGTAGGCCATCATATAGGAGATGGATATAAGCACCAAAGAGATGACCGATTTGAATAAACCTACGGCTGTCGCTACCCCGTACTGAAACTGCTGCAATCCGATTCTGTAGACAAACGTATCGATAATATCGCCCGTCTCATAAACTTGCGGACTATACAAATTGAAAATTTGGTCAAATCCTGCATTCAGGACATTACCCAAACTTAAAGTAGCCATTAGCACAATAATGGGCACCATGCCCGGAAGCGTAATATGCTTCGTTTGCTGCCACCGGTTCGCTCCATCCACTTCCGCCGCCTCATAAAGCAGCGGGTTAATGCTCGTCAAGGCCGCCAAATAAACGATTGTGCTGAACCCGAACTCTTTCCATATATCAGAGAGTACGACGGTAAAGCGGAACCACCCGTTGTCGCCCAAGAAATAGATCGGCTGAACCCCCAGCCAGCCCAGCATCTGATTGATCAGGCCGGAAGTTGGCGATAACAGATCGATCAGTATGCCGCCCAGAATGACCCAGGACAAAAAATGCGGCAAATAGACTAATGTTTGAAACATTCTGCGAAACAAACTTTTTCTCACTTCATTCAGCAGCAACGCTGCTGCAATCGGAACAACCAGTCCAACTCCGATTTTCATGACAGCTATGACAACCGTGTTGATAATAATGCGTGGAGTATCTTCCATCAACGCGATATACTTGAAATTTTCCCAGCCTATCCACGGGGAACGAAAGATCCCTTTGACCGGCATAAATTTTTTGAAGGCGATAATATTGCCTACCATCGGTCCATAGCTGTAAATCAGCACGACGATAAGGCCCGGCAGCACCATCGCATGCAGCCAACCGTTACGTTTCCACTCTTTGATCAATTCGCTAATTCACCGCCTGATCGGGAGGAAGTGACCGCTAGCTGTTCACCTCCCCCTCGTCATATTACTACTCTATGCTTTGCCACCACTCATTCACTTCTTGCGTAATTTGCTCGCCGCCGAGACGTTTCCATTCCGCAATGAAACGGTCATACTCTTCTACAGGAGCCGAGCCCATAATAATTTTGGAGATAGTCTCATCTTCCTTCGCTTTGAGTACGCTCCATTTTTCCCCCATCGCAGGTGTCGGCGCCCCATAAAATTCATCGTAGTGAAACAGATCCTGCTGGTAAGCTTCATACATTTTGGACATTGTACCGCCTTCACCAGCAATCATATGCTGCAGCCAGCTCATTTCTGTAACCGTTCCATCTTTAAACTGTTTAGCCGCTTCATACCGGGCCAACCGGTCGACATCTTCACCCAGAATAGCGGGATCATTGTTCTTCAGCGCTTTCGGGATCAAATCGCCTGACATCACAATATTATCCTGCGAAAAAACAATTAAAGGATTGATCTCATAAAAAAACTTTCCTTTATCTTTTTTATCTTTGCCAAATACGAGCGTCTTGTTATCTTCATTAGGCTTCACCTGAGATTCGATCCACTCATTAAGCAGCTTGAATACGGCTTCCGGATTTTCGGCGTTTTTATTGATGACATAAAAAGTACTGACCGATGCAGTCGTCGGATTAAGCGCCGGCTGGCTGTCGATTGACGGGATCGGATAAGCCGCCCAGTCTTGAACAACCTTCCCGTCCTTTACAGCGCCTGCTTGCAGCGCAGCACTATGCCAGAACTCTCCGTACAGCAGTCCAATCTGTCCGTTGACCGCAAGCTCTAACGCCTTGCCATCATCTTTTACGCCAAATTCCGGATCAATTTGCCCTGCTTTGAACATCGTCTGCAATTGCTGCAGCGCTTCCTTCATACTCGGATTCAAAGTGCCGTACATCAACTGGCCATTCTCATCCTTCACCCATTGTCCCGGATACAAGTGATAGCCGCTAAAAAATCCTGACAGGCTCAAGTTTTGGGAGAGCAATAATCCGTACGTCTTCCCCTTGCCGCCTCCATCGCGCTTCGCAAATGCCTCTGAGATCGCCAGCAGGTCAGCCATCGTCTTCGGCTCCGGCAAATTCATCTCCTTCAGCCAATCCTGCCGCACCCATACGAAGCCCATCCGGTTAAACGGGCTGTTCGTCTGCGGAATCGCCATCAGCTTTCCGCCAAAGGTTGCCGTTTTCAACTGCCGTCCGCCGTCTTTCGTAAATTCCTGCTTGGTCAGCTCCGTAGTCTGTTTATCCCAAAGCTCCGTCAAATCCATAATCATATCATTATCGATCAGCTGCTGAAGATCGGATGCCGGGACCCGGTAAAAATCAGGCAGATCGTTAGAAGCGATAGCGATTTTCAGCTTGGAGTCATAATCGTTCGTAACAGTCCACTTGTTTTTCAGCTTAATGCCGAATTTGTTTTCGTAGTAACTATAGATCGCATTGTTATCGATTTTCTCGCCTTCGTCGAAATATTGCTCCGGCGAAATCATACGAATAGTCGACAGTTCGATCGGCGGATCATACTTGCCGTTCGGACCGGCGGCAGCTTCGTTGCCGCTATTTCCCTTCTCCTGTCCCGGCGTATTCGTTTCCGCCTGATTGCCCTTTTGATTGTCTGAACCCGCATTCCCGCCGTTTCCGCCATTACCGCAAGCCGCCAGCAGCAAAAACGCCGAGATAAGACCGAGCAATAATGCTTTTCTCGTGTATACCATCGCTTCAGATCCCCTCCCTTATATATTGCACGTGAGAACGTCCTCGTGATAAATATAATCGCTTAATCAAAATGCGACTAGATTCACTTTCTTACCTGCGTTACACTTGATGACATTCTGCTTTATAAATCGCGGTATTCCTGCGGGGTCATCCCGGTTTGATTTTTGAACAGCCGGATAAACGACAAACGCGACTCATAGCCGACTTCACCGGCAATTTCATAAATTTTGAGTGAGGAATGCTTTAGCAATTGCTTGGCTTTATCGATCCGGGCTGACTGAATGTGGTCGGACAAGGCCGTCCCCGTGACACCTTTATATAGCCGGGACAAGTAGGACTGATTTAATTGCACCAGCTCTGCAAGACGGCTAACCGATAAATCCTCTGATAAGTGGCGGGCGATATAGTCGTTAATCCAGCCAATAATTTCATGCTCATGCTGCTGCGAGGACTGTGCACGCTGGGCAAAGATCGACTTGCTCAGTTCTTTAAAATAGTCGCTCATCTCATCCCAGGATAAATCCGGGTTGATACTGCTAAGCTTATCCGGATTCATCCGCGAAGCCCGCTCCTCCCGCAACGGATGGATGTTGAGATATGACAAAAATAAGGATGCCAGCCCATGATAGAGCTCCAGCTTATAATATCCGCTAACCGGCTCACGCCCGCCGATCTCCGTCATACTGGCGAATAGCACCTCAAACTCCGCTTGCTGGCCGGTTTCCAGATAATGACGCAATAAGGCCATATTTCTCGATTGCACCTTATAATCTGACACTCTGCCGCTGCCTGCTTCGCCCTGTTTCTCGTCCGCAGCATCTGCAGCGAGTACCAATTCTTTGCCTGCTCCCGCAGGACTTAACAACAACGAACGTAATTGATCGAAGCTCGCTGACAACAGATTCCAAGGGACAGGTACTGACGTTATCGCAAAAGTGACCGATACTTTAAGCAGACTGCGGCATGTATGCTGAATTTGCTCCAGCAAGGAAGACCAGCCGCCATTTCCGTTGTCTGCTGACGGCTGCAGCAGCCACACGATTTTGGAATCGTCGTAGCGAAACGAAAGCAGCTGTGCGTATTTCCGTAAACATTCGTCTGCCACATTGCGAATCGCAAATTTCATAAGCTCCCCGTCTGCGCGCGTCCACCGTTCCCAAGCGTCGATTCTGCCGACTAACAGGAGGAGCGATTGATCTGTCAATGGCAATCCCCATTCCGCAAACATACGATGACGGTCAGTAAAGGCATCCGCCCCTTTCCGCTGCAATTGATCGCGAAAATAATTTTCAATCACAAGCGGCATCATGCGGCTGTTTTGCATATCCGCCCGATACAGCTTTTTCCGGATTTCGTATTCCTGATCAAGCGCTGCCATTGCTTTCCTGACCACTTGGACGATCATTTCGTTCGGCTCGGTTTTTAAGACATACTCGAAACCGCCCCCCGATATCGCACTTTTGGCATAATGAAAATCGTCATAACTGGTTAAAAAAACGACCTTGCAAGCGGGCCATGATTGACGGATCTGATGCAGCAGCTCGATGCCGTCCATCTCCGGCATGCGGATATCTGACAGCACAATGTCAATGGCGTGCTTGCGCATTAATTCAAGCGCTTCCATACCAGAGCTCGCCGTATATAGCTGCACATCCAGTTCCTGCTGTGCCGCGAACAGCTTTACCAAGCTTTCTACAATGAGCGGCAAATCGTCTACTATGATCATTTTATACATCGCCATACTCCTCTCGCTGTTCCAATGGTATTCGTATTTCTGCACATAAACCGCCAAGCTGGGAGCGAGTAACATATACGCCCGATCCCGAACCGTACATCAACTGAATTCTGCGATGCACATTAATCAAGCCGGTCGTTTCTTCCATTTCCGGAAGGGAGGAGCTCAGCTTGGCCTGCAGTTCCTGCAGCTGCATATCCGTCAAATGCCGGCCGTTGTCATCGACCATAACCGACAGCCATCCTGAGCGTGCTTCGCCATGTATCCACAACTCTGCCTGAGCGGCACTTTGCTCCACCGCATATTTGAATGCATTTTCCAATAAAGGCTGTACAATAAGACGCGGAACCTTGATTTGATTATAGCTGTCATCCAGTTCCTCGTATTCGACATCTATTCTGCTCCCGTAGCAAACGAGCTGAATGTCGATATAGGCACGGGCATGCTGCATCTCCTGCTCCAATGAAATCATCATCAATCCATTGCGGGTTATGAAGCGAAAATAAGCTCCCAAGTAGCCAGAAAATTGGCCTGCACGCTCCGTATCATTGACTTGAATCAGGCGGTCCAATATAAAAAAGCAATTATATAAAAAATGAGGATTAATTTGTGATTGCAGCGCTTTCAACTCGGAACGGCGGCTGCGTATTTCCTGCTCGTACACTTCATGGATAAGCACAGACAGCCTGGATACCATGTTGTTAAAGCGCATAAACAAATAGTTAAACTCATCTCTTCTTCGCTCCACCTCGATCGGTACCAACTCTCCTTCTTCCACTTTACGAAATCCGATAACCAGCTTCTTTAACGGAGCATGAATAACGCGATAAAGCGAGAGCGAGAACAATACCGTTATTAGCACGGACAGCAGCAAGATGATCCATACCCATTTTTTATAGCTTTGCAACGGGCCAAGCAAGCTGTCCTCCTGGATATAAGCAATCAGCGCCATGTCGATTTCCCGCGACAGACGATATGAGACATAATGCCGCTTTCCTTCCAAAACCAAGGTCTCCACCTGCGCTTCCACAGCTGTCTGATCTGTTAAATGGCGCAAACTTTGCATAATCTCATCAGGAAATGAACTGCTGTCATTGGTAACCATCCACCCGTCATGCAGCTTGGCCAGTACAGAATTGCCATGCTCCGGAGTTACAATATCATGCAACCCTTTTAATAACTGTGTTCTATCAATCTCTACAGCAATAACAAAGAGAGGCTCGCTACCTTCGACGACATGCGAGGGGTAACGCATACTCATAAACAGCTGCTCGCCTACGGATACAATGCGAGTATGATTCATTTCACGCGCAAGTTCCTGGTACTCCGGGTCGGCAATGGTAGATTGAAAATTAGCCGTTTCCAATGTACGGTTCATTTGCGGAACAAACACTTTGACATCTTGAATCAGGCTGGAAGATGAGCGCAGCAATTTCAGCCGCCGCTGAACTGCTCGAACTTTGCTTGTACGGCTAAAATAATCGGTCGTGCTCTCTGACATGCCCAGCTCGATCAGGTCCATATCCGTAACAAATTCCAGCAAACTCGACGAAATCCGCGAAACCTCCGTTTCAACCGAATTTAAATAAAAGGCATCCCGGCTTTGCACCGATTTTGTGATTTCTTTAGAGATACTGTCTGTAGCCATCTGGTTCACGATGAGCGTTACCGCATACAGCGAGATTAGAATAAGCAGCAAAATAAACAAAATTTTCGTCGTAATGGGAATTGCCCTTCTCCGCTCCAATCCATCTCCCCCTTGACTCATTCGATTTTTTTTGATCATAGCGTATTCATGGACAGATTTCTATGCCCGCAGGAAAAATTCATGCTTCGTCGAGAGGAATTATGGTAAAATAGGAGAAAAATCACTTCTGTTCAAGGAGGTTTATCATATTCATGCCTGATCAACCGAAAAATCCTAATAAAACGAACGTATCCGAGCTGGATCCGAATATGGCGCTGGAAAAAAACGAGCTGGCCGGACTGCAGTGGCTGTCCCCCGCCGAGAAGCCTTTCCGGTTATCCGGCTTTTCCTGGTTTGAGCAGGATCGCATTTTTCGCAGATTACCCGTTCATTCCGAACATCCTATTCCCTCCGGCGTAAATGTACTCGCAAACCATACAGCGGGCGGACAATTGGCTTTTCAGACCGATTCCCGTCAGCTTGCTATCCGCGTCCAATTGGCCCACAAAGCCGATATGTACCACATGCCCGCCACCGGACAGTGCGGTTTTGACCTTTACTTAGGCAAGCCCGGAGAACAAGCCTATTATAAAACGAGCCGCTTCGATCATACCAATCAGGCTTTCGAAGTGCTACTGTACGATTTTCCTGTTGCGGAAATGCGCCATGTGACGCTCAACTTCCCGCTCTATCAAGGGGTAAACGAGCTGGCGATCGGTGTAGATGCCGATGCGCTCATCGAAGCGCCTCTGCCCTATCACAATGATAAAAAGGTGATTATCTACGGCACATCGATCACACAAGGCGGATGCGCCTCCCGTCCGGGAATGGCGTATACGAATATTTTGAGCCGCCGCATTCCGCTCGAATTTATCAACCTCGGCTTTTCCGGCAACGGCCGCGGCGAGCCCGAGATGGCGCGTATTATAAGCGAGATTGACAATCCGGCCATGCTTGTACTGGATTATGAGGCTAATGCCGTAAGTCCCGAGCTGCTCAAGCAGACGCTGCCGGAGTTTATCCGTATTCTCCGGGAGGCACATCCCATTGTACCGATTCTCGTCATATCAAAGTTCGAATTTTCGGGTGAACCATTCGAGCCGGATCTGCGGAATAAGCGGCTGGAGATGACTCGGATCGAGCGCGAAACGGTCGAGCAATTGCGCGGGCAAGGTGACGAAAATATCCATTTCTACGATGGCAGCCAGATGATGGGGACAGACGATACCCGCTTCGAATGTACGGTAGACGGCGTGCACCCTACCGATCTCGGCTTCATGCGCATGGCCGACAAGCTGACTCCGGTATTTAGGGAATTGCTGCAGCGGGAGCTTGATTGATCGTTCTATTATAAATGAAAAAGTACCCGTACAAAGGGTTATCCTCTGCGGGTACTTTTTTTTGTCTCTCATGCTACACTACTGCGGTCCCTTCGGTATGCGTGGGCGGAGCGGGCATGGGCGACCGACCTGTGCGGACCTGAGCTGATCTGCGCGGACCGTAGTTCCGTTATCTGTGAACAAACTGAATATTCCGCAGTGAATTGAGCCATCGTTCCGGCGAGTGAGAGCCACGTCTCCGGCTTTTTTGAGCCACCTTTCCGGACGAGGTGAGCCAGTCCATAGCGCCTCCTGTTAGAATGATTCGTATGC